>JANOQX010000035.1:0-54937 GCA_031415035.1 Cyanobacteria bacterium VAR_4_metabat_243
AAGGCATTCTGATTCATCTGCTTTCGTAAACCCTCCTACGTCGTTCATAATTGTAAGCAGGTCGATCGCGAAAATATCGATCGCCGCTAAAGGATGTCTTATAAAGTCTGATCGTTTGTTGCAACCGTCACGATCCCCCTAGCCCCCTTAAAAAGGGGGGAACCGGATTCAAAGTCCCCCTTTTGTTGGCGAAGCCTCTCCGAAGGAGTTAGGGGGATTTAGGGGGATCACAATTTTCGCAACAAATCATTGATTTGGGCATCACACTCCCTACCCCGAACCCGTGGCTGACTTGACAACCCCGAACCTGAAAGTTTCCCTGATCGTGAGCGACCTTTCCGGCGGCGGTGCCGTGCGGGCCTTTCTCCTCGGTCAAGTCCTGCGCCAACTCGGCTACGCCGTCGAAGTCGTCGGCTTCCAATTCGGCCCCGAACTCTACGCCACGCCTCCCAACGGCATCGAAGTCAAAGCCATCCCCGGCAAACATTATCCCCAATTCTTCGGCGCGGCCAAAGCCCTGCTCAGCCAACTCGATGGCGACATCCTCTACGCCGTGAAGCCCAAACCCACCAGCTTCGGCATCGGCCTGATCCGCCGCTGGCAAACGGGCAAACCACTCCTCCTCGACATGGACGACTGGGAACTGAGCTGGTGCGGCGGCGACGACTGGCGCTACCAAGCCAGCCCCAAAAAGTTTTATCGCGACCTGTTCAAGTCCGACGGCCAACTGCGCGAACCCGACCATGTACTCTACGTGAAATGGTTGGAGAACTGGACGAAGAAAGCGGACGGCATCACGATCGACACCGCATTTCTCCAAGACCGCTTCGGCGGCATCTACGTCCCCAACGGCAAAGACACCGATTTATTCGATCCCAGTCCCTATGACGCCGATGCGGCCAGGGCCAAATATGGCTTATCCGATTATCGCGTCCTGATGTTCCCCGGTGCCCCGCGCCCGCACAAAGGCGTCGAAGACGTACTTGACGCCTTGGAACAATTAAATGAACCCGATTTACGTTTAGTCATTATCGGCGGCAGTCCCTACGATGACTACGACGATCGCTTAAAACAACGCTACGGCAACTGGATAATCAAAATCCCACGATTACCCGTAGAAGAAATGCCCAACGTCGTCATGGCCGCCCACGTCGTCGTCGTCCCCCAACGCGAAAGCCTCACCGCCAAAGCCCAATTCCCGCTCAAACTCAGCGACGGCATGGCCATGGGCAAACCCGTAATCTCCACCAACGTCGGCGACATCCCCGAAATCCTCGGTGACACCGGATACGTCGTGGAACCAAATAATCCCAAACAGATTGCCGAAACGATTCAGCATATTTTCCAAAACTGGGATGAAGCCGTGGAGAAAAGTGTCCGATCGCGCCAACGTTGCATCGAACATTACGGTGTAAAATCCATGGGGCAAGGGATTCAGCAGGCGATCGATGGGCTGACGGTAGAGCAAAAAGACGCGATCGTGGTTCAGCCTGGTTAAATATAAATCAACTATTCATCGCGCAAACCAGGCCCCCAAACCCCCAATACTGGGGGCTTTGACTTAGTTGTTTGTGGCTCTTTCTCCCCCAGAATTGGGGGCCGGGGGGCGGTTCGGCAGGACTTCATATTTAAACCATTACAACCAAGAAAGGGCCAATCGTCAAAACGATTGGCCCTTTCAATTAACTCAATTCAACCCTAAGCAAACAGCGAATTCACCGTCGCCGCAGGTGTCCCCGCCGCGATCAACTGATTCCGCAAGTCCGATCGCAGTGGGTCAGCCAAGAAACTCACCGACGAATTTCCGGCATTCCCTAAGGTCTCGAACTGAATTTGTGCCTTGGTCAGATTCGCACCATCCAATTCGGCCAACACGTCGGCACCCGCGCTAATCCGCGTGAAGTAGCCACCACTGGTCACGGCTTCCACCGTAATATCAGCGGCATTAATCCCCGCCAAACCGAATTTGTCCTGGCCCGCATTGAAGTTATACACCTGGCTGAATCCAGCCCCGCCAGTCAGCACCACATAATCCACGCCGCCACCGACGTAAACTTTGTTGTTGCCCGCGCCAGCGGAAACATAGTTGTCACCTTCATTGGCATAGATTCGGTCGTCACCCGATCCAGTGAAGATGGCATCGGCCACCGAACCACCGTAGACGGTATTCTTGCCATTGCCAGTGATGACAATATTGCGACCTTCATTGCCGTAGACGGTATTATCACCATCACCGGCCACAAAGGCATCCAAGCCCGAACCACCATACAGTTCATCTTGACCATTGCCTGTGACGATCGCGTTCTGACCTTCATTGGCATAGACCACATAATCCACGTTGCCACCGGGATTGATCACATCATTGCCAGCGGTGCCATAAATCGTGTTGCCACTGGTGGTCGGGAGGCCTGGTAGCGGCGTGACGGGATTAGTCGTCGGATTACCACCAGGATTGCTACCGGGGTTAGATCCAGGATTGCCACCCAAATCGATCGGGGTAGGCGCGACATCCACCGATTCCGTCCACCAATCGCAATTGTCAAAGCGGATAATCAAGCCATCTTTAGCCACGCCATCATCGCTGATGTCATTTGGCTTACCACCCAGGGGATTGCCATAGGCTGTGGCGAAGTTTTCGACAAAGCAATCGCAGATATTTTGCTCCGTGATGGCATAGGTTGCCGTCGCCGTAATAAATTCACCTGGCTTCAAGGATGTAAAGGGCTTGTCGAAGGTGATCTGACTCAAGCCCGGTAGGACGTCATCAATCTTCACTGCATCGATCGTGATCTCTCCCGTATTGGTCACCTTGAATGTATAGGTGATGATATCGCCCGCATTCAGGCAATGATCCGCACCGAGATCGATGCAAGCCTCTTTTTCCAACGAGATATGGGGGGGCTTGGACGGAGGCGGTGGGAGGAAAGTAATGGTTTCCGGATCGGTGGCTTTAACGGAAGTGTTCTTCCGATCGACGCCCGTCACCGTGCCCAAATTCGTGAAGCTCGGCAACGCCAAATCCGCTGCGGTCAGGGTTTTGGTGTAAGTGCCAACCGCCACGCCACCGACAACTAAATCATCCAAGGCTAGATCCTTGTCAATATCGGTTAAACCCGTGGTGAATAGCACTGGGAAATCATCCGACACCAACGACGGCGTCCCATTATCGTCACTCAAGCTGACATTGAACAAATCGACATTGCCAGTATTGGTTGCCGTATAGGTATAAGTTACCTTATCGCCCGCACTTTGGATGTTGTCGTTATTGAAATCCACGATCGCGCCTGCGGTTTTCACCAAAGTAATCGCTGGAGTCCCCGCTGGATTAACCGTTTGGGTGTCCCTATCCGTGACGTTCGGGCCAGTGGGGGGCTTGCCTGTCACATCGGCAATATTGGTCAAGACACCCGCATTCAGCACGGCTTGAGTCAGGGTGGTGGTGTAGTTGCCCGTGGTGGTTTGACCGGGGGTGAGTGTCGTATTGGCAAGCACGATCGTCACATCATCGGTGGTCACCGTCGGCGTCCCGTTATCATCGATTAACGTCACCGCCGTCAGCGTCACGTTACCCGTATTTTTCACGGTGTAATCGTAGGTGACAGTGTCGCCCGCACTATTCACACCATCTTTATTAGCATCAACGATCGTCCCCGCTTTTTTGACCAAATCGATCGCCGCTGTGAGGGCTGGCGTGACTGTTTGAGTGTCTTTATCCGTGACATTCGGCCCAGTCGGCGGTTTGCCTGACACATCGGCAATATTCGTCAAGACACCCGCGTTCAGCACCGCCTGGGTGAGCGTCGTGGTATAGGTGCCGGTCGTGCTCTGACCAGGAGTGAGTGTTGTATTGGCCAGGACGATCGGCACATCATCGGTGGCCACCGTCGGCGTCCCGTTATCATCGATTAACGTCACCGCCGTCAGCGTCACGTTACCCGTATTTTTCACCGTGTAATCGTATTTAACCGTATCGCCCGCACTGTTCACACCATCGGCATTGGCATCAACGATCGCGCCTGCTTGCTTGATCAGGTCGATCGCGGGAGTTCCAGCCGGAGTCACAGTTTGAGTATCGCGATCGACGACATTTGGGCCAGTGGGGGGCTTGCCTGTCACGTTCGCAATATTGGTTAAAACTGCGGCATCGATCGCGGCTTGGGTCAGCGTGCCAGTTAATGTACCTGTTGTGGTTTGTCCCGGAGTCAGCGTCGTATTAGTCAGCGTAATTGTCTGATCATCAGTGGTCAGACCCGGTGTTCCGTTATCATCGACTAATATAACGTTAGTTAGCGTTACATTACCCGTGTTTTTCACCGTGTAATCGTACTTCACCGTGTCGCCTGCGCTGTTCACGCCATCGGCATTCGCATCAACGATTAACCCGGCTTTCTTGACCAAATCGATCGCGGGTGTCGCCTTGGGAATCACCGTTTTAGTATCCGTATCCGTCACTGGGTTAGGATTGACGCCTGTGGGTGGTATTCCCTTTGCCGTGGCGATATTCGTCAAATTCGCCGCATCGATCGCCACTTGGGTCAATGTCCCGGTAAACGTCCCCGTCGTGGTGGCATTCGGGGCCAACGTGGTTTGGGTCAATGTCACTGGCACATCGTCACTGGCGATCGCCGTGCCATTATCATCAACCAGTGTGACATTTGTGAGGGTCACATTCCCAGTATTTTTCACCGTGTAGTTGTAGACAATTTGGTCGCCGGGGCTATCGAAGCCATCGCCATTGGTATCAGTAATTGGCCCCGCAGTTTTGATCACCTCGATCGCGGGTGTCCGGTTCAGGGTCACAGTTCGCACCGTTGTTCCGCCGATCGGCACGCCATTGCGAGTTTCACCATCAACGGATGCAAAGTTGCGCACCCGGCCCAGATCCACGACGCCCTGTGGAATCACATAATTAAAGCTCGCCGTGGCACTTTGACCCCGCGCCAAATCATTGGCGACAGTACCACCATCCTGATTGGTCAGCCCAACTAGATTCAGCGTTACGTCATCCGTCGTTGCCGCCGTGCCATTGTCATCCACCAAGACCAGATTCAACGCCGTCCGGGGACTATTGTTAGTTACGGTATAGTCGTAGCGAATCGTATCACCCGCATCACCCGTACGACCATTGCCATTCGTGTCCAGGATCGCCCCAGCCACCTTCGTTAAGTCCAATCCGGCCTGTACATTATAGCCTTGGGTCGCATTGGCCGTTGCCGTTGCCGCACCAGTGGTACCAGTCGCCGTCACGGTGGCGGTGTTATTGATTTCGCCCGCATCAAGGTCAACTGCGTTAAGTAGATAATCGGTCGTAACGATCGTCGATGCACCAGCCGCCAAGGCTGGCACCACTAATGGTGCATCCCCCAATATCCCCAATCGAGTATCAGTAATACTAATACCTGTCAGCGGTTCTGTCCCGCTATTCGTCACCGTGAATGTGTATTTGACCTTCTCACCGAGTCCAGCAAAACCATCCGTATTATCATCCAGAAATACGCTGGTCTTTAACAGTGCAATACTTGCAGCCATGATTAAAATCCCTCATTTATTTAGAAAATAGGCTTTCGAAGCACAGAAAACTGAGGCTAGTCACAACGCGACTAAACCAATCCACCCAATGTCCGTAACCGCAACCAAAACATGCGGATCGATCGACCGCAATCCCTGCGGCATCGAATATCCAAGGAAACCTAATAAAATCGATCAACCGTCCACCAACATGAGCGATCGAACTCTAAAAACAAACTCAATACGTCACAAAATCAGCCTAGATTTTCCGGGACGCGAAACTTAGCAACAGGGTGATAAATCAATACCAGCGGCGAACAACATCCGAATTGATATCGTGAAAACAATTGATGAAGGTAGAAGCGAATAATTTTCCGATACCGATATCGTCGCTTGGGATCAAATATGCCCCGATCGGAGAGAAATCTAACGAACAACAGGAAATTGATTCAACCGTCAATCGTATCAATCAAAATGGTACAAGTGATACCACTGAGAGCAGCCGCGCCGTCACGGGATGGGAAAACTGAATGGATTTGGCATGGAGATGGAGTCGTTCGCCCTCACTTGCTTGACCATACAGTCGATCGCCGACAATTGCGGCACCCAATCCGATCGCCGCATGTACACGTAGCTGGTGGGTACGTCCGGTGACTGGCTGAAACTCGATCCGAGTCTGCGATGTCATCAATGCAATGACACGGTAGCGGGTTTGACTCGGTTTCCCCCTTTGCCGATCGATGATTTGGTACGGACGATTTTCATCATCCGGTGCTAGAGGTAACTTAATAGTGCCCGTTTTCTCCGAAATTACACTAGCAAGTATCGCTTCGTAATATTTCGTTACATTGCCCGTTTGAAATTGTTGTTGGAGCTGTTTTGCCGTTGCGACATCTTTCGCCACGACCAGCAAACCCGACGTATCTTGATCGAGTCGATGCACCGATCGCCAGGAAATATCAGGCCGCAACCATTGCAACCGCCGCAACACACTATCCTGCGTCTCGACGTAACGCCCCGGCACCGACAGCAATCCCGACGGCTTATCCACCACGATCAACCAATCATCTTCAAATCGCACCGCAAAGCCCAGCGACGGCGCATTCAACCCCGACAGCATAAAGCCGAGCAATGGCTGACAGCGGGGCGCACAAGGGCCATAGAATTCGCCTGAGAGCCGATCTCCCGTCTCACTGCCCCACCAAAATTCGGCGATCGCGATCGGGCGCAATTGGTGACTCGCGGCGTAGTGCAATAACTTCGGCATACAGCATTCCCCGGTTCCCGTCGGAATGCCGCCTGGCATTAATTCACGCAATGATTTGGCGACGCCAAGAAAGTTCATCACCGCAGCGGCCTCATGCATTTGGGTTTGGAGTTGTTGAGAGAGTTGTTTGCGCTGTTGTTTTAGCGTTTGGATTTGGTGCGTGATTTGGTCGGATTTGGCTTTGAGTGGTTGTAGAACCAAATCCCGATCGCGCTTCAGATTGCGTTTTTCGATGCCGTCCATTTGGCTTTGGCGTGTGAGGTTGGCAAATTGTGATGCTAATTCTTCAGGCGTTAAAGTTTGCGCGAGTAATTCTCGTTGGGTTTGGCGTTGGGTTTGCCGATCGCGATGCACGGCATTTAAATCTTGTAATTGCCGATCGAACTGCGCCTTGAGCTTTTGGTACTCGGCCCGATCGGGTAAATTTGGCAAATCAATTAATTGCTGTTTCAAATCCGCGAGTTGTTGCAACACCGTTTGTTCCACATCCGCCACTAATTGCCGACCGGGAATTGGTGGCACCCAACCGGGTTGTTCGGCTTGGCCTTGGAATAATCCAGAAAAGGCTTTTAATACGCCCAATTCACCCGATCGATCAGCGACCAATAAAATGCCATACATTTTGCCCTCGCGCTGAAAGGCTTGATCCAGAACGAATTGCTGCATTAAATGCTGCGCGATCGTTTCGGCTAATCGGGTGCGCGGCAAGGATAATCGATCGCCCGTTGTCGGACAAATCCCCGCATATCGATCGGTAACCATTGACCATTGCGGATCGATGGGATCGATCGGGCCGAGGCCAAACTCACTTAATGGCGAGATGATTGCAGTATCCGACTGGCTAGTTTGTGCCACAGATCCGATCCCCCCTAGCCCCCCTTAAAAAGGGGGACATGCGTCAAAGTCCCCCTTTTTAAGGGGGATTTAGGGGGATCGTGGCGATCGCCATCAACCGTCAATTGCCGTTTAACTGCCATAATTCTAAAATCGCACATTGTATTCAAACACCGCCCGATTATCCCCGAAGAAATCCGTCGATCCTCGGAATAAAATATTGTCATTAATTCGATAGCGCAAACCAAACTGCGCGGGTTTGGGCGACGTCAGAATCTTCAACACCGAAGCCGATAACGCGGGCGTAATATCCACACCCGTTTCCGCTGCCAAACCTAACGTGGACGATCGGCGATCTTCGTCAGTGGAGATTGTCGGAAAGAGCCGGAATTCACTCAGGCCCAACGCGTTGCCAATAAAGCCCTGGATATTCGTCAGCAACGCCGAACCCGCCAGATTCGCAATGCCCAGAGTGCTATCCCCGCGTCCCAAGGTATCGACAAAACCGCCGCCAATTAAACCAATAATCTCATTCCGACTACGATTCGGACTACTGCTCAATTCCAAATTATCAAACAGCTGACTGGCAGGCCCCGCCACCTTGGCCTCAATCCGCACCGTTTGCAACGAGCCAAAATTCGTGGCCAATAATGGCGAATCATTCACCTCGGAGGAGAAGGTTTGCGTGGTCGTTTGGATCGAGCTACGCGTCACCTCCGGCACCGACGAAATCAAGCGAATATCCAAGGTCGGATCAAGTCCCCGATCGCGCGTAAATATCGCCTGATGTTTGTAGCCCCGCGCCAAGACAAACTGCGTCGTGAACAAATTCACCTGACCCGATTTCAGCACAATCTCGCCCTCTGGCTTCAGCGCATTGAGATTACCATTCACCCGGAGCGTACCGCCCGCGACGAAGTTGACGATCGGGGCTTTGACGATTTGAATATTTTGATCCAATTTGAGGCGCAGATCTTGGAAGCTAAGTCCAGTGGCAGCGGCGTCGGCAGCGTCATCGGACACCCCCGCCCCCGCGACATCGGGCACTTCATCCGCCAACAGCACTTGCCCATTAAACAGCGCAATTTCCCCCGTCACCCGTGGCTGCAAGAGATTGCCCGCCACATTCACACAGCCGCGCACGCCGCCTTGATACAGGCCCTTATAGCTCAACGAAATCCGATCGAGGGCAATATTTAAGGGCTGCTCCGGATCGGCACTGAGGCAATCCGCCACCGCCAAATTATTCGGAATCGGCCGATTCGGCGTCAGATTAAACAGCGGCAACGTCCCCCGCGCCGCGACCTTCCCCTGACTAAACACCGCTGCCAACTGCCGCACCTGCACCACATTCCGATTGAACAGAATCTGCGCATTCACATTGGTCAACGGCTGCGGCAAGCCCGGCAATTCGAAACTGGCGTCATTTAACGCGACGGTGCCTTGCGCTGTGACATTCTGGATATTCCCGCCCAGGTCGAGGTTCACTTCCCCCGCGCCGCCGAGCCATTTGATCGGTGCACCCACCAGATTGAGCAAGGCCAATCCTTCGTTTTTGACCTTGATCGAACCTTCCACGTGTTCGTCCTTGGGTTCCACGCCGAGTATCGGCAAGCCCAATGGCACATTCGCCGTCACGAATAACGGCTCCGGCGTATCCATCAGTCGCAGCACCGCTGTCGCGTCGAGTCGCCCTTGCAGATAGTTGAAGACCCCACGGGCGGTGCTAATCGGCACGCCGTTAATCGAGCCTTCGGTGATCCCGATATTACCTTGGCCACTGAGCGTCGCCGGACTGGTGGGCGTGGCGCGTTTGCCATTCAGCGTGGCCTGGAAGCCGATTTCGCCCCCGATATTTGCGGAGAACAATGGGTAGAACCGCTGGATATCCACGATCGGCAGTTTGGTCACATTCAACTGCGCGAAGGTTTCTTTGCCGCCGTAGTTCAACTGCAACTCAGCGCGGGCATCGCCCATCTGGGCTTCGGCGCGGGTGAGGTTGAACTGTCCGGCGGTGTAGCTGGCCGCCACGGTAATCGCTTGAATCTGCAAGATCCGATTGTCGTTGTTCACCACGGCGGTCTGGTTGCCCACCCGTTGCAGACTGACGTAACCCGGATAGGGCCGCCATTCCACATTGTTTGCCACCAAGTTCAAGGCATCCACTTCCAAACCCTGTGCGCCGAAGCGGAAGCGCGTATTGGCATTAAACCGGCCGCGAATATCGGCCAATTCCGGCAGGATCGGTTCAACGGATTGGCCGTCCGCCGAGGTCTGGGTCAGGCTGGCGCGGCTCAGGGCGAGTTGCTTAATCTGCATGTTCAGTTCGGCCAGCCGTTCCAGTTGGGTCTTGAGCGACACGTCGGATTGGCGGGACGCACCCACCGTCGGCACCCCGATCGCCTGGGCATTGGCGTAGGTCGGCAGCGTCGGCCCGCGCAGGAAGTCCGTCAGCCGGAAGATCTGCAACGCCCCCAGCACATCGGCAATCTGACCTTGAGCCACATTCAAAGTGCCCGCCACCTGGGGCGTGGGCCGACTGAGATCGACTGATCCCGCGATCGTGAAGCGACTGTCGCCCTTTTGGACGACCAAATCCGCCACCCGCAGCACCTGATTCGCGTAGGCAAAATTCGTCGTGACGTCGTTGCTGCTGATCGTGCCGAAGCGGGGTTGGCGCAGGGCGATCGAGCCACGGGCCGCGCCATTCACATAACTGACTTGCGCTTGGATTTGCTGACTGCGGAAGGCCGACGGGAACTGACCGATCGCCGCTTGGTCGATCGTCACGATCGCATTGGGCAGTGAACGTTGAGCAATATTCACCGCCAGATTTCCGGATAATGTCCCGCCAATTCCGGGCAGCGGCAGCCCCAAGGTCGCCAGTTCATCCAGCGGCAACGCCGCCACCGCGACATTGAACAATTCACCTTGGGTTTGACCGACCAGCTTAAATGCGCCGCGTTGGACATTCAGCGCGATCGGTTGGTTTTGGCCATTCAGATTAAACGCGAATCGATCGCCCCCACCCGCCAAATCGAGCTTGATCCCCCGTCCTGGGGTTAAGTCGATCGCGCCCTTCAGCGGCGCGAACCCGAGCTGGTTCACGGCGAAGTCGCGCAGCGCCACCTGACCCCGAAGTTGGGGCTGGGTCGGCAAGCCCGTAATTCGCCCATCAAAATCCGTCATCCCCCGCAGCTTAACTTGTTCCGGCAAGGTCAGCGGCAACGCCCTGAGCGCCAAATTCTGCGTCTTCACCCGCAAATCCAACCCGGCGATCGTCGGCGTGGTTTTCAGATCCACCAAAATCTTCCCACTGGCAAACAGATCCGGGGCGATCGCCGAAATTAGATTAATCTGCCGCCCATCCCAGTTAAATTTCGCATCGATCGGCTGCGTCACCAGCGCAATCCCCTGGGACAGCCGCACTTGTCCATCGACCGTCGTGCGGGCGCGATCTAATTCCGCCAGATTGCCCCGTAATCGCAGCGTCCCATCCGCTGCCCCGCGCAAATCGGCGTTCGCCTGAGCCAGTTGGACGCCCGCGAGCTTCACCGTGGCCTGCCAGCGGCGATCGGCCAATTGCGCGATCGCGTTGATTTGGCCGCCGTAGGTTTGGGTGGTGAGATTAATCGTCCCGGTGGTTTGCTCGATACTCGGTTGATCCAAACGGCCCCGCAACACCGCATCGCCACTGAGTAATCCGGTGAGTGTGGGATTAATTTTAACCAGATTTGCATTGGCTAATTTGGCTTGGAGCGACCATTGCTGATCGCGCAGTTGGCCCGTCGCCGTGACGCTGCCGCCATAGGCCTGAGCGGCGAATCGAGTCAGGTCAAGATTGCGGCCATTCTGGGCGATCGTCAGGTCGCCCGTGGCGGCGTAGTCCGACTCCGGCGCACGCCAATTGACGCGCGTGACGAGGTTGTTCACGTTGCCCCTGACGTTGGCCGTAGCGCTGACGTTACCAATCTTAAACGGTGGTTTTTGTGATGCATAAATCGGCACGATCGCGTCACCCGGAACGCCCACCGCCGTCAGATCCAAATTCACCGTTTGCGGTACAGCAACGCGCATTTGCCCTTGGCCCGTTACCCGCCCACCCACCTGGGGCACCGCGACCAGATTCGCCAATTGCATCACGCCCGTTTTCGTATTCAGGCGGAAATTGCCGCTGGCTTGGGCGATCACCAGTTTGTCCACGACCACGGGTTGGATATTCCGCACCGCGCCGGACAGGATCGGCGCAGTGGCGGAACCCGTGAGCTTAATCTGGGCGGCCACGGTGCCGATGATCGGGACAGGGGACTTGATCGCAAAGGTTTTGAAAAATGTCGGCAAGCCCAAGCGGGCAATCTGGACGTCGAGATCGAATCCCGCCACCGGATCGATCGTCCCGGTCGCCACCACTGGAATCAGCCCAAACTGTCCCTTCACGCCCTTGAGTTTCACCGTCTGATCGGCCAGTTCAATATCGCCATTAATCGCCTGGATCGGCTTGGGCGTACCGGGCGCAACGAGCCTCGCCTGCTTCAGTTTAAGCCGCCCCTGCACCCCAAAGGTCAAATCGGGATTCAGGGTGACATCGACTTTGCCGTCCGATCGGCCCGCTTGAATATCCACGGGCAGGCGAATCAACCGATCGACCTCGGACAGCAGGAAATTGTCGCCCTCGATGTTGATTTTGGACAGCAGATCGGTTTTGCCATCGGTTTGAGTCAGTTTTTTGGTTTCGCCCCGGACTCGGAACGTCCCTTGCTGTAACGAATCGGCCCGGACATAGTAGGAAAAGCGGCGATTGCGATCGAGCAGATTAATAAAGCCCGCGAGATTTTTCAGCCGCACCGATTGGCGAGGGCGCTTGGGTTTGGGCTTGGGCGAGAATTCGATCGTCGCATTCTGCAACCGCACTTGGTTCAACTGAATCTCGATCGGCCCTTTTTCCTTGGGGGGCTTCAGCTTCGTCCCGACCCACAAGCCCGCCTCATCCTGCTCCAGATAGCCATTGGCATCAATCAAGGTGACATTCAGCGGCAATCGACGCTGGGTCAGCAGCGGCCAGGGATTGAACTGGACTTCGACCGCCGATACCGCCACCCGATCGGGATCCGTCGGCGTCGCGGGCAGCGTTGTCGGCCCAAACCGCACACTCGATAGCGAAATCCGCTCCAACGGCCCCATCCGCACCGGACGACTCAATTCCTGGGTCAGGGCATCGCTAATTAGCGGCGCGAGTTGGGTGTGGATGAATCGCCACAGCCACCAACTGCCGCCCGCGCCGCCCGCCAATAGCAGCAGCAGCAGTAGCCGCCGCCTGGGCCGCCGCGATCGTCTACCCCGACGCCCCGGAGTCGCGGGGGGAATGGGCGGTTGAGCAGCAGCGGATTCGGGGGACGGGGGGGGCGTCGTCATACGGGCGAAATTAGGCCGACTCGATGGACTCCAAGGGGGCAGGGGCAACCGCTGCCAGGTCACAAACCTGGACGATCGGCGTGTAGCCTAACCATTGTTTCGCCGTCCGGATAAACGGTTCCGGATCGCCGCTGACATAGAACTGGCTGGGCAGCGCGGGTTGCCCATGGCGCAGTTGCAGCAAATCCAGTTCCTGGGCCGCCGCCTGCACCACCGCCACCGCTGGATCGATCAGCCGCACGGTATCCGGCAAGATACTGCGAATCACCGGAGCCAAGTGGGGATAGTGAGTACAGCCGTAGATCAAGGTGTCGATTGACCGTTCGATCAGCGGTGCGAGATAGCGCTGCACCACCTCACGGGTTTCCGGCGCATGGATTTGGTTCTGCTCAATGATCGGCACAAACTCGGGACAACCGACTTCCCACACCTGGGCCGTGGGTTTGGCCAGGGCGATCGCGTCGCGGTAGGCATGACTCTGGGCCGTGGCGGGCGTGGCGATCACCCCAATCCGATCGCCCTGCTGCGCCGCACTCAATGCCCCCGGCAAAATCACCCCCAAAATCGGGATGTCAAACTCCGATCGCACTTGTTCCAGGGCCAGGGCCGAGCTGGTATTGCAGGCCATGATCACCATCTTGGTGCCATGACTGACCATGAAGTGCAAAATCTCGCGCACAAATTGCAAAATCTCGGCCCCAGTCCGGGTGCCGTAGGGCAAGCGGGCCGTATCCCCAACATAAATCAACGACTCGTTCGGCAACTGGCGGTACATCTCCCGCACCACCGTCAACCCACCCACGCCGCTGTCAAACAGCCCGATCGGGGCTTGGGTCGGCCCGCCGACGCTCAAGTCATGCCACAGTCCTTCAGTTGCGATCGTCACGTCGCTTGTCACTCCTCTACAGCTGATCGCGCACCACAAACGGCACGACGGGGTAGCTGAATTTATATCACGGAACGCGTGCCCCCTCATACCCCCCGGCAGTTGGGTTTAACACCACGGCTTAACCCCCACGCAAATACTGCAAAATCCCCTGGGCAATGCCGCGCGCCATGTTTTGGCGGTGGGCGGGGGTGGCGAGATTGGCCGCATCCGTCGCCCCGGTGACAAAGCCCGTCTCCACCAAGACCGACGGCATCGAAGTCTTGCGCAGGACAAAGAACCGCGCCTTCCGCACCCGTCGATCCTCAACATTGGCATTGCGTAGAATGCTGGCATGGATCGTATTCGCCAAGCCGAGTCCCGATTCGAAGTAGTAGGTTTCGAGGCCATTCACGTCGGGCCGATCGAGGCTAATCGCGTTGGCATGGATGCTGACAAACACCGTAGCATTGGCCCGCTCCGCCGTCGCAATCCGTGGCTCCAAATCAATCTCCTCATCGCCATTGCGGGTCAGGGCCGCCGAGACGCCATTCTGCGCGAGGATTGCCGCCACCTGACGGCTGATGTCCAGCACGATTTCTTTTTCGTAAATATTGCCGCGACCAACGGCTCCCGGATCCCGACCGCCATGGCCCGGATCAATCACCACCATCGCCCGCCCGATCGGCAGACGTGGCCCCGGCAACCCACCCGGCTGGGTCGGCGGCACCGGAATCACCGTGCCATCGGTGGGAAACACCACGGGCGGCAACGATCGATTCTGGGTCAGGGCCAGGGCGATCGACTGGCGACCCGTACTGACGGGACTATTCACCACCACTCCGGCAGCGGGGGAGATCAGAATCGCCACGGTTTGGGGCGTTTCTTGGCGCAGGCGGACTTGGAGCAGCGGGCTATTGGCGGTGAGCTGCGGGCCTTTGAGTTTTTTGTCGAGTTGGGCGTTCTGGATCGTGACTTTGTAGTAGCCCGCCGATCGATCCCAGCCCGCCGTGTAGGACATCGGCTGGTTCGCAGCGATCACCAACTGATTATTCCGATCGAGATCCACGGCCTGAATCGTTGTCACACCGCTCGCCGCTGGCGGCGGCGTGACCACTGGCCCGCCACTCCCCGGCAATAGCACCACCCCGCCAATATCGCTGTAGGTGGCTTGCCAATCGGGCGTCGTCGGATCAACCAGCAGACTGACGCGGGCGATCGGCGGGCTGCCTTGAACTTGGGTGATGATCGTCCGACTGACGCCGGATTTGTTCACAATGAAGTCGCGGGGACTGACACTGGGCGAAATACTCGCACCCAGCAAATCCACATCAATCCGGCGACGATCGGGCGTCCGGGTCAGGCGAATTTGTGGCACTTGGCCGCTGGTGCGGACGAAGAAGCCGTCGCCCGTGACGCGTACACTTTGAATTTGGGTATTGGCCACATCGGGAATCGGCCCATCGGGCAGGGGCGGATTGCCGCCGGGAATGGTGCTCACCGGGGGCAGGGGATTGCCGCCAATTTCCCGCTGCGGCGTCGGAATCGACACCGTCCACTGGCGCGGCGAGAGACCCTTAAATTTCACTTGCAGCGGATCGAGCGTGTAGCCCGGCTCCAGTTCGATCACGATCCGCGTCGTGCCTTTCTCAAATTGCCCCGCCCGCACCGATCGGATGGCGGCGGAATTGACGGGTTGGGTAGTTTGGGGCTTGCCGAACACCACGCCGGGCAGATCGATCACCAACCGCGTTGGGTTCATGATCAGTTGGGCCTGGGGCTGGACACCCGTATCGGTGGTGAATTCCAACTGATTGCGTCCCGCGTCAAACCCCCAGGTTTGCAGCTTTGCCGCCTGGGCGGGCAGGGCCAGCAACAGGGCACCACTGGCCGCCAATAGGGTGGTCAAATAACGATTGGCAGAACGGTTGAACTTGATTGAATTCCAACGCATGGGGTAAGGACGCATCGGACGATACGTGGTGTGTGAGGACGGGAACCAGCGGGGAATGAACTCGCGCGATCGCACCAGGGCATCCAACATCCGCCCAAAGTCGTGCTACAAGTTATCACATTTTTTCTGAACCAACCAAAATCATCACGGGCCGATCAGCATCCGCCCGTTGCTGGATCAAAATCCCGGATTGAATCAGTGGCAACGCCGGTCAAGTTATCCAGCTTGACGTGCGTCGCCCCGGATTTGTTTCGACCGTTGCTTAATTCGCTGAGGACTCGGCAACCAGCACTTCTGGCCCCGCCGCCCCATCCGGCCCAAAGGCAATTCGCAACAACGGCGGCGCGATAAAGGTCGTGACAATCACCATCACAATCACCGCCGCCTGCAAAGCGGAATTTAGCGCCCCCGTGGTCGCGCCATAGGCGGCAAACACCAAGCCCACTTCCCCACGCGGGATCATCCCCACCCCGATCGCCCACCGATTAATCCCCGGCAGCCCAAACACCGCCAGGCCCGTCACGACTTTGCCGACGATCGCCACCAGCACCAGGAATGTGGCGATAATCAAGCCCTCCTGGTTCGCGGGGTTAAAGGGATTCAGCACGCTGACGTCAGTGCGCGCCCCCACCACCACAAAGAACACGGGCACCAGCATATCGGCGATCGGTTTAATCTGCTCGCCCAGCTCATGTTGTTTGCTCGTCTCCGCCAGGATCAACCCCGCCACAAACGCTCCCAAAATCGCTTCAAGCTGAATCGCCACGGCCACATAGGACAGGACAAACGCCATAATCAACGACACCAGCAGCAGACTGCCCCGCGTTTTCATCCGATCGATCAAGCCGACCAGCAGCGGACTGACCAACCGCCCCAACAAAATCCCGCCAATCAAGAACGCCGCCGCACTGATCACGAGGTAGACAATATTCGCCACCTGGACTTCGCCCGTTTTGACCAAGCCGCCCACCACCGCCAGCACAATAATCCCCAGCACATCATCCAGCACCGCTGCGCCAATGATAATCTGGCCTTCGCGGGAGGAAAGCCGTTGCAGTTCGGCCAACACCTTCGCCGTAATCCCAATACTCGTCGCCGTCAGCGCCGCCCCGGCAAAGATCGCCGGAATCGCGGGCACCTGGAACAACAACATCAAGCCCGCCGTGCCCAGCACAAACGGCACCGTGACGCCGACCACCGCCACCACCGCCGCTTGAATCCCGACTTGGATCAGCGCCTTGAGATCGGATTCCAGCCCGATTTCAAATAGCAAAATCACCACGCCCAACTCCGACAGCGTCGAAATCACTTCGCTCTGGGCATTAAAGGTGACTTGCAACGCGGCGGGATCGAGGGTCGTCGTGCCTTGGAGCAATTGCATAATCTGTGAGGCACTGGCCTCAATCCCACTGCCAGGAAAAATCAGCAAATGCAGCGCCGAAACGCCAATGATCACGCCGCCCACCAGTTCGCCCAACACCGTCGGCAAATTAATCCGGGCGCAAATCTCGCCCCCCACTTTACTCGCCAGGTAGATCACCACCAGGCTTAGCATCACCCCGGCGAGGACCAGGGCAGCATTCGCCTCGGGGGCCTCGGCCACCGTCGCCAGCAGCGGTAACTGGAACAAGCTCGAACTGTAATCGCCAGGCACCATACGGACTCCCACTAAAAAATCACTTTTTCAATGGTACAGCCTAAACAAAGACGCGATGGTTCAACGAGGGCATCTGGCGTCGGACTTGGGCCAAGCGGGCCGGATTAATCTCGGCGATCGCCACCCCTGTATCTTCGCCCGCGTCCGCCAGCACGACGCCCCAGGGATCGACGATCATCGCATGACCGTGGGATTGCCGGGTGGGATTATGCTTACCCGTTTGGGCCGGGGCGACGACATAGCAGGTATTCTCGATCGCCCGCGCTTGCAGCAGGACTTGCCAATGGTCTTTACCCGTATAGGCGGTAAAGGCAGCGGGCACGAAGATCACGTCGGCCCCCTGCTTCGACAAGTGCCGATACAGTTCCGGGAACCGCACATCGTAGCAAACCGACAGTCCGAGATTGCCCAAATCCGGCGAGTGATACAGATCCGGCAGCTTTTGTCCGGCCAACACCATGGACGATTCTTGGTAGGTTTCGCCGTCGGGAATCAGCACGTCGAACAGGTGAGTTTTTTCGTAGCGGCCCACTTCCTGGCCATTCGGATCGACCAAGAGCGCCGTATTGTAGACTTTGCCATCCTGGGTCGGGACAGGATAGCCGCCGCCCAAAATCGTCACTTGGAATTTCTGCGCCATCCGCCGCAAAAATTTCTCACTTTCGGTGGCGATCGCCGGAGCCTGAGCCAGCTTGGCCGCTTCATCCCCCAGGAACGAAAAATTCTCCGGCAGGGTGACTAACTCCGCTCCACGCTTGACGGCCAGTTCAATTAGCTCTTCAGCCTGCGCCAAATTTTTGGCCAAATTGGGCAGGCTATTCATTTGGACAGCCGCAGCGAGGTAAGACTTCATGGAATCAGTACTTAGAAAGCGAAAATATGCCTCTCTAGTATCGCCGCAAACGGGTGCCGCCTCGCGCCCTAATCGCGCAATTCTTCTTCTCCCGTGGGTTCGGCTTCTTGGGCCAGGAGCGCCCCGAGGGTGAGACGATCCGCCCCTGGATCATCTGGTGTCGCATCCGGCGGCGCGATCGCGGGCAAATTTACCGCTGAAATAATATAGGGCAATCCCGCCCCCTGCAAGCCCTTGAGGATGCGATCGGGGGTCGATTCAAACAGCACAAACAGCGGATGAATCTTCTCCGCCCCATCGGACAGAAAATGCTGATAGCGCGACGGCAGGAGCCACTCGTAATCCTTGCCGAGCAACACCTGAGTCTGCCGCCAACGCCCCAATAGATCGGAAAAATCCTCGTCGGGCCGCTGGATAAAGATAAAAATCTCGCGCCCGGTCTTGATCTGCCATTCCGGGTCACACAAAATCACCCCGATATCCGCCGCCAACATCACGGGTTCCGTCGATCGGACAATCCCATGACCGTGGGGCGATGCCGCCGTGTGGCGCAACCGGACGATCGGCAACGGCACCGTAATCACACTTTCCTGCGCCCGTCGCATACTCGGAATCATCTCCAGGTACGATCGATAGCCCTTAAATAGATCAATCACCGCTACCGACTGACTGTAGGTAGCGAGCAATTCCTCGTAGTGCGATTTGAGAACAGGCATAGAAAGAGCGTTCAGAAATAACGGGTTAAAGCGTGGTGGGCACTGCCCACCCTACGATTGGATGGAATACGTAGGGTGGGCACTGCCCACATCACTCAACAAAGTGCTTAAATTTGGAATTTTAGGCAAAGCGCGATCGCCAATCGCGCGCCCCTTAACCCAACTTGTCGAACACCTTGAACATCGGCAGGTACATCGCCAACAGAATCGAGGCGACCATCCCCCCCAGGAACAGAATCATGATCGGTTCCATGATACTGGTCAGGGCTTTGACCGATTGCTCGACTTCATCTTCATAGAAGTCGGCGACCTTCATCAGCATTTGGTCGATTTCCCCGGTTTCTTCACCGATGCTGATCATCTGGATTGCCATCTGCGGAAAGACGTTTTCCTTCTGCAAGGCAATACTGATCAAACCACCCGTCTGAATCTCCTTCCGGGCCTCATCCACCGCGTTGGCGATGATTTGGTTGCCCGCTGTATCGCGAACAATTTCCAACGACGTGAGAATCGGCACACCCGATCGGGTCAGTGCGCCAAACGTCCGGCAGAACCGCGCCGTCGCCGTCTTCTGGATCAAGTCGCCAAACAACGGCATCTTCAAGGACATCCGATCGATCGTCTCGCGGCCGACGCGGGTGGCGTAGTAACGCTTGTAAGCAAAGGTCAACAACGGCACCAAGATAATCAAAATAATTACCTTGGGACTGGTAATAAATTTACTAATCCCCAACATGAACAGGGTAAAGCCCGGCAGCTCCGTCCCCAATTCTTGGAAAATCCCGGCAAAAATTGGAATCAGGAAGATCGTCATCCCCAGGAAGATCAGCGTCGCCAGGACGCCCACCACCGTCGGATAGGCCATGGCCGATTTGACTTGGTTCTGCAAGCGGGCCGTGTCTTCCAACAGTTTCGACAGACGGTTCAGCACTTCATCCAGTACACCGCCCGTCTCCCCGGCCTGAATCATACTGACGTAGAGGTTGTCGAAGCACACCGGATGCTTCCGCATCGCGTCCGACAGGTTGACCCCCTGCTGCACATCGGCACTGATCGCCATCAACGCTTTCTTCATCCGAGGATTGGTGCATTGCTCGGACAGGACGCCGAGGCCCCGGACGATCGCCACACCCGCGTTGACCAAGGCCGCAAACTGCCGCGAGAACACGGCTTTATCCTTGACGGAGACGCCAGCAGTATTGGCCCGGAAGGTCTCGAAGTCGAGATTTTGCAGGCTGAGTCCTTCATCCTGGCGCAACTCCTGGACAAACATTCCCTGATCGCGCAGGTAAGTCCGCGCATCCCCGAGGGACTCGGCGGTGAATTTTTCTTTTCGGGCATTTCCTTCGGAATCCCGGACACGAGCGACATAATTAGGCATGGTTTTTTATTCAGGATGCAGTAACAAAGGGTGTCAACAACAACTAGCCAGCTAGCCACGACTAGCGCGCATTGGCATTCGCGGGTGTACCACCCATCAACCGTTGCAGTTCGTCGGGGCGCGACGTTTTCGACATGGCCGTTTCAAAGGTAATCGTCCCGGCTTTGTACAAGTCAGCCAACACCCGTTCCAAGGTCATCATTCCCAGCTTACCGCCAGTCTGAATCGCCGAATAGATCTGTGCCGTCTTCCCTTCGCGAATCAGGTTGGAAATGGCCGGAGTGACAATCATCAGCTCCTGGGCCATGATCCGGCCATATTCACCGGGCTTGGGATTTTTCTTGGGGGCGAGGGTTTGGCTGAACACGGCGATCAGCGAGTTGGACAACTGCACCCGCACCTGGTCTTGGCGTTCGTGGGGGAACACGTCAATGATTCGATCGACCGTCTGGGCGGCGGAGCTGGTGTGCAGCGTCCCCATCACCAAGTGTCCAGTTTCAGCGGCAGTAATCGCCAAGGAGATCGTTTCCAAATCGCGCATCTCACCCACCAAGATCACATCGGGATCTTCGCGCAACGCGGCCCGCAAGGCATTGGTAAAGCTCTTGGTATCTTCGCCCAATTGCCGTTGGTGAATCAGCGACTTGATTGGCTCATAGACAAACTCGATCGGATCTTCGACGGTGAGGATGTGCTCCGCCCGCGTTTTGTTGATCAAATCCACCATTGCCGCGAGGGTCGTAGTTTTGCCCGAACCCGTGGGACCCGTGACCAGGATCAAGCCACGCGGCTTCTCGGACATTTCCCGCACCACGTCGGGCAAGCCCAATTTATCAAAGCTGGGAATCTTCGAACTCAAGGCCCGCAAACAAGCGGCGTAGGTGCCCCGGTCTTTGTAGACGTTGACCCGGAAGCGGGCCAAGCCCCGCACCCCGTAGGAACAATCGAGTTCCCAGTTTTGCTCGAGGTTTTTGCGCTGGGTATTGTTGAGCATACTGAAGATCAGTCGCTGACACTCTTCCGCACTGAGCGCCCGATCGCCGATCGGCTGCAAATGGCCGCTAATCCGGAAATAAGGTGCCAATCCCGCCGTTAAGTGCAGGTCGGAACCCCCCATCTCAATGAGTTGTTCCATCAAATCTTCAATCATCAAGTCCATACCGCTTCTCCTATAGCAATGTCATCAATTCGGGGGCGTCAATTCGGGCGCACTACTTGCATTGTATGCGTTATTCCTGGAAACGCGGCGTTAAGCAATAGGGGCAGTCGAGCCACTCCTGCTTCAGTTCCGCGATGCAAGTGCGGCAAGTCAGGCTGGTTTTGCGCTTGGCCCGCAGTTCCGATTCCAAGCCCGTGTCCGTAAAGGTCACCCGTTCCACCTCGTCCAGCGTGGTATGGCCATTTTTGACCAAATCCAAGCTGTAGGCCAACAGGGTTTTCATTCCTTCTTCCACGGCGACTTCCTTAATCTGCTCCGTCGGCGCACCTTCGGTGATCAAGGTCTGCAAGGTCTCAGTCACCCGCATCACTTCGTACACACCGCAACGGCCTTTATAGCCGCCGCCCGTACATTTCGGACAGAGCGTGCCGCCTTCGCGGGCCATTTGAATCTGCCCCACGGTGAGCGTGTTGGCTTTGTACAAGGTGATTTGGCTATTGCCCGAACCCGTCAGACCAAAGCGGCCCAATTCCTCGGCCGAGGGCTGATAGGGGACGCGACATTCGTCGCAGACCCGGCGCACGAGGCGCTGGGCCACGACCCCAAGCAAGGCACCGGAAACCATGAACGGTTCCACGCCCATTTCATCCAAGCGGGCGATCGCGCCTGCCGCATCGTTCGTGTGCAAGGTCGTTAACACCAAGTGTCCGGTCAAGGCCGCTTCGATCGCGGTTTTAGCCGTTTCCCGGTCACGGGTCTCACCCACCAGAATCACGTCGGGATCTTGACGCAGGAAGGCCCGCAAGATTGCCGCAAAGTCCATGCCCTTCTCGCGAATCACCTGCACCTGGGTCAATCCGGGCAGAGAATACTCGATCGGATCTTCGGCAGTACTGATATTCACGCCCGGATCATTGCGTTCGGCCAGGGCCGAATACAGCGTCGTGGTTTTACCCGAACCCGTCGGCCCGGTGACCAAGATCAAACCGAAGGGCCGACCAACCATCTCCTGCACGATTTTGAGCGATTCGGGATCTTCAATCAGCTTGTGCAGACCCAACTGCGTTACCGAGTTGTCCAGGATCCGCAGTACCACTTTCTCGCCGTGCTTACTGGGCAAAGTATTCACCCGGAAATCGATCTTACGACCATCAAAGATCCGGCGAATCCGGCCATCTTGGGGCGATCGGCGTTCGGCAATATCCAGCTCGGCAATAATCTTGAAGCGGGCGGTGATGGCGGGAATGATTTTCTTCGGCAGTGGGTCGAAGGCTTCCTGCAACACGCCATCCTTGCGATAGCGAATCCGCAAAAACTCTTCCTGCGGCTCGATGTGAATATCCGATGCGCCCATTTGCAGCGCTTTGATCAGGATTTTGTTTGCCAGGGTGATGATCGGCGCGGCTTCCGCATCCGCCGAATCGAGATCCACGTCGGCGGGATCGATATCGTTCACCTCTTGCAGATCCAGCCCTTCCAGGTCGGAACTGACGTCCACCTTGGCCTGCTGATCCAACTGCTGCTGTTGCTTCACCTGGCCGTCCAGGTATTCCGAAATCAATCGGTTGTAGTCTTCCAGCGTGATCACCAATCGCTGCAAGCCCAAGCCCTTGGCCCGCAAGACCCGATTCAAGTCATCCTGCGCATCGAGGTTATCCGGGTCAACCATTGCCACCAGCACAAATGGCGGCTCAGTTTCGCCCTGGGCCAGGGGCAGCAGACGGTAACGGCGACAAAGATCGATCGGGATCAAGCTTTCGATCAGCGAACCCATTTGATTCGACGAAACTTGATTAACTTCCGGATCGAGCGACTCAACTCCGTAGAGAATCTTAAGCTCAAATAATTGTTGCTTCTTGAACTGACGCATCAGTTCCGGCGACAGCGCCTTCCCCGTCAGCAGCTCCAACGCCTCCGTCAGCGGTTTTCCGGTTTTGCGGCTCTGGACTAGGGCTTGATTCAACTGTTCGTGGTTGACGAACCCCGATTGAATCAGCGCATTGCCAAAGGGCGAAAGATTATTCTGGATAACTAACGCGCGGCGGGCAGAGGAAGGCGAAGAAGAAGAGTTGGTCATAGCGAGTTAATGCAACGGTGGCTCGGTGGCTCTATACAATATGCCCACGAATTGATCGAAGGCGCGATCGAACGGCAAAACAATTATTCAGTAACCGTATATTCCCTTAGTTATACAAGAGCTGATCAACTTTGGCGGATTTCCTCACCGCGAATTTGGTGAATGCACTGCATCGATCGGGCAGCGGCAAGCTATCCTGGTAAGCGAGTTTAGACTAAATGCTCCGGTGTATCCCTTGATGGATCACACCACCGATTGTTTAAAAGGGAACAAAGGCGCAATGACGGAAGCACACAAATCAGTTGATCAGGCCAATCAGCCAGCCACCGAGGTTGTCGGGGGCGCGCCATTGGACGCCGCCACCGTCGAAGCCGTGGCCACGCCCGCCGCATCTGACGCCACGATCGATGCGGCGGTGATTCCAGAATTGATCGATGACGCAGCGGATATTTCCGTCAATGGGATGATCGACGACACTGCCACCGAGCCACCGGTTAATCCGGCGGGGCCGACGGCCAGCGACGATGATACGGACTACGAAGCCGCCTTCCTTGATCTCCGATCGACCTATGCCGCCAAGGAGCGCGAATGCGAGGCGCTTAAAGTCGAAGCCGAGGATCGCCAGGGTCAATATCTGCGCATGGCTGCCGACTTTGAAAATTTTCGTCGCCGCAGCCAGAAGGAAAAAGAAGACCTGGAAGTGCATGTCAAGTGCGCCACGCTGAGCGACCTGCTGTCCGTGGTGGACAATTTTGAACGAGCGAAGCAACAAATCAAGCCCCAAACCGAGGGGGAAACGGCAATCCACAATAGCTATCAAGGCGTCTACAAAGATCTCGTCATCCAGTTGAAGAAGCTGGGCGTGGCCCCGATGCGGGCGGAAGGCCAACCCTTTGACCCGAATTTCCACAATGCCATTATGCGCGAGCCGACCGCCGAGCATACCGAAGGCACCGTGATTGAAGAGCTGATGAATGGCTATTTGCTGGGCGATAAAGTCCTCCGCCATGCCATGGTCAAGGTCGCCACCCCGCCCGAAGACGATGCGCCTGCCGCCGATGCCGCCGGAGAATAACTGGCATTCATTTCCCCCATTTGTCCCACAATTCAACGGCCCGATGACAGTTGTGATCGAGCCGTTGATCGTTTAAATCCCGATCGGAGCAGGATATGTCTGGGTTCCAGGAGCAAAATTGTTACTCCCTCAAAGAAATCGGGCATAATTCCGAATAGGAGCCAGTCGATTGATTTGGCCAAACCAATTGGCCGCTTCTACTTGCCTCTTCGAGTCTTTAAAATTGCGTCCATTCATCGCACCTTGAGTTATGGGAAAAGTTATCGGAATTGATCTAGGTACCACCAATAGCTGCGTCTCCGTGCTCGAAGGCGAGCAGTCGGTGGTGATCGCCAACTCCGAAGGGGGACGGACGACACCCAGCATCGTGGGGTTTGGTAAAAATGGCGATCGATTGGTGGGCCAATTGGCCAAACGCCAGGCGGTAACCAACGCCGAAAACACCGTCTACAGCATCAAGCGGTTCATTGGTCGGCGGTGGGAAGATACCGAAGAAGAGCGCACTCGCGTCCCCTACAAATGCGTCTCCGGCAAGGACAACACCGTCGATGTCGAGATTCGGGGCAAATCCTACACGCCCCAAGAAATCTCTTCGATGGTGCTGCAACGCCTGAAGCAAGATGCCGAAGACTATCTGGGCGAACCCGTGACCCAAGCGGTGATCACCGTGCCCGCCTATTTCAGCGATGCCCAGCGCCAGGCGACCAAAGATGCCGGGACGATCGCGGGGTTGGAAGTGCTGCGGATTATCAACGAGCCAACCGCCGCCGCCCTGGCCTACGGCATCGACAAACAGGAGCAAGAACAATGCGTCCTCGTCTTTGACTTGGGCGGCGGGACCTTCGATGTCTCGATCCTGCAACTGGGCGATGGCGTGTTCGAAGTCAAGGCGACCTCCGGGAACAACCACCTGGGCGGCGATGACTTCGATGCGGCCATCATGAAATGGCTGATCGACACCTTCAAAACCAAGGAAGGGATTGACCTCGGCAGCGACAAGATGGCGATTCAGCGGCTACGCGAAGCGGCGGAACGGGCCAAGATCGACCTGTCCGGCACCCAGTCCACCTTTATCAACCTGCCCTTCATCACCGCCGATGATGCGGGTCCCAAGCACCTCGAAACCGAACTCACCCGCACCAAGTTCGAAGAATTGGTCAGCCATCTGGTGGCGGGCACCCTGGAGCCGATTAAGAATTCGCTGCGGGACTCCGGCATGACGATCGAGCAAATCGATCGCATTCTCCTAGTGGGCGGTTCGACCCGGATTCCCGCCGTCCAAGATGCGGTGAAAGAATTCTTCGGCGGCAAATCCCCGGATCGATCGGTGAATCCCGATGAAGCTGTCGCCCTCGGTGCGGCTGTCCAGGCGGGTATCCTCGGCGGCGAAATCAAGAACTTGCTCTTGCTCGACGTGACGCCACTGTCCCTGGGCATCGAAACCCTGGGCGAGATGTTCACCAAAATCATCGAGCGCAACACCACCATTCCCAGCAGCCGGACGCAGGTGTTCTCCACCGCCACCGACGGCCAAACCTCGGTCGAAGTCCACGTCCTCCAGGGCGAACGGGCCATGGCCAAGGACAACAAAAGCCTGGGCAAATTCCAGCTCACCGGGATTCCGCCCGCCCCACGCGGCGTGCCCCAAATCGAGGTCTCCTTCGAGATTGACGCTAACGGCATTCTCAAGGTATCGGCCCGCGACAAGGGCACTAACCGCGCCCAGGGAATTGAGATCTCGAACACCGGCGGTTTGAGTCAATCCGAAATCGAGCGGATGCGCCAGGAATCGGAACTCTACGCCGACGAAGATGCCCAGCGCAAGCAGGTCGTGGAGCTGAAGAACCGTGCTGACACCCTGTTCTACACCTACGAGACGACCCTGCGCGACAATGCCGACATTATTTCCGAGCCACTGAAGCAGGAAGCCGCCGCGAAGCATGCGATCCTCCAAGGCATCGTCGCTAACAGCAGCGCCACTCCGGGCGAAGTCTCCAGCGCCCTGGAAAACCTCCAGGAAGTCCTGTTCAAGATCGGTTCGGCGGTGTACGACCAAGACAGCACGCCGTTGTCCGGGGCCGCCTACGCGCCGGAGCCAGACAGCCGAGGCAGCGGACCAGCCGATCGGTTCGACGATGATGATGACAGCAGTCTGATGGCCAACATGGCCGCCCCGGCTCCAATGGCTCGGCCCGCTGCTGATCCCTTTGCCGACATGGGCGGGAACGATCCCTTTGCTAGCCCCGCCGCGCCCGCTGCCCCCGCCGCTGATCCCTTCGCCGACGACTTCGGGGGTGGCGGTAGCGATCCATTCGATGCCGATGCCACGGTGACGGCGGACTACGAAGCGGTGGATTAAATCCCTGCAACCCAATGCGCGCCAAAAGCTAGATCCCAACCGGGGATCTAGCTTTTTGTGATTTTGTTGGTTGACGATCGCTGATCGATTTCGGCGATCCGCCCTTTGAAAGGGGGGCAGGATACGTTAACCTATTATCTGCTTTGAACTCTGCATTGGCAGAACGGGTTCCCGGCCTCGGGGGCTGCTCGCTCATCTCTACATAGACCTCCCCCATTAAGTTATGGCTGATTATTACGAGACTCTGGGCGTTGCTCGGGACGCAGACAAAGAAGAATTGAAGCGGGCTTACCGCCGGATGGCGCGGAAGTATCACCCCGACGTGAACAAAGAAGCCAGCGCCGAGGAAACCTTCAAGCAAATCAGTAAGGCCTACGAAGTCCTCTCCGAACCCGAAACCCGCGCCCGTTACGATCGGTTCGGCGAAGCGGGCGTCAGTGGCGCAGGGGGCGGCGGCTACGCCGACGCGGGCGACATGGGCGGCTTCGCCGACATCTTTGAGAGCTTCTTTGGCGGCTTTGGCGGTGCCCAGGGTGGCCAGGGTGGTGGCAGACGCCGCAGTGGCCCCGTGCGGGGCGACGACCTGCGGCTGGATCTGAAGCTGGACTTCCGCGATGCGGTCTTTGGCGGCGAAAAGGAAATTCGGATCAGCCACTTAGAGCATTGCCATACCTGCGACGGCTCCGGCGCTAAACCGGGCACCAAGCCCCGGACTTGCTCCACCTGTAGTGGCTCGGGCCAAGTGCGCCGCGCCACTCGCACACCCTTCGGCAGCTTTACCCAAGTGGCGGTCTGCCCGACCTGCAACGCCACGGGCCAGATGATCGAAGACAAGTGCGAAATCTGCGGCGGCAGCGGCCAGCGCCAGGAAAACAAAAAACTCAAAATTACGATTCCCGCTGGGGTCGATAACGGCACCCGCCTGCGGGTCTCGGGCGAAGGTGATGCCGGACAGCGCAACGGGCCAGCGGGCGACCTGTACGTTTTCCTCTTCGTCAATGAAGATAGTGAATTCCGCCGCGATGGGATTAACGTCCTGTCGGATCTGAAAATCAGCTACCTCCAAGCCATCCTCGGCAGCAAACTCGAAGTCGCCACCGTCGATGGCAAAGAGGAAATCACCATCCCCGCCGGGATTCAACCCGGTACGGTGCTGACGCTGGAAGGCAAAGGTGTGCCCCGCCTCGGCAATCCTGTTGCACGCGGCAACCATTTACTAACGATCGAGATTGCGATTCCCAAGAGCGTCAGCGCCGAGGAACGCGAACTGCTGGAGAAACTCGCCACGATGCGCGGCGATAAAGTCGGCAAAGGCGGAATCGAAGGCTTCCTGGGTAAGGTGTTTGGCTCATGACGACGGCACCTGCAACACCGGATGTGACGATCGATTTGCGCGGCACGCCCTGCCCGCTCAACTTCGTGCGCACGAAGCTGAAACTCGAACAAATGGATCCGGGCCAGCTCTTAGAAGTCTGGCTCGACCCCGGTGAACCGATCGAGCAAGTGCCCGACAGTTTGACGATGGCGGGCTACCCGATCGCCCAGATTGTCGATCGGACGGACTTTTTTGCCCTCCAAGTCCGTCGGGGCGCATGAGTGACTCGATCTTCACGGGCACGGTGGTCGCGGCCCAAGCCAATTACTATTTCGTCAACCTCGATCCAGCGATCGGCGATGCCCCCGACGCCCCGATCCAGCAACTGCTCTGCACCCGCCGCACTCGCCTGAAGAAAATTGGTCAAAAAGTCATGGTGGGCGATCGCGTCACCGTAGACGAACCCGATTGGCAAGGCAAACGCGGGGCAATTTCTGCGGTCGAACCGCGATCGTCGCTGCTCGATCGGCCACCCATCGCCAACGCCAACCAAATCCTGCTGGTCTTCGCGATCGCCGAACCCCACCTCGACCCCAACCAACTCACCCGCTTCCTAATCAAAGCCGAATCCACCGGACTGGCGATCTGCCTCTGCCTGAGTAAATGCGACCTGATCACACCCGAGGTGCAACAGGACTGGCAAGCCCGCCTCCAAGCCTGGGGCTACGATCCAAGTTTGATCAGCACGTATCAGGGCGTCGGAATTGACGCCTTACAACGGCGACTGGCCGATCGGGTGACGATCGTCTCCGGCCCGTCCGGCGTCGGCAAATCCAGCTTAATCAACCAGCTCATCCCCGCCGTTGATCTGCGGGTGTCCCGCGTTTCGGGCAAGCTGGGTCGGGGTCGGCACACCACCCGCCATGTGGAGCTGTTTGAACTCGCCGAGGGCGGATTGCTCGCCGACACGCCGGGATTCAACCAGCCCGATCTCGACTGCGACCCCGAAATCCTGCCGCAATATTTTCCCGAGATTAGCCGCCGCCTCGCCAAGCGGCAATGTCAGTTCAACGACTGCCGCCACACCGAAGAACCCGGCTGCCGCGTCCGGGGCAAGTGGGAACGCTATCCGCTGTATTTGCAGCTCCTCACCGAAGCGATCGCCCACCAAGAAGCCCAGCAAGACCAAGCCGCCCCCGATGCCATGATGAAACGCGTCGATCGGGGCAATGACCAAGTCACCTACGAACCCCGGCTGAATCCCCATAAATATCGGCAAGAATCACGCCGATCGCGCAAGCAGTCGGATCAGGTGATGAAGGGCAAGATGGCGGATTTCTTGAATGGGGGTGAGGAAGAGGATTAGGGGCGATCGGGCCAGCTTCACCGACTCCGCTCCGAACTCGCCCTGCGCGTTAACGGCGGGCTAGTAAGGAAACCCGGCTAAACCCGGTTCCGATTTGGTTTGAGGCCCCTTTAGGGGTCTTTCCTTTCTCGCCCAACCTTCACGCGCGGGGTGGCCAAATTGCGGAGTCAGAATAATCCGATCGCCCTACGCGATACAAGCCCCGATCGTCGCCACCACCGATCGACCCAAACTATCAAAGTCATAGCCGCCTTCCAGGCCAAACAAAATCGATCGGGTCACGCCGAGACAATATTCCGTGAATTTGCCAAAGTCCTCGGGCTGTAACGCGACATTCGACAGTGGATCAGCGTCATTCGCGTCGTAGCCCGCACTGACAATCAACAAATCCGGGGACGATCGCCGCAAAAACGGCACCACGTCCGATTCAAACAACCGCTGATAATCCTCAAACGTGCTGCCCGCTGCCATCGGTAAATTCAGCACATTATTGAACTGCCCCGTTTCGTCGGCGCGGCCCGTGCCGGGATAGTGGGGAAACTCATGCAGGGAGCAATAGTGGATTTGGGGATTGCCCGCCGCGATCGCTTGGGTGCCGTTGCCGTGGTGCACGTCCCAGTCGAGAATCGTCACCCGCTCCGCGCCCTGGGCCAAGGCGTAGATCGCGGCGATCGCCGCATTGCTAAACAAACAAAAGCCCATGCCCGTTTGCGGCGTCGCATGGTGGCCCGGTGGCCGCGCCAGCGCAAAGGCGGGTGAACCCGTGGCCATCACCCGATCGACGCCATCGAGCCAAGCATTCACCGCCAATAGCGCGACATCGTAGGATTCGGCGGAAACCGGGGTATCGGCATCGATCGACCCACCGCCCTTCGCCGCCACTTGATTCAACCGCCGCACATAGTCCGGATCATGGGCCTGCTCAATCCAACCCAAGGGCGATCGATCCACCACCGGGGTCGGCAATTGCCACGCCAATCGATCGGCCCAATCCATCCCCGCCAGCGCCCGGACGATCGCGTTGAGTCGCCCCGGCTTCTCCGGGTGAAACGCCCCCGTATCATGGCGCAGGAATTGCTCGGAATAGATAATCGGAAAATCAGACATGAAGTGAGGCTCACCGCACAGTAATGCTGTCAGCATAGCAAGCACCCCCCAATTCCCGCCCCAGCTTAATTGAAAAAACCGGATTGGCGGCGGGATTTTGCAAATTGGTCGGCAGGGTCGCAGTATTTGTCCTTGAAGTTTTGTAAACTATGGAGACCGAAATCATGGTTAAATGGCGCATCACCGCGTTTCACACATTCATGGGCGTCACTTGATCCGCCTGAGGCAGCTTTATGAAACTCATCCTGGCCGCCGAGCGGGGCAGCTTAATTGGTCACGGCATCGCCTTGGCCTTCGGTCTCGCGGGACTGCTCTTCGTCCTGCCCAATCCCGACTTGATCGCCGCTCTGCCGGACTTCGGCCAAGCGTTGTTTGGGTTGAGCATGGCCAATGGCGGGGTGGTGTACATCATCCTCGGGGCCATTACCGTCAGCCTCTACGCCTGGCATACCCTGGGCCAGCGGCGATGGCTGGGCTTCATGTTGCCCGCGATCGGCCTCTCCCTCACCAGCGAACTGCTCGGCACCAGCACGGGCTTTCCCTTTGGGGCTTACGCCTACCTCTCCGGCCTCGGCTACAAAATCGCCGGACTCGTGCCCTTCACGATTCCGCTATCCTGGTTTTACATGGGGCTTTGCTGCTATGTCCTGGCGGCTGTGGGTTTATCGGCGGGACTGGCCCAAACCAAGCTCCCCACCTGGCTCCAACAACTCGGCACGATCGCCATTGGGTCAATCCTCCTGACGGCCTGGGATTTTGTCCTTGATCCGGCCATGAGCCAAACCCCCTATCCCTTCTGGGAATTCAATGAGCCGGGGATCTTCTTCGGCATGCCCTACCGCAATATTACGGGCTGGCTGGGCACGGGCGTCGGGTTCATGGCGATCGCCACGCTGATCTGGGGCAAATCCCCGCTCCACCTCTGTCGCGCCCAGTTGAATACTCCTCTGGCAATTTACTTGATTAACTTTGCCTTTGGTGCGGTGATTACGCTGACCCAGTTGGACACGCGGTTTTGGGTGATGATGTTGCTAGGTCTGACCTTTGGCGTGGTGCCAGCGCTGCTGTTGTGGAAGGCGGCTCCCGTGAGCATTGAGGTCGAAGCACTGCCGGAATATGCCCTGGTCGAACCGATCGGCACGCGTTAATCGTAGGGTGGGCACTGCCCACCGATTACCCCCGATTCGCAACGCATAATTCGTCCAATTCGCCACCGATCGCGCTCATCAATTCCCGTCGATCGCGCTAACCCCATGATGGTGGGCCGTGCCCACCCTACCCGATGATCTGGCCCGATGCTTGCCTCATGGTCACCCTGGCCATTCAATTGCCCGCGATCGCGGTTCTCCTCGGTCGGCTGATCCAAGGCCCCTTTCGCCAACCCCCGCTCCAACCGCAGACCGCCACACCCGCGATGCAGGGGCAGGTTAGCGTCGTGGTGCCGACGTTGAACGAAGTCGAGCGGCTATCTCCCTGTTTGCAGGGATTAGCGGCCCAAACCGAGGAACTGCGCGAAATCACGATCGTCGATAGTCGGTCGATCGATGGCACCCAAGCGTTAGTCCAACAGGCTCAAGCCACCAATCCGCGCCTGCAATTAATCACCGACGAACCACTTCCAGCCGGATGGGTCGGACGCCCTTGGGCATTGCATTCCGGCTGGATCGCCAGTGGTGCGGCCAGCGACTGGATCTTGGGACTCGATGCCGACACCCAACCACAACCCGGCCTCATTCCCAGTCTGCTCAAAACTGCCACAGAACAAGGCTTTGACCTGATCACCCTCTCACCCCGCTTCATCCTGCAATATCCGGGCGAAATCTGGCTCCAACCCGCGTTGCTAATGACTTTGGTCTACCGTTTCGGCGCGGCAGGCGACTTGAGCAATGCCCCCGATCGGGTGATGGCCAACGGTCAATGCTTCTTCTGCAAAAAATCGGTGCTGGCCGCGATCGGCGGTTACACCCTAGCCGCGAGTTCATTCTGCGATGATGTCACCTTGGCGAGGGCGATCGCCGCCACGGGCGCAAAAGTCGGCTTCCTCGATGGCGCAAACCTACTCAAGGTGCGGATGTACGAAGGCATGGCCGAAACCTGGCGCGAATGGGGCCGATCGCTGGATCTGAAAGATGCCACAACCCGATCGCAGATTTGGGCTGATCTGTGGCTACTAACGATGACCCAGGGATTGCCGATCGTCCTGTTGGCTGTGAGTTTGGGGCTGTGGTGGGGGGGCGATCGGAGTTGGACAGTGATGGTGGCGATCGGGGTGAATACGTTACTCGTGATGATTCGGTTTGCGCTCTCGTTGGCGATTCACGGTTCCTATGATTTGTCGAGTGCGAAGGGAAAATGGTTGTTTTGGTTGTCGCCCCTGGCTGATCCGTTGGCGGTGCTGCGGATTTGGCTGTCGGCGAATCAACGGCCCAAAAGCTGGCGGGGCAGGAGTTATGGGGCATCGGACGGATGATGTTAGGGGTGGGTTAGAATGGTGGCATCGTCGTCGATCGGGCCAGGTTTATGAATTTAGTCAGTCCCATTGCCCCGCATGAAATCACTGTGACGCTGATGCTGGAACCGCAGGCGTCGAGACGGTTTGTGCGGATACTCGTTCGCCTGGACAAATTGATCCGCCACTTCCAGGATTGCCTCCTCAGAGGACGTTTTAAAAGGCATCGACTGTGATGTAAAACACTCAGCGATCCCCCCTAGCCCCCCTTAAAAAGGGGGGGACCGGATTCAAAGTCCCCCTTTTGAAGGGGGATTTAGGGGGATCGTGACGTTTGATACAAGCAGTCAGACTTTTCAAGCATCCTCTTAAAACCAAACTTCTCCCGACATTTCGCCAAAACGTATACCAACACCTGCCGAAATTCCCGCCGCGTCAGCCGAAACTCGCGGTTATTGCACCGCACCGTCACGTGGTAACAGTAATTTGATTGTAAAATTCGGGGTTGGCGCATATCACGTAGGATGCGTTTCTCGCTAGTGCGAAAACGCATCGCCAGAAATACCGCATCACCCACCATTTCCCAGCCCGAATGTTGCAGATTGTTGCAACCGGGAGACCGATCGCGTGCATCCGTCCGATCGCATAGTAAATTGGAAAACAATTGAGGTAATCTCTCGACAATAAGGAATTCACACTCATGGTTAAGCGCGGCGATAAAGTTCGCATCCTGCGGAAAGAGTCCTACTGGTTCAACGACGTGGGCACCGTGGCCACCGTCGATGCCAGCGGCATCAAGTACAACGTCATCGTGCGTTTCGACAAGGTGAACTACTCCGGTTATAGCGGCAGCGCTTCCGGCGTCAACACCAACAACTTCGGCGAAAAAGAATTGACCGTGGTCGAGTCTGCACCGGAGAAAAAGGTTGAGAAGAAAGCTGCGGCAAAAGCGGAATAAATCTTTTTAAGGTTTAAACCACCCTTTTCCCAGCGTTCCATCATTCAATAACTAAAGGGGATGTCCGATCGGACATCCCCTTTATCATGTTTAAACGTCCTGTTGCATTTCCCCAAACCCGTGCCCGAACTCCCCGAAGTCGAAACCGTCTGCCGTGGCCTGAATCTGGTCTGCCTCAACCAACCGATCGAACGGATCGAAATCCTGCTCGATCGGACGATCGCCCATCCCCTCCCCGCAGAATTCCGCACGATCCTGGCGGGCTGCGAACTGGTCGAATGGCGACGACGCGGCAAATATATGTTGTGCGAACTGAAACGCAAAGGCAAATTTGCCGGATATTGGGGCGTCCACCTGCGGATGACGGGTCAGTTTCGCTGGCTGCCACACGCGGAACCCGTGACGATGCACACCCGCGTCCGCTGCTTCATGCCGGGAGGCGCGGAACTACGCTACATCGACCAGCGCACCTTTGGCCAAATGTGGTGGGTGCCCCCGGAAAAGCAGCCACCGGAGATTATGACGGGACTGACGCGGTTGGGGCCTGAGCCGTTTTCGGCGGAGTTTTCCGAGGAATATTTGCGATCGAAGCTCCGCGATCGGGTCAGACCGATTAAAAATATGCTCCTCGATCAACTCCTCGTCGCCGGGGTCGGCAATATCTACGCCGATGAGTCGTTATTTTTAAGCGGGATTCATCCGACGACTCTCTGCTGCGACCTGAAGCCGAAGCCGGTGGGGCGGTTGCGGGAGAATGTAATTAAGGTACTGCTGGAGAGTATTGAGGCGCAGGGCACGACGTTTAGCGATTTTCGTACCGTCGAGGGGATTAACGGCAATTATGGCGGGAAAGCCTGGGTTTATGGTCAGGATGGCGATCCCTGTAAAGTTTGCGGGACGACGATCGAGCGGCTGAAGTTGGCGGGTCGATCGGCCCATTTTTGTCCGAAGTGTCAGCCTAAACCGCGATGGTCTACGACCGACCGGAGGTCATCGCGACGGTAACAATAACCTTGGGTTAGAATTGAACCATCGTCCTCCAGGCAAGGCTTATGAATCTTCCTCGTCCCACGGCGGCAAAGCATGAAATCACGGTGACGCTGATGCTCGAACCACAGGCATCGGGGCGGTTTGTCGCGTCGGTGATGGAGTTTCCCGATTGTCGGGTTGAGGCGGAAACGCGGGAAGGGGCGATCGCGCTGGTGCATGACCAATGGCAAGCTCAGATTGAGCGCGCCGAATTTATGCCATTGAGTCTGCCGCTGCCGCGCAATGCCACGGTTGAAAGTCCTTGGAGTAAGCTATTCGGCCTATACAAAGATGATCCGGATTTTGCGGAAATCGCGGCGACGATGCGGGCGGAACGTGAGGTCGATGATGATTCTGAAGTTGATCCGGCGGTCTATCAGCAGTAGTGGTGAAGATGACGCTGTTTATTCTGGACTCCGATCATATTTCCTTGCTGTTGGAGGGAAATGCCCTGATCGATCGCAAAATTCAGTCGATCGAGCCGCAAGTCGCGACCAGCATTGTGACTGTGCAAGAAGTGTTTAATGGCTGGGTTTCTCAGATTAATGCGCGGGCCGACGTCCAGAACCCCGTGCCGCTCTATACGAAACTCTGGAACGCGGTTGAGTATTTCAAAGGCATTCCGATCGCCAATTTTGATGACGCAGCGCATCAGGCATATCAGCAGCTCTTGAGCGAAAATCCACCGCTACGGAAGAATCGGTTGCAGAAGGATATGCGGATTGCGGCGATCGCGCTTTCTCTCGGTGCGACGGTAGTGACGCGGAATCGTAAGGATTTTGAGTTGGTGCCAGGGTTGCCGATCGTGGATTGGACGATTTGAACAAAGGCGATCGGCCACACTAAATTTGCTCGGATTCTCTACAATAGGAGCAAAAATGCTGTTCGGCGTCTGCCGAGAGCGAGAGAGGAACGACAAATGGGGTGTGACATTCACGGTGTTTTTCAGCGCAAAGAAGGGGCAGCCTGGACTGATATTGAAAGTCTGTACGATCAAGATCGAGACTATCCCCTTTTCTCAATGCTCGCTGGTGTGCGCAATAGTTACGACATTGAGCCGATCGCGTTGCCTCGCGGGCTACCGTCAGGCTTTGACTTTGATGGCGAAGACCATGCGGTTGTAAGTGCCCTGCATATCTGTTCGCGAAGGCGTGGATGGCTGGAAGATGGAGAGCCATTAGTTGTAGATATGGGTGATCACTCCTTCTCTTGGCTGGGATCTACCGAAATGCTTTCCTACGCCGCTCGATTGTCAGGAGAGTTGAAGGCAGAGACTTCATATTTTTTTGACGAGGTTACAAGGCTAGTAGCGGAGCATGGAGAGGTGAGATTTGTTTTTGGTTTTGATAACTAAAGAGGACAAATCTCAGAAGCCGCCGATTTCTGAAGCGCGATCGCCCGTCCGGTTCCCCCTTTTGAAGGGGGCTAGGGGGATCACCGCCCCAAGCGTAGTCCAGCTAAGTATCTCAGGCCGATCGCCCCCCTCAAGATCCCATCCATCTCCAGAATCGCTATGATGAGGATGGTGTTATCACTTGCCTCAACCTGATGAACATTTCCCGCCAAACAGACATCACACCCCACATCACGATCGACCGTCTCGAATATCTCGATCGGCAAGAGGCGCTGTTTGATGCAGCCAAACCACACCTTTTAACAACCTATCCCGGCGAATTTATTGCATTCGAGAATGGCCTCGTCCTCGATCACGATACCAACGAACAAGCCCTCGCCCAGCGGGTTTTCGCCCAACGCCCCAATCAAGACCTGCTCATCCGCCAAGTGCTCGAACAAGAACCCATCCTCATGGTTCGCGGCGCTCGATTTGCCTAACGCCTCCATCCCATGCAGTATCCCTATCAACCCCTGGAACCTGGCATTCCCCAGGCTCCCATCATCCCCGTCCAGCTCACCCGCCCCGACTGGCAAACCCCATTACCCAGCACCACAATTGACGCCTTTCTCGATACAGGCTCCGATTGCACACTTGTTCCGCTGGCTGTGATCTCCAGCCTGCAACTGCAAGTCAGCCGTTCTAACGCGATCGTTCAAGGGATTGGTGGGGAAGCCGAACCGAGTATCGCCGCCTATCTGAATCTGACGATCGATGACACAACCATCAGAGCGGTAAAGGTTTACGGATACAGTGGAGAACTCCTCAACAACCAAATCATCCTGGGCCGCAACATCCTTAACCAATGCTGCATCGAATTCGACGGTATCCACCAGAAAATCACATTCAAAGCTGTAATCCCTCAGAACTGACCAACTGCCGCCAGCAAATCGCCAAACTTGAAAGGAGACTCAGCAAATGACCACTGCCGTATTGGAAAAATCCCTCACCAGCCTCCAGCGCCACATGGCCGAATATCGGCCTCAGCTTGAAGCCGCGATCGCGGCCATCAATCAGCTCCAAAACAGCAATCCCGATTCCGAAGCATTTAGCCAAGCCCTCGCCAATTTGCATGTGGCCGCCACGATTTTGGAACCCTACTCGGAAGGCATGGTCGAAGCAATCAACAATTTCACCGACGATCGCCCCGAATAAACCCCTCAACCCCAATCCTGAATCGCCTCCGTAGACTGCACCAACTTCATCCCCGCCCGCGCAAACCGCGCATAGGCATCCTCCGCCTGGGGCGTGAAATCCACCACTCCCGGCACCACCACAGGCGACGCACAATCATCCAGCAAATAAACCTTCTGGGCCAACTTGGGATCGATCGCCTGGATTTCCGTCAACAGATCATCGATCGTCCAAGCCACACAATGACTCTTCGCCTGCCCCGCAATCACCACGGCATCGTAGTCGAGCAAGGTCTGAATCAGGGTTTGGTTTTTGGTGGCGATCGGTTCCCCCTTGGCTCCGGTCATCACCTCCGGTCGCAGCACCGAATAGTTCTCGGTAAGTGGATTATCGCCCTTGAGTTCAAACTGAGCTTGGGTGCCGCGTGCCATGCCATGGAAGAATGTCGCTTCCTCAAAGGCGGGGACTAATGCATGACCAATGCCGCCGAGCATTGAGTGATAGCACCAGATCGTGAGGGGATATTTGCCGTCTTGGGTAAGCTTACGGGTGTAGTGGCGGGCATGGGTTTGGATTTGGTCATAGTCGCCGCCCAGTTGCGCCACGATCGCGGGATTCACTTGCCAAATCCCCGCTTCCACATCGGCCAGTGTAATCATCGTTGCCACCGGAGTCGGATGATTCCCCGCCGCATCGACCCAGAATACGGGGTGGAAAATTTGGATTGCCTGGTGGGTGTCCATTGTCGGCACGATCGTCGTAATTGCCCCCAGATTCCGGTAGATAAATTCGCAGAGTCGTCGGGTGTCATCAACGGCACCTGCTCCGGTCGCGCCGCCCACGAATAGCTCGAAATCCGGGATACAGAAGGTATTTTGGACATCGATCGCCAGGAGACAAACCCGCGTGGCATCTTGGCTGGCAGGGGTAATCCCATATTGCTTCGCCCAGGCGATCGCGGCCGACGCCCTTTCCTGATAAGGCACCCGCCACACAGAACCCACAGTTTGCGGCGCGAAGAACGCGGGAATTGGCAACAACGACATTGGAATTGACCTCAAGAACAACGCATCGAATCGGACTACGCCTATTATAGTAGATTTCACCAAAAACCGCCTAGTGCGATTTGCACCGGGCGGTTTAAATGATTATCGTAGGGTGGGCACGGCCCACCACCCAGAGGTATGCCTAGGCCAACGAACTCACCAAATGACGAATCTTGCCTTCCTGACGCGACATAATTTGATCCGGGAATTCGAGTTCCAGCGCCACCCGCTTACCCGTAGCATCGGCCACATGATGCACGGCATCGACCTGCACCAAGAGGCGCTTCGGTTGTGGGTCGTTGGCTTCTTGACTGATCAAAATCCCCACCAACGGTTGGATTTCGCTCAGCATATCGACGTCGGGAATCTTGTTCGAATCCACTTCGAACCGTAAACCACGATTGCTGATTTCCGTGACGCGACCCGTGTAGAAGCTGCCTTTCCAGTAAACCTGGGCATGGGCACCAATCTGCTTGCGCGATCGGACGTTATTCGAAGCCGGGGTCCGCACTTGGAGCGATCGGGTGAGGCTGCTGGCGATGAACTTAAACGACTGCATCGGATCATCGACGATTTCCCGCCGCTGGGAATACCACTCCGCCACATCGGAGTAGATCACGATATTCAACGCATCAAACTGCGCCTGGGTCGGACTGATAAAGTCCAAGGACAGCAGCAGTTCCGTCTCATCCATCGGCGTGGCGCGGATGACTTGGGCCTTAAGGAACGCCCGCGCCCCAAAGTCACCAATCAATTCCAGATCAACTTCATCCAACAAGTCGGCCCAGGAATCAATGATCACCTGGCAACCCGTTTCACTGACGTTGATGGTGCGGCCTTTCAGGGTTTTTTCGCCACTGTAGAGCAACACATCGAGCTTGCGATCGAGGCGGTGCGATCGGCGCAACTGCGGCTGTTCAAAGGCCACAAGCAACGCCGACACAATCAACAGCAGGTTGAAGATACTCCAGAAGACGTTCACCAAGACCGCTTCCGTTGATTCGGGCCGCAGGATCAGCCAGAACGGCACGGCCATGATCGAAGCCGCCACCAAGGCCCCCGCAAACACCAACCCCCGTGAGGAAGTCCAGTCAAAGCTGCGCTTCGTCACACTCAAACCCTTATCCGTCACGTTGAACGAACCCAACTTCGGGTTAACCAACGCCAGGAAGGTGACAATCCCCGCCTGGAAGGACATCGCAAATTCGTAAATCTCGTTCCAGAACGAGAAACGCACGTGCTTATAGGTGATGTAGTTGGCGTAAGTCGAGATAAAGAAGTGCGGCAAGGCGTAGGCCAAGGTTTCCAGACCCAAACCGCGAATCGGGTTGATCCCAAACACCAAGAACAACGCCGGAGCCACCGCATACATCAAGCGGGGGAAGCCGAAGAAGAAGTGCGATGTGGCGCTGAAATAACAAATCCGTTGGGATAAGGTCAGGTTCAGCTTGGGATTGAACAGTGGGTTTTCGATCCGCAGGATTTGGGCCATGCCGCGTGCCCAGCGGACTTGCTGACCGACATAGGAGGAGAAATTCTCCGGAGCCAACCCGGCCACCATGATTTTGTCGTAGTAGACCGACTCATAGCCCTTCGAGTGCAGCCGCAGGGAGGTGTGACAATCTTCCGTCACCGTCTCCACGGCAATGCCACCGATTTCTAGTAGGTGCGATTTGCGCACCACAGCGGCGGAGCCGCAGAAGAACGCCGCGTTCCAGAAGTCATTACCCTTCTGAATCACTTTGTAGAACAGTTCGTTGCCCACGGGGACGTCGCCGCCCGTCTGCAAGTTGCGCTCAAACGGATCGGGGTTGTAGAACCAGTGCGGCGTCTGAACTAGCGACACCTTCGGCTTCAAGAAAAAGCCCACCGTCTCTTGGAGGATATTCCGCGACGGAATGTGGTCGCAGTCCAGAATCAAGACCAATTCGCTCTGGGTTTTGCGTAGGGCGGTATTGATATTTCCGGCTTTGGCGTGGTCGTTGTTGTCGCGGGTCATGTGCTCGCAGCCGAGTTCGGCGCACATGCGAATCAATTCAGCGCGGCGGGCTTTGTACTTCTCGGCCCGACCATCATCGAGCACGTACACCCGCTTTTTCTCGGCGGGATAGTCGATCGCCAAGGCACCCAACACGGTTTTGCGGACGATTTCCACATCTTCGCTGTAGGTCGGGATGTAGATATCCACGGAGAACAGCTCATCGATCGGAATGCCACTGATGTCGATCGATTTACGATCCTTCAGCTTTAGGGTCTGAAAGAAGGACAACCCCAAGGTCATGATCGCGTACAGCTCGGCGATGTACAGCAAAATACTGAACGTGCCATCGACCCAAGTCGAAGTCAAGTTGAGCGTGTAGTTTGTCCGGTAATAGAGATAGCGGAAGGTGGTCACCAAGCTCAACCAGACCAAGAACAGGTGCAGATATTCGCTGTTTTTGCCCGTGCTTTGCTTGCGTTCCACCACCGTCACGAGCCAGGCCAAACCCGTCAGGACAACGGCCACGATCCCTTGTTCCGAGGGCGTCAACGGCGTCACAATGAACGGAATCGACAGCAAAATCACGATGCCCATCAGCAGAAATAACTGCCATTTGCCCGCCTTCGCCAACACCCGATCGAACAGATTCGGAATCAGATCCACCAACCAAGCGGCAAAGGTGCCGCTCTTTCCACGACTCTGGCGATCGTTTAAGTTATTTGGCAAGTTATTTGGGGTCATTTACTGGCCCTCCGCGACACGTTTGAGATAACGCTGAGCAATCCCGTACATCAAGAGCGAGACCGCAATGATCCCGATCGGTAGGAGATAGAAGTGACCCTGCAAGAACCGCCGCACTTTATTCAGCGGATTGAGTCGCTCCAGGGTTTGGGGCGAGGATTCTTGGAGGAACTGGAATTGGTAACCATTCGGGTCGAAGGTGCTGGGATTCGGCGTTGTGGCCGTCATCAACGCCGTATCGCCCTGCAACTGGTAGAACCAAGGATCCGCGCCCAACACATCCTGGACTTGCTTCAAGCCCTGCTCGGTTTGGCCGGTCAAGGCCAGCACCAGCCGCTCCTTATTCCAAGGCGAAATCATCGTCTTAATCACGCCGTCGGCGTTGGGCAAGGTGCGGATTTGGGTTTTGCCGCCGCCGAACTGGCGATTGATGCTATCCACCAACCCCAGCCCCTGCTTGAACACTTCCTTCAAGGGGAAACGATCGCCCGTGCCGATCGCGACGACATGCTTACTTTCCCTAATCGATCCAGTCAGCGTCCCACCGCCGAGATAGACCTGATGCTCAACCGAATTGGCCCGGCTGAGGCGACCCATCCGTTCACTGAACTTCAGCAGCGTCATCACATCCCCTGGCGTCGGGGCTTCCGGTACGACGATCGCCATGCGGGACAGATCCTGCATCTCGGCGAAGGGATAGCCCGAAGTCAGCAGCTTCAAGTTCGGCAGCTCGGCCCCGATTTCGCGATTCAACGAAAATTCGGTATTGGCGAGCACCGTGCCGGACAGTTGTTGATCCGTGAGGCGACCGCAGGCGCGGGCTGAACCCTCCTCATCCTTCGGCACCAGTTTGAAATTCACTTGGATCTTGGAGTTCGATTTCACCAAGTTTTCCGGCAGCTCCACCGTGAATGTCTGCTGGTTGGCTCCAGCATCGGAGTCGAGCTTCTTACTGCCAATGTTGACGCCGTCAATGTCGATCGACACGGTGGACTTGCGCGGATCGGCCTGGGCGCTGTAGTTGTACCGCAACGTCATCGTGCTGCCACGCAGGAAGCGATCGTCGGGCAAGGCCCAGAAGTTAAACTCCGCTGGTGGCGCATCGGAACCATAGACCGAGACATCACCGTAGTTTTTGCCATCGCCGCCTTTGAGATCCTTCAGTTGGAACTGCTTTTGGGCGGGCAAGAAACGGGGCCAATCGCGCCGTTCGATCGCGGCGGGTGCGGGCAGGTCACCTTTGACTTGCACCAGGGCCGTACTGCCCAACTTCGCACTTTGGGCGTTGACCAGGGATTGGGCTGCCTTTTGGACGGCTTCCGGGGAGTTGCCCGAAATCACCAAGACAGGCACCTTGCCCTGTTCAATGCTGGTCAACATCAGGACGCCTTCATCGCCTGGAATCGCCACGCCGTCGCGGCCCACCAGCTGTTCGCCTTTGACCATCAACGGCAGTTTCAGGGTTTTCAGCAGGGGCTGTTGGGCGGGCGTGCCAATAATCACGAGCCGATCGTTCCAGCTGAGGTTCTTCGCCTCTTTGAGCAACTGGGTATCGAGTCCCCGGAAATCCGCCAGGCGACCCATCTGGGTCTGCAAGCGACTGGTGGCAGTAAGCCAAGCGGCATCGACCTGAGTCGGCTGCAAGTAACTAATCCGGGTCGTATCCAGGGCCAGATCGTCAAAGAACGGATAGGGATAGCGACCAAAGTCCAGCGGAATCGCCTTCGGCTGATAGTCAAACACCAACTTCGAATCCGGCAAAATCTCCGTCCAGAGGCTCTTATCCTCGGGCTTGGAGCAAGTGGCGGAATTTTCCTGTTGGGCCACCAAGGCAATGTCGTTGAAGTCCTGGATCAATTCCGGCGGAATCGTGACGATCGCTTCGCCGATTTGCCCCGGTTGGAGATTCAACGCGATGGTGCCGATGCTGGTGTCGTTTACCCGCACGATCAAGTTGGAGCGGGCGGCGACCAGGGCGGGCGAATGCTGGAAGTGAACGATCGCCTTGACGCCTTTGACCTGCCAGTTGCGGGGCCGGGTGAAGCCGAGGCGCGATTCACCGTAGACCCCTTCCATCCGGAAGCGGTTGCCCATGGAGGGACTGCGGTTAAATTCCAGAATGTATTTGCTGAGCGGCCCGGCGGCGGCTTCGGCGGGCGGCGGCGTGCGTTGACCCTCGATCGTGGCGACATCGCGGGGCGGAATGCCGGGAGCCACGGCAGGCGGTGACTGCGGTTCGGCCTGGGCCAACAGGATTGGCTGGACGACGATCGGGACGATCGCTGCCGCTGGCAACTGGGCCAGACTCGGTGCCATCCCCGTGCCCGATAGCACCACGGTAAGGCTGGTCAATACCCCCATGCCGCAAAGAATGAGTAATCGCATCGATCGCCATGACCAACCTTGACGCTGGCCTGTGGGGACGTGTTTTGCAGGAAAAAACCGGTTTTTCATGGGGTACTTAATCAACTTACTTAGCAGCATTATGCCCAGAACGAGGCGAAACATTGAGTTATTGGGCGATCGTCTGGGGGAAGGATTCGGGGGAGTACAGGCCCAACCACACGAGATTTTGCGTGTAATAGGCGTTGTTGCTGTCCCAGAAGCCCATTTGATAGCGGGGCTGGAGCTTCTGCTGATCGATTTGCTGGGCCAGGTCAGGCGCAGTTTGCCGCCAAGCGCGGTATAGCATGCCGTACTGGGACGTCGCATCGTAATCAACCAGGGCATTCCCCTTTAGATCAATTTGAGCCGAAACTTTGCCATCCCGTTGCCAGAGGGTTCGCAGGTGGGATGCCGCACGTTCGAGGTATGCCTTGGCTCGCGGTTCATTGTATATCTCCGCATCCCAAGTAACACGCCACCAAACGCGACTTGCATCAAACCCGTACTGACTCAAGAGCGGGGTAACGAGTGGCACATAGTGTTTAGTCTTGGTGTCCCAACCCACCCAGTCACTGGGCAAACCCACGTCCGACAACGCCGCCGATTGCTCCAATAGTTGATAACTACTATCAACTAAGGTCAACCAAGGTCTTGACGGATCCACCTGAGCAAATAGGCGAAAGGCATAGGGAGCTAGATAGGAAGGATTGAACGTGACCCCGTCATCACGCTGAAACGCAATGGCTGGGCCGGGTAGTAGATAGTGTGTCCCCTGTATGTCCAGCGTGGAAAATTGCCACAAATCCTGGAGCTTCTTTCGCGCCAATTCGCGGTATTCAGGACGATTCCAGCGCTGCGCTGCCAAGATTAACGCATAACTCGCGTCAATATCCGCATCACTGGCAAAATTCCCATCGATCGCGCCCCACTTTCCATTGGGCTGACGGCCCCATTTCCAGATCCAGAGGTGATCGGTGAGTTTTTTGGGCGACCCGATCGGATGGCGGGCCAAGTTGGCCTCGGACCATTTCAGCACCCGCGCAAATCGGGGCGCATCATCCACCAAAACCGCCCGCAGTAGGGCATAGGCTTGGCCTTCCGAGGTCGTCCGCTGATCGCTTTCCCAGTCGATCACCCGGCCATCCTGCTGGATAAACCGATCGGCATAGGCCCCCCAGCTCGCTTGCAACACCGCCTCATGGTTGGTGGTGAGCGGCGACGGGGATCCTGGTGGACTGACTTGAGGTGCCGATCCACGTTGGGGGACACAGGCGATCGCCAGGCATCCTAACCCCACTAAGATCAAGCCCCAAATCCCCATCCACCGGGGCGATCGGCGTCGCATTAGAAGCGTTCCCACGCCGGCTGGAACCCGCGCTTTTGCAAGAAGTCTTCCTGCAATTGCTGGATGCGTTTCTGCGTTTCCGGGCCACCGCCCTGCTGGGACTGGATATAGCCAAAGCGATCCATCGCTTCGATCGACTTACCTTGCACCGCCGCCAGTTCCGCGAGGGAACGTTGGGCCGAGGCATTGTCCGGCTGGAAGGCCAAGACATAGGAGTAGAGCTGCGATGCCGCCTCGAATTGCCGCTGCTCGAAGCGGATGCCCCCCAGGGCAGAGACCGCTTCCAGATTGTTGGCTTGCCAACTCAAGATCGCTTGGTAGGCGTCGCCCGCTTGTCTTAGATTGCCCAAGGCCGCCGCCAACCGACCACGCAGGAATAAGGTCTGCATGGTGCTGTTGGGATTGGCGGTGACCATTTGCTGGGCCTGTTGGAGCAAGCGATTGGCCATGGCTTGGGCTTCGAGTGGCCGTCGCACGGACAGCACCTGGATCAGCCGCACTTGGATATCCAAATTCGTCGGATCAGCCTGCAACAAGGCCCGATACAGCGGTTCACGGGTCGGATTGGGCGGCAACAACGTCGCCAGAGTATAAAACTCCTGGGGCGTCTCACCGGGGTTGAATTGCAAGAATTCGACCAAGACGGCGTCCGCTGCGGGTTCCGCAATCAGCTTCGCCTGGTAAGCGATCGCCGTCCGACCGAGTCGCAGTTGCCAGTCGCCGGGATTGCGTTGCAGCAGTTGGTCGTAGAGACCCACCGCCTCGATCGCCCGGTTCTGGACGACCCGCACCCCCGCTAGACCCCGCAGCGCCGAATAGGCCACGTCCGCATCGAGATTCGGCATCGTCAACAGCCCGAGGTAGCGTTGGGCCGCGCCTTCGTAATTGCCCTGTCGCCGATCGACATCCGCCAACAGCACGTCCGGCGCAAAGTCCTTAGTGCCCTGGGGCGAGGATTTGTACATCGCGATCGCCGCTTGAGCCGAGGCCAAATCGCCCTGCTCAATCAGCAATTGGGCCATGCGGAAATGCAGGAACGGCTCATTCACCTGGGCCTGAAGCAATGCCTGATAAATCGGCATCAGCTCCACCGTCGGCTCCAACGGAATCAACGCCTGGGCCAAGGCCTGCTGCTGACCAGGATCCGTGGGGAACGGCTGCAACAGCGGCCGCAACTCCTGCATCACCAGGGGCTGCGGCATCCCGCCCACCCGACCTTCCAACACCAAACGGCGGATGGCCAGAATCCGATCGGTCGGATTTTGCTGCACTAATTGACGGTACAGATTCAGCGCCGTGGCCTGTTGACCGGGCATCCCACTCAGCACGTCCGCCACTTCCCGCGTCAGGGAAACGTCAGCGGTGCCCTTTTCCTGAAGGCTTTCCAGATAGAGCTGGGCCGCTTCATTGCGCAGGTCTGGTCGGGCCGCTTGTTTGCCAATCTCATTCAAGGCGCGAGCCAGGGGCAGTCGCCCCGCTGCCGATCCCCGCAGGGGATCAAGCACGCCGAGCGCCAAGGCCGCTTGGCCCGTAGCGAGATAGGACTGGGACAGTTCGCCTCGCACCTGCAAGGCAAAGTCATCCAAGTTATTCGGCAGGACGCCTTCCAGCACCCGCACTGACTGGTTCGGATCCCCGGTTTCCCGAAGGGCGCGGGCATAGGCGATCGCCGCATCTTTACCGATCGCGCTGCCGCTGACCGATTGGTAGCGCTGGAACAGGGCCAAACCCTGGGTCGGATTGCCGCTGTAGGTGTAGGCCTGAGCCGCACCGAGCAAGGCTTCCGCCGGGGGATTCGCCACCTGCAACACCATTTGGTAATCGCCGATCGCCTCACTAAAGCGACTTTGGTAGCGATAGAGGGTTGCCCGATTCGTCCGGGCTTCCCGATCAGTCGGGTCAAGTTCGAGCAACGTCGTCAGGGCGGCAATTCCCTGCGCTTGCCAAGCGGGCCGAAACCCACCGAGCTTGCCGATCGCTTGGAGGGCCAAACGATTGCGGCCATCTTGGGCCAACACCCGTTGGTAAGCCTCCCAAGCGGCTTCGTCCTTGCCTTCACGGGCATAGCCGATCGCCAAGCCCAATTTGGCTTCGATCGCGTCCGGTGACTGCTGCAACGCTCGCTCAAAGGTGGCGATCGCCTGGGACACCAAGCCCTGGCTCAACTGGGTATAGCCCCGTTGCACCAAAGTCGCGACGGACGATTGAGCCACAACGGGAGACGGCAGGATTGCCGTCGCCAATAACGGCGTCCCCGCGCTCAAAAGAAATAGCAAAGTGACCGCCCAGGGGCGGTGCACTGATTGAAATCGTGTCAAATCGAACCTCCCTACTGCAACAGTCGCCCTTTCGGCGTGATATCAAATTCCGTTTTCACCCGCACCCCCGCCACAATTTCGGAGAAGTCGTTGCGTTGTTGCAAGGACAGCCCCAGCCGCAAATTCGGCAAGAAGCGGAAATCGTAGAATAGCTCCAGGGTGTCGCGCTTCGGCAGTCCGACCGATCGGCGCAACGTTTCATTGCTCAGCGCACTCCCGTAAGCCAAACCCAATCGATCGTCGGCGGAAAACACATCCAAGAAGGTCAAGCCCGCACCATAGGTATCCGCACCCTGATCGGCATCAAGATTGTTGTAACGACCATAACGGGCGAACAAGCCCATCTTCAGCTTCGGAATGAAGACTTCGCCGTTGACTCCAAAGGCCGATTCCCGATCGTTCTCCAAGATTCCGAACTGGCCGCCGCTCCGTGGAATCGTCCCCGCCCCGTCAAAGACGTTGCCATTGTCCGCTTCCCGTCCGGTGACATAGGTCCCGCGCAGGATGCCATTACCGTAGCGCAGACCCAATTCCGCCGCAAAGCCGTTCAAGGCAAAATCACTCAAACCACGCGCCGAAGAGAAGGCCACCGCTTTGGCTTCGAGATTATCCGACAGGCTCCAGTTCACCAACAACCCCGGCCGCGAACCCAAACCCGCTGCCGACAATGCCGGATTGGTTTGGAAGGTGGAGTTGAAGAAGTGGGTCGCCCCATCTTTGGCAAAGCTGTTGCGATCGAAGTAGGACGTCAGATCGAGCTGGCCCACCGCAAACCGCAGGTTGGGAATCTCCGCCAACGAAGTCGCGAAGAACAGTTCATTGATGTTGACCCCAGTATTCGGCGTATCGCTAAAGCCTTTCCCCGTCGAAAGGTCGATCGAGGTGCCAAACAACGCCCGCGAACTGAGCGGGTAAACGCCAGTAATCCGCGCCCGCGCCGAATTGTCACCCGCTTGGTACAGATATACCCCCTGCAAGGTGAGCGAAGGCGCATTGGTCGCCGTACTGCGAATCAAGGGCGACTGGGGTGTGCCCTTCAGCGCCGTCGCTTCGGTACTCGGACTCGGATTACCCGTCCCATTTACAGGCACCGCCAATGGCGCATTCAACGGATTGGCGATGGTCTCCGACCGACCGAAGGTCATCGCGGGCTGCTGATAGCCACCCTGGGGATAGAAGCCCAACTGCGGGACGGGTTGCTGTGGCAGTGGCTGTTGGGGCGCGAACTGCTGCGGTTGGGGCTGCATGTACTGCGGCACGGGCTGCGGCGCATAGTATTGCTGCGGTTGTGGCGCATACTGCGGCTGCGGCATCATGTACTGCGGCTGCGGCGGATACTGTGGCTGCATGTACTGTGGCTGTTGCGCGTAGTACTGCGGCGGCACATACTGCTGGGGCTGCGGTTGCGCGTAGTAGTAAGGCTGCGGCGCATACTGCGGCTGGGGTTGATACTGTTGCGCGTATTGCGGCGATTGTTGGTACGGCGACTGCTGGTATTGCGGTTGTTGGTACGGCTGGTATTGCGGTTGCTGATACTGCGGTGCGGGAGCCGACGGCATTGGCGCGAGATAGCTTGGAGCCATCAGCGGCGATGCATTCGCCTGCAACCGACCCACGGGCGGCGTCAACTGCATCCCACCACCGCCGTAGGGCGACTGCTGCAAAGCCGCATAGGGCGAAGGCAAAGCGGGCATCGCCGCTGCGGGATAAGCCGCTGGCATGGGATAGCCGTAGCCACCGTAGTTCGCGGGCATCATGCCGTAGCCCATGGGCTGGGCCTGCGCCATCTGCATCGGATCGCCGGGAGCGGGATAAGCCGCTATGCCGTAGGGATTCGGAGCCAAGTAGTCGGGGTTGGTGGGAGCCGCTGGATAGGGATTCGCGTAGTTCGCGGGCGGACTGACGATCGGTGATTGGAACACCCGATCGACGGGCACGGCCACGGGTGCCTGGGGCTGGAGTGCGGCCATCCGGCGCGCGGGCGGCATCGGTGTCGGTGGGGCGATGGCCACCGCCCGATCAGGCATGGCCGCACGGGCCGACGGAGCCGCAGGCTGAATCTTCACCGTCTCGGCCATCCGGGGCCGATCAGTGGACACCAAGGCCAATTCCGGGGGCGTATGGGGATTTGCGGCCATCACGGCGGGACGATCGGCGATCGCCTCTGTAGCGGGAGCCGCTACTGGCGCATTCATCGCCAAGGCACTGGCCGAGGCGCGGCTGGGTGCCGCCAGGGAATGTACGGTTGTGCGGCCAATCCCGTTGGCCTGCTTGGCGGCCCGCCCCGCCAATTGCTGGATCAATGCGACTTCACTGCGCGCACTCGAAGCGGCGGGCGCGGTGCCAGCGGTATCTTGACTGGACACCGCTGCCTGTAAAGTTTGGGCCGCGATCGGACGACTGTCAAGCGCCCCGGACACCAGGAGCGCCAGGGTTGCGGCCTTTGTGGCTAATTGCAGCAGCTTCAGCGAAAACCGCAGTGATTTAGACGTTGCTAACATAATGAATCAGGACTTGCTCCACACCAACGAACTGTAACAACCAAAACATACTGCCCCCTGCCCACCGATTCGTCTGTGACGTTTGATCAATTCAGTGACGTGCCCCAATGCGATTGGATGCAGCGCCTTTGAATCATCAGAGAATCGGCCATTATCCAAATACCTACTACCTTGTACCCCAAAAACCAGGAATCACGGCATAACTTTTTCGTAAAGCGCACCTTTTGGGGTAAGGATTTGATGAATTCATCGATCACCCAGTAATTTGAGGGTACCCTAGCAGTACGCTGAAAACCCCATTTTTTACTGTTATGCGCGCCACTGCCTTTTTGACCATTAGCTTACTGACGATCGCGACGACGGCCTGTGTTGAAGTCCGCGCCCTCCGTCCCGAAATCTCCATCCAGGTGAAGCCCAGCGGCACCGATCGGTATACCGTCGAAGGCAATACCAATTTGCCCGGCAAAACCAATATTCTGGTACAGGCGATCCGCCCACTCCAGCCCCAGTCCAATCCTGGCTCAGGCAGTAACGACAAGGCCAAGCCCGTCTACGCGATCGTCGCCCGCGAACAGGTCACGACAGGTGAAGACGGCAAATGGCAAACCAGCCTGAAAGTCCTCCAAGCCCAGGCCAAAGGTGCGCCCTTAGAAAGTTGGCAACAGAATTTCGTCACCCAGCAAGTGCCGATGCAAGCTGATCCGAATCTGGAATTCATTGCCACGACTGATCCACTCCCCGGCAATCTGGAACTCGAAGGCGATGTCCGCGATGGTCGCAAACCCACTACCGCCTACAATCCAGCCCTGCAAATTAATGTTAATGGCACCCGTTTCCTCAAGGCCCAACAGTCTCTCTCGGTGCCGCCACCGACCTTGCCCAATCAAGCGACGATCGAGCTGAAGCGCCAGATTGTCCCCGCCAAGGTGACACCGATCAACGCCCCCGAAGCGGGTACCGCGCACAAAACCACGGCTCCCCTCCAAGCACGGGAATTCGTCCGCTAACGATCGGGTCAATCCCACAAACACAAAAACCGCCGTAGCCTAAAGGTTACGGCGGTTTCTAGTGAGCCTTACCGTGAATGACGACCTAGGAGGCCACGCGATAGCCCACCGCTGCCTGCGGCTTGAATTCCTGTTGCACCAAACCACTTTGGGCCGGGGCCACTTCCACCTGAATCGCCGCCGTCGGCAAATTGGCCTGCAATGACTCAATCTGCGTAACGATCGCTTGTAACTGCGTTTGCAAGGACTGAATTCGGGCGATCGTCATTTGATCCTGGGCAGCGAGTTGCGCCGCTGCGGTCGTCGATTGGCCGTCCTGGCTGCGGCTAAAGCCATAGAAACCCTGCGCTGCCGTCAACGGAGCCGACTGGGGAATCGTCGTCGGGGCGCTTAAGCGGGGAGCCACGACCAGTGGCTCGGGATCAAATCCATCCAGCCAAGCCAACTGTGATGCGATTGCATCGACGGGTTCCAGCCGCTGGGGCCGGGGTGCTTCATGCAGAATCCGAGGGCGCTGTGCCACCACTGGCACAGCCTGGGGCATGGTCAACGCTTCCGGCGCAAAGGGCGTCAGTTCGCCATCTTCCAAGAAAAAGTCCAACCCGGTCTTGGCCAAGTAGGACTCCGAACCGAGGGTGGCTTTGAGGTGAGCGGCCCGCTCAGCCCGCATCTGCTGTTGGTTGTCGATCGCCTCACTCAGCTGACCCGCCCGCTTTGCGGACTGACGCCAACCCGCCACCGCCACACCGGAAATCCCCAGACCGACGCTGGTGACACCCGCTAGCATCAAGTAAGGCAAGGCCGCATCACGCACCGTACCGCTATAAAGATTCGATTTATTTTGCGTCACGCTCAGGGGCGTTTCGGCAAACATCACCACGGGCGCTGACAGTGCGGTAAACACGGCACCAGTGGTCAGCAGCGCGGGAACGAGGAGTTTTCCAAAGGATAATTCAGACATAAGTAAAGGCTCTGAGTATCTGTCGATGACAGTGAGAACGTTGTTTCTTTAACAGTTGTGTGTGTTTCAGAATCACTGGCCCCACTGCAAAAATTTCGCCGCTAACGCCCAACGCTGGGATGGGGGTCAACAATGAAGTCAAAAGGCCAGGCAATGCGCGCAATACACAAGTCGATTCCAAACCGCGTCAGTGAACTAGCGATGCCATCCAGATTTTGCGAGTAAAGCAACCTCGCACCTAACAGATTAAGGGCTAAATCGAAGGGGTACGGTATGCATCCGATGAAGAAGCCCAAGTACATGAAGAAGTTTATGTAAACTGCCCGTGATTTCACGCACTTTAGCCGTCGATCGCCGCGATTTTGCCCATTAATTTGGCGGATTCTGAACCGATCGCCGCCGCAATCTCCCCCCTTTGACATCAACCGATCGGGATCATCACGCCACTCCGCCCCGGCATTTTCACGGTAGGGAAATGCCCCCAATCTGGCTTAGAGTGGAATGATTAGCCGATCGATGGCGTCAACCGCTGAAGCCGCTGTCGCACCAAAGACATACACCCCAGCCCCGGCCAATGGAAATTTTGTGCAAATCTTTACGGAAAGTTGCATGAAGCCGTTGAATGTCTTAGTAACTCCCGTCGATCGGCCAGTTAAGCTGCCCGATCCACCAGGAATCTGCCTGTTCCATTGAATTTTTTCCGGCCCATGCCCCACATTCGCCATGTCAAACTCAGTTAGAACTTGGTTTAGCCGCCTCACTCGGACGATCGGGCGGATGTTGGGCCTGCGGCAGCGCGGATGGATCGATCAACCCCGACCGATCGCCGGTCATGCCCGGTATCAGCGTCGGCCCAAGCGGCTGCCCTGGGACGGGATTATGATTGGGATGAGTTGTTTGATTGTGGTGCTGCGGTTGATGGGACAGTTTTCCGGGCCAGGGGCGATCGCCGTTGCGGATAGTGTGGCTCCCGCTGCCATGGCCGTCCAGGTACCGCTCTCAACCCAAGGAGCCAAAATCGTCGATCGCTCCGGCCAGCCGATCGAACTGCGCGGCGTCAACTGGTTTGGCCTCGAAACCAAAAACCATGCACCCCACGGACTCTGGGCCAGGGATTACAAAACCATGTTGGCTCAGATCAAGGATCTGGGCTACAACAGCATTCGCCTCCCCTTTTCGATCCAAGCCCTGCGCGATGATGCCAGCACAGTCAATGGCGTCGAGTTCACGATCGGCAGCAACCAAGAACTCAAGGGCAAAACACCCCTGGAAATCATGGACGCGATCGTCACCGAAGCCGGAAAGCAAGGCTTGATGATCATCCTCGACTGCCACCGTTTGAATAATCAGCGGATTCCGGCGCTGTGGTACGGCGACGGCTTCACCGAATGGGACTGGATTCGCGGCTGGGCGATGCTGACCGAACGCTACAAGGATCAGCCCAACGTGATCGGCGCGGATTTGAAAAACGAACCCCACGGCAAAGCCACTTGGGGCACGGGCGATCGGCAAACCGACTGGCGACTCGCCGCCGAACGGGCGGGCAATGCCGTGCTGAACATCAATCCGAATTGGCTGATTTTCGTCGAAGGCATTGAGGAAAACGTCCCCGGCCAAAAACTCGGCAAACATTGGATGGGCGGCAACCTCGAAGGCGTCAAAAAGTGGCCCGTCCGCTTGAATCGGCAACAGCAACTGGTCTACGCGCCCCACGAATATGGCCCCGCCCTGTTCAAACACACCTGGTTCGACGACGCCAAATTCCCCCAGAACATGGTGAACATTTGGGACACCAGTTTCTACTACATTGCGCGGGAAGGCATTGCCCCGATTTGGATTGGGGAATTTGGCGGGCGCGAAGTCGATCGGGAATCCAAGAGCGGCCAATGGCAAAACGCCTTCGTTGACTTCATCAAACAGGAAAAACTCGGCTTCGCCTACTGGGCCTGGAACCCCAACAGCGGCGACACGGGCGGCCTCCTCCAAGACGACTGGCAGGCGATCCACGCCGAGAAGCAAGCCCTCCTCAACTCCCTGCTCCCCGCCAAACCCACCGATGGTCGTCCCGGCACGATCGCCTTGACCAATCTCAAGTATGCGATCGCCCCGACCAAACCGACCAAAACCCCAACCCCGGCCACGCCAACCCCGATCGCCACCCCGACACCAACGAGCAACCCCCCATCGCCCGCACCCCCATCACCACCGACTACGCCTGACGCCAAACCCGATCCCAACCGCCGTCCATCCACCACCCTCGTCCTCAAAACCCGCCAAAAATCCGACTGGGACACCGGCTTCTGCACCAGCATCAAAATCATCAACCCCACCGATCGCTCGATCACCAACTGGGGCCTCCAGTTCACCATGCCCAATGCCACGATCGACCAAAAGTGGAACGCCGAATACCCCACCGACGCCAGCGGCAACTACAGCGTCCAACCCGCCGACTGGGCCAAGACGATCGGGGCCAAACAATCGATCGAACTCGGCTTCTGCGCTAAGAAAAACGGCAAAGACTCACTGCCGAAGGACTTCAAGATCGTCGATCGTCCTGCCTAATAGAGTGTTTGGAAAGTCTGACTGATGGTAGCAAACGTCACGATCCCCCTAAATCCCCCTTAAAAAGGGGGACTTTGAATCCGGTTCCCCCCTTTTTAAGGCTACCGTGTACACACAAGTTGAAGGTAAACTAGGATCGCCCTCTGAAAGAGCTGTTAGGCATGGATAATCCAATTCTGATTCATGATGCGAAAGTGAAGGGTGTGACTTTTGGTGACCCAC
>JANOQX010000036.1:0-3134 GCA_031415035.1 Cyanobacteria bacterium VAR_4_metabat_243
AGTCACGGTGGATTTTGATGATGTGAATTGCCGCAGTCAAGAACAGCCCTGTGCCGCTCAGGTGATTCACCTTCGTCGAATTAAACAGCTCAAGTTTGATGACTTGCCGACGACCTCAAGCACCTCGCTGACGGTTGTTACAGACAAAGGCATTCATCAGTTTCAGCTTTCGTTTCCGATGTCTGGGAAGCCGAAAAGCACGATCGTCAATATCACTACTGATGTAGAAGACAAACCCCGAAGTGGCCGGAGGGAAAGTCGATGAAATTTATCGCTTGGATAATTGCATGGTTGGCCTGCTGGCTTATGTTGGTCATGCCTGCTACGGCTGAAATTGCACCCGAATATCCGTTTCCCATTACCTCGATCGAATCCGGCGATCAGTTCGCCAGAATGCCCGATTGGTCGCAGATTACCCTCCGATCGTTGCCACCGATTCAGGAAGATGGTGAATTTGCGGCATCTTCAGAGGTGAATAACGCCGCAGGCTATGACTTGTCTCGAACTTGGAAAGCGGGTCAAACGGCTGACCAGTATTTGAAGCTGGGCGATTTGCAAACCAGTTTCTATCCCCAGATTTTCAATCTCTACAGCATTGGTCAAATCACTCGCATTGATGTTCAGCAGGTTGCGCTCTCGACTTTAGAATCGGCGGCTTGGCAAAGGATTGATGATCTTGTGGCCGCAATTCCAGGGCTAGGAAATTATCCCATTCAGCAGATGCCCCCGATCGAAGCCCTGCTAAAAAAAGCCGCCACTCCATCCTTCAACCCCAGCAGCAATCTCGCTCAACTCCTCCAAGCCCAGCCGAAATTAGGTCAGCTTAATTTAGGTGAACTTGGGAAGGGGCTGGATAACTTCGCGATCGGCGACATTCCTGGCCTCCAAAATATCCCACTCCAAAATCTCGCCAATTGGGAGAACACAAAGATTTCAGGTGTGCCGGGATTGGCGGATGTGCCTTTATCACGGATGCCCAGCCCGATTAATGCAACCGGGATGATTGGGACGGTGGATGTGGTTTATGGGGCGAAGGAGCGCGATCGCACCAACACAATTTCCGGTAGCCACGAGGAAGGTTTCCAAGTCGCCTGCAAGGAAAACTGCGCTCACGTCGAAATGGCTGGCAGTCCAGCACTTTACGGCAAACAGTGGATTTCCGGCAAGTACCAAAAAGTCAAAGGTGGCTCTGGCGTTCTAGCTGCGGTGAATGGTGGCAAGGAATCGACCGGGCGGCATCCATTCGGTGATGCGTTCAAAGTCGCGCTTTGGGATGTGGATGAATCATCGGGTCAGACTTCGACGGCGTTGTTCTTCCGCATCTGTAAACGCGGCATTCCTGATTTAGGCTGCACACCCTACTTTCTCGGCCCCATCCCATTTCTCAACTACAGCGAGAAGCAACCGATATTCACAGGATTGTTGGATGACCAAGGCGGTGGAACCAGTGGTGCATCCATTCCCGAAGGGGTGATCGATCGCGCCAGGGCTTTGGGCATTCCTGCTTCGGCCTTACCCGGCGGCGATAGTGACTTTCTCGGTGATGGTTCACTTTGCGGCGATAGTGGCGGTGATGTTGATTTCAATGAGCTTGCCAAGGCGTTCTCTGGAATTGAGGGTGGCTACAGTTCAGTCGGGAGCTACGTCTGCGATGGCGATGGCAATTGCGGTCGGGGTTTAGGCCGTTACCAATACATGACTTATCGATCGGATGTGCGGGCCGCGATCGTCAAACAGAATGGTGGTGCGGGATTTCTTGCCAAGCTCGATTCGGGTGCGGCGGTGAGCGGGGCCGAGGTCGATCGGTTGTTTCCACCATCATCCCAGGATGGCATTTTCAAAGCTGACCAAAGCCGCAACATCCAACAGGCAAAGCGCGGAGGCTTCTCTGGTGGCCGATTGGTTGAGCGAGTGGGACAGATTCACTTTGGTGGGGCGGGTGCCCCGATCGATGGTGGCGCATCCGATGTTCATGGCCGACTCAGCTTGAAAACCTATGGACAAGAACTACGACGAAATTACGAAAGCGCTGGCAAAGGCGGAAAATCTTGCTCTGTAACAGCGGGCGACAAACCCGGTCGTATTGCTCAAGCAGCCCAACAGATGCGCGGCATGGACACTTCCGCAGGCCCGGACGGCGGGAATCTCGCCTGTGCTTGGTCGGTGAACAAGGTATTGAAGAAGGCGACGGGGAAAACGATCGGGAGTAATACCGACTACGTCCCATCGGTGGAAGCAGCGTTGGAAAGTGGGGAGGGCATTCAAGTGGGGCGAAGTAAAGCCGTTGCGGGTGACATTGTGATTGCGGGAAGTCAAGCTCACATTGGCATTTGCCAGAATGCGGGATGCACACGGGTACTGTCGAACTCATCATCGAGGGCGAAGTTTAGTTGGGAATCGGATACCGATTTTGGTGGGTTTTATGGCGGTGAACCGAGTCGAATTTATCGTGTCAAATAACTGAGGTCATTATGTTTCGTCAATTTCTTACATTCTTCCTCATCATGCTGCTAACCGTGTCGGCGGTAGTTGCAGCTAGTCAGGTTTTGCCAAATTTAGTTGAAAGGGCGATCGCAAAACCAGCAATCACAACAAGCAACCCTGAAATTGCCAAGGCGACGATCTCGAACCTGTTATCGAGCAAAAGCAAATCCAACGTCCAGCCGACAGTTCGACGAACGACTGTGGAAGGGAAATACGCGATCGCGACATGGCAATGGGGCGAAGCAGGCGGTCAATCGATTTTGATTCAACAAAGTAAACGCTGGAAGGTCGTCAGTTCTGGCGGTGGGGCGATCAACCTGGAAGCGCTCAAACAAAAAGGTGCTCCGGTCAAGGTTGCGGAAAAGTTGATGCAAAAAGAACAAGCAGCTCAAAAACGCTGAGGCTAGGAGAGCTTATGATACCAAATCAAACAAATCATGTTACAAATAGGTTAGAAATAAGTCAACTAGTAGGGCAACAAGATGGTGGGTGTCAGTCAGATTGAAATCCGTGAGAGTTGTGAGACGCTGAAGTCGTTGATGCGTGAGCAAGTGACGATCCAAGGCCGAGAACGGATGCACTGTCTGTATTTACTCAAAAGTCAGGCAGCGCGGGATGTGGGTCACGCGGCCCAGATGCTCTGCCGGAGT
>JANOQX010000037.1:0-7562 GCA_031415035.1 Cyanobacteria bacterium VAR_4_metabat_243
TCTGGGTAGAACCCGTTTAATCAAGCGCCAATCATGCCTGGATACCGCCTGCGGCGCATCCGCAGACGGTCATTTCGTGGCGACCATGTACCGTCAAGGAAAATCTCACTTTCTCACTTGACTTTCAACACAGTCGCTACAGAATCTTCTCCATCCCATAGACCAACCCCTTCAGATCGATCGCCTTGCGCACACAAAGCAACACCCCCGGCATAAAGCAAGTCCGATCGGTCGTATCATGCCGCAGGGTATAAATCTGCCCCGGTGCCCCGAAAATCACTTCCTGGTGGGCGATAAATCCCGGCAACCGAATGCTGTGGATGCGAATGTTCTCCTCCGCGATCGCGCCCCTTGCCCCCGGAATCTTCTCCGTTTCGACGACTTGCTGGGGATTGTAGGTTTTGCCCATTTCGGCGAGGAGTTGGGCGGTTTGGGCGGCGGTGCCGCTGGGGGCGTCGGCTTTCTGGTTGTGGTGCAGTTCGATGATTTCGACGTGATCGAAGTATTTTGATGCCTGGATCGCGGCTTGTTGCATTAGGATCACCCCGATCGCGAAGTTGGGCGCGAGGATGCAACCCGTACTGGCTTTGTCGGCAAACACGGTGAGTTCGCGAATCTGATCCGGGGTCAAACCCGTGGTGCCGACGACGGGCCGGACGCCATAGGCGATCGCGCTGCGGATGTTTTGGTACACCGCGTCGGGGTGGGTGACATCGATCACGACGCCCAGTTCTTTCTCCTGACAGAGCATCGCCATCATCGATTCGTAGTCGCGGGAAATCGGCACTTCGATCGGGCCAATGCCGACGACTTCGCCGATGTCTTGGCCTTCCCATTCGGGATTGTGGGCGATCGCGCCGAATAGGGTCATGTCCGGCGCGGCCTGGATCGCCTGGACGATCGCGCGGCCCATTTTGCCGGTGGCACCATTGACGACGACGGGAATTGGCGGATTACTCATGGCTTAAAATCTGTGCGGGGGCTGAGTGGGGGGATAAAACGTGCGTGACAAACCGACAGTGATGCAATTGTAACGGCCTGTGGCACCCCATTGTCGGCGGGTAAACCCACACAGACGGCCAATCGATGCGACTCAATTTATGCGAAAATAGGCTCCAAAGCTTAACAAAGTTGTTTAGTACCTAGAGAATTATCGTGACGTTTACCGCTGACGCCCCCACCAAAACTTTGACCAAAACCGCCCGCCCCGTCTTTCCGTTCACCGCGATCGTCGGCCAGGAAGAGATGAAATTGGCGCTGATTCTAAATATCATTGACCCCAAAATCGGCGGGGTAATGATCATGGGCGATCGGGGTACGGGCAAATCCACGACGATTCGCGCCTTGGCTGACCTCCTCCCCGAAATCGATGTGGTCGCCAACGATCCCTTCAACAGCGACCCCCGCGACCCGGAATTGATGGGTGACAGCGTCCGCGATATGGTTGAAAGTGGCCAAACCCCGACGATCGCCAAGCAGAAAGTCCAGATGGTCGATTTGCCCCTGGGGGCGACGGAAGATCGCGTCTGCGGCACGATTGATATCGAAAAAGCCCTCGCCGAAGGGATCAAAGCCTTTGAGCCAGGTCTGCTGGCGAAGGCGAATCGCGGCATTCTCTACGTCGATGAAGTCAACTTGCTCGACGATCACTTAGTGGATGTGCTGCTGGATTCCGCCGCTTCCGGCTGGAACACGGTGGAGCGCGAAGGGATTTCCATCCGGCATCCGGCCCGGTTTGTCCTCGTCGGTTCCGGCAACCCGGAGGAAGGCGACTTGCGGCCGCAGTTGCTCGATCGGTTTGGGATGCACGCCCAGATTCGCACGGTGAAAGACCCCGAACTCCGCGTCCAAATCGTCGAACAGCGCACCCAATTTGACCAAAACCCTCCACAATTTCTGATCGAATACCAGCCCGGACAAACCGCCTTGCAGGACAAACTTGCCGTGGCCCAAGAGCGGCTGAAAACGGTGAACCTCGATCGGGATCTGAAGGTGAAGATTTCCGAAATGTGTTCGACTTTGGATGTGGATGGGTTGCGTGGCGACATCGTGACCAACCGGGCCGCGAAGGCTTTGACCGCCTATGAAGGGCGCGATGATGTGACAGTCGATGACATTAAACGAGTGGCGACGCTGTGTTTGCGGCACCGTCTGCGGAAAGATCCAATGGACTCGATCGACTCTGGCGATAAGGTGGCGAAGGTGTTTGCCGATATTTTCGGGGCGACGGCTTAAGCACTGTGGCATTACGCCACCTTGGGTTCAAACCCAAGGCTCATAGCGCAAGTCCGTTAAAACGGGCTGAGGAAATTTTCCGTATTTCATCAACCCGTTTTAACGGGTTTTTGCTATGAGCCTGATGTTTGAACCTCAGGTGGATTTTGTGTCCAATCGTTCACATTCCTAAAACTTCCCATCCACGGCATCCACACACCGATCGCACAGCAAAGGATGAGCTTCGGATTCTCCAACATGGGTCAATTGAACAGACGAAAAACCAGATCGCCAAATTTACTCGGTAGTGACCGGACAACAAGCGCACTCACGAGACCAGTAACCACGATAATCAAATATGTCGTAATCATTAGCCGACGGCGGCTGATTTGTCTCAACGGCGAAAGATATATTTCCGCTGGTGGTGCAAATGTCACGTTGAATCGGGCCAGTGGTACGGCTATATCCGTCGGTGCACTACTGACTAAAGCGGCAAGGGGGGTTTGATCAACATACTCCGACGCCATCGGTGCATTCGGCTCATAACCCATAATTTCGCCCTGAGCACTGACCCCAATGCGATACGAAAGTCGTTGGTCGATCGTTAAATCGGACTTCCATGATCGGGTGATTTTGCGATAAAGCGGGACATACAGCACTAGCGTGCGCCAGTAACTCGCCAATTCTGGGGTTCGGAGCCATTCTGCCGGGGGATTATCGATTATCTCAGCATTGAGTGTTGGCGGTTTTCGATTTAGAAAGCAAAACGCGATCGCCTGGGTTGCCGCCCATATTGGAAGAATTAAAAATTTCGAGCCAAACAATGAAGCAATCTCGATTGCCAGCATATTCGGCCTTTCTGTTGGCTGGATCTGAGGCATGATCATCCCAAAGAATATAGCCGGGAAGAAATGAACCAGCCGCAAAGCTCCAGCACCCATCGGCCAAAACGACCACCAATTAGCATTTACGGTATGGGGTCGTAGCACTCGTAGCTGCAAGTAACCAAGCAAGTACAATCCGGATAAGCTAGCAATCAGTCTGGAGATCGAAAATAACACCATCGTCGTAACCGGTGGTATCGTAAAACTTTTGAGTGGATCGAGCACGAGACTCTGGCTTGCTGCTGCCATCAGAGCGGAAATCAGTGACACAAAAATCATCCCGGCAGAAGTCGCGACAATCCACATTTTGTCCGGCACATACCTTCGTAAAACCAACCACTGGAATGCGCCAACAAACGTCCCCGTTAGCAGCCCCGTAACCACACTAGACAAAATCCCATTTTTCTCAGCCCAGTCATCAAAAACCGCTTGGTTGAGTAGCAAATTGGCAAGAACTCGGCCCAGCAGTGTAGCTAGAATAAAAATACATACAAACGAAATGCGCTCATATGATTTAACAAGTGTTTGGGGAGTGGCAGGCGACATAATTTCCTGAGTGATTTTGGAGTTTGGCTTGGCTAGAAGTCGTCAGCGATTGCATCCACGCACCGATCGCACAACAAAGGATGCGCTTCGGACTGCCCCACATGGGTCGAGTAATTCCAACACCGATCGCACTTCGTCCCATCCGCATCCGCCACCCCGATCGATTGGATATCCGTTTGGGTGTGGTATTTGCTGCTGGTGATTTGGTCTAATCGATCGCTCAATTCAACTTGGGATGTAAGGAAAAGATACCGCAATTCATCAACGTGATTGCCCGTCGCCGGATTCAGCGTTTGCAATACGGTTTTGAATTCACTGTCGGCAACGTTGATTAGTAGCTTTGCTTCCAATGATGAACCGATGTCTTTGGCGGCACGGGCTTGTTCCAACACCTTATTCGCTTCCATCCGCAGGTCGCGGAGTTTGACCCATTTCTCGGCCAAGGCAGGCTGATGCCAAGCGGGATCTAACTTCACCCAACCCGCTTCAAACACGAATTTGTGTTCGGTTTCATAAGGCAAAAATTGCCAGATGTCTTCGGCGAGGTGGGAGAGGACAGGTGCGATCGCCTTCGCCAAATTCTCCAATGCAATCTGAAGCACGGTCTGACAACTGCGCCGCCGTGCCGCATTCGGGGAGCTGATGTACAAGCGATCCTTGGCAATATCTAAATAGAAGTTAGACAAATCCACTACGCAGAAATTCTGCACCGTCTGGAAGAAGCGGAAGAACTGGAAGCTCTCGTAGGCATCGGTGACTTCGGTGAATACCTCAGTAATCCGGTGCAGCATATACCGATCGAGCTCCGGCAGATCGGCATAATCGATCGCATCGGTAGCGGGATTAAAGTCATGCAAATTCCCCAACAAAAACCGCGCCGTGTTGCGAATTTTGCCGCGCACGTCGTTGAGTTGTTTGAGCATATTTTTGCTCAGGGGGACGTCGGCGGAGTAATCGACCGAAGAAGCCCAAAGCCGCAGCACGTCGGCACCGTAGGCGGGTTCTTGCTGTTGGTTCTTGCCGCCGCTGATCACCACTGCCGGATCGACGACGTTGCCTTCGGATTTACTCATTTTGCGGCCATTTTCATCCACGGTGAAGCCGTGGGTTAAGACCATTTTGTAGGGCGCTTGGCCGTTGGTGGCGACGCTGGTGAGCAAACTCGATTGGAACCAGCCGCGATGTTGATCCGAACCTTCCAAATACATATCAGCGGGATAATGCAATTCGGGGCGCTGTTGCACCACGGCGGCCCAGGAGGAGCCGGAGTCAAACCACACGTCCATCGTGTCGAAACCCTGGCGATAGGTTTTGCCATTATTGCGATACTGCGCGGGCAGCAATTCCTCGACGCTCATTTCCCACCAGGCATCGGAGCCATGTTCGGCGACGATCGCTTGAATATGCTCGATCGTTTCCTGGGTCAACAGCGGCTCATTCGTCGCCTCATCGTAAAACACGGGAATCGGCACACCCCAGCTGCGTTGGCGCGAAATGCACCAGTCCGATCGCTCCGACACCATCGGCGTGATCCGCTTTTGGCCCGATTCGGGAATCCAGCGCACTTGCTCGATCGCCTTCAACGCATCATCCCGGAAGCCTTCCAGGGAAGCAAACCACTGCTCCGTCGCTCGGAAAATCACGGGCTTTTTCGTCCGCCAATCGTAGGGATATTTATGCTGGTATGCTTCTTCTTTAATTAATGATCCCGCTTCCTTCATCGCGGCAATCACGGCAGGATTCGCATCCTTCAATACGTTGAGTCCAGCAAATGGCCCAGCATCCTCAGTCATGTTGCCCGCATCGTCCACGGGCGACAGAATCGGCAACCCATAACGCTGTCCCACCAGGTAATCTTCCTGACCATGACCGGGCGCTGTGTGGACTAAACCCGTACCCGCTTCCGTGGTGATATAGTCGCCGCCGATGATGATTTCGGAGATACGATCGAACAATGGATGCTGATAGGTACAATGCTCCAACAGCTTACCCATCGTCGAGGCTTTGGGCGTCAGGCTGACGCCGAGTTTTTCGCTCAGTCCTTCCACCATATCTTTGGCCACGAGCCAATACTTAAAGCGGGTGGGATTGTCGCCACCGACTTCGACGACGGAGTAAGCGAGATCGGGATTGACCGCGATCGCCAAGTTCCCCGGCATCGTCCAAGGCGTCGTCGTCCAGATCGCCACACCCAAATCCCCCAGAAATTCATCAAAGGGCGACATCAAGGCTGGCGACAACGACTTCAGCTCAAAGGCCGCGAACATACTATTCGACGTGTGGCCTTCGGGATATTCCAACTCGGCTTCGGCCAGGGCGGTGCGCGAACTCGGACTCCAGTAGACCGGCTTCAGTCCCCGATAGATAAACCCTTTGAGGAACATTTTGCCGAAGACGCCGATTTGGGCGGCTTCGTAGGCGGGGTCGAGGGTGACGTAGGGATGTTCCCAATCGGCCCAGACGCCATAGGTCTTGAATCCGGCGCGCTGCTTGTCGATCGTCTCCTTGGCAAACCCCGCTGCCTTTTTCCGAATGCCGATCGGGGTCAGGGCTTTCTTCTCTTCGGGTTTGAGGGTTTGGAGGACTTTCAGCTCGATCGGGAGTCCGTGGCAATCCCAGCCGGGGACGAAGCGGACTTTGCGGCCTTGGAGGATTTGGTATTTGTTGATGATGTCCTTGAGGATTTTGTTCAGGGCGTGGCCGACGTGGAGATCGCCGTTGGCGTAGGGGGGGCCATCGTGGAGGATGAAGGGTGCGCCGGGATTGGATTCCGCCAGTTTTTCGTAGAGTTTGGCCTCTTGCCACAGGGCCTGAATTTCGGGTTCCCGCTTCACGGCATTGGCCCGCATGTCGAATTTCGTCTGCGGGAGGTTGACGGTGGTTTTGTAGCTTCCGGGTTCAGTCAGTGGCATAGGGGCTAGCGGGTGAAGTCACGAATCTATTATTTTCCCACAGTGTAGCGACTTTGGCGCGATTTGGGGGGAGAGATTTGTGCTCGATCGGATGAACTAAACCCTAGCTAACTGGCTTTGAGCCGATCGATGTCTTGGCGGAGCCGATCGTTGAGTAGGTCACTGACTTCAACGCCTTGGGATTCAGCCTGCTGCGTAAAGAAGGCCAAAACTTCGTCGTCGAGATAGACAGGCAGTTTGAGCTTGACGTCAGGACGATAGAACTTGCCTCTGACGGCGTTAGAGAAATCATATTCTGATTTCATGATTAACCTCCTTCGTACTGCTGGATTTCAAAGCGATTTGCGGGTCGGACAGAGATAATCCGGATTTCGGCAGTTTCAGCATCAATTTCGGTGAACGTGTGAACGACCAAGAGGTATTTCCCAATTCCCGCTACTCCTAAGGTAATCCATCGCTCTTCATCTTGGCTATGTTCTGCGTCAAAGAGCGTCATCATGTTGGGGTCTTTGAATACTTCAGCACCTTGACGAAAGCTCACCCCCATGTTTGGCGAAGTTCGATTGGGCTTTGCCGGGATCCCAATCAAAATCGTATTCCATCGCAGAATCAGCCGTCAGTTCGTCTTAAACCATAGCTCAACCTGGAAACAGAGAAGCTCGATCGGGCGACTGATGCGATCGTTGTTGGCGACGGGTGTGACGGCACAGGAAATTGGTCAGATTATCGCAGCGGTGGGCTAGTCTATAGCTTGACCAAATGCGCGATCGATTCGGGGATGAACGTGATGTTGTTCTGAGCGAGGTAAAAACTTTCCAGATTAACCAAACGCTCAACCGATGATGGAATCTCGACAATCTCGTTGGGGAGCATCCCACTTTTGCAATGAGTATAAATGCTTAGAGATTTAGCGAGTGGTTGGTGTGGCAAAAGTGGGTGAGAACTGACCATTAAGATAGGCGCATCGTTGCTTCAGCACTTGATCAACATTCTTCTCGGCCCACTG
>JANOQX010000038.1:0-10979 GCA_031415035.1 Cyanobacteria bacterium VAR_4_metabat_243
TGGTCAAATCACCAAGACTGACATTCAAAAGGTTGCACTCTCAGCTTTGGAATCGGCTGCGTGGCAACGGATTGATGACTTGGTAGCAGCAATTCCAGGATTAGGGAACTATCCCATCCAGCAAATGCCCCCGATCGAAGCTCTACTGAAAAAAGCCGCAACCCCATCCTTCAACCCCAACAGCAATCTCGCTCAACTCCTCCAAGCCCAGCCAGAATTGGGTCAGCTCAACTTGGGTGAACTGGGGAAGGGGTTAGATAACTTCGCGATCGCCGACATTCCTAGCCTCCAAAACATCCCACTCCAAAATCTCGCCAATTGGGAGAATACCAAAATTGCGGGTGTGCCGGGACTGGCGGATGTGCCTTTATCCCAGATGCCTAGCCCAATTAATGCAACCGGGATGATTGGTACGGTGGATGTCATTTATGGCGCGAAGGAGCGCGATCGTACCAACACCATCTCCGGCAGTCACGAAGAGGGCTTCCAAGTCGCCTGTAAAGAAAATTGCGCACATGTCGAAATGGCAGGCAGTCCAGCCCTCTATGGCAAACAGTGGATTTCCGGCAAATACCAAAAAGTCAAAGGTGGCTCTGGCGTTCTGGGTGCGGTGAACGGTGGCAAGGAAGCGACCGGGCGACATCCATTCGGTGATGCGTTCAAAGTCGCACTTTGGGACGTGGATGAGGCATCGGGTCAGACTTCGACAGCGTTGTTCTTTCGGATTTGCAAACGCGGCATTCCCGATTTGGGCTGCACACCCTACTTTCTCGGCCCTGTACCATTTCTGAATTACAGCGAGAAGCAACCGATATTCACGGGGTTGCTAGATGATCAGGGCGGTGGAACCAGTGGCGCATCCATTCCCGAAGGCGTGATCGATCAGGCCAGGGCTTTAGGTATTCCGGCTTCGGCGTTGCCAGGTGGCGATAGTGACTTTCTCGGTGATGGCTCACTGTGCGGCGATAGCGGCGGTGATGTCGATTTCAATGCGCTGGCCAAAGCGTTCTCTGGGATTGAAGGTGGCTATAGCTCAGTCGGTAGTTACGTCTGTGATGGCGATGGGAATTGTGGACGAGGCTTGGGCCGCTACCAATACATGACTTACCGATCGGATGTCCGTGCTGCAATTATCAAACAGGAAGGTGGTGCGGGCTTTCTCGCCAAACTGGATTCCGGTGCAGCGGCGAGTGGGGCCGAGGTCGATCGGCTCTTTCCACCATCATCCCAAGATGGCATTTTCAAAGCCGACCAAAGCCGCAATATCCAACAGGCAAAGCGCGAAGGCTTCTCTGGTGGCCGACTGGTTGAGCGCGTGGGACAAATTCACTTTGGCGGTGCAGGTGCGCCAGTTGATGGTGGTGCCTCCGATGTCCACGGGCGACTCAGCTTGAAAACCTATGGCCAAGAACTGCGGCGGAATTACGAAAGTGCTGGCAAAGGCGGCAAATCGTGCTCCGTCACAGCAGGCGATAAACCTGGAAAAATTGCCCAAGTCTCCCAACAGATGCGCGGCATGGATACATCCTCAGGCCCGGATGGTGGGAATCTCGCCTGTGCTTGGTCGGTGAATAAGGTGCTAAAGAAGGCGACGGGGAAGACGATCGGGGCCAATACCGATTATGTTCCATCGGTGGAGGATGCACTCCAAAGTGGCGAGGGCATTCAAGTCGGTCGGAGTAAAGCGGTCGCAGGTGACATTGTGATTGCGGGGAATCAAGCCCACATTGGGATTTGTCAGAATGCGGGTTGTACCCGTGTGCTGTCCAATTCATCGTCCAGAGCCAGATTTAGTTGGGAATCGGATACCGATTTTAGTGGGGTTTATGGCGGTGAACCGAGTCGAATCTATCGTGTCAAATAACCGAGGTCATTATGTTTCGAAAATTTATCACATTCTTTCTCATCATGCTGTTAACCGTTACGGCTGTCGTTGCGGCCAGTCAAGTCTTGCCGAATTTAGTTAAAAGCGCGATGGCGAAACCAGCAATCACAACCAGCAATCCTGAAATTGCAAAGGTAACGATCGCGCATCTCTTATCGAGCAAAAGCAAAAGCAAATCCCAGCCGACGATTCGCCGAACAACTGTGGAGGGGAAATACGCGATTGCGACCTGGCAATGGGGCGAAGCGGGTGGTCAATCGATTCTGACTCAACAAGGTAAACGTTGGAAGGTCGTCGGTTCTGGCGGTGGGGCGGTCAATCTGGAGACGCTTAAACAGAAAGGCGTTCCAGATAAAATTGCTGAAAAGTTGATGCAAAAAGAATAAACAGCTCAAAAACACTGACGGAGGAAATCATGCCATTAATTTTCCGGCTTCTCATCCCGATCGGCATTGTCGGTGTATCGGCATTTTTTATCCTAAATCGTAGTCCGGCTCAAAGTGATGAGTGGCAACTTGCCTATCAAGTCTTACCGCCGGAATTACGGCAGCAAATCCGGCGTGAGAACCTCCAACCGGGAACACCGTTTTCGACTGATTTGATGCGGGTAGTCACCGTCCACAAAGCGCGACAACCGCTTTATCTGATTGATACGCGAACTGCACCTCCTGAAGAATCTGATGAGAACTCGCTCTGTGGTGTTCAAAACTGCCTATTTCTGGGCTATTCCGATAATCGGCGCGTGCTGAATATCTATTTGAATCCCCATCTGCCCAAGAATATCAAGCTGATTCAACCGATCGGGGAACAACGAGAAAACCTCCCCTGCCTACTCATCAACCAACTGGAGCAACAGAAAATCCACGCATCTAAACTCTGCTTCAACGGCACCACCTACGAAACCGTCGAAACCCAAATCCTGCCGGAGGTCTATGAATAAGTTTATTCAACGATTACCAGAACCTGTCCAACCAGTAATCAGCGACTTGGCCGATTCAGGCATGGGCACTATTCTATTGGGAATGTTGCTGCTCTTGGCCGCGATGAAATTAACTCAGAGTAAAACCGGGAAGATTTCAACGGGTCGTTTTGGTCAAGGCGCAGAGAAACGATCAGCCCAACGCACCGCTAAACAACAACGTAAACAACGCAAAGCCCATCGTGTTTCCTTCAAATCGGGAAAACTAAATATCCCGGAAGCGCAGCAGGGGATTGCGGTCTGTGGTGCACCGAATAGCGGCAAAACCTACAGCATCATTGACCCCGTAATTCGGGACGCAATCGGACAGGGATTTCCGATCGTCGTCTACGACTTCAAAGGTGCCCAACTGGAAGCTCATGCAGTTTATGCCGCAGCTCAAGGCTATGAGGTTCACGTCTTCGCTCCAGGCTTTCCATACACAGGCGTTTGCAACCCGCTGGATTTCGTTCGGGATGCGTCCGATGCACTGATGGCAGGACAACTCGCCGAGGTCATCTACAAAAATACACGGCGAGGCCACAACGCTGGCGAAAATGATTTCTTCTCAAATGCAGGCCAGAAGCTGGTCGAAGCTGTGATTTTATTATCTAAACTGACGGAGTTCCCCGACTTATTGATGGCAAAGAAATTGTTAAACTTGCCGGGATTGACTAAGCGGGTTCGACTAGCGGCACAGGCAGGGCGGATACCGATTTGGACGATCGAGAGTTTTAGCCAACTGATTTCCTCCGAGGATGCAGAGAAGCAAGTGGCGGGGATTATCGCGACGGCCCAACGGACGTTTGACAAATTTATCAGCAAGGAATTAATTCCCAGTTTTGTGGGTAAGACCACGATTCCGTTGGACTTGAAAGGCAAACAGATTCTCTTTCTCCAAGTAGACACCCAGAAACGCGATGTGGTCGCACCATTACTCGCGGCGCTCCTGCATCTGATTGTGGCCCGCAACTTCGCTAAACCGCGCGAGGAACCTCTGGTCGTCAGCCTCGATGAACTGCCAACATTGCATTTAGACGACTTACCGAAGTGGATTAACGAATTTCGCTCCTACGGTTTCTGTGCAATTCTTGGCTACCAGAATTTCGCGCAGCTACAGCATACCTACGGCAAAGAACTATCCAGAGCTATTTTTGCGGCTTGCGGAACGAAGGTATTTTTCAATCCTCGTGACGATGAGACAGCGGGATTGGTCTCACGGTATCTCGGTGAGAAAGAGGTGCGGGTGTTCACCAAATCCACCAGTTCCGGGATGAACCATAGCACCAGTCGCAATGAACAAATTCAGAAAATGCCACTGATGACGATCGATGAAGTACTGAAGCTCGACCAGGGTGAATGTGTCTTCATCAACCCGGCATACAAAGGTGGACGGGAAGCATCAGTACCATTGCGTTTGAAATTGGTAGTGCCAAAATCGGACGTGAAAATCCAAGAACAAAGTGAGCGATTGTGGCGATCGACAGTGCGCGATCGGCTGATCCAAATGATGCAGCAATTACAAATCCCTGCCAGTCAAATCGATGCGGCGACGGCATTGCGGCAAAAAGTGGCCGAGGAACTCTTTCCATTAGAGGCGCAAGAAGCAATTTACCGTCCCGCCGATTTTGAGCAACCCGACGAAGATTACACCGAAATGTAGAAGGAATCGACCATGCCATTTACTGTCAATCCCGGTGAAACCCAAGCTATGCAGGAGGATGAAGTCCAGTTACTTCATGCCATTTCCCAAACAACACGCGCCACCCTTGGCCTGCTCAAGCCATCTCCCGCTCAACAAAAACCGGAATCGCCTGAAATTCGGATGAATGGCCGCATGGTTTATGGAGCGATGGCCGATGGTCAGATTCGCAATGAAATAACCCCAGAAAAGCTACAGGGATTGCTCGACAGCCTTCAACAACCGAAGACTGAGGGCGTTGATCCAAAACAATACAAAGGCAAAACTGCCGCGATCGAAATCAGGGACGCAGGCATCATTCTGTTCCGCCAAGAAAAGGACAGCAGCATTACGGTGAATCAGTTTCAGCATCAGAAAACCCAGAAGCAATCATCTCAAATCGAGATGTAGGAGGGCCAGATGACCCATCCCAAATTAGTTGAGTATTTCACCGATTATTTCGGCGGTGGCCAGTCGTTTCAGACGATTTCAGCCGCTCGGAAGCAGGCCGCAGAAGTTCTGGGTGAAACCGTTGCGCCCGGAATGGCCGTCACAAAGCTAATTGATGAATCGATCGAAGCCTCCTTAGTGCGGGTAGCGCGATCGATCGTGGAGCAATCGACTAACACTCACGAAGCCTACGATCGATTAGTTGAATTACACCAACGGCAACCCATCTTGAGCGTTCGGTCATCAACCAGCATTTTACAACAAGCGTATAGCACACCCATTCCGATCGCCTACGCTGCATCGACCTTGGCGAATATCCAGCCGGGAAATAGCGTTTATGAACCCACTGCCGGACACGGAGTTTTGTTGGTTGGTAGTGAGATTCAGGGGGCAACGGTAAATGAATTGAATCCTGATCGAGCAGCGGATCTCCGCTCTCAAGGCTTCACCGTCACGGAACATAATGCTACAGCTCATCTACCAGAGGAAAAGCACGATCGGATTATCTGCAATCCCCCATTCGGTGTCGTCAAACAAGCCAGTGGCCGCACTCAACACTTTGATTTACTCAATAATCGTCGTGGCACCAGTCAAGTCGATCAAGTCATTGCTCTGAAGGCGTTAGAGGCGATGAAAGATGATGGTCGTGCTGTCCTAATTCTCGGCGGGCAACTGGGGCAGGATGCAGAAAAACGATCGCAGCGTTATAACAGTTTAGAAAGTCGCAGTTTTTTCAAGACCTTGTACGACCACTACAATGTCACCCAGCATTTTTCCGTGTGGGGTGCATTGTATATCAAGCAGGGGGCGGGCTTCCCCATCGACATGATTGTGATTGAAGGTCGGGGAAAGTCCAACTTGTATCTGCCTGCGGCGCGTGTTCCAGAGATATTCAAGTCGTTTGATGACCTGAGGGAGTTGATTCCAGATGAACGAATACAGCACATTGCCACGAATGTTTCGGCCCGAACCATGGGATCGAGCGACCTTGCTCTTGATCAAAGTACCGGACGAGAAACCGGAATTGAGTCAGACGGAATATTACGAACTCCTGGGCCAGCGAATCGAATGGATGATTCATCAGTGGCTCCGATTCGAAACGCTGAATCAGACACACAACCGAATGTGCAACGCCCTGTCCCGGCTGTGTTGCTATCAACAACCGCCACGTCTGACCGAGGAAGCGGACTGGGCTTGGACAGCGGAATGGGCAGCGACCTTTCTGGAGTACAACGACGTATTGGGAACGAAGTTGGAACAGGAGTTTCCGGTGGAGTTGCGGATGATGAATCTGGACATCGAAGACCAGTGGCGACTGAGCCACGACCATATCACGTTGGCGGATTGGCTGGGCAGCCTGACGCGGGGGAGGGGGGTGAACGATCTACCGCTGAATTAGAAGTCCCCTATATCCCGCGTTCACAGGCCCGTAGCGCCGAAACTATTATTCCGATGAATATGGTTTCGGCGGCACAAAAAGCGTTGGATAATCTGGAACGATCGGTCGGCAATGTCGATGAAATGGTTGCAACCCGATTGGGTTACGACTCCAAGGAAAAGCTGTGGGAATACTTCTATGCCGAACAAGTGGACGCGATCGCTCTCGCTTTCCACCAACGCGACCAAGGCAATATTTTCCTCAACGGCGACCAAACAGGCAATGGTAAAGGTCGATTCGGTGCCGCAAACCTGATTGATGCTTCCCGTCAAAATCTGATTCCGGTGTTCGTCACGCAGAAACCGAATCTCTACAACGCTATGCTGAATGACTTGTCAGATATTGGCCGACCGGGTTTTCGGGTATTTGCCACTGACAATAAACTCAGCTTGAACCTCGATGACGGCAGGCGATTGATTAGTGGCAATGCAGGCGACCAAGAAGCCGAAATGCTGCGGATTATGCAGCAAGGTTTGGGGGCGCAGTATCAGGCGATCTTCACGACCTATTCCCAGCTTCAGACCGTGAGTGGGGAGGAGCCATTTCGGCGGGAGTTCTTCAGGGCGATCGCCGATCGTGCCGTGTTCATTTTCGACGAAGCCCATGAAGCGGGTGGTGTGAGCAAAGCAAATTCCTGGAATGTCAGCGGCTCAGCGAATCGCGCTGATTTCGTGCGCGAATTGGTAGACCTTTCGGCCAGCAGCGTGTTCATGTCAGCCACTTCCATCAAAAGTGCGGCGGTGGTTGATTTGTATGCGCGGCGGAGTGATGCGCGTCATGCCGTAGAGTATATTGCCAACCTGGAAACGATTCTCAAGGATGGTGGTGTGCCGCTTCAGCAGATGTTTGCCACCAAGTTTGTCGCTTCGGGGCAGATGGTACGGCGGGGCCGATCGATGGCAGGAATTTCCTTTGACGCCAAAGTGACACCCGCCGATCGAATCGTGGCCGAAGGGATTTCCAGCATCATGCGATCGATTAACGCCTTCGACGAAGCCAAACAGGAGGGCTTGAGAACAGTCGATAAAGAACTCAAGCGTGAAGCAAAAGCCCTGTCCCAGGATAATGCCGTCGGGCAAGCGGGGGCACGATCGATCAATTTCACATCACTGATGCACAATGCGATCGACCAAAGCCTCCTCGCCCAAAAAGCCGAAGCCACCGTACAAGAAACGATCGCGGCCATCAATCGCGGTGAGAAACCAATTATCGCGGTAGCTTCGACGATGGATGCCTTTATCAATTGGTACACAACGGAAAACGGCGTCAAACCAGGTGAGGCAATTGATTTAACCTTCGGTGATGTGCTGCATCGATATTTGGAGCGATCGCGCGATATTCTCATCAAAGACCACGAGGGCCAACAAGTTCGCAAACGACTGACCGACCCAGAACTCGGTGTGGTTGGTGTTCTAGCCTACAACGATGCACTCGATTTGATTGAAGAAACTGATTTATCCAGTATTCCACTCAGCTCGATCGATTACATGAAATGGCGGCTGACCCAGGAAGGTTATACCGTTGATGAAATCACAGGACGGAAGAACACGATTGAATACAGTCAAATGGGATTAACGAGCTACGGACTGCGATCTGATCGTGAAGTTAATCCCCAGGGCAAAATCAACATCGTCAATCGTTTCAATAGCGGTGAACTGGACGTTGTAATTCTGAACCAGTCGGGCGCAACGGGCATCAGTCTGCATTCATCCGAGCGGTTCAAAGACCAACGGCCCCGGCACATGATCGTTTCCCAGGTCGAGCGGGATGTGAATCAGGTCATGCAGATGTTGGGTCGCGCTAATCGTTTTGGGCAGGTGAACAAGCCGCATTTCACCCTACTCATGAGCGACCTTCCAGCCGAGAAGCGTTTGGGTGCGTTGCTTGCCAAGAAGATGGCGGAACTCAACACGAATGTCACGGCTTCGCGGGAATCGGGCCTTTCGGTGTCCAGTGTCGTGGACTTTATGAATGTCTATGGCGAGGAAATTGCGATCGAGCTATTGCAGGAAGACTATGAGCTGCAAGCCAAGCTGGGCTATCCATTAAGCGGCAGTGCGGATTCGGAAACCGCAATTATCAGTCGAGTCACGGGGCGGATTCCATTATTGCCAATTCGAGAGCAAGAGGAACTCTACAACCTCATCGAGTCGGAGACATTGGATCTGATTAACCAGAAAGAAGCCATGGGAGAGGGCGTTCTACGGGCCGACCAGCTGGATTTGGATGCCCGGACGATCGCGCGGATGGAAGTGATTCCCGATGAAAGTGGGATTGATAGCGAGTTTACCGGCCCCGTTTATTTGGAAATCGTGGATGCCAAAGTGCCCGTCAAGCCGATGACGCAGCTTCAAGTCGTGAATGCGGTGCGGGAGAATTTGGGATTAGAAGTGGTTGAGACCATCGAGCAGCATGATTTTGATGCAGTGGGGGCGATCGCCCAACAAAAAGCGCAAACGACGATCACTGAAGTAACGCAAGCCACAGCGCAATATCGCATCCAAGCAACACAGAACGTCAAATCCGACGTAGGACTCGACAAACTGAACTCGCGACTGGATGAGCAACTGTTTCACCTTCAGCAGACCTTGACCAAAACTGCACCAGGGACAGCCGTTCGCGTCGTTTCACCAGAGGGCAATATTTTCTACGGCGTCGTCACGAAGATTTCGCAGAAGGGGAACAACGGCAGTCCCGCCGCACCAACCAATTGGAAGGCGCAGATTTTGGTCGATCACCGATCGCGCCAACTCACCATTCCACTGACCAAATTCAATCGTGGCACCGACGAAACGGCTACCAGTATTAGCCCTCAGGCAGAAAACTGGACGGGTGAAAATATCTACGAAGCCTTCGACATCCGCCAAAACCAGAACCAACGTAGCGAAGTTCAAATCTTCACAGGCAATCCGATTAAAGCCTTCGATCGATTCCCCAAGGGCAAATTCGTCAACTACACCAACAATCAAGGCGAAATCCTCCAAGGGCTGGTCATGCCCGCCAGCTTTGACATCCAGGAAGTGCTGCGGGATGAACCTGTCGTATTCCACGAGCCGCGTCAGGTCAAAGCATTCCTCACCGATGTGACCGCGAACTTGGGTTCAGTAAAAACATTAGATGAATTGCTGACAGTGAAGACTCAAGCCGGGGCGAGATTCGGCGATCGGGATGCCAGTGGCTTCGTCTTGCAAACGGTGAAGGCGGGTATCGGTCAGAAGTATTCGCAGGATGCCAACCTCATGGCCGCAGCGGGTACGGAGTTCTATTCGGTGAGCGATCGGATGGAGTGCATTGTCCCCGCCGATCGAATTGATGACGTACTTGAAGTCATTATGCAAAATCAGCGTTTAGCCGCATTTGATTTCAAAGACCAGGCGCGAGATTTTTTGGGGACGCAGTTGCCAGAATTTCAGGAGGTTGCAGCACCGGAGCCGATCGTGGAACCGCCCGCTATCAAAATCGCTGAACCTCAAGCCGAGGAAGCACCACCGATCGCGAAATACAGCAAGGCCATTCAGGATTATTTAGATCGCAAGCAGCAAAATCCCGAAGCCTTGCTGCTCAAACGATCGGTTTCTCGCGAATTCTATGAAGCCTATTTTGCCGATGCGGAGACCATGGGGCAGGAACTCAATATGCTGGTCATGGCAAAGGATTCGGGGACAACGGCTCCAAAAGTGCCTGCCCTATTGTTGATTGCTCGACCTGGCCCCATTAATCGCATGGTGAGTCATCTGGAGGAGAAGGGTTTTACGGTAATTCTGGATGAAGGGCCACAAGCCAAACAGGAATCCAGCAGCATCAAGGCGATCGCTGACAAAGTGCGCGATCGTGACCTCGAATCAGTCGCCGAACAATTGGGCTTGGAACGTGACTCCCACGACAAACACAAGTGGCGTGATGACAATCATATTCTCAGTATCAATCACTATAAATTCCACGATTGGGCGATGGCCAAAGGTGGGGGCGGCGCGATCGACCTCGTCATGCACGTCCAACAAAGTGACTTCAAAGCGGCAGTAGAATGGCTATCGGGTCAACAGTTGCCGGAGAAAACACCCAAAAATCAACCAGCAAAACAACTCCAGCTGCCGGAACCTAACGAACAAAACTGGCCAGCAGTGCAGCAATACCTCACCGAGACACGCGGATTGCCAGAGAACTGGATTGAACATTTGCATCAACGGGGCCTCATTTATGCCGACAAGCATCAAAATGCGGTCTTTGTCCGCCATCAGGAAGAGCGATCGGGTGAGCTGTGGAAGCGGGGTGATGCCACGGGTGCGAGTTTGCGCGGGACTCAGGGGGAACCATTTCACGGGCTGGCTCCTGGGTCGGCACGGGATGCCGGGTACTTCTGGTTACGATCGGGCACCAAGGACGTAACGCGGGTCGTGCTGGTGGAAAGCGCGATCGATGCCATTTCACTAGTAGACTGGGGCTTAAATAAGTCTGCCATTAGCGGTATGATAAAATCATCCTGTTAATTTTGCTTTCAAGTCATGCCACGATTAAGCCCAGCCGCCATCAGTTTGAGTGAATCAGAACGCGCCGCCCTCGGCGCAAT
>JANOQX010000039.1:0-29825 GCA_031415035.1 Cyanobacteria bacterium VAR_4_metabat_243
CAATTTGGTTGGCGTAGTCGGCGAAAATCGGACGCGGTTGGCCATCAATCAAGCAATGTTTGTCCCAAAGCTGCACAATATCGCCGCTATGCGGATCAACCTCCAGCCGCAAATATTCATTCTCGATCGTGTATTCCCCCAACGACTCCGACTCCAGCACCGCAAACGGCTCCCGCACCAGCCAATACAGCCGATAGCCACAAGCCGGAACATCGATCGCCGGAAACTCCACCCAAACATTTTCCCAAGCCTTCGCATCGGGTTCCACATAGGCGGGAATGCCTACGGACTCTGGCGAATCATCGTGCGCAAAAATCGTCCAAAGCAACGGATGTTCCGCATTCGTCAAATTCGGATGCGCCACCCGCACCAACCCCGATCGCGCCCAATTCAGCGAATTAAACACCACGATCGGCAACGCTGCCGGAGTCGGCGGAGTCGGCTGCCCGATCGCCGCGAATAACGCTTGCAATGCCTGTTGCGTCAGCGTTTCCCCCGTCGCGATCGCCGCCTGCCAAGCCGGATTCGCATCCGCATACACCGCCGCAATCGAACTCCCCGGCAAAATGTCATGGAACTGATTCAGCAACACCTGTTTCCAGGCAGTTTCCAGTTTTTGTTGCGGATAGGGCCGATCGAGCTTAATGGCCGCGATCGTGTTCCAGAGTTCGGCGTTGTAGAGGGCGTTTTGGCTATCGCGATTGTAGGCTTTTTGATCGGCGTGAATCGTATAGCAGCCGCGATGTAGTTCGAGGTAGAGATCGGACGCGATCGTGGGAATCTCCCCCGATCGCGCCGCCAAACCATCCAAATACCGCGCCGCTGTCGTAAATTCCATCCTCGGAAACAAGGGCGATCGCTGCCACCGTTCCATGATTTCCAACATATCCCGCGTTGGGCCACCGCCGTGATCGCCCATCCCTGGCAACCACAGTGGATGTCGATCGCCCCCGGTGCGCTGCGTCCAGTCCCAGCAATATTCACTCAACTTGATCGGATCAATCCCTTCCCCGATCGGCGCTGACATCAAACTCAACACCTCACTGCCATCGGGCGATCGCCACTGGAACACTTCATGGGGATAGCGATTGGTGTCATTCCAGCGCAGCTTTTGGGTGACAAAATAATCCATGCCGCCCTGCTTCAACAACTGCGGCAATTGCCAACAAAACCCAAAGGTATCCGGCAACCAAGCAATCCGACTAATCGCCCCAAATTTGGCTTGGTAATACCGTTGGCCATAGAGAATTTGCCGAACGATCGACTCCGCATCGACGCAATTCAGCTCCGGCTCCACCCACATTCCCCCCAGCACTTCCCAGCGTCCCGCCGCCACCCGCGCTTGAATCCGCCCAAACAACTCCGGACGATGGGTCTCCAGCCACTCATACAACAGCGGCGTCGTATGACAAAACACCATATCCGGAAACTCCCCCTGCAACCTCAGCACCGACTCAAACGTGCGCTCCGCCGCCCCCCAAGTCTCCCCGATCGGCCACAACCAAGCCATATCCAGATGCGCATGCCCCACCAACCCGATCGTATGTACCCGAATCCGCTCCCCATAAACCAGCAACCGATCGTGCAACCCCGCCCCATCGCTCACCAACGCGGCCAAATCCCCCAACCCCTCCGGCTCCAACGCCCGCACATAGCCCAACACCACCGCCAGCTCATCCGCCACAAACCCCGGATCCAGCCCCCCATCCGCCGCCTCAAACACCAACCGCGATCGCATCAACGCCCCCCCATCATGCCCCGGACTCACCAGTTGAATCTCCACCACAAACGACTCCCCCGCGATCGCGCCCCGGCTCAACACCACCCGCGCCGAATGGTCAAACAGATCCCCTTCCTGCACCAACACCCCATTCACATAGACCGCCGCCGTCGTCGCCCACCAAGTCAACGCCAACCGCGCCGTCATCCCCGTCAGCGCCACATCCCGCAACGCCTCCGGCAACACAAAAGTCTGCTTCAACGTCAGCGGCAAACCACCCTTGGGCCAGGCAATCTGCTGTTTATCATTCAGCGGTGCGGCGTTGCCATCAGCGGTCTGCCAATGCCCGATCGCGTCCCATTGCACCGCCGATCGCAGGGCGTCAATCTGGGCCGTGACCGCCGCGATCGCAGCGGCATTGGTGGGGGCGATCGGTTGGACTAAATCGGTCATGGAGTTTTACATTCCTGGGGGATCAAAAGCGGATAGGATAGGGGGGATTTTGTCCCCGTGCTACGGCCCACCGCACCCTACAGATTACTCCTAGGAGCGTAACGATGTCGCCCCCGCCTGCCACCGCTGGCCGTTACCACAGCCAATTGCTGAATTTTCTCAATCGCCAAGGCCAGCGGCTGCGCGACCAAAGTGAGTTGTGGCTGCGCCAACTGAAGTTGACCACACTCTGGGGCGGCCAAATTGCGCTCTATCCGATCTACGCGGTGTTCCAAGCCGCCCGGATCGCGGCACGCCAACTGGGTACCCAAATGCAACGGGTGCTGCACCAACTGCGACCCGTGCCTGCCGTCCCCGCCGATCGGGCGATTCTTCAGGTATTACAAAGCCTCGATTACCCGGCAATCGGCCACCAGAACATTCAGGCGATCGCCTCCAGTCTAGCCACCCGTCAGCTCGTCCTCATCACCGACCAACAGGCCAGCCTCGACTGCACTCCCGCCCAACAGCAACAAATCCAAACCCGAATCATCACCGAACTCGCCACCTACTGGCAGCTTTGGCGACGGTGGCAACGGCATTGTGCCATCCGACAATTGCCCACAGCGGCGACCCGATCGGCCGCGATCGCGCCCCTCGGCGATCGGCCCCACCTCGCCGCCCCCGCCCGCCTGTTCTACCAGCTGATGGCCTGGATACAGCACAGCTCCCTGGCCCACCAGCTCAACTGGTTTGACGAAACCCAGTACGACTCATCGCCACCCGACTGGTTCCAGCCCCACCTCGGCCAACTGCCCAGCGACGCGCTGATCCGCCTCGATGGCGTGACCAACTTCGACTGGCGATCGTGGGCGCAGTCGGCCCGATCGGATCAGCGTCCCGTCCACCGCCCATTCGCCCTGTGGCTCCAAGCCGCCATCCACTATTTCTTTGGCCGATCGACCCCGAGTTTGCCCACCGCTCAGGCCATGCCCGAATTGGCCGCGACCAATCCGGTGGCGCAAATTGCCCCAGGCCCGCGCTCAATCCCCCAGTTTGCCGCTGTGCCGGAACCGCCCCAACTCGCCGATCACACCTGGGCCAAGGTGTTCGCCCATGACCCCACTACCTGGATCGACACCACCGCCACCCCGATCGGCTACGTCCAACACCCCCTCGAACGGGTACTCAGTTGGCTGGATCACGCCCTGTTGTGGCTCGAAACCCAAGCCGATCGGCTGCGGGAATGGGTACAGTCAGCCGATCGGCGGTCACGCGTGAAGAAAGATTAAGCAAAATTCAGATTTCTCGGTGCGGCCCCTTGTGAAATGGCCAAAACGGGATAGGATGATGTGAATCATTTAAACAAACTTTAGCGTTTACCGAACCAAATCTAGGTTTCGTTTTAGCGCTTGCACACTCGGGAGAAAAGAGATGTTGACCCTCAAAGTCATCGTTAATGTGGTGGTTGCGTTCTTTGTGCTGATTTTCATCTTTGGCTTCTTGTCCAATGACCCAGCTCGGAATCCCGGACGCAAGGATTTGGATTAAGCCGCAGCCGCGTTGCTTGGTACCGATCGTCATTGATTAATGGTGTAGTGGGGGCAGCGATCGTCTGCCCCTTTCTATTTGGCATCCGGTCTGTCAGACTGGATCACTTGGCTTGTATTTGAGTTGGCTTAGCATGTCCCATCCGGTTGATCTTCCGTCACCACCTGCGATGATCGCGGGTTCCATCGCCCCAACCGCCATCGTGGTGCCCGCTGCCAGCCCCAGTGCCGCTGATTTGACGATCGCTGATATGTTGGCCCAAACCCCAACGGCGATTCCTGAAAGCATTATCCCCACCATTCCCGACGCCACCGTGGGCAGCACGCCGCCGCCGCCCACGGCCATCCCGATCGAGCCAGATCTCCGCAGCACTACCCCGATCCCGTATGGGCGTTGGCCTCAGCCCCGCGTCAGCGGAACGGCCGATCGCCCCAACCCGAATCCCGCCATCCCCCCGATCACCCCCACCCCGATCGCCCCCACCATCCCCCCGATCGCCCCGATCCCCGCCGCCCTCCAAGCCGAAGGCATCATCGAACTGCTGGCGGATCAACAAACCTTCGATCGCGATCGGGGCGTCTTCACCGCCGCAGGCAACGTCTCCATGCGCTTCCGCAACTCCCTCGTCGTCGCCGATCGCCTCCAAGTCAACCTCCTCAATCGCTTTGCCGTCGCCGAAGGCAAAGTCACCCTCAAACGCGGCGAACAAGTCCTCCAGGGCGATCGATTTGAATACAACTTTGTCCAAGGCGAAGGTCAGATTCGCGGCGCACGCGGCGAAATCCTCATTCCCAAACTCGGCGACGACGACCCCGTCGCCCTACCCACGGACCTCAGCGCCGGACGCAACATCGCCCGCCCGATCGGCGACCAAATCTACGCCAACCAACCGCCCCAACAGGTCAACCAAGCCAGCGGCGGCGTCAATATCAATCTCGGTTCCCAAAGTAATCCCAGCGGTCAGCCGAATGTGGCGGGGACCGCAGGCGGCCAGATCAATCGCCTCCGCTTCGAAGCCGAGACCGCCGACTTTACGCCCGAGGGTTTAGTCGCGGCGAATGTGCGGATTACCAATGACCCATTCTCCCCCCCCGAACTAGAACTGCGATCGCGCAAAGTCCGGATCAAGCGGCTCTCCCCCCTGCGCGACGAACTCACCGCTGAAAAACCCCAACTCGTCTTGGATCAACGGCTCAAACTGCCGCTGTTCCGCAATCGCCTCGTGATCGATCGGCGCAAACGCCCCCCCGGTTTGTTCCAAATCGGGTTCGACAGTGATGAACGCGGCGGACTGTTCTTCAGCCGCAGCTTCGATGTGCTCAATACCCCCAATTGGCGCTTTAGTCTGACGCCGCAGTTCCTCGTCCAACGGGCATTTACCGACGGGTTTGGCCCCAAAGCCTTTGGCCTCAAAGCCGATCTTGAAGGCCGCCTCGGGCCACGCACGACGATTCGCGGCCTCGGTCGCTTAAGCGGACTCAACTTCGGTGGCTCGGAGGATTTGTTCCGGGGCAGTCTGCGGGCGCAGCAATTGGTCGGCACCCACACCCTGAGTTTGGAAGCGAGCTATCGCGATCGGCTATTCAACAACTCCCTTGGCTTCCAGGATGTTCGCAGTAGCATTGGCCTGCTGTTCTACTCCCCCGTCATCCCGATCGGCAAAACGGGCATCAACGCCAGCTACCAACTCGGCTACCAAAACATTGCCGCCAATACCGATCGGCTGAATTTACTCGACGTCGTGCGACCCAACGATCGCATCACCCTCAGTCGCTTCCAAGGCAGCCTCGCCCTCAGTCGGGGATTTAATCTCTGGCAAGGCAAACCTCTGCCTGCCACCCGCGACCAAGGTCTCCGCTATACGCCCACGCCCCTCGTGCCCTACGTCAACCTCACCCTCGGCACCACGGCGATCGCCAGCCTCTACAGCAACGGCGACACCCAAAACACCCTCGGCGGCAGCATCCAACTGGCCGGACAATTCGGCCATTCCAGCAAAAACTTCCTCGACTACACCGCATTTAATATCACCTACTCCAACAGCGCCCGCAGTGGCCTGTCGCCCTTCCTCTTCGATCGGGCAGCGGATACCCAAGTGCTATTTGCCGGGATTACCCAGCAGGTTTATGGCCCGTGGCGCATCGGCTTCCAAACCGCCTGGAACCTCAACACCCAACGCGAAATCAGCACCGACTACCTAATCGAATACAGCCGCCGCACCCACCGCATCCTGTTCCGCTACAACCCCGTGCAGCAGCTCGGTTCAATCAACTTCCAGATTAGTGACTTCAACTGGACAGGCGGCTCGGAAGCCTTTGGCGGCAGCGGCGTGCGGCCGATTACCAATGGCGTCAGTGGGGCGAGTGAGTAGCCGCTGCGATTCAACTGCGCGATTCTGAGGGACTTCGTTACAATGGAAGTAGCACCGGATTTGATGCGCGGTGACCCTCTCGACTGTGCTTGCCATGACGACCCCAAACGACGCCACCGATCGCCCCAAAGGCCCCCCAAACGACATTTTCAAGCCCCGGATCAAATCGGGTTTGAAGGCCGTTGATCCGAATCAACTGCTCTATGCCGAGGATTTGTTGTGCTACTACAAATTTGCCTTGGAAGGTCGCACGGCAGCACAGGTACTACGTCAGTGGGCGCAGGATTATCCCGTGGAATGGATTCGGTTGGCAATTATCGAAGCGCTGTACCAAGGTCGCTACAAAGCCGTTTCCGTCGAACAAATCTTACAAATCTGGCAACGCCGATCGCAGGCCCAACCGCGATTTGATGCCGAATTTGCCCAATTAATTCGCCAGCGTTTACCCGATAATCTGGCTGCCCCATCCACCGAAACAACATCCGCCGTTTCGGCCCTCGCCGCTGACATCCACTCCAGCGCCCATATCAAACACGACCGCCGTTTACCCGCCACCACAAACCACCTCGAAGACCTGACCCAATTCGTCCAAACCCGCCGATCACGCCTCCCCGCCGTCGATGCCGTAATCAATCACGCCGAAGCTAACGTCGATCGGGCCGCCGACCAAGCCAAACAACAACTGACCCAATCCGCCCCATTGACCGATGCCGCTGGGAATGACGCCAATGTGCCATCCACCAAAGCCATTCACCAATTCACCCCCAAAACTCAAAACGCCGAATTAATCGCCCGCCTCAAGTCAGTCTCAACACCACCCACTAGCACCGCTTCATAACTCACGCGGTTAAAATCCCCTAATCCGGCTCCTGAAACTGCTGCATCCGCGCACTCAGGGGATTATGCTTCGACGCCAACCGCGCCTTCCCCGCTGCGGCCCAATCCTGCAATTGCTGAATCTGCTCCTGCGCCGTGCGGGCCAAGGGCACGGTTTGACTGGCAGCTTCGAGAATGTCGTCGGTATTGAAATCGCGATTCTGACTAAAGCCAATATGCATCGCTTCCACCAGAATTTGTTCAATTTCCGCGCCCGAAAAATCCGGCGTCTCGTAGGCCAACCGCTCCAAGTCGTAGTTCGGCAAGTTCGCCGATCGTAATCGCGATAAATGCACTTCAAAGATCGCCCGCCGTTCATCCTGGGACGGCAATCCCACAAAGAAAATTTCATCAAAGCGGCCTTTGCGTAGGAGTTCCGCCGGAAGCGACTGAATATTATTCGCCGTCGCCACCACAAATACCGCCGAAGTCTTTTCGGCCATCCAGGTGATAAACGTGCCAAAGACGCGGCTCGTGGTGCCCGCATCGCTCCGACTATCCACCCCCGCAAAGGCTTTGTCAATTTCGTCGATCCACAGCACGCAGGGGGCCAGCGCCTCGGCCAATTGGATCATCTGCCTTGTCCGCGATTCCGATTCGCCCACGACGCCGCCAAACAGCCGCCCCACATCCAATCGCAACAGCGGCAGCCGCCATTGATGGGCGATCGCCTTCGCCGTCAAGGATTTTCCCGTACCCTGAATCCCCACGAGTAGCAGCCCCTTTGGCGCAGGCAACCCATACTGCCGCGCCCGATCGGAGAATGCGCCGCCCCGGCGTAGCAGCCACTCCTTCAGGTTATCGAGTCCGCCAATATTCGAAACCGTGGCGGTGGCGGGATAGAAGTCGAGGATTTGGGTTTGGCGAATGGTTTGGCGTTTTTCTTCCAGAATCAGATCAATATCCTCGGGCCGAAACTCGCCGTGCTGGGCGATCGCCCGCGCCATCACCCGCCGAATCCGATCGATTGAAAGGCCCTGACAGGACTGCACCAAGTTGTCCAAATCGCGGCTAATCAGCGATTTGCCCATGGAGGAGAGGAGGCGTTCCACTTCGATCGTGATTTCGCCGATCGTGGGCAGGGCAAATTCCAATACCGTAATGGTTTCGCTCAGGTCTTCGGGAATCGTCAATTGGGGCGAGAGAATGACGATATTTTTCGGTTGGGATTTGAGCGATCGGGCCAGATTGCGCAGCTTCCGCGAGACCGAAATATCTTCCAAAAAACGATGGTAATCGCGCAGCACCAAAACCGCCGGAGCCGTGGGCGACAGCTTCTCCACAAATTCCAAAGCCTGCAAGGGATTACGTTTGCCGAAGCCCACGTCATTCGGACTGCCCTGATACCCATCCACAAAATCCCAAATATACATCGCCCGATCGCCCTGTGCCTGTGCACAAGTGGCGATCGCCGTTTCGACCCGTTCTTCTTCACGGGTGGGAATATAAATCACCGGATAACGCGCCCGCAGCAGTAAAGTAAATTCGTCATTAAATGGCATCGTTAATGGCTGGATTTACCAACGGGATAAGGAATTGCAGGCGAATCACAACTGGATTAGTCGATCGATTACTCCTCAGCATCGGACAATTGACTTTGTAATGTCTTCAGTACCGCCCACCGCCGATCGAGCAAATCCTCAGGATTCGGTTCCGGCAAGTCAATACCGGGGCAATCCGGATCGCAGAGCTTGCGTTGGGGCAGCGCGAGGCAAAGCTGCTCATAGACCCACTTCTGCACATCAAAGTCACCATTCTCCGGCAACTGCTCCACCACATCATCCATCGTAAAATCCTCACTCAGCGGCAATTGATCCAGCTGCAACTCACTATCCTGGAGCCACAGCATTTCGGTGGCATCACAGGCGAGTCGGTGGTTGTAGTTTTGGAGGCAGCGATCGCAGCAGAGGGTGACGATCGTATTCGCTTGGGTGCTAGCTTCGAGATAGTTGCCCCGATGGCTGACCGTGACCTTACCCTGAACCGGCGTCAGACTCGGCAAATCCTCAAACAACTGGTTAAATTCCAGACTGATGCCTTGTTCGGGGTGATTGGCGAGATTGGGGATATGAATTGCATCCATGGGCCGAGGTTCGGGGCTGCGCCGAGCAATGATGGGACCTTACTGGATCTAGTTTACCGGAGTCGCTCCGTTTCTCGCTACGATGGAAGGCGAATATCTCAAAGTTGGGACACAGCAGGAGCACACAATGGATGGAACATGTCTTTGCGGCGCAATCACGGTGCATACCCCTGATAAAACCCATATCGATGCCTGTCATTGTGGGATGTGTCGGCGCTGGGGTGGTGGGCCAGCCTTAGGTTTAGCCTGCGGTGCGGATGTGACGATCGATGGCCGCGACAAACTCCAAGTCTATCAGTCCTCCGAATGGGCCGAACGGGCTTTCTGTGGTGAATGTGGGACGCATATGTTCTATCGGTTGGCTGAGGGGAATCAGTATTTTGTGCCAGCTGGATTGTTTCAAGATGGGATTGAGTTTGAGTTTACGGAGCAGATTTTTATCGATCGCAAACCCGATTATTATGAATTTGCGAATCAAACTGTAAATCGCTCCGAAGCCGAAGTATTCGCTCAATTCGCGGCCAGTCTTGAAAATCAGCCATGAACAGCATTACCGGCGCGGGGGCGGATAACGCCGCATCGAGCCGCCGCCGCGTGACAACTGTCACGGGTGTGGCCAGACAGCGGGGACACCACCGCACTAACAGCATCAAACTCAACCAGCGCAATCCACTCACCTTCACCACCTGACGCTGCCTGGAGCGCACCGCGCAACACGATCGGCCCAAACGGCTTATCATGGCTAATACACCCACAGGTTGCGATCGCCCCAACGACCCATGCCAGAAGCCACCGAGACCGTCATTAATCCCGCCGCATTTCTCGGCTTCGACCCAACGAATCCGCCCGATCCGAAATTGATTGATGCCTGTGTGCATTGTGGCTTCTGTCTGTCCACCTGTCCGAGCTACCGCGTCATCGGCAAGGAAACCGATTCGCCCCGTGGCCGGATCTACCTGATGGATGGGATAAATACGGGCGAAGTCGAACTGACGAATGCTTCAATTCAGCATTTTGATTCCTGTTTGGGCTGTCTCGCCTGCGTTACAACCTGCCCCTCCGGAGTGCGTTACGACCAATTGATTGAATCGACCCGCGCTCAAGTCGCCCGCCAAGCCGATCGCCCCCTGGCTGAACGACTCCTGCGCCAAGCAATTTTTGCAATCTTTCCCTATCCCGATCGGCTGCGGGCCTTGCTGCGTCCGGTGAGTTTGTATCAGAAAATTGGCTTGCAGAAATGGGTGCGCGCGATCGGGCTGTTACCGAAAATTTCGTCTCAACTCGCCGCGATGGAAGGCATGCTGACCGAAATCCCCGCCAATGGCTGGCAGGACACCTTGCCGGAAGTGATTGCGGCCCAGGGGACACAGCGTTATCGGGTGGGTTTGCTGCTGGGCTGTGTGCAGCGATTATTTAATCCCGATGTGAACGAAGCGACGGTGCGGGTGCTGACGGCGAATGGTTGTGAAGTGGTGATTCCGCCGAGTCAGGGCTGTTGTGGGGCGTTGTCCCATCACCAAGGTCAGGAAGCCCAGGCCCAGGACTTGGCCCGCCAGACGATCGACACCTTTGAAGCGGCGAATCTCGATTACCTGTTAATCAACGCCTCCGGTTGCGGCCATACCCTGAAGGAATATGCCCATATTTTGCAGGATGATGCGGCTTACGTCGATCGGGCCAAAGCCTTCGTGGAGAAAGTCCGCGACGTCCAGGAATTCCTCGCGGACGTCGGGTTAACCGCAGCCCTATCGCCGTTGCAAGCCGAACCCCTGACGATGGTTTATCAGGATGCTTGCCACATGTTGCATGGTCAGAAGATTAGTGTGCAACCCCGGCAGTTATTACGCAAAATTCCGGGCGTGAAACTGCAGGAACCGATCGATGCGGCCCTCTGCTGCGGCAGTGCAGGCGTCTATAACATCCTGCAACCCGAAGTCGCCCACGAACTGGGAATGCAAAAAGCGACCAACCTGACCAATACGGGTGCCCAGGTGATCGCTTCCGCGAATATTGGTTGCTACGTCCAGATCGCCAAGCATCTGCAATTACAGGGAAAGACCATTCCCGTATTACATCCCATGCAATTGCTCGACCGGTCGATTCAGGGGAAAACGTTGGATTAAGATCCAACCCGATTCTTCGCGGCAATCTGATTCAACGGCAACGACAACACGCAGGAGAACGTCAACAATAATGAAAACAACCCAGTGAATTTAACGCTCATCCACATCGTTGTGCAATCAGGGCAAATCCATTGTTGAGCGGCATGGGCCACACAATTCACCGCCCAATAGCCAAACCCAAATGCCATCAAATTCCAGTTCGACTCGCCAAAATCCTTCTGGGTTGAAGCATCATTGTAGAGAATGTAAAGCCCGATCGCGCAGGCGAGGAAGGAAGCGAAGCGAACGGACTCAATCCAGATAGCAGGGTGTGACATTGCGAAAATTTCGGTTACTAAATACAACGACACCCGGCCCGCCAAAACGTGATGGCAAACCAACTGCTTAACCGCTAGTCTACGGGACAGCAAATTCAATCCACCCTAACTCTTATCAAAGTGAAATAATTGAACGGTGTTTGTTACGAAATCGCAATTACATTCGCTGTCACCTCACCGATCGTACCGTCCATGGATCTGCCCCTGATTTACCACCCCGACTACGTTGTGCCCTTGCCATCGACCCATCGCTTCCCGATGGCGAAATTCAAGAAACTTCATGATTTGCTGCTGCGCGATCGGGTGGTTCACCCCGACCAGTTTCACGTCCCCGATCGGCCCGCCCCCGAAATCCTCGCCCAAGTCCATTGCCCGGACTATATCGCCGCTTACTGTGATGGCACGCTCGATGCCAAGGCCCAGCGTCGGATTGGATTGCCCTGGAGTCCGGCGTTGGTGAATCGCACCTGTGTGGCCGTCGGGGGGACGCTGCTCACGGCCCAACTGGCGCTGCAACATGGCCTCGCTTGCAACACCGCCGGGGGCACACACCATGCCTTCCCCACCTACGGCTCCGGGTTTTGCATTTTCAATGACCTGGCGATCGCCGCCCGCACCTTAATCAATCAGGGGTTGGTGCAAAAAATCCTAATCGTCGATCTCGATGTCCACCAAGGCGATGGCACGGCCTATATTTTCCAGGACGATCCGGCGGTGTTTACTTTCTCGATGCATTGCGGTGTGAATTTTCCGGGGACGAAGCAGGCGAGTGATTTGGATGTGGCGCTGGCCGAAGGGATGGAAGACGCCGAGTATTTGCAAACCCTCGATCGATACCTGCCCGATCTCCTGAGTCAGGTCAAACCCGATCTGGTGCTCTACGATGCCGGGGTCGATCCGCACCTGGCCGATCGGCTGGGCAAACTCGCGCTCACCGATAGCGGTTTGTACCGCCGGGAGATGCAGGTGCTCGCCACCTGTCTAGCGGCGGGCTATCCCGTGGCCTGCGTGATCGGTGGGGGCTATACCGAGGATCTCGATGCGCTGGTGTTCCGCCATTCGCTATTGCACCGGGCCGCGAGTGAGGTCTACCAGCAATACCGACTGTGACTATTTTGTGTGACAAATCCTGAGCGCCAACTCAGGATTTGGTAACAGTGGATACAGATTTGTTGCAAGAACAACCCGATCGGATGACCCGATCGGGGGAAGTCTCTCCCGAGTGACGCCCCGTAATATAGGACTTGAAAGTATAGAGCACACCGCTCCGAAGTCCTGTGGAAAGCTGTTTTCGAACAGTTGGATACAAGGTTTCGGAGCCTTTTTTCGTGGCCAGTGGGGCAAAGTTCACCCGATCGGGTGAACCACATAGAGGAAGTGGCACAAGGGGTCAACTTGTTATGGTGATGGACGTATAGAGCACAGGCTCCGAGGTCGGTTTGGGAGGGGCATCTCGAACCATCTCGGAGTTTTCCTACGTCTCATCCCAGAAAACGATCGGTTTGACTGAGCCATAAACGACATTTCGCGGTACGCTGGTTTACTGGTGACTTTTTCGCGTCAGCCGGGGATGCAGCCCTAGCGCTCAAGCATTGTCCAAACATCACTTTTTGAATCTGTAGGAGAGGGGTCAACCCAATGGCAAAGCGCCGTAATTTGAAGAAAGAAAAAGCCTTGCGGAACCAGGCTTATGCTCGCAAGTTCCGTAAGCGGACGAATACTGGTCGCTATTCCCGCCGTCGTCCCGACGATCGTCAGGATGAGAACAGCAATGGTGACGAAGAGAAGAGCGGTAACGAAGATAATGCCGTGTCTTCGGGCGCAGCCGATTAGGGATCCGCTATTCCTTGTCACAAAACAGCCCGCCAGTCACGACGACTGGCGGGCTGTTTTGTGGTGCTGTTTGTCAGCGGAATCCAGGGTGCAGGAGTTGAACCCGCCTGGGGCGAATTATGAGTTCGCTGCCTAAACCGCTCGGCCAACCCTGGTATTTGCAACGGGTGCTTACGACTGCACAGAAACAATTCTAGTACAGGAACCCAGAAAACAACAGATGCCGATCGCGCCCGATGCGCGGATCCATGCCCGACCCACTCGATCGCGCCCAAACTCGACGGCTCAAACTCGACGGAAAGCATTAAAATTCATAGCACTTGCCGTTGATGCTGGTTGCGTCCGCGCCCTTGCCCCCTTTGCCAGTTGGTCATGAAACTCAACTCCACAGTCACGTTCACCTTTGCGCTGCTCTTTTTGATGTTGGGGGCCGGACTTGCTAGTGCCTTTAGCGGGTTCTCGATCGGGCGGGATGCCTTGAAGGGGATTACGCAACCCGATGGTCGGCCCCAAAAAACCCGCGCCAAATCCGCCAACAGCACGGAAGCCAAGGACGGCATGAGCTTGATGAAAGAGGACGACATCATCAAGTCAATGAAAGAGCGGATCGCCAGCACCGCCAAGGGCGGCGGTCGCAGTGACAAATCCGCCGCTGACGCCGACGCGGACAAGCCGCCCAAACCAGCGGACAAGCCCCTGGTGCAGCTGCCCCTCAGCCATAATGTCGAAGGCGTCACCCTGGAAGTGATCTCCAGTCGCCGCGAAGGCGAAGCCACGCTGCTGGACATGACGATTAAGAATGACAGCCCCAAGGCCGTGCAGTTTCGCTACACGTTCTTAACGGTGACCGACGACCAAGGGCGGATTGTGGCGGCGGAGACGATCGGCCTGCCCTCCGAAGTCCCCAGCAATGGCGAAACCTTCTCCGGTTCGGTGAAGTTGCCCACCAGCAGTCTCAAGGAAGTCAAGACCGTGACGCTGCAAATGAGTGACTACCCCGAGCAAAAATTGCAGTTCCGTTTGGCCGATATTCCCATCCAGTAACGGCGGCTCAGTCTGAGCCAAGACGCCTCATCATGTTTTCTGTGTTCTCTGGATTTGTGTTTCTGCTGTTCTCTCTGGCCCCTGCGCCCATCACTGTGCTGCCGCCTCCATCCCCAATTTCCACCGCCGAGTTAGTGGTGCGCGTGCTCGCCATCTTTCTGTTGATTGCGATTAATGCCTTCTTTGTGATGGCGGAGTTTGCGGTGGTGTCGGTGCGCCGATCGCGGATTTCGCAGTTAGTCGATGCGGGGGATGTGCAGGCCCGGATTGTCCAGGAATTGCAGGAGAGCCTCGATCGCTTGCTTTCGACCACCCAACTGGGGATCACCCTGTCGAGCTTGGCCTTGGGCTGGATCAGTGAACGGGTGATGGCCCAAGTGGTGCAGAGCTGGATCCTCGGGTTGCCGCTGCCCGTGGAATGGCGGGAAATGGCCAGTCATTCCCTGGCGATCCCGATCGCCTTCTTTAGCATTGCCTATTTGCAGATCGTCCTGGGCGAACTCTGTCCGAAGTCCGTGGCGTTGCTTCATGCCGAGGAAATTGCCCGATTTGTCGCCCCATTTAGTGTGGCGATCGCGCGGCTGTTCAATCCGTTTATTTGGGTGCTGAATCAGTCCACTTGGTTCTTGTTGCGGTTGGGCGGGATTCGGTACACCGGACAGGGCTGGTACAACCAAGTCAGTTCGGAGGAATTGCAGCTGATCATTGCCACCTCGACTGCCTCTTCGGGGCTGGAGGAAGAGGAACGCGAACTGCTGACCAATGTGTTCGAATTCGGCGAAGTGCGGGCCGATGAGATTATGGTGCGGCGACCGCAGATGTTGGCGATCGACCAGTTCACCACGGTGCGATCGCTGCTGGAAGAAGTGGCCCGATCGCGGCATTCGCGCTACATCGTGTTTGACGAGTCATTGGATGAAATCGTGGGGGTGGTGCAACTGAAGGATTTGGCCGAGCCGTTGGTGTCGGGGGATTTGACCCTGGATCAGGCGATCGCGGCTTGGGTGCAGCCGGTGGGATTTGTGCCCGAATCGACGCCCCTGGACGAGCTGCTGACCCTGATGCAAAAGTCCGGCCAGCACATGGCCGTGGTGGTGGATGAATTTGGCAGTACGGCGGGATTGGTGACGCTCCAAGACTTGATTAGCCAAATCATCGGCGAAACCCCGGAGCATGGCAGCGCGGAAGACGCGGATATCCAGTGGCTCGACGGCAATACCTGCATTGTCCAGGCCGAGTTGGATGTCGAAGAAATCAACGATCGGCTAAATTTGGACTTGCCGCTGACGGATGAGTACCGCAGTTTGGGTGGCTTGCTGTTCTACCAATGGCAGCGGATCCCGATCGTTGGTGAAACGCTCCAGTACGGCGACTGCGAACTCACCCTGGTCAGCGCCGATGGCCCACAATTACAGGAAGTGCGAATTCATCGGCTCGATCCGACGGAAGTCGATCGGCCTCATCTCGCCTGGCCCAGCACGCCGATCGATGCTGAGCCACCCCACAAAACCTTCCAAGCGCCCTGAACCCGTCCCCATGCATGAACCCCTTCCCCCCGAATTTTGGCAAGGCGTCGCCCAATTCAATCAGGGCGAATTCTATGCCTGCCATGACACCCTCGAAGCCATCTGGATCCCGGCAGTGGGGCCGGAAAAGCCACTGTACCAGGGGATCATCCAAATCGCCGTGGCGATTTATCATCTGAGCAACTTGAATTGGCGCGGCACGGTGATCCTGATGGGCGAGGGCCTCAACCGCCTGCGCGACTATCCCGATGACTATGAGGGACTCGATCTGGGCCAGTTTCGCCAGGAAGTGGCGGAACTGCTCGCCACCTTGCAAAGCCTTGGAGCCGATCGAGTGGCGGATTTTGCCTGGGCTGAGACGTTGGATCCACGGAATTTGTCGCCAACGGTCGAACCCCCTGATACCGGGGCGACGATCGGCAAAGTCCACCGATCGCGGCCCATTATCCAGAAAACGATCGTGCCCCTGGGAAACTAATATAAGGAAACTGGATTCATCAAGCATTATATTCACGCCGTCTTTTCTTCCGAAACCATGAACCTTCGCGCCCTCTCCCTTGTCCCCCGCGCTGCCGCCCTGCGGCGGGCCGCGCTGCCGTTGCTGTTGGTGGGTGGCCTGTGCGCGATCGCCCCGTTGGAGCGCGCGATCGCCCAAGCGCGCAATCCCCAAGCCCTGCAACTGCGGGCCAACTCGACCCAAGCCAATGCCAAAACCGGGGTTGCCGTGGCCAGTGGCAATGTCCAAATCGACTATCCCGCCCGCGACATCAAAGCCACCGCCGCCCAGGCCACCTACTACAGCCGGGAAGGCCGCATGGTCTTGAGTGGCAATGTCTATATCCTGCAAGAAGGCAACAGCATGCGGGGCGAAGTGATTACCTATTTCATCAATGAAGGGCGATTTGATGCGGTGCCGCAGCCGGGTCAGCAGGTTGAGGCAATTTATCTGCTGCCACCCGATGCGGCTCCGGTGCCGAAGCCCCAAGCTCCGGCGGCGGCGACTCCGGCTCCGGCTCCGGCTCCAGTGAAGCAGCCGTTTCCGATTGCGCCGTAGGTTGGGTGGAGCAACGCGCAACCCAACGCGACAACATAGCGGTTGGGTTACACGTTGTTTCACCCAACCTACAGTTTTGCCCCCGACCCGACCCCCTCTCGGAGAAAACGCGTTTGAAACTGGTTCTGGAGAACGTCCACAAATCCTTTAACGGTCGGCAAATCGTCAACCGGGTCAACCTCTCCGTCAGCCAAGGCGAAGTTGTGGGCTTGCTCGGCCCGAATGGCGCGGGCAAAACCACGACTTTCTACATGGCGACGGGTCTGGAAAAGCCCGATAGCGGCAAGGTGATGTTCAATGATCAGGACATTACCAGCATCCCGATCAATGAGCGTGCCCGCAACGGCATTGGCTACCTGGCCCAGGAAGCCAGCATTTTCCGCTACCTGTCCGTGCGTGACAATATTTTGCTGGTGCTGGAGCAGACAGATGTGCCGCGTCACCAGTGGCAGTCGCGGCTCCAAGCGTTGCTGGAGGAATTTCGGCTGGAAAAAGTGGCCAACAATCTGGGCATTCAGGTTTCCGGGGGCGAACGCCGCCGCACGGAGCTGGCTCGCTGCCTGGCCTGTGGCCCGGATGGCCCGAAGTTCTTGCTGCTGGATGAACCGTTTGCTGGGGTTGACCCGATCGCCGTGGCCGAAATCCAGACGATCATCGCGGGGCTGCGCGATCGCCAAATCGGCATCCTGATCACCGACCACAACGTGCGCGAAACCCTCGCCATCACCGATCGTTCCTACATCATGCGCGACGGCCAAATCCTCGCCGCCGGGAACTCCGAAGAACTCTACGCCAACCCCCTCGTCCGGCAATATTACCTCGGCGAAAATTTTCAGCCTTAATTCCCCCTGCAATTTGCCCATGATTTCTGTCCTCGATCGCTATCTGCTCAAACAACTGACCCTGCCATTCCTGTTCGGGGTGGCGGCGTTTTCGTCGATCGGGATTTCGGTGGGGGCGCTGTTTGATTTGATTCGGAAGATTACGACGCTGAATCTGCCCTTTGACATTGCGTTTCAGGTGTTCTTTTTGCAAATGCCGCTGTACATTAGCTACGCCCTGCCGATGTCCACGCTGTTGGCGACGCTGATGATGTACAGTCGCCTCTCCACCGACAGTGAGCTGATCGCGATGCGTAGCGCGGGGATCAGCCTGTATCGGCTGATTTTGCCAGCGGTGTTTTTGAGTTTGATGATTACGGGGGCGAGTTTTGCGTTCAATGAGGCGATCGTCCCTGCGGCCACCTACCGGGCCACGACGACGCTCGAAACCGCCCTCAAGGAAGACACCAAAAAATTCCAAGAAGAAAATATCCTCTCCTCCGAATACGCCGAAGTCACTGGCCCGGACGGCAAAAGTAAACGGATGTTGTCGCGGATCTTCTATGCCAGTCAATTCAATGGCGATGCGCTCTCGGGCCTGACAGTGCTGGACTTCTCGCAGCAGGGATTGACCCAAATCATTGCGGCGGAGTCGGCCAAGTGGGAACCGAGCAAGGGCCGCTGGAAATTCGCCAACGGGACGATCTACGTGGTTTCCCCCGACGGTTCCTACCGCAATATCTTCAAGTTCGCCGAGCAAGAAATCCAACTGCCGCGCACACCCCTGGATCTGGCCAACCGCAAACAAGACTGGATGGAGATGAACATCGCCGAACTCCAGGAAGCGCTCAACCTCGCCAATACCAGCGGCGACGAAAAACAAGCCTACAAAATGCGGCTACGGATTCAGCAAAAGTTAGCGATTCCGTTCATTTGTTTGGTGTTCGGGGTGATTGGGTCGGTGTTGGGCATGCGACCCCAACGATCGGGCAAGGGCACCAGCTTTGCGATTAGTATCGGGATTATTTTTGGCTATTACCTGTTGGTCTTTATCTGCGATTCCCTGGGCCTATTGGCGATTCTGTCCCCCCTGTTGGCGGCTTGGACGCCGACGTTGGTGGGGCTGGGGCTGGGGGGCTGGTTGTTGCAGCGGGCGGCGCGTTAATGCTTGGGGCGGCTGGTGCGATCGGGGTGAGGGCGATCGGGCCAAAATCCCGCAAAAATACGGATCTTTGATCCGTCCTGAGTTAGAGGTCGGATTAGCGTCGTTCCCGTAGAATAGGGAATTATAGGCAAAGGCCTCGGGCGCATCCCTGAAATCTCGATCGTCACGTTTATCCTCCCCAGAACTCCCATGCAGCGCCCACCCCTTCCGCCCCATCATCGCCAGCCGCCTCACTACGCTCCCGTTCCTGTCCAGCCGCGCTGGCGATCGGCGATCGCCCGTCCCCAAGTTTGGCTGAGTGGCCTGGGTTTTCTGGCGCTGGCCGGACTAGGCTGGCAATTCTCCCAACGGCCCGATTGGCAACAGGCGCTGATCTTCAATCAACCCAATGGTGCGGACGCGAGTAATGCGGCCCCGGATGGTCAAGTGGGCGCGGATATCGACGCGTTGTCGGCGCTCAATGCGGATTTGGCCCCAACGCCCTTACTCGACCCCAAACTCAGCGCCACTGAAGCCCTGGCCCAGCTCAAGGACAAGGACAAAGCGGCTCCCAAAGATAATCCGCTCTCCCTAGAAACCCTGCTCGGCGGTCTCCCCGGCGCGAATAAATTGTCACTGAATAATCGCTTGACGGGTGGCATGGGTAGCGCGACTGGGCCGATCGGATTGAACGCGCCGGGATTTAGCTTTGCCAGTGGACTCAATGCCTCGACCACTCTCGCCAATCGCAGTGCCACCACTGCAAGCAACAGCCTGCTCGACAGTGCCTTGAACCGCTACAGTCCGGCCAAAGCCAATCCCGCCGCGCCTTTTGCGGTCAACCCCTCGGAGCCAAAGACCGCCCCGATTCCCAATCCCGCCGTCACCCCGATCGCCGGGAACAGCGGCTTTGAGCCGATCGCCCCACCGACTGCGCCCAGTAACCCGATCGCGGGCACCAGCACCGTGAATCCCGCCCTCTTGGCCAATCCCAACCCCGACTTGAATTCTTACACGGGTCTGACGAATAGCGCGACATTGCCAGATTCCCCGGTCTATGGTCGGCCGATCGATAGTGGGGTTGCCCAGCCCAGTGCGATTTTGCGATCGCCCAGCAATATTTCCGTGCCGATCGGTTCAACGCCGATGCCTCCTGGTGGGACTAACTCGATCCCGATCGCCGTGCCCGCCGAACGCCCGTTCTCCGTGCCCCGAAGTACCCCCGGACAGAGCATGGGCGGCGGCGAAATCGGCACGTTCTCCAATCCTTAGTGGGGCGGCGTGAAATGCTGAAAGCCCCGATCGCGACTCAAGATTTCTGGGGCAAATCGGTGAGCGCGCAGTTCAACGATCGTGCCCGCTGTAATGCGCCCCACGATTTGCATTTGAGGAAATTCCCGCATCAGTCCCGAGGCCGCGTCAGCGGCCAGACAAACCACCAGCTCAAAATCCTCGCCCCCATACAATGTCCAGTCTTTGGCCTGGGGATGATCGGTTAATCCCGCTGGGATGGGCAATTGCGTGATCTGCGCCCCCACCTGACTCTGCTGACAAAGCTGCAACACCGCATCGGCCAAGCCATCACTGGAATCCATACAGGCCGTGGCAAAATCGCGAATTCGCTGCCCGATCGCCAACTGCGGCACGGGATACTGATGCGCTTTGACAAATTCTGCTGGCAACCCCAACTCTGGCTGAAGCAATTGTGCCAACCCCGCCCGTGATGCCCCATGATCGCCAGTAACCACGATGGCGTCGCCCACCTGTGCGCCCGATCGCCGCATCACTTTGTCCGGTTCAACCTGCCCAAAGGCCGTAATACTCACCGTCCGCACGGGCGATCGGACCAAATCCCCACCGACGATGGTTGCAGACCGACCGGAGGTCATCGCCCCGCCATATTGCTGCAAACAATCGGCCATGCCCTGATACAAGGCTTCGACCCACGCCACGGGCGTTTCACCTGGCAAGCCTAAACCGACCGTGACCCCGATCGGCATCCCTCCCATCGCCGCCAGATCGGATAAATTCGCCGCGATCGCCCGCCAGCCAACGCTATGGGGCGGAGTCGTCCGATCGCTAAAATGCACCCGATCGACCAAAACATCAGTGGTGACGACGAGCGATCGTCCGGGCATCATCGCCAAAACCGCCGCATCGTCGCCCACAATATCCGTTGGGCAGAACCGTTGGACGATTTGGAGTAAGCCCGGTTCGCCGAGTTGCGCGATCGTTTGGGTCATGGTGTGCGATCGTGATCTGATCAGCCTGTTTGCTGGATGAGTTTTGCCCCAAAACATGTCCGACTCCGACCCCGCCCACCCCGCGCGTCAACGGCAGGGCTAGAAAGGAAAGACCCCTAAAGGGGCCTCAACCCAAATTTGAGCCGGGTTTAGCCGGGTTCTCTTACTAGCCCTGCCGTTGACGTGCGGGGCGGTCTCAGCCGCAGTCCAGCAATTAGCCAACAGGACTCACAGTCAAGGGCGGGGTCAACCTAACCCTTCGGCTTCACCAGATTCTCCGCCCCACTCACAATCTTCGCCGAAATAATCTGGTCAGCGGTCGAAAACTTGCCCAGCAGCTCATTCCCCTGCGTGACATAGCCAAAGATTGAATAACGCCCGTCCAGCAAATTAATCCCCGCTGGGGTCAATTCCGGCTCGAACAGGAAGAAGAAAAACTGCGACGAACCGCCATTCGGCTCCTCATTCGGACGGGCCATCGCCATCGCGCCATAGGACGAGAACGGCAAAACTGGCTGATCCAAGGGCCGCCCCGCATCCTCAAAGGTGATGCCATAGGTCGGCACCTTGTCCCCCTTGGCCAAAATCTCTAACGGCACGGCCCGATATTGCTTCGTCTTCGGATCGATGAAACCCTCCTCTGCCCCTACCGGATTCCCCGTTTGGACGACGTAGAAATCCTCGGTGTGATCGATCGGCATCTTGTTATAAAAGCCCCGCTGCACCAAATCGGCAAAGTTGCCTGCTGTGACTGGGGCGCTGTAGCCATCTAGCACCGCCGTCAAATCGCCTTGGGTGGTTTTGAATTCCACTGTGGCGCGGCCTTTGAGCTGGGCTAGGCCGCTGTATTCGGCGGGCACTTCGTAGGGGAAGCCCTGCACCATCAGCGCTTCCAGGTCACCCACGAGATCCAGCACATGCAGCCGCTCGTCGAGCACGCCATCTTTATTCTCGACTTCGGCCAAGGTTTTGAGCGTGGTGGTGCCCGCTTGGATTTCGCTGATCAGGGTTTCGGCCTGGGCCAAGTTGGCTTCGGGAATGCCCGCGAGGAGTTTGTCTTTTTTATTCAGCAGTGTACTGTCGGCCTTCTTGATATCGCCCATGGCGGGACCCCAACGGCGGACAGCCCGCAATTGGTAAGCAATATCTTCGATCGATCCCTGAAGCGTGCGCACCGTGGGATTATCGATCGGCAACGAATAACGCAGTAAGGCTTTGGGGTCTTTAATCGCATTCCCCTGGGGCAAGGCCTGGGCGTTCGGCGTCCAAGCCAGTAGTGCGATCGCGAGGGCGACAAAGCCAACCCGCATGATCCGGTGCAAAAAAGACATAGTGACTTCAATCCTGAGATGATGGCGAGTCCAGTAAAAAATCGGATTTTGGCGACTGGGGCGCACAATGATTCAATTCTGACATGGAGCGGCACGTGGATGCGTGACGATCGGCCATAACGAATTCCCCGAATCTCTGGGCGAGTCGGTCGAAAAGGTTGCCCATAACGGTAAAATAAGTTGCCGAATATCTCGTCTAAGATTTTAAGTCCATGATTTCCAGCAACGATTTTCGCTCCGGCGTCAGCATTGAAATTGATGGCTCTGTGTGGAAGGTAATCGAATTCCTCCACGTTAAGCCGGGTAAAGGGGCCGCCTTCGTGCGGGCCAAGCTGCGTAACGTCCAGTCGGGTAACGTGCTGGAGCGGACTTTCCGCGCGGGCGAATCGTTGCCCCAAGCCACCCTGGAAAAGAGTGTGATGCAACACACTTATAAGGAAGGGGATGAATACGTCTTCATGAATATGGAGACCTTCGATGAAGGGCGGTTGTCCGTCTCCGAAATCGGCGATCGGGTGAAGTACCTCAAGGAAGGCATGGAAGTCAACGTCGTCACCTGGAACGACAAAGTCATGGAAGTGGAATTGCCCAACGTGGTCAGCTTGGTGATTACCGAGACGGATCCCGGCCTCAAAGGCGATACCGCCCAAGGTGGCACCAAACCCGCCACTGTGGAGACAGGTGCGGTGATCATGGTGCCACTGTTCATCACCACGGGGGAAACGATCCGAATCGATACCCGCGATGATAAATATTTGGGGCGTGAGACGAGCTAAGGGGCGAATCCACCGCTGACCATTCAATTATTTTTGGGAGAATAGACGATCGTGCCTCTGGACGCTAATCAACTCAGGGAAATCCTGCTGACGCTCAATGCTACCGATATTTCAGAATTGACGCTGAAAGAGGGTGACTATGAGTTGGCCATTCGGCGCGGTCCGCAGCTGGTGCCAGGACAGCCAGGCGCGATGCCGTTGGTCTCGACCGCTTCAGCGGCGGCCCCGATCGCCCAAGAAACGCCCGTGATCGCGAATTTGGCTCCGCCGCTGCCCGAAAATAAGTATGTCGATGTTACATCGCCGATCGTCGGCACGTTTTATGCGTCGCCCGCGCCGGATGAGCCGTCGTTTGTGCAAATCGGCGATCGGATCCAGAAGACTCAGACGGTCTGCATCATTGAAGCGATGAAGATCATGAATGAGATCGAAGCGGAAGTCGCGGGTGAGCTGGTGGAGATCTTGGTGCAGAATGGCCAGCCCGTAGAGTTTGGTCAGCCCTTGATGCGGGTGAAGCCCGCTTAGGCAGGCGTTATCCTGATTTGCGATCATCCGATGTGGCTGGCTGGAATTGCCGGGTTACCTAAATTCGATCGGGGTCAATGCCCAATTCCCGCAGTCGATCGGCCAGTTGGTTCGCCCGATCTTCCGCTTGGTTAGCGCGTTGCTTCTCCTGTTCGATGCGCTCTTCGGGCATGAGATACCGATCGCCCTGCTGGTTATACCAAAACAACCATTCCCGCCGCCGACTTTGAAAGATTTGGCGCTCTTTGCCGATGCCCAAGCCCAGTTCTGGCATCCAAAGTGGATTGCCGACGACGGGGAGATATGTGCCGTTGATCAGTTTGTAGACTTCGAGGGTGGGTTTGCGTTTGCGTTTTGAGTTATAAACTGCGTAGTAAAGCACGCCCAATTGCTCGTACAGGGCTTTTTTGGTGCTGTATTCGCCGCGATATTTTTTGGATACGACTTCGAGGGCGAATTGCGGTAGGACGCCATTTTCCTCCCAAAGGACGTAGCTCGATCGGAGTTCTTCGCTCTTGACGCTCTCTACCCCCAGACTGATAAAGGCATCGGGCACGATCGGGGGTTCGTCGGGGCTGTAGTACAGGGCCATGTCGATGCCCATAAACCAGTCGGTACGATCGGGCCAAGCCATGGCCAAAATCAGCTTGAGTAAGGTCGGCACCAATTCTTGTAATTCGTTATCCACAGGCGTTTCGTCAGAGTCGAGCAGGTCTTCCGCCGTGGGGAGCCAGTCCAGTGGTTCGACGTATTTCAGCATGACGAATCCTCCCGGATGAAGTGGCGCTCTTGGCAATTGTAGCAATATAGCGAAAGGCTGTCTGCTGTGTCCTCTGCCTCCGGTGGGATCTCAGGGAGAGGCATGGGATTTTGGCAAGTTGGCGCATAATGGAGGTGATTATTTGGTGCTGACTGAAATTTGCTGGGGGAAGCCGATCGTGGATGACGAATCAATTGTGTTTTTCGTAGAACCGACGGTGCAACCGCCGGAGTCGCCATCGGGGGCGCGGGATGGTCGGGATATGGGGCCGCAGTTTGGGGATGCGCGGCGGGAATTGGTGGGGCGATTGCAGGGGCGGGTGGCGGTGCCGGTGGAGCGGCTGAAGCAGCAGGTGAATCAGCTTGTGGGTATGGTGGGGCTGGTGTTTGATCAGGCGGAGCAGCAAGTGGAGCAGAAACAACCGGAGCGACGGTTGCAGTTGGAGGAGATTGAGTTGACGGTGGAGGTGAATGCGGAGGGGCAGTTGGGGATTTTGGGGAGTGGTGGGAAGGCGGGTGGTAAGGGTGGAATCAAGCTGAAATTTACGCGGAAGTAGGACGATGGGTCAGAACTGGGCGATCGTGGTGGGGATTAATCAGTACGACAACCTGCGGCGACTGAATTATGCCGATCGGGATGCGGAATCCGTGCGGGATTTTTTCCGGCAGTTGGATTTTGAGGAAATTTACTTTTTTGCGAAGCATGCGCCGGAGATTGTAGCGAGCAATGGGGTGACAATTTCGGCGGAACCCACGACGAATCGGTTGCGGAATTTCTTGCGGCGGCGGTTGGAATCGCGGCCTTTGGCGGCGGGGGATACGCTGTGGTTTTTCTTTGCGGGGCATGGGAAACGGCAGGGGGAGCGGGATTATTTGATGCCGATCGATGCTGATCCGGGGAATGTGGCGGGGACGGGTTTGGCGGTGCGGGATTTGACGGAGCAGTTGCGGGGGAGTGGGGCGGGCAATGTGATTTTGCTGATTGATGCCTGTCGGGATGATGGCAGTCGGGATGGCGTGGGCATTGGGCTGGAAAAGCAGCAGGGGGTGATTACGCTGTTTTCTTGTGCGCCGGAGCAGCAGTCCTATGAGGTGGATGAGTTGCAGGCGGGGGCGTTTACCTATGCGCTGTTGCAGGGGTTGCGGATTCAGGGGGAGGGGAATTGTGCGACGGTGGCGCGGTTGGCGGAGCATGTGCGGGTGCAGGTGCCGTATTTGACGCAGCTTTATCGCAAAGGGCCGCAGAATCCTTATTTGGTCGCGGAGCCTGTGAGTAAACAGAATTTGATTTTGTTGCCCCATGAGTCAAATCCAGCGGATTTGATGGCGTTGAAGTATGCGGCGTTGCAGGCGGAGAACCAAGGCGATCGGGATTTGGCGCGGGATTTTTGGTGGCGGGTATCGGCGATTTCTAATAGTCGTGATATGGAGGCGCGGCAGGCGATCGAGCGTTTGGCTGGAAGTTCGGGGCGTCGGGGGGCTGGAACTGGGGGTGGGAGTCGATCAGCGATTCCTATTTTCCCATCAATGATTTCGCGGCGGCATCTGATTCAGTTGGGTTCGGGCATTTTTGGGGCTTTGGGCTTTGGGTTGATCGGAAAGGTTTTTACTGACGCCCAGTTCCAAAAACCAACTCCTGAACCGACACGATCGCCTAATCAAATTGCACCAGAAACACCAAAATCAGTTGATGCGGACAATAATAAGCCAAAAACTATAAAGCTAAGATCCTTTGAGTTCGATACAGCGCAAGTGAGCGAAACGGGAAAGATTATTGGAGAAAAAACGCTAGAGCGCAAACGCTTCTCGCAAATGCTGGATGACGATACTTTTCGATTGAGCATGGTACAGATCCCGACGGGGAAATTTCTCATGGGTTCGTCAGGTTGGGAGACAGGTAGATTGGCGGCTGAGGGACCTCAGCATGAGGTTTCCGTCCCAGAATTTTTCATGGCCCAAACACCGGTCACGCAAGCACAGTGGAAAGCTATTGCGGATTTGAAGAAAGTCAATATCGATCTCAATCCCTCTCCGTCAAAGTTCAAGGGTGACTTGCTGCCAGTGGAGCAAATTTCATGGTGGGAGGCCGTAGAATTTTGCGATCGACTATCCAAGCTCACGGACTTAACCTATCGGCTGCCGAGTGAAGCGGAATGGGAATATGCTTGTCGATCGAATACAAAAACACCTTTTTACTTTGGTGAAACGATTACGGCTGATGTTGCAAACTATGCCGGCAACTATACTTATGGCAAAGGCGTAAAGAGCAAGTATCGCGAACAGACTACGGAGGTTGAAACGTTTCCCGCGAATGCCTGGGGTTTGTACGATATGCACGGCAACGTTTGGGAGTGGTGTGCGGATCATTGGCACAATAGCTATGACAAGGCCCCGATCGACGGTTTTGCCTGGGTAACTGACAAAAAAGACGCAAGTCGGCTGATCCGTGGCGGTTCGTGGGACAGCAATCCCGTGTATTGCCGCGCGGCCTGTCGCAGCGGCAGCACCCCCGGTTTTCGCGACAACGATGTTGGTTTTCGGGTCTGTGTGTCTGTTCCCGCGTGAGGACTCCTTGTAGCCCTCTACCCTCTTGCTCTTTTACCCTCTACTCTTCCTTCGCGCTACGCGCGATCAAACTTTTTTTTGATTTGGGCGGTTCACGATTTATTTCAACCATCGCCGCCACCCCTATCGAATGATTTATCATAGCGACAGTTTAGGAATTCTCAAGGCCTTTCCTCCGGGAACCCGTGAGACCCTAAATGCGGGACTTGGGCAGAAAGCTGATCCGTGGCGGTTCGTGGAACAACAATCCCGTGAATTGCCGCGCGGCCTATCGCAACAACAACACCCCCGGTTTTCGCAACAACAATGTTGGTTTTCGGGTCTGTGTGTCTGTTCCCGCGTGAGCACTCCCTACTCGTCAGAATTGGTCGGTGGGAATCGGCTGAGCGTACACCAGGGAGTCCAGCCCCAATTCCGGCGAGGCAGGCGACTCCCTCCAAATATCACCCCGAGCTAGCCAGCTTAGTAGCGAAGCGCGAAACGTTGTCTAGCTCACCCCAGGATCATTCGTCCAGTCCTCCACAGCCACCCCGCCAATCTTATAAAAATCGCTTGTATTCGCTGTAACCACCGTAAACCCATGAGACATAGCCGTTGCCGCAATCCGGCAATCCTGGGTTCCAACCCGCTTTTGCTCCCAGGACATCGATTGATAAATTTGCTCAATCTCGGTAGTGTAGGAAACAATTTGAAAACGATGCAACGCCTCAAATAATCCCTCAAATGCACGATAAACCTTCACTACATTGGGTCTGTGACGCAAACGATGAATCCCGCCTAATTCTCCTCGCATCATCTCTTCAACCGTAATGATGCTAATGAAAAGGTTCTGTGGCGGTTGATTTAAAATTCTGCGAGTTAGAAACTGACTATTCCGACCTTGATCGAGAAATGTACTGATAATGTTCGTATCTAGCAAGTACACAGTAACTATCCCGCGTCTCGATTAATTTCGACTGCCTTTTCCCATCGCTTCCGATCGAGACGGCGCAGGCGCTGGATTTCCTCTAACGTTGCCTCCCAAATCTCACCCTCAAATTTCCCCGCGATCGCCGCCAAGGGATGGTCGGGAATTGGGGCTAAGGGGTGATTGAGCTTTGGAGCTAAGGGATGATTGGGCTTTGGGGCTAAGGGATGATTGGGAATAATATCTAGTTCTGACTGATTTTTGTCAGAACTATTTGCTGATGAAGATGTATTCATAATTCAGGATGATCTGACCACGGCTCAATGATAACGTAAATTTTCCCAGAGGTGAGCCGATCGAACCCTACCCACGCGGCATAACGTCCTCAAGCGTGAAGTGAAGATCGGGAAATAGAGGAGAGACGATCGGTGTGAATCGATCGAGCGTACACCAGGGAGTCCAGCCCCAATTCCGGTGAGGTCGGCGACTGCCTCCAAATATCACACCGGGCGAGCCAGCTTAGTAGCGAAGCGCGAAACGTTGTCTAGCTCACCGCCCTGCCTTCAGGATCGCTTCTGCCGTAATCGGAATGTCCGAAAACATGCGGGAAATAATCGCCCGATCGCCGCGAAATTCCTGAAATTCATAGCTCCCATCGGTCAAAATCCCCACAGAAATCACCGATCGTTCTGGGTCAATCAACCAATATTCCGGCACCCCGATCGCCGCATACTGGCGCACTTTTTCCTGATAATCGCGCTTATAGTTTTCCGAATTTTCATTGCCGGGACTCACAACTTCAGCCAGCAGACGCGGCGGTGGCATATCGCGGGTAATCGTTGCCTTTTTGTTCAGGAGGACAGTATGCGCCTCATCCAGCACCGTAAAATCGGGATATCGCGTCTTGGGATTACCCGGCACAACCACCTCAACCTGTCCCAAACAAATCATCTGCGGTGGGAACCCAGCCTGAATCAGTAACGCAAACAAATAGGTGGCAATGTTGATATTGCCGATCGACTCAGACATAACCGGAACCAACTCCCCATCCCAATATTCATGGCGTCCCTCTGGCAAATCAGCCGGATCAGCCGCGAGGTAATCTTCCAGGCTTTTGAACTGTGGTGACTTGGTGATTGTCATCAGCTACCTTCCTCCGCTTAAATCACGCATAAATCCGTTACCTCGGCGCTAACTCTACTGTAGCGCAAGATTAGTCGATCGCTACCGACGCGGCATACTGTCCTCAAGCGTAAAGTGAAGATCGGGAAATAGTGGCGAGATAATAGTTTCACCTAAATGAAACTGAGTCTGCTGATAAGCCCCATTAATCAACGTATTGACCGTAAACGTCGGTTGCTTCGGACTGCCAATAAACCGAATCCCACCCAGCCCCCGAAAGTCCGCAATCCAGTATTCCGGGATTTCTAGAAAGGCGTACTCTTCAACCTTCCGCGCATAATCATCCTGCCAATTGCTACTGGTCACTTCCGCCACCAGCTTGAGACTCACGCCACTACAGACGATCGGCTCCTTTTGCCAGAGCGGCTCCTGCGCCAACGCCACCTCATCCAACACAATCACATCCGGTCGCAGCACCGTCGCCATCGCGGCAGGCGGCTGAATCAAACACTTCTTCGGCACAATCCAGGGCTGTTGGATTTGCAGGATGGCCGCGTAGAGCCCAGGGCTATTTCATTCTAAATAGGCGCTTGAGTGTGTTAAGGCTAAAGCCAGCCAGTCGTTGGGCTTGAGCCATATTTTCAAACCCAAAGTCACGATACAAATTGAGGGAAATATTGCGCGCAATCGCCCAAATTTGAA
>JANOQX010000040.1:0-17132 GCA_031415035.1 Cyanobacteria bacterium VAR_4_metabat_243
AAGGCATTCTGATTCATCTGCTTTCGTAAACCCTCCTACGTCGTTCATAATTGTAAGCAGGTCGATCGCGAAAATATCGATCGCCGCTAAAGGATGTCTTATAAAGTCTGATCGTTTGTTGCAACCGTCACGATCCCCCTAAATCCCCCTAAATCCTTCGGAGAGGCTTCGCCAACAAAAGGGGGACTTTGAATCCGGTTCCCCCCTTTTTAAGGGGGCTAGGGGGGATCATGGTGTTCGCTACAAGCAGTCAAGGCCATTTAAAATATCCCATTCAGCCGAGTCATTCTCCAGAGCAGTCCTATGGTCGCCGTTGCCGCAGTTCAATCCCCCACCACCCGCGATTGGTGGCCACTGGTCGAAGCCTTTGTGGCGATCGTCGGGGACGATCGGGTGGTGCGCCGCAAAGAGGAATTACTCGTCTACGAATGTGACGGACTGACCAGCTACCGCCAACGTCCCGCGATCGTGGTTTTGCCGCGCACCACCGAAGAAGTCGCCGCCGTGGTCAAGGTTTGCTACGACAATGACGTGTCGTTTGTCCCCCGTGGATCGGGCACGGGACTCTCCGGCGGGGCCTTACCGATCGAGGAATGCGTCTTGATCACCACCTCGATGATGCGGCAGATCATCGACATCGACTACGACAACCACCAAGTCGTTGTGCAGCCGGGGGTAATTAATAACTGGGTAACGCAAGCCGTCAGCGGCGATGGCTTTTACTACGCGCCCGATCCGTCCAGTCAGATCATTTGCTCGATCGGCGGCAACGTCGCGGAGAATTCCGGCGGCGTCCATTGCCTCAAATACGGTGTCACCACAAATCACGTCCTCGGCTTGAAGGTCGTCACCCCCACGGGCGCGATCGTCGAACTCGGCGGCGCGGTACCAGAAATGCCGGGTTACGACCTCACGGGTGTCTTCGTCGGCTCCGAAGGAATGCTCGGCATCGCCACCGAAATTACCCTGCGGATTCTCAAGGTGCCGGAGTCAGTACAGGTCTTGCTGGCCGACTTCATGGAAGTGGAATCCGCCGGAGCCGCCGTGTCGGCCATCATCGCCGCAGGCATCATCCCCGGCGGCATGGAAATGATGGACAACATGAGCATCAACGCCGTCGAAGATGTAGTTCAGACCAATTGCTATCCCCGCGATGCAGCGGCAATTCTCCTCGTCGAAGTCGATGGCATGGAACTGGAAGCCACGGTGAACGCCCAGCGCGTCGTGGATATCTGCAAACAACATGGCGCGCGGAACGTGACGATCGCCCAGGATGCCGACGATCGGGCCACCCTCTGGAAAGGCCGCAAGGCCGCCTTCGCCGCCATGGGCAAGATGAGTCCCGACTACTACGTACAGGATGGCGTGATTCCCCGAACGCAGTTGCAGTATGTCTTACGCGAGATCGCCGCCCTCGGTGCACACCACGGCTACGATGTGGCGAACGTCTTCCATGCGGGCGACGGCAACTTGCATCCGCTGATTCTGTACAACAACGGCGTCCCAGGGGAACTAGAGAAAGTCGAAGAACTCGGCGGCGACATTCTCAAGCTCTGCGTCCGAGTCGGCGGCAGCTTATCCGGTGAGCATGGGATTGGGGCCGAGAAGCGGTGTTATATGTCCGAAATGTTCAGCGATGCTGATATGGAGACGATGCAATGGGTGAAGCGGGCGTTTGACCCCAAAGGCATTGCCAATCCGACGAAGCTCTTTCCCACGCCGAAGACCTGTGGCGAAGCGGGTCGGGCCGTGGCGGCGAAGGATTTCCCAGATGTCGATCGGTTTTAGGCGAAGGCGGGCAGGCTTGCTTAGTTTGGTTACGTCTTTTACATCAACGAAATCGAGTTCTCACGTATAAAAAGCTACTGTAGAATGCTCTTAACACTTATGGAGATTCTAGATTTCATATGTCTTCCTATTGTCCAAGATGCGGTTCAGGTAGTGTCACACTGAAAAATGATACGAGTGTAAGCTGGGGAAGAGCTGTTGTTGGCTGGGCGCTGCTTGGGCCAATTGGAGGTGCTGTTGGCGCTGTGACTGGTGACGATCGCATGGCTAATGCTTGTCTTGAATGCGGTGAAACCTGGAAAGCCCAAGACCTTTACTTGGTTCAAACTCAAGTGAAAGAACTGACTGGCGTTCAGCTTAATCTCAGCAAAGCGACACATCGACAATGTCTGGAAGAATACATTCACACCATTCCGCCTGCCTACGCAAAATTAGAAGTGGCACGCAACCACGATCCCCGGAAAGACCATAAAGGCGATGGGGATTTTCTACGGGTACTCTTGGCGGCTGTTGTCGGATTCATTGCTGCGCTGTTTGTCATAGCTCCTACACAGAGTGGCTTGTTAGGGATCATTACTTTTGTCGTTGTTTTTGTCTTCGTCTGCGTGACACTCCCGCAAAGTCAGGCTGAAAAGGCATTGGGTCTGCGATTCAAAGAGCAAAAGCAGCTATTTATTGAGGAGGCTGAAGGTAAATATAATCAATCAGTATCTCATTTCAAAAATAAATGGCGGCCTGCTCGTCAATAAGTCAGATTTTCTGGTAGGCGCTTGCGGCTGGAGAGCTTTCTGGACATCGATCGGTTTTAGACCAAAAAACTGCATCTGCTAAAATGAGACCACTGACGCAGTAGAGAATTCACTTATGTCGCTGTCGTTATCCTCTGACCCGTCCCGCGTTGTTGGCATCCCACTCCCGACAATGCACGATTTGCCGTCTGAAGACCCCTTGGAGCCTGGTTTGCCCGACGAATTTCATGGTTTGCAACCCCAATTGCTGGCGGAAACGCTGAGTCTGGCCGGCTATGCCCCCAGCGAAATGTTCTGCGCCTTCGACCTGAATCTGTATTACGACCCCGAACATACTGGCTGGTACAAACGCCCCGATTGGTTTCTCGCCGTTGGCGTCCCCCGACTCTATGGTGGCAAATCCTCCCGATCGAGCTACGTGATCTGGGATGAAAAAGTCCCCCCCGTCATCGTCGTCGAATTCCTCTCCCCTGGCACCGAAGCGGAAGATCTTGGCCGCTTTGCCCCGAAACCGCCCACCCCCAAACCAGGCAAACCACCGGGCAAGTTCACGGTGTACGAGAAAATTTTGCAAGTGCCGAACTATGTGGTGTATGACGAACCCACGAGCCAGGTGCGCCACTTCCGCTTGGTCAACGGACGCTATCAACTCCAACCGATCGCCCACCAAAGTCCCCAACTCTGGATTGCCGAGATTGGTTGCGGTTTGGGGCGTTGGTCGGGTTCCTTCCGGGGCATTACACAAACCTGGCTGCGCTGGTGTGATGCTCAAGGCAATTGGTTACTGACGGAAGCCGAAGCTGAACGGGCGGAAGCCGAGGCCGAACGGGCCAAGACGGAAATCGAACGGGCGGGTAAGGAAGTCGAACGGGCTGAGAAGGAAAAGTTGGCGAATTATTTACGATCGATCGGTATTGACCCCAACAATCTGCCATCCACGCCAAATCAATAAGTCTCGCCATCATCGCCTTGAATCTTGGCCTTGAGTATTTGTGCCAGTTGCCGCAGTTTGACTAAAGTTGCGGCATCAGGATTGCTGGTGTAAATATTGCCGTCATCCCAATCAAACCAAGCATGTGCTGATTTACTGAATTCTCCGTCTGGATTCCAAACGGCAAAATACTGGCCATTACACAAATCAATCGTCAGTTCTGGGTCGGCCTGAATTACTGCCAGCCATTCGTGAGGCAAGATCGATTCACTGTCAGGCTCAGTCCAACTCATCGATCGAGTAATGTGTAGGTCATATGCCATGATCACTTTTCTTGCTTGGTCGCTTCCCGATCGTCGTGGGCCTGAATTTCTTCCAATGTCTTCCATCCGGCCATCCAACGGCGGCGATCGGTTAAGACCTTGGCATTGATCCAAAACCGCACCGTCTCATCACAGGATGACATCAGTTCGGCGAACACCCATTTGTCTTCGTTCCGCCGATTGATCACTTGAAAATGCCGCCAGCCAAAGGTCGTTTCGCGGGCCGTCCATTTGGAGCTGAGTAAATGCGGAAACTTTTGCTTCTGGGCCATCGTCTAGTTCACCGTTTGCCGATCGGTCGCGGGTCGCTCACTTCGGGGAAATCGCAGTACCATGGGGTATCGATTTGCCCATCCCTGTTCACCTTATTCTAGGGTCACTCATGTCACTCCTCAAACCCGTTGTTGTTGCCGTTGCTCTGACGATCGGATTCGCCACGAGCGCGATCGCCGAAGACAGCGCCCACGTCCAACAACTCCTCGCCACCCAAAAATGCGCGGGCTGCAATCTGAGTAATGCCGGATTGGTCTTGGCCAAGCTGCCGGGGGCGGATTTGAGTCAGGCCAATTTAGTTGGGGTGAATCTGAGTCAGGCCAATCTCAGTGGCGCGAATCTGGCGGGCGCAAATTTGGTCGGAGCCAGTCTCGCGGGCGCGAATCTCCAGGGCGCAAATCTCGCGGGGGCTAATCTGACGGGCGTCGATCTGCGGGAAACCTACTTGCTCGGGGCCGATTTGACCAATGCCAAGTTGGATAACGCCAATATCCAAATGGCGATCGGGCTACCGACCACCGTGGGCACAGCGGAGCAATTCTACGGTTGGGCGATCGCCGCTGGCCAGCAGAAACGCTACGAACTCGCCCTGCAATATTTCAATCAATCGCTGGAACGTCAGTCGGATTATGCCCCGGCGATCCTCGGACGGGGGATTGCTCGCGTCCAGATGGGTGACAACAAATCGGCCCTCGTAGACGTCGATCGGGCGGCGGTCTTGTTTGAGCAACAGGGGGACAAAACCAGCGCCGAATCGACGAAAACGATCGCCCAGGAAATCCGCAAGCCGATTAAAGCCGCGAAGGGCGGCAGTGGGTTGGGTTCGGCGATCTTGGGTCTGGCGGGTGGTTTGCTGAAGTTGTTTGTGGGCATTTAGGTCGGTAGGATGCGTTGCCCTACGGGACAACGCATCCTACTTGATCGGAATAAACGGCAGCACCGTCTTAATGAATTTCCGCACCTTCAACAAGGCGATCGTGTTGCGTAGCTTGCTCGATAGGCGCGGCGGAACTTGATTGGTGCGATCGATTTCGGTTTTTAGCTCGGCATATTGGGTGGCGGTGAGCGGCTGATTGTCGATCGGCGATCGGGCGTTGGTAATCACTTCGGTCTGAAGCACTTCTTCGGGGATCTCGCTCGCTGGAGCCGAGGCCACTGAGGCCAGGGGCGGCACGACCATCGGGGCGGCCAACATCAACATAGAGCCAATCAATACAGCCCGGTTTTTCATGACGATCGTGATCCTTCACATCTGCTTACTTGTCTTGAAGACTACCCAAGTCGCCGATCAGACTAACTTCGATACATATCTTTAAGTATTAGAGCAAAATTCCTTAAATGCCTATCTGTCCCAGGGTCAGATTTTGATCTGGCCGCGACCTTACAACAGGATTTTCTCTAACGCATTGGTGCTGGGAATCCGCAACACATCCCGATCGCGAAAAATCAATTCCTTGCGTTCCAGTTTGCTCAAGACCCGCGTTACCGTTTCACGGGCCAGGCCGCTGAGGCTGCTCAGTTCGCGGTGGGGCAAGTTGGGAATATCCAGGCCATCGGGCCGCTGAATGCCTTGGCCGTCGGCCAAGAACAATAGCACATCGACCACGCGGGAAGTGCTGTCCGATTCCCGCAGGCGCAGGCGGCGATTCACTTGCCGCAGCCGCCGCGCCATCAATTGGGCCAGCCGAATCCCCGCCTGGGGTTCGCTATTCAACAAACTGACAAAATCCTGGGCGGGCATATTCGCAATCACAGTCGGAGCCAGGGTGATCACGTCCGTCGATCGGGGCACTTCATCCAACGGGGCCATCTCGCCAAAGATTTCGCCCTTGCCGAGAATATTCAGGGTGACTTCCTTGCCATCAAGGTTGTAGGTGCGGATTTTGGCCCAGCCATCCAAGATGAAGTAGACCGAACTGCCCCAATCATTCTCCAACAAGATCACCTGACCCGCTGGATGGCTGCGCATCACAACATGGGCCGTCGCCTGGGCGATCGCCGCCGCTGGTAAGTCCTTAAAGAACGGGGCCGATCGCACCGCATCTTGCGTTGGATTAATTCGTTCTTCCATATGCCAAAAACATTTGATTCCAACTCTGTGTCATTGTAGGCTTTTTAGATCGGAATGCCGCGATGGTTTGGCTCCTCCTGGCAAAAGCGCGGTCGGTTGAAATTCCCTCTCCAGGAGTAATTGTGTCTGAGCCACGTCCGCCAATTATCCCCACATTGCTAGCCGAACTCGATCGGGCATTAGCCGCCCCGATCGCCCCTTGGCGGCGGTATCCGCAGTGGCAGACCCAACGGCAATTATTGCAGCGGGTGCGGGATATTTTGTCGCTGTGGCCGACGACGGCCGGGGCCGTGCTCGCCCCATTGGCGACGGAGATTCAGCAGTTGTTGACCCAACGGCAGGTCTTGCAGGCCGAGGTGGCGGATTTGACGGCCCAACGATCGCGGCTGCAATCGGAGCTGATGGCCCCGCTGATTGACCAAGTGGAGCAGCTCGAATTGTTTCAGCAACGGACACAGCAAATGCTGCGCGATGTCGATGGAACAGTGCAATTGACCCTACGATCGGTGGATCAAGATTTGACCGCGCATCAGCAGGGGTTTACCCAGCGGTTAGGGAAACTCGAGGATCTGAGCCAGCAGAGCGAGACGATCGTCGCGACCTTGTTATCGCAGTTAATCCAGGAAGTGCAACAACTGCGGCAGTTGCCACCCGCCGCCCCGATCGGGTTGCCTGCCAACCGCCCCTTATTTCCCACCGCCAATGCCGCTGCACCCAACGACGCCACACCCGATGCTGCCGCCCCCGTCACGACGATCGGGCAATTGAGCGATTTACTCAGTGCGTTGGGGTTACGTGAGGCCACACCGGTCAACCCGATCGTCCCCACCGATGTCACAGAATTCACCCTATCGCTGCTGGACGATCGGTTTGAATTAGACCGCTAATCCGTGGGATCGCTCAGACGATGCCAAATCAATCTCCGTAAAATCACTTGGAAAGCCGTTTAGTCGCTGGTTTGGCCCGCTAAACATGTCACCCCAGGGCCAAAAATACCTCCCCTTCACAAAACTGCGGGCTTGTTCAAAGATTAGGCAAAAGCAGCGTATTTCGATGGCTGTCCCCCAGGTCGTCTGCCTATATTAGCGATATCGATTGCTTAAAACGCTTAAAACTCAGATTCCCATGTCTCCTCTGACCTTAATCTCATCCAAACAGCCGAGTTCCTCGCGCACCACTGTCCAACCACCGCAATCCGTCAAAACGAAGACAGCATCCGCTAAACCCGTTTCGACTCGCATCCCGGCTCCGACTTTGGCAAAAATCGCTGATCCTGCGAAACCACCGATCACGCTATCCGTTCCTGCTGACCTAAAGATTCACCCTTCGGCGCGGAGTTTCTGGAAGCGATCGATCGACATCATTGGCGGCCTGATCGGCTTGGCCTTTACCGCCTTGCTGTTTATCCCGATCGCCCTGGTGATTCGGTCGGATAGTCCCGGCTCCATCCTCTACAGCCAAGAGCGTTGTAGCGTTGGGGGGAAGCGCTTCCGCATTTGGAAGTTCCGATCGATGGGCGTTGATGCCGATGCGCAGAAGGCGGGCTTGGAAAACGAGGCTTCGGGCCACATTTTCAAAATGGCCGCCGATCCTCGGATTACCAAAGTTGGCAAGTTCCTGCGGCGCACGAGTCTGGATGAGTTTCCACAGTTCTGGAATGTGCTGATGGGCGACATGAGCTTGGTTGGCACGCGGCCACCGAGTTTGGATGAAGTGGCGCAGTATGAACCACGTCATTGGCAACGCCTCGCGGTCAAACCCGGTATTACTGGCGTATGGCAAGTGAATGGCCGATCGACGGTGAAGGACTTTGAAGATATCGTCAAGCTCGATCTGTCCTACCAAGACGACTGGTCGGTGGGCTACGATCTCTATCTGATTTTCAAAACGGTCTGGGTGGTGTTCAACAAAGATGGTGCTTGCTAGCATCGTCGCCCAGCCTAGGTTAGTGCCACTGGTTCAATCCACTGGCCTAACCCCCTGGCCGATCGCCAGGAAATGAGCGTTTACCTGAGTTAGTGACGAGGGACAAGCCAATTTGGTTTGTCCCTTTTTTTTTGGGCGATCGTCACCACGGGATCATGCGAGTCTAGTTTCAGTAGTTTTAGTCAGGCGCGATCGCCCAAATATATGAACCTTCCCACTTGGATTACGGTATCGCGGCTGTTGGGCGTGCCCTTTCTGCTCTACGGAATGCGGATACAAACGCCGGAAATGCGCTGGTGGATGGTGGTGATTTTCCTGTTGGCGGCGGGGACGGATTGGTTGGATGGGTATCTGGCCCGACGCCTGAATCAGGTGACGGAGTTGGGCAAATTTCTCGATCCGTTGGTCGATAAGCTGTTGGTGCTGGCACCGTTGGTCGCCTTGGTCGAATGGGGTCGGGTGCCGGCTTGGGGCGTCTTTCTAATCCTGGCGCGGGAATTGACGATCGCGGGGTGGCGGGTGAGTGGTCAGACCGTCCCCGGCGCGGCCCTCTGGGGCAAAGTCAAAACGGTGGTGCAAATCATCGCGATCGCGGTGTTGATCGCACCCCTCGGCGAGGCGGTTCAAGGTCTGGGCACGAGCTTATTTTGGTTGGCGGTGGCCCTGACTTGGATCTCCGGGGCGCTATATCTCTGGCCCAAATCGGCGGCTTAGAACAAGCCTTGTGCATAGGCAAAGGTCACCCCAAACGACCAGCCATCGTATTGCAAACGATCGGTGCCGTTCAGTCCGAATTGCCGCCGCCGATCGGAGGAACCGCCAAAGCTGAAGCCGCCGAATAGGTTCATGCTGAGACTGGGCGTCACGGCATAACGCGTCCGCAGTTGCACCTGTTGGAACAACTCGTCGCGGGCGATTTGGGTGTAATGTGACCAGCTCATTTGGTAGTCCAAACCCGCCGTCCAACTGGGTGAGAGCTTGTAGTTGAGCGCGGTATAGACCGTGTTGCTCAGGCGATCGCCCTGGGGGCGACTGCTCAAACTCCAACGCAACTGGTAAAAGCTACTGACCGAAAGGCGCGGCGTGATCGGGTCGGTGCGGCTCAGTTCGAGGCGGATGGAATTTTCATTCAGAAACCGTGCCCCGGACAGAATACTCCGCAGTCCACCCTCGGCAGCGTAGAGTTTTTGGTTACTCCAGCCAATTTCACCAAACATCCGAGGCGAAAGCTGTTGCAAGATCCCGGCCCGAAACCGCAACTCATCGTAGTTCAACTGAGAATACTTGCCGTAGCGCACAATATTGCCATCGACCCCACCGAGAAAGTAGGTTTTTGGACCGAGCATCGGTAAGGCCGTCACGGTTACCCCGGTGCGAATCAGGCCATCCGCCTTTTTACTGGTGGTGGAGAACGCATTGCGATTGCCGAAGTAGCCGACCTGCGCCCCGAGGAACAGCCATTTGGGCGGGGGGGGCGGCGGCGGCGGCACTAGCCGCGTAGGCAATTGACCAAAATCTTCGTCATTGACCGGAATCGGCTGCACGGTCAAGTTGCCCAGATCGTCATCGCCGCTGATGGCGGCAGTCGGCGGCGGGGGTGGGGTCGAATTGGCCGTGGGAATCCCCAGGGGAGCCGTCCGCCCCACTGGCTCGACGATCGGTTCCGGGGGCGGCATTTGCTCCGGCGTTTGCCGCCATTGCTCAGCATCAAGGTCGGTGGTTTCCGCCGCCGTTCCAGGGTCACTCTGATCCGAGGCGGTGGCAAGTTGGATCGCCCGATCGGCATGATTCGGGGAGAATTCGGGGGCCGAAAATGCTGGAACCGCGATTTCGGGGGCGATTTCGGGGGCGACGATCGGCGGTGGATCCTGCAAGTTCGCCGCCCGACTCACGCTCAAATCAGGCAAGGGATTATCGCGAATCGTACTAGCATTGGTCGCGATCGGCGTTGGTGCGGCGAGCCGATCCAGCCGATCGTCAACCGGCGCAGCCAGCGTCGGCGACGCCATCACGACTGATCCCAACAGCCCCGCAATCAGACTCGCGGCGGCGGCCATGGCCGGGGGGAATTCGGGATGGGGCAAAAAGGCGAGGAATTGAGAAGACTTCACGCAATCCAACTTCGGTTATTTCAAAATTATCAGGAATGCTGCTGACCCCAGCGATTTAATCAAGCGTTCACTAAAACTTAATACTACCGAAGAATGTAGCGAAAGAATACGCCGAATTAGGGTTGACAGACTTGGCAAGGATCTGAGTCAGTTATTCAGCGCGGTATCATTGTCATCAGGCAACGATCGTAAATTTGGGGGAGAAACCACGAAGGCGTTGGTCAATCGCGCAAAATTCACGTTAGACTAACAAGTGGATTGTCGCTGCAACCTGGGTTGGGCCAATCGCGGGGGTGTATTCTCAAGGCTGAAACATTAGTTGACCCAGAGTTTTTAGTTCGTTAAAGTTTAATCTGCTCACCCTCACCCCCTGCCGGAATATGTCTCAGAAAGCTTTGCTATTTTTCGCCTCGCTGCTGCTATCGACGAGTGCCGTCGGTGCGGCGGGGACGGCCCAGGCAGGGCCAATCAATTGGGCGCAGGTGATTAAGCTAGTCAACAAAGTGCAGTTTAAGCCAACGAATGCGGGCTGGCGTCCGGCGCAAGGGGCCGATCGGTTGCAGCTGGCGGGCGATGCGCTGTTCACCAGTCGCGGGTCGCGGGCGGATTTGCGATTGAGCGAAGGATCGCTGTTGCGGATGAGTTCGAATACCCACCTGTGGATTCAGCCCAATTCCCGCAACCTGCTCCAACGCAGTGGCACGGCGCTCTATGTAATTAAGCCCGGCGGCGGTTCGACCTTGATTAGTACGCCCTACGGTCGAGCCGGAGTGCGCGGTTCGGCCTTGTTCGTCCGGGTGAACGAGCAGACGGGCACAATGATCGTCGGGGCCTTGACCAACAATCCCGCTGGGGATATGGAAGTGACCACGGAAAACGGCCCGAAACAACTGCTGAAAGCCGGACAGATGGCGGTCGTGCGCGGTGGCCAGATCACGATGTTTGACTTTGATCTCAAGACCTTCTACCAGACCAGTTCGCTGGTGCAAGGGTTTGGCCTTGATGGCAAGCCGATCGAAGATGCGGATGGCACCTTAGCCGATCCCGAAGTGCAACAAACCTTAGCCGCCGTTCAAGCCGAAACCCTGCCCGCCCTGGCCGCCCAACCCGCCATCAGCGGGTCGAATGTGGCGGTTAATCCAGAATTCCTCAATTCCTCCCCCCGCGATCTCAAGCCCGCTGACTTGGTCATGCAAGCAACGACTGGCAGCTTCGATCGCAATTCCCCTCAGACCGCCGCTGGGCTTGCCGCCGTGCGTCAGGGGATCAATCCGCCAGCGGCAGTGCAGGCGATCAACGCCATTCCACCCGCCATTCCAGCCATCCCCGCCGCCGCAATTCAAGCGCCACCAGCCGCCACGGGCACGATCGTCCCACTACCGCCGCAAGATGTTGCACCGCCGCCGACCCTGCCGACCGCCACCGGCGTCAATCCGCCGCCAACGATTGCTCCAGCCGTTGTTGATGTCGGTCGTACACCACCGACTGGCACGACCGCCAATCCGGCCACCCCGGCAATTCCCGCCACCCCAGCGGTACCAGCGATCCAGCCCGTCGGCCAGCCCAACAATCCCCAGCTACCCGTCATTCAACCGATCGCCCAACCCCCCCAAGCGGGCCAGGTATTGCCCACGCCGATCGCGCAGCCCCCGCAAGCAGGCAGTGTTAACCCAGGCATTCCGGCGATCCGGGTCGAAATCCGGGTGGAAGTCGAAAAGCCCTGGGATCGGCGCGACCCCACAAAAGTTGAGATGCCACGTGTCGCACCCACGCCGACCCCCGCAATCCAACAACCAATTGCTCCCCCGCCAATCGCCGCGCCGCCGATCGTCAAAATCGAATCAGCACCCACGCTCCAAGCCGCACCGACGCCAGTCCCCGCAAGCGCACCCATCCCGGTGATCCAAACGATCGCCCCCACGCCGGTAATCGTTGAACCCACAGCGACCTTTAAAGTCGAGTCAACGCCGATTCCTGCCGCAATTCCCACGCCGCCGATCGTCCCAGTGGCCGCACCCATCCCGGTGGCGCTTCCCGCAGCAGTCGCGATTCCCAGCGATCGGGCCAACCCCACCGCCACCCCGGCAATTATCCCCACAACACCTGACCCATCGCTGACAACAGCCCAGTAAGCGATCGGCGCATCAACCCGAAAAACCCCCGACCCAATCATTCTGGGCCGGGGGTTTTTGATCAAACTCAGCGACTCCGGCTTAAACCGAAGGAGCCATCCGCTTGCGAAGCGAGTCAGCCCGCCGCAGGGCGGTACTGTTTTTCGGTTCTAGGGCCAGGGCTTGCTCGTACATTTCCAGGGCTTTGGTCGCCAGTTGTTTGCGTTCGTAGCTGTGGCCGAGGTTGTTCATCGCCGTGACATAGTCGGGACTCGATTTGAGCGCCTCTTTGTACTGCTTCATCGCCAGGTCGTATTGCTCCTGGGCAAAGTAGGCAAACCCCAGCGCATTGTAGACCGCCGCGAGGGCGTCTCCCTCTAGCTCATTGGCTTTGAGGGCGCGTTGAAAATTGATGATCGATTGGGCATAAAGCCGCTTATCGAGCTGAATGCTCCCGAGTTCGTAGTAGTCGAGGGCACTGCCTGTTTCATCTTTGAGTTTACGTTGGATCCGCGTCATGGCGCTTTCCAACTTGCGGGTCTTAAAGACCTGAAGAAAGACAAATACTCCGGTGGCACTGAGCAACCCGAGCAAAGCAATCACATAAATCAGGGGAAAATTGTCTAAGTCCATGGGATCGTGCCAAAAATCGCTGGTTATGCCGTTGTGTCGTGGCTGATTGAATCGATCGTCTCAGCCCAGCCGATCACTCTCTTAGCCTATCCCAAGGCAGGCCCCAGTTGATCGCCCGTTCCTGTAACCAACCACTCTGTTGCCATTGCCGCACCGATCGACTGACGATCGTGCCGAGTTCCGCCGATTGCAGTCCCTTCGGATAGGCGATCGCCAAGGGGGTGCGGTTGAATTGGCTGGGAATCAACTGATAGTCCGGCTGGGTCTGGCTCCAACCGACGAGAACGCTGGTACTCCCGGCGATCGCCCCCACTTCTCCCGCCGCCAGTTTGGCCTGGGCCGTGGCATAGGAATCGACGCCCACAAGGCGCAAGTTGGGCTGGTGATACTGCAACGCGGCGATCGCGACAGATTGATTCAGCACTGCCACGGGCTGGTCACGCAGTTGGCTCAGGTCACGTAATGGCGGCTGGCCCGCGCGGACTTGGGTGACGAAGCTGATGCCATTCAAATAGTAAGGATCGCTGAAATACACCAGGCGGGCACGGGCCGGGGTCGCGGTCAGCTGGGCGATCGCCAAATCCACCCGATCGTCAATCACCGCTTGGAGCCGATCGGTATTAGCCACCGGGACGAATTTCACGGCCTCCGGCTTACCCAGAATGGTTTCGGCCAGACGATGGGCGATGTCGATTTCTAGCCCTTGCCACTGGCCTTGGTCATCCCGCCAGCCGAGGGGACGGGCGTCTTCCTTGACCCCGACAATGAGATACCCCCGAGCGCGAATCGTGTCTAAGTCGGCCCCATAAGCCGAAGGGGGTGCAAGGATTTGCACCCCCAACCAGCCGATTAAGATGATCCGCCCCAGATTGGAAACAACCTGACGCATGACGAATTATCCTTTTTTCGCGATCAGCACAATTTGCTCAAATCCCGCCGGATCCAATACGGCCAGCTGGGCCAGCATCTTACGGTTGATTTCGACATTGGCTTTCTTCAGCTTGCCAATCAGTTGGCTATAGCTGATGCCATGGGTGCGGGCAGCCGCATTAATTCGGGCAATCCACAACCGACGGAAATCGCGCTTCCGCTTCCGGCGATCGCGATAGGCATTGCGCAATGCCTTCATTACCTGTTGGTTGGCGACCCGGAACAGGCGGGAGTGAGAACCCCGGAAGCCCTTGGCCAACTTGAGGATCTTATTCCGGCGCTTGCGCGCCACATTACCGCGTTTAACCCGCATGGCTAACCTCTACATTTGGTGTTTGACAATTCAATCGGCACGATCGGGATCCAGGCAGTAGAAAAGCCCTAGCCCAAACCGTGGTGGGAGGCGCGCATCTACGCGTAGGGCAACATCGCCCGCACGTTATCCGCATCCCGTTCGTTCACCAGCAACATGCTGGACAAACGCCGCTTCCGCGCCGGAGACTTGTGCTCCAACAGGTGGGAACGGTTTTGTTGGCGACGCTTAATCTTGCCAGTTCCAGTGAACTTAAAGCGCTTCGCCGCTGCCTTACGAGTCTTGAGCTTGGGCATGGTCGTACATCAAATCAAAACGGTCTACCAGCATAACATCGGATAATCACCCCGAGCAAGCGAATTGTCGGTGATAGCAGAGCGGAACCCGCGTGTCATAATAAGGTTTGTTACGAAATCTGAGTGATTTATTCCGTCCCAGGTCGAACTTGCCATGAGTAACCCAAGCCCCGCCGAACCGATCGTGCCGCCGACTGATCCCTCGAATTCAGCGGTCGCCATCGCCGATCCCCTGCGTGATCGGCACGAATGTAATACCTGTGGCTATGTCTACGCGCCCCTTCAGGGGGACGAGCGTCAGGGTGTCGCGGCCCGCACGGCCTTTGATGATCTGCCGGAGAAATGGCGGTGCCCCGTTTGCAGTGCCAGTAAGCGCCGATTCCAAAACCTCGGTCCCCGAGGTTCAGTCGGCTTTAAGGAAAATGCCAAGTATGGTCTGGGGGTGAATACGCTGGATCCGGGCAAGAAAAATCTGCTGATTTTTGGCAGCCTCTTTGTCTTCTTCCTCCTGTCTTTAAGCCTGTATGGCTTGGGCTAACCCCGATCGGCCCCCGATCGCCCGGAATGGTGCCGATCACCTCACCGCAAACCTGATAGGCTCGACTGAGCGCGGCGATCGGCCCGCACCCCGAGCCTGAAACGATCCTTATTGCAAGACAATCCCATGGTCGCTATGTTGAAAAATTGGAACCGGCTGATCGCCTTGATCGCAGTCGCACTCTTCGCGATCGGCACGCCCGCCGCCCAGGCACTGGGCATGGGCAAACTCGATCACAATCCCTGGGAAGTGATCACGATGCCCACGGACGTCAGCTTGCTCGATGTGGCATTTACCGATGACCCCAACCACGGTTGGATTGTCGGCGTTGATTCGACCTTGCTCGAAACCCAGGACGGCGGCCAAACCTGGCAACAACGCCAGTTACTGCTCGGCGAACAGAAATACCGCTTTAGCTCGATCGACTTCGAGGGCGATGAAGGTTGGGTCGCCGGACAGCCCGCCCTCTTGTTGCATACCACCGACTCGGGCAACTCCTGGGAACAGATTCCCTTGAGTGAGAAGCTCCCCGGTGCCCCCCAAACAGTGGTGGCGTTAGGCAATGCCGCCGCTGAGATGGTGACCGAACTCGGAGCGATCTACAAGACCGAAGATGATGGTCGCAACTGGAAGGCGATGGTGAATGACGCCTTCGGCGTGCTGAAGAGTTTGCACCGATCGAATCAGGGCGAGTACATCGCCGTTTCCTCACGCGGCAACTTCTATTCCCTCTGGCGGCCCGGCCAAGACTCCTGGGAAAATCACAACCGGAATAGCTCGCGGCGACTGCAAACCATGGGCTTCGCCCCGGATGGGCGGCTGTGGCTCTTGGCCCGAGGTGGCGTGATCCAGTTGACCAACAGCGCCGATCCCGAGGATTGGGGCAAGTCCCAGAACCCCGAAAACCTCAATAGCTGGGGCTTCTTGGATGCGGAGTACCGCACCAATGACGAAGCGTGGATTGTCGGGGGCAGTGGCACCTTGCTGATGAGTGCCGACGGCGGCCAATCCTGGAAGAAAGATACAGCAGTGGAAAATATTCCGGCGAATTTCTACAAGATTAAGTTCTTGGATGAAGCGCGGGGATACATCTTGGGCCAACGCGGGACGTTCCTCCGTTACATTGGTTAAAGATCGTTCTCATCTTGTAGCCGCATCGAATCTCCCCTATGATACGTATTATGCGATCGCCCGCGACGGCTGTTTGCAAGTTGCGGGCCAGTTTTTAGTTATTGGAGGAAGCGGCAATGTCCGGTACTACTGGTGAGCGCCCTTTTGGCGACATTATTACAAGCATTCGCTATTGGGTCATCCATAGCGTGACGATCCCCATGCTGTTTTTGGCGGGTTGGTTATTTGTCCAGACGGGTTTGGCCTACGATGCCTTCGGCACGCCCCGCCCGAATGAGTATTATCCCGTGGCCCGTCAAGAGCAATTGCCCATTCTGAGTAATCGCAAAGAAGCGAAAAATCAGATGGATCAATTCCTCAAACAGAAATAGTGATCCGCGTCGGTCGTGGCCAGCATCGGCCGCGCCCCGCCGGATGGCTTTGGTTCGCCGTTCAGTTCGATTCACTCCTTAAGGTCCTATGACGAGCAATAATCCCAACGAACCCATCGTTTATCCAATTTTCACGGTCCGCTGGTTGGCAATTCACACGCTGGGTGTGCCTTCCGTTTTCTTCGTGGGCGCGATCGCGGCCATGCAATTCATCCAACGCTAGGAACCCCCCATGGAAAAATCAACGAACCCCAACAAGCAGTCGGTTGAACTCAACCGGACTTCGCTGTACATGGGGCTGCTACTGATCTTTGTGATCGGCATTTTGTTCTCTAGCTACTTCTTCAACTAGAGTCGGCTGCAACTTTTTTTGCTGTGTTTTAACGTTAGGAGGAGATCAATCGTGTTTAAGAATGGAAGAATCCCGTTGTGGCTGGTTGCAACCGTCGCTGGCACTGGTGTTTTGGTGGTTGTGGGTCTGTTTTTCTACGGTTCCTACGCGGGCGTTGGTTCATCGATTTAAGCTAAACAACTTACTTTGAAAAGGCCCACTCTATATGTAGAGCGGGCCTTTTTGCTGTGTGGTGGTGGTTTCGGTGGCCGCGGATGGTTGAAGAACGGTGGGCAGTGCCCACCC
>JANOQX010000041.1:0-34047 GCA_031415035.1 Cyanobacteria bacterium VAR_4_metabat_243
CCCCTCGCGCCAGCATCATGCCCATCGCCCAGGCGATCCAGACCATCGCCGTCAAACTCGCAGCCGCACACAGTTCGGTGCACCGCTCTTGCCATTCCGCATTCTCTGGCCAAAGCGTTTCAATTGAGGTTAAAATCATGATACTAATTTTTTGTGGGACAAATCGATTATCGCTTGTCCCTTTTTTATTCGAAACTGTACTCCCTCATCCCCTGGATACGCCCGAGGAAAACATAAGCCTTCTTTGCCATAAATAGCAAAATAAAAGCCTCAAACAACAATGCCTTATTATGGAAGCAATCGTATACTAGTTGCTGTAGCTTACCCAAGAAAGCCACAATGTCCTGATCCATCGCAGGGTCCAACTCTTCAGCTTTCTCACGAATCTGCTCTTCAGCCTCATCCCGCTTTTCTTGATATTTCACTAGTGCATCTTCATACCGCTCCTTTGCTTTGTCTCTTTTATCAACACAGCGACGATGCAAATCTAATTTACTATTGAATTCATCAACTTGCTTGTTGTAACGATCAAGTGAATCCTGGTCATCCTTGTTAACCCAAAAATTACTGGGCGGTTTACCTGGGTCATACCGCCTTACATCTTCTTCAGTCTGGTTTAATTCAGATTCTCTTATGTCCAAATTTTGCAATTTAAATTGACTCAGAACATCTTGCTTACGTGCTACAAATTCCGCTAATCGAGCCTTAGCACCTTCATAAGCACTAGCCTTGATGATACTAGCTAACTCATCGTTATCATAATTAACACCAGAGTCATTCAGCTCAATAAAGAAGTTAATATCTGCAACAGGTGCGATCAGATCACGCACTTTGTACAACGGCTTTTCGGTAGTCTTCTGTTTCAACATGGTAGATCTCCTTCAATTTTTCACACGACTTACACATTTGAATACAATCAGAAAATCTATTTTCGGGAATCTCTCCCTATGTATTATTTCTAATTTTTTTAGCCTTTCTTCAAATGCCCAGTAATTTTCCTGAGGGTTTTTAGTGAAGGATATGACTAGATAACCGTGAACAGATTATAGTTTGTTGTCAGGTTCGAGAATATCCACCACACTTCCAAGCAAAACACAAAAATTAACTGCATTCTTATAGACAAATACGCAGTCTTAATAACGGCATTTTTTGTGCGCTCGTAAAAAAGCCGCGATTTTACTGAGAATATTTTTTATTTCCTAATCTTTTGCAATTCAGCCAATCCAGAAGCAAAATTCGATAATCTGACCACAAATCAGCATCCTGCCTCATCACTTGAATCTCTGATCGGACAAAATTAATGTCCACCAGATTCAGCACACTAGACAACTCTCTGGTATTCAGTTTCATAACGGATTCCTCCATTAGTCGATCGGGCGCAAACTCAGCAGTTTCATCTGATCCGCGTAATGCTTCTGAATCATGTCCACCGACGTATCGCACCACTGGGCAATCACCATCGCCGGGGTTCCCTTGAGAATTTGCATCGTGATAAAGGTATCGCGACAGCAGTAGGGCGTTGTCCCCGGCTTGATTTCATTCACCACCCGCTTCCAGGCATTATTGCAGAAATTATTATAATTAATCACTTTGCCAGTCGGTGATGGAAACACTAAATCATCGGGTCTAGGACTACTTGGACGAATCGATTTGAGTAACGCTTGTAATCGGGGAGAACAGGGGAAACTGCGTTTGCGATTAGTCTTCGAGCCTTCCATCCGCAGGGCTTTCCCCCGCCCACAAGTCGTAATCGAAGTCTCAAACCGAATCAAATCAAACTCCGCCGATACATGCTTCCACTGCAAGCCGATCGCCTCCGAAGGCCGACATCCTGTGAAGAACAGAAACGTCACGATCGATGCATAGTGCTGGTAAGTAAACCCTGGACGCGTATCTTCGACATACGCCCGAATCACCTGCTCCCGTTCCACTTCTGTAAAGGCATTCGGCTTTGGATCAAGCTGATAGGCATGTTTGGGCATTTCATTCGCCATGCCCTCGTAGGGATTGTGGGCCAAAATCCCATGTTTCATCGCCCACTTGCAAGCTGCTGACAATTGCCCCAGCGATCGCTTGGTATAATGCAGCGTCGTAATTTTCTCCAACCCCGCCTTCACCTTCAGCGCTTCATCCACCCCCACATCGCCCAATTTTACAAACAACCGATCGAAGCTCTCGTGATACAACCGCGTCGTTTCCTTCAACTGGGAAGCCTTGTAATTCGTGTATTGCTGCCACAATTCCGTCGATGTGAGCGTCCGCACCTGTGGAACTGCGGCAGAAATTGGGGTAAGAATTGGGGTAACGGCAGTAGGCAAAGGTTCTGGCCGATATTTCGCCAGCGTCGCATCAAAATATCCCGACAACATATCCAACTCAATCTGCCGCGCCTTCGCCTCCGCCACCTTGCGATTAATCGGCGTGTCGTGCAATCCCAGGCTCAAGTAATGCCGCTTGCCCACAAACGAAAAGACCAACTGAAGCCGATCGTTCGAGAGCTTGATTTGTGCCGTACCTTTGAATGCTTTGCGCTGTTGCGTGACGGATGTCATGGTGTTTCCTCTCAAACTAGGTTTGTGTAAGGATTTCCAGCGTTGGGGTAAGGACTATTCTCTCGTCACATCCTTACCCCAATTTTACCCCAATAATTGATTGAAACTGGTCTAAAGCGACCCAACGCTCTTATCAGATGCACCCAACTACAGGTTAGCGCAAAAAACAGAAAGCCCCTGAAATCAATGGATCTCAGGGGCTTTACTGGGGAAGCGGGTGGGGGGAATCGAACCCCCATCATTAGCTTGGAAGGCTAAGGTTTTACCACTAAACTACACCCGCGCTGCCAATTAGTACGCTAGCCATACTAGCATAGGAACCGACCAGAAACACTTACAAAACACTAATCAAAAGGGTGATTTCCCACTCAGTCAACACGGGTGGCGCAGTATCGATATTCTGATACTCCACACCAAATCGATACTCTTTCAAGATGTCGCGGGTCACCGCCTGCAAAACAGCGGGCACAACCTGTGGGTTAGCGTAGGCGGGGCTATTCGACAAAACTGTCACTTCAGCGACACCATCCGCATCCAGATCCTCAACCTGCTGCGTATTCCGATTCACCACCAACCGCACCTGCACCACCAATACATCACCGGACTTTACTGGCAACTTAAATGCCAACCCAGGCGGTGGTTCACCGATAACCGCTAAGGTTGCTGTGCCCTTAAGACTGGAACCCTGAAGCGCCCCACTCGATTTCGGTGTCAGCACAAAATTATCAATCGCGGGTTGGATACCGACATTCCCTTCCGATGTCGTATCCGGTTTAGGATCAGAAGGCCTACTTGCCGGTTTATCCGGATCAGGTAATCTCCGTGGGGATGTCGTGGGAGCTTGCGGTTCGTTGGGTTTAGTGGGCTTCGCTGGCTCGTTGGATTTAGTGGGCTTCGCTGGTTCGTTGGGTTTGGTGGGCTTCGCTGGTTCGTTGGGTTTAGGCGGCTCAACTGGGAGCGGCGATGGCTCAACGATCGACGGACTCGGCGATGGCAACGGCTTCAAGGGCTGGGCCACGATCGTCGTTTGATCCGGATCAGATGCGATTTGTCCCGGTTTCAAGTTTTGCAATGGCGCAACGCCTTCCGCCTTGGGTGACGGATCGATCGCTGCATCCGACTCCACCGTGCCCACTTCCACAAATTCGATCGTGCCCCCCTCACCACCCATCGGCACCGACACATTCACCCAAGCCGATCGCACCCCAAACAGCAACACCGTATGCAACACCAACGCACCAAACAACCGCACCAGCCATAACTCGGGTGGCTCCGCCGATCGCCGCAGGGCATCGTCTGACTCAAAAATAGGGGGATCGACCGATCGCGTCATGCTCGAAACTGTCATCGGGTTCGGCATTCAGTCTAGCCCAGAGATGACAAAATCGCCCGGTGCAGTCCGAAGACCCCACCGGGCGATTTGATTCGCGGATTTAGACTAACGTCGTCAGGGGGATCGGTTCGGGCGGCACCCAGAACGTCAACACCGTCTCATCGACGCCCTTCAGCGTCAGTGGCTCACCTTTGTCGATGCCATCTTCGTCGAGGTAATCCGCCACCGCCGCCGACACCAGAATCCGATCGGGCGTCGATTCCGTTTGCAGTCGGGCCGCGATATTGACGCAGGGGCCGATCGCCGTGTAATCCGATCGCGCCGCCCCGCCAAACATCCCCACCACCGCCGTCCCTTGGTGAATCCCGCAGCGGAACTTCAACTCGGGCAAGCCCTGCTCCGTCCACTTTTGGTTCAGCACTTCCAGCGATCGGTACATTTGCCGCGCCGTGGCGATCGATCGCCGGACTTGCTCATTCGGCGTCAGATCCTCCGGTGCCCCAAACAACGCCATAATCGCGTCGCCCATGAACTTATCCACCGTCCCCCCATTGTCGAACACGGCTTTGGTCATGGCCGTCAGATACTGATTCAGCATCTCCGCCATCCGCCGCGATCGCAGGGTATTGGACAATTCGGTAAAGCCGACGATGTCGCTGAACAGCACCGTCACCATCCGGGGTTCGGGCCGCAGATCCAGGGTCAAGTCGCCCTTCGCCGCCCGTTCCACCAAGGCGGGTGGCAAGAATCGGCCGAGGACAGATTCCGTCAGGTAGTTGTTCAGATCCGCCATCTTCTGCTCTTTCGACTTGAGCGAAAGCAGGTTCCGCACCTCGGCCAGGAGCATCCGATCGTTGAACGGCTTCGACAGATAGCCATCAGCCCCACGTTCCAAACCTTCCAACTGGGTATCCTCATCGGCCTTGGCCGTCAACAGGATAATCGGGATGCCTTGGAGTGCCTCGTCGTTCCGAATCATTTGAATCATTTCGAGACCCGATACCTTTGGCATCATCAAGTCCGTGATAATCAAATGCGGCGACTGAGCAAAGGCAATCTGATAGCCTTCCGCGCCGTTTTTGGCGGTGAAGACTTGGTAGCCTTGTTGGCGCAGAATGCCGGAGATATAGGTGCGCAGGTCGGAGTTGTCGTCCACCACCAGGATGCGCTGACCATTGGCCAGGACACCCTCGATCGGGTCAAGTCGCTCACCTTCTACCGCCTCGCAGTCCAGCAATTCCATCGCCAGATCGGCCAGTTCCACATCCGCCCGGCCGATTTCGATCGTGGCTTGCTCCAGGGCGATTTGCTCTGGGGGCAAATGCGCGGCTCCGGTTTTGAGCCAGATGCTGAAGGTCGTGCCGCGTTCGTATACCGACTCGACGGTGATTTCGCCGCCGTGCAGTTCGACCAGATCCTTCACCAGCGACAGGCCAATGCCCGTGCCTTCATAGCCCCGGTTTTCCGAGCCTTCGGCCTGCCGGAAGCGCTCAAACAGGTGCGGCAACTGATCCTGGCGGATGCCAATTCCGGTGTCCACCACCTGCAACAGGCATTGATCGCCCAGGGGCCGCAGGACGACGGTGATGCTCTTGCCCGCTGGCGTGAACTTCATCGCATTCGACAGCAAGTTGTACAGCACCTTATCGAACTTTTCCAAGTCCAGATAAATTTGGGGGCAGGCGCTCAGATCGCTTAGATCGGCGGTCAAGCGAATGCCTTTCTTCTCCGAATAGGCCCGGAACGCCTCGATAATCTGGGAGACAAAATCCACCAAATCACAGGGGCGGAAGGTCGGCTGCATCCGTCCGGCATTCAACCGCTGCATATCCAGCAATTGATTCACCAACCGCAGCAGACGGCGGGAGTTGCGCAGGACGATCGTCGCTTGATCCACCGACAGAGCGACCTGATTATTCACCGCCGATTCCAATGGCCCGACCATCAAGGTCAACGGCGTGCGGAATTCGTGGGAGATATTCTGGAAGAATTCGGTCTTCTGGCGATCGAGTTCCAGGAGTTGTTCCGCTTGTTCGCGGGTTTTCTGGTAGAGGTGCGACTGCTGCACGGCGATCGCCGCCTGCTGGGCCACCACTTCGACCAAATGCAACTCCGAGGATTGCCACACCCGCGCCTTGTGGTTTTGGCGGAGGGAGATGCTGCCGATGATTTGGCCGTCGGCGATCAGCGGCGCAACGAGCAAAGCCCGCGCGGGGGGCCGAAACTCGGCGACATTCATCGTCGGATGCTTGGTCAGATCGTCCAGCATCACGGGCTGCAAGGTGCTCATCACCTCTTTCAGCACCGCATTGCCTTCGATCGGCACCTGGGATTTGGGCAAATCCAGTTCCCCGGTGGGTTGGTCGAGGGCGATCACGCCTTGGTTGGCGTCATAGAGACCGACACATTGGACATAACGATCGGTGGGCGTCCAGAGCGACAGGGCACACCAATCCACCGACAGCGCCTGACCCAATTGCTGGGTGATCGCCGCGAAGATCTTCTGCGGTTCGAGGCTCGATCGGATGGCGGCGGTAATGCTGTTGATCAGCGCTTCCCGCTTGGCCGAGGCCCGCATTTGCTCGTAGGAGTAGATTTGGGCCAGGGCGAGTCCGGCTTGGGTCGCCACCAGGCGAATCAAGTCGAGATCCTCGTCTTCCCAGACATACTTCTCGTCCATGGCCGCCAAACTCGCATCGGTACGATGCAACGCCAACAGCGCGATCGGTTGGCGTTGGGCCACCAGCGGCAGGAGCACACTCGAACCGATTTTCAGTTCGTCGTAGGCGGCCTTGGCTTCGGGGAATTGGGTGATTAGGGAGGATTCATCATCACGATCCTCGATCACGACCAATTGATCGAGATAGAACACCGTTTTGGCCAGGGCTTGCTCGGCCGTGACTTGGGTGACATGGGGAATCACATCGGAATGCTCCAACGGCTCCGATCGCAAACTCTCCTCCCGGATGTTCACGTGGGGCGTCCGATGATACACCGTCGCCTTGCCCTGGAAACGCGGATCTTGGCGCGTCGCTAGCACACAGTAGTCCACCTCGAACGCTTGCCCAATCCCCGCCGTAATCGTTTTGAGGCTATCTTCATAGCTCAACGCACTGCGAATCGTTTGGGTAATCGTGTTGAGTAAGCTCTCCCGCCGTAAATTGCGGCGGAGTTCTTGGGTGCGAGCCGTGAGTGCCGTATGCAGATCCACGGCCTGATGGACGACCTGTCGCAGGTCGGTGTCATCCCAGGGTTTGGTGACATATTTGAAGACTTGTCCGGCGTTAATCGCATCGACCAAATCATCAACGTCGGTATAACCCGTCAGAATAATCCGGATAATGTCGGGATATTTCTGGGCGGACAGGCTCAGGAACTCAGTGCCGCTCATCATCGGCATCCGCTGATCCGAAATGATCACCGTGATGTCGCCTTCCGTATCCAAAATTTCTAAGGCTTGATGGGCGTCGTCGGCCTTCAGAACCTTGAATTCGCGGTGGAAAGTGCGATAGAGCAGATCTAAATTATCCGGCTCATCATCGACGACTAAAATTTTATGCTTTTTGCTGCTAGAAGCCACGCACCAATCTCCTGATGCCGTCAGTAAGGAATCAACATTGAACAACTAAAAAGGGGAAGAATCCAATCTCTGAAACGATTGGTCCGAGCGACCTAAACCAATCCCCGCCACACCCGATCGCCATCATGTAGTGCTGAACCCTGTGGTTTGCTTAGACTTAATCTGCCCAGGAAAAATGCCACATTAACGAAAGACACAAAAATTAGGTGATTACCGTCACACCACCGCAAGGTTAAGCCATAGAACTCGGAGATATGGGTCAGTTGATCCAGGGGATGCTTTAACTAAAGCGCTATTCTATATTCGATCGTACTGGATCAAATTTCCCAAAGATTGCTGGTCAAGATAAAACAGTTCTTTTGTATTAACGCTAGTTCTAGCTACGAAAAGGAATATGTGCCCAGTCTCTGCACTACCAGTATGATAGTGAAAGTATTCTTGTCGTTACCCGTAAAGCCGCGTCATGCGCTGTCCAGCTTGTCATAATTTAGAGAACCGCGTGCTTGAATCCCGATCGGCGGATGGCGGACAGAGTGTTCGCCGTCGGCGGGAATGCCTCAAATGTGGGCATCGTTTTACTACCTATGAACGGGTGGAACTTGCGCCCATGGTGGTAATTAAGCGTAGTGGGCAACGCGAAGCCTTCGATCGGCACAAACTCCAACAAGGCATCACCCTCGCCTGTGAGAAAACTACGGTACCCCACTCCCAAATCGAAACCTTAGCCGGGGATGTCGAAGCGGATCTTCAGCAATTGCCCGGTCGGGAGGTGGAGAGCACGCAGATTGGTGAGGTCGTCTTGCAGCATCTGCGGGGCTTAAACGAAGTCGCCTACATTCGGTTTGCCTCGGTCTATTCCCAATTTCAGTCGATCGATGACTTTATGCGGGTGCTTGACCAGATTCGGGCGAGAGCGCAGGAATCGCTGACTCAAGTCTCATAGTCGATCGCGCCGCAAATTGGCCGAATTTCTACCCTGGGATAGTCCCCGTTGCGAGCAATCTACGTAACAATGGGGACAGGCTTGGTGTAAGGCATGGGAGGCGATGCTGATGTCCCAAACATCCGGGATCAATCGCAATAGTCAGGGCGCATCGCTCACCGATCGGTTGGCGAACGTTCTGCTGGGATCACTGAATGTCGGGCGTTACACGCTGCGGGTTGGGGCCGAGGCGGGGGCGCTACTGGAGCCGATCGACCAACCGACGAATCTCGTCGCCAAACCCTTCACCACGTTGAGGATTCCGCCTGCGCCCCGCCGTTTCCTGGGGCATGAAGCGGCATTGGACCAGGCGATCGTGGCGCTCAAGGCGGGGCAATCGGTGGAGATTGTCGGGGCAGCGGGCGTGGGCAAATCGGCGTTTTTGCGGCAGTTGGCCCATCACCCGGATGTGACGACTTCGCATCCCGATGGGATTTTGCATTTTGCGACGATTGAGCCGATCGGGGATTTGATGCAGTCCTTGGGGGAGACGTTTTATCATCTTTATCCCGAAAGTTATTTGAGTGAGCGGGAATGGCGATCGGCCTTGGTGGATTGTCAGGCCTTGATCATGCTGAATGCGCCCCAAGCGCGCCCGGAAACTTTGCTTCAGCTGCGGCAGTTGTTGCCCCAATCGACCTTTGTGGTGGCCTCGGCGCAGCCGCGTCTGGCGGCGGCGGGCTGGCCGGGGGAACTGGCGGTGTTGACCTTGCAATCGCCGGATTTGGTCGCGAGTCAGCCGTTGGTGGCGGATGTGCTGGGCCGATCGCTGACGATCGCGGAGCAGGGGCAGTTGGCCCAGTTGTGGCAATGTTTTCGGGGGGAATCGGCGCGGTTGATCCAACTGGCGGAGCGACTGCGGGAGCAGCCCCAGGCCTGGGATGATTGGGCGACCTGGTTGACGGCCCACCCCAAACCCGATCGGGCGGTGGCGCATCAACGCTTGGTGGTGCAGCTGATGGTGGATTTGGATACGCCGCAGCGGTGGATTTTGGGATTGTTGACGGCGTTGGAGGGGGTGTCGTTGACGATCGAGCAGATTGCCGTGATTACCGGGCCACAGGATCCCAGGCCGAGCCTGCAACGGCTGATGCGATTGGGTTTGATCCATGTGGTGGAGCAGCGCTATCGGGTGGTGGAGCCGTTGCAACCCTGGCTCACCCGGCAGTTTGCCACCCAACCTTGGATGGAACGGGGCGTCACGGTGATGCAGGATTGGCTGACGACCCAGACACCGGAGACGATCGGGCCGGAATTGCCGGTGTTGATTGGGTTTTTGCGCTGGGCCGTGGCAGAGAAACGCAGTGCGTCGGTGTTGGCGATCGCCCGGTCGATCGACGCCGCTTTGATTCTGGGCAAACAGTGGGACCAGTGGGGCCGCGTCTTGCAGTGGGCCTTGCAGGCGGCTTGGCAGCTAGAGGACGAACGATCGGAGGCTTGGGCCTGGCATCAACTGGGGACGCGGGCCTTGCTGCTGGACGATATCACCACGGCCTACGATGCGTTGCAGCAGGCGTGGAAGCTGCGGCAGGGGCGAGTGCGATCGGCGAGCGCGCTGCCCAGTGCGGCCGATATACTGGCGATCGCCCTGACGGAGGCGAATCGGGCGCAGGTGATTCAGAGCGCCGTGCCGACCCCGAAGCAGGCGGAAGTCCGGGCGGCCGCGTCGGATCAACAAGCCAAACAAGCCTATGGGGCGTTGCTGGTGATTTCGTTGGTGACGTTTATGGTGGCGTTATTGGTGGGCTTCGGGATCCGATCGTGGGTGGCCCCGTCACCGCGATGGTCTCCGACCGACCGGCGGTCATCGGAGGCGGTGTCCCGGTTGGGTGCGGCGGGTGAGTAAGGTTTGCTGCTCGATGGTTGTGAGATCGCGCCATGCGCCGGGCGGAAGATCGCCCAGGGTCAGATCGCCGATCGCGACTCGAATTAATCGCAACGTGGGAAACCCGATCGCGGCGGTCATGCGGCGGACTTGGCGATTGCGGCCTTCGGTCAGGGTGAGCTGGAGCCAACTGGTGGGGATCGACTGGCGGGTGCGGATCGGCGGATCGCGGGGCGGGAAGTCTGGCTCCTGGAGTGGCGCAATCAGTGCGGGTCGGGTGCGGTAGTCCTGGATCGCCAGTCCGCCTTGGCGAATCGGCGCGAGATCGGCCTCGGTGGGAATCTGTTCGACCTGTGCCCAGTAGGTGCGGGGATGGCCGAACTGAGGATGACTGAGGCGATGTTGCAGTGGCCCATCATCGGTCAGCAGCATCAGCCCCTCGCTGTCGTAGTCCAGTCGTCCCACGGGATAGACCTCGGGCACCGGAATGAATTGTTTCAACGTCAGTTTCGCCGAGCCATCATCACTAAACTGGCTCAGGACATTGTAGGGCTTGTGAAATAGCAGGTAGCGATCGGCCATGGGTTCTAGTTTATCAGCCCCGTTGATCCGCGCTGATTTCCACAGGCGTGGAATCGATCGTGCCCCAGCGATGCCCCAATTGTTAAGACTTGGGCGAATGACCCAAATTCGCGGTCGATCGTATTGTCACAATCGTTAACAAGTGTTACTTTATGTAAAGAAGTTTTCCGTTTCACCCTCAGAGGTAGACCCCATGGATAAGAAAGGATTTGGCTTTAACGAGTTCAACGAAGGCTTGAATGGCCGCTTGGCAATGCTGGGCATCGTCATCGGTTTTGCGACTGAGTTGTTGACGGGTAAGGGCATCTTGGCTCAACTGGGCCTGATGTAATGACTGGGGATTGGCTTTGGCGGTGGATTCAGTCTCTACATTGAGTTGCCGCCCGAGGCCCGTCCCACATATCGATTGATGAACCTGGAGCTGTGAGGCTCCAGGTTTTTTTGTGGGTGTTATTAATGCATTCGGTGGGCAAGGCCCACCCTACGATTCGCCGCCGACGACGACATTGCGGATGCGCAGGCTGGGTCCACCGCAGCCGACGGGTAACCCACTTTGGCCGCCTTTGCCACAGCCGCCGGATTCGTCCCAGAAGAAGTCATCGCCGATGCCTTCGATGTCGGTCAGGGTTTTGAAGGCGTTGCCCGAGAGCGTCACGTCCCGCACGGGTTCGGCCAGTTCGCCTTTGCGAATCATCCAGGCTTCGCCCGCCGTGAAGGTGAACATCTCGCCATTGGTCATGCCGCCGAGCCAGTTGCGGGCGTAGACGCCTTCTTTGATGCCGCTGAACAGGTCTTTGACGGGGGTTTCGCCGCGCTCGATCCAGGTGTTGGTCATGCGGACGATCGGCGGGTAGTGGTAGTTGAGGCAGCGGGCGTTGCCCGTGGGCAGTTCCCCGAGTTTTCCGGCGGTTTCCCGCGAGTGTAGCCGCCCGACCAGGACGCCATCTTTGATCAACTGGGTATCCGTGGCGGGGACGCCCTCATCATCGTAGAAATAGCTGCCCCGATGTCCCGGCACCTTCGCCCCATCAAAGATCTGCAAATTCTTCGGCCCAAACCGTCGCCCCAAACTCATGGTTTCCATCAGATCGGGACTTTCGTAGGCCATATCGGCTTCCGACAGGTGGCCAAAGGCCTCATGCACGAACAACCCAGTCAAAATCGGGTCAATCACCACATGGTAGGTGCCACCTTTGACTGAGGGCAGCTTCAGCGCATCCACGGCGCGTTGGGCTGCGCCCTTCACCTGATCTGCCAAACCCTGCAAATCGCCAAATCCCTGGCGGGAGCCGACGGTTTCGCGGCTGGTCTGCACCCGATCGCCGTCGCGCGCCGTGGCGGCAAACCGCATTTCGATATCCGACCAGGATTGTTCGATGCGGGTGCCTTCGGAGGTGGCGAGGAGGATGTGCTGGGTGCTGTCGCCATAGCGCACCGTGACGCTGGCGATCTTCGGGTCGTAGTGGCGCAGCAGTTCGGAATATTCTTCGCAGAGGGCTTTCTTCTTCGCCAGGCTGATTTGGCGGGGATCGCCCTGGGGCGTCGGCACGGTGCAAATATCTTGGATGGGGACGATCGCGGCGAGTTGGGTGGTTTCATCGCCGACGAGCTTGGCCGCGACGATCGCTTCTTCGAGTCGGATTTGCAGTTGGTCGATGCGGTTGAAGCTGGCAAAGCCCCAGCCGCCTTTGTGACAGACCCGGACTTGGCCACCGATCGCCAGGGCTTCGCTGAGGGTTTCGATGCGTTGGCCGCGTAGGGTGACATCGGCCCCTTCGCTGGCCTCCAGCCGAATCGCGATAAAGTCTGCCTGGGAGCGATAGCGACGGATCAATCCATCGATCTGGTCTTTGGCATTTTGCAAGCGAATCATAGGGGTGCGATCGGGGGATGAAGCGGGGGTGAGTCCCAGCGGGATTAGTCCCATTGTGCCGCATATCGCCGGGTTTAAAATTTGGGAGCCGACCTTCTGGGAAAAGAAGATCGGCTCCGCACATCAGTCAATGCACCCCAACCTGAATTAAGTTCGGTTGGTATCGGAAAAAGTAGTAGATTTGCGCGAAGCGAATCGAAGCCGATTGAGCACTGCGCCGGGTTTAGGCAATGTCCTTGGAGTTGCGTAGTCGGATCAGCTGTCGCCGCATCTTGGGTGAGGCCTCGATCTCGGGCATCTCCTCGGTCTGGACATCGACGGTCAACGTCTCCATATACTCATCGTTGCCGTAGGTGAAGGCTTCGAGCAGCAGTTCGAGCAGTTGGTCACGGTCTTTAAAAATAGCTTTCTCTTCAATCAGGCGGAACTTGAGTTTGACCTCACACTCGTAGACCCCGACTTCAGCGGGCGCAGTGTGTTGGTATTCGCGTGCATCTCTGCACAGTGTGACGACTTCTTTTCCCATGAGTGAAACCAACCGATTTTCAATTGAAATGAACTTAATTCGAACTCCGAAATACGAGCCACGAAAGCCAGAAGAAACAAGGTTGATGCAGCCAGGATTTTTGTCCTAGTATTGGCTCAAAACTATATATAGATTGGTGGCTCGGGGAATAATACCGTAATAATACGCATATTCTGACCCGGATCCGGAACGGCCCGATCGGGGCGGTTCACCCGCTAATTTGAACATCTTTGAATTTTGTCAATCGGTTGAATTGGGGCTGATCAAGCTGTGTCCGATTTGCTTCGGCGAATGCCCGATCGGGCGCGATCGAAATCTTTGATCCCTATGTTGGATGGCGCTTTGAGATTGCTAGTAAACCTTCTGCCAATCTTTTTTCTAACATGCGTGGGTTCAGACTTGCGAATCAAAAATCGGGATTAATTGCGCTTGAAATTGCTGTTTTAGGCACCAAAGACGGGCCGATCGGACGCAGTTGAGGGGCGATCGGGCGACGAATTGGGGAAACCTGCCGTCGATCGCGTTGGGCCGCCGGTGATCGAAATCAGGCATTAACGTGATCTGGATCACGGTTCTTTGATGGCAATGGGCAATTGCGAAAAGCGGCGAATTTCGCGAAATATTGGCGCTTTTACGAACATTCGACCCAAATGTGGTTCGTCGATCGGGCTAAAATTCGCCGTTGCGGCGGACGATGCCCGCCAGTTAAGCGATTGAAAAATGCTAAATCCACGGATCCCCTAAAAAAACACGTATAAATACATAGATCTTTGGGATTACCAAAAGTTCTAGGATGTTGGGTTGGGATTTTTCGACGGATTACTGCGGGTTGACGGGCAAGGTGAAGTGAAAACAACTGCCTTGACCCAGGACGGAATCGACCCAAATCTGCCCATAATGCGCCCGAATTAGCCGCTGACAGAGCGCTAACCCGATGCCGTAGCCCGACTGATCCTGATCCCGTTGCAATTGCACGTGATCTTCGAAGATCGCTTCGCGCTGATCCTCAGGAATCCCTAGACCCGTATCACAGAGGGTGACTTGCACCTTCTGGGTAGTGCGGTAGAGTGCCGAGAGCTGTATCTTACCACCATCGCTGGTGTATTTGATCGCATTGTCCACCAAATTAATCAATACCTGGCGGATGCGTTCTTCGTCGATGTAGACCTTGGGGAGATCGAGTGGAATATCGGTTTCGATGACGATCGATTTGGCGGCGAGGCGATCGGCCAGGGTTTCGAGCACTTCGGCGCAGAGGGTGGGCAAGTCGATCGATTTGGGCCGGATGTTCAGTTCGGCATTGCTGCCGTGGGTCGTTTGGAGAATGTCGGTGATCATCGAATTGATGTTCCGCAGTTGGGCGCGGGCTTGGCGGATCAGTCGGGTGATCAGGGCCGGGGTGAGGCGATTTGCTTGGCCCGCTGGCGGATGAAACTCCCGATCCATGGTTTCGATCGCGATCGAGGCGGCGGTGAGGGGATTGCGCAGATCATGGGCCAACATGGCAATCACTTGATCCTTGAATTTGATCTGGGCGGCCAGTTCGGCTTTTTCTTGCTTCAGCCGGAAGACTTGATCCGCCAGCTGGATCAGCTCGGAGGCGGAGGCGATTTCGTAAATATTGTCTTGGAGGCTTTGGCTGGTCTGGGTGGTGCGGGGATCCGTGATGGCGACGGCGAGCGTGCGCGATCGTTGCTCTTGCTCCCAGCGGGGCCAACAACTGCGCAGTTCGGCGAGGAAGTTGCCGCCGACGAGCATCTGCCGGGGATCGGGCGCAATCTTGATCAGCGTCGGGGTGGTCAGGAGCCGAAAGTGTTCGGCCAGGTGCGGCTGCTCCGTCACATCGATCACTTGCAGGTCATAGCTGGCGGGCGATCCCAGCTCTTCTAATAACTTACGCACCTGCTGAATCTGCTCACGCGAGGTGGGCCGCCGATCGACGAACAGCAGCAATTGGAAGGGGCAACTGGAGGAACCGAGGGGATCAGGAAGAGCCAACATGGGTATGCATAATCGCGATAATTTAAAAGGGAGGATTGTTAAAAGCTCTCGCTACTATGTCATGGATGGGGCCACTGCACACAAAATGATCAATGTGGTCTAGTCCTCGGGAAAATTTAACTTATTCCCATCGGGTTAGGTCACGAATGGCGCGAATCTTGAAACTTCGGATGGTTTTGTGTGATTGTGAAGAGGTTGGTGCAGTAATTTCCATAATTTCCATCGACTCAAGTTTGACAGCGCACTCGCTCAAGTAATCTGGGGTCGCAATTGCGTTACGAATTATGAAAATTTTGGTGCTGACTTGGGAATTTCCGCCCCGGATTGTGGGTGGGATTGCGCGGCATGTGGGGGAGTTGTATCCAGAGTTGGTGGAACGGGGCCATGAAGTCCACCTGATTACGGTGCAGTTTGGCGATATGCCGTTGCGATCGGTGGTGGAGGGGATCCATGTGCATCGGGTGACGGTGGGCCAGAGCCACGATTTTCTCGATTGGGTCGGTCAGATGAACCAGATGATGGGGACCTATGGGGGCGATCTGATCCGGACGATCGGGCCGTTTGATCTGGTGCATGCCCATGATTGGCTGGTGGCGGATAGCGCGATCGCCCTGAAGCATCGATTTAAGCTGCCGTTGGTGGCGACGATCCATGCGACGGAACATGGCCGCAATCGGGGGATTCACAATGACATCCATCGGCACGTGCATGAGCATGAACAGGCCCTGAGCCATGAGGCCTGGCGGGTGATTGTCTGTACGAACTATATGCGGGAGGAGTTGCAGACGACGTTGGGGACTCCGACGAATAAGATCAATGTGATCTACAACGGCATTCGCGCCCAAAAGAAACAAGTCGCCCCCGGCCACGATCGGGCCAGTTTTCGCCAGCGGTTTGCCCTGGTGGAGGAGCGGATTGTCTATTATGTGGGCCGGATGACCCCGGAAAAGGGGATTGCGAGTTTGGTGGCGGCGGCTCCGGCGGTGCTGGCGGCGATGGCGGATCAGGTGAAGTTTGTGATTATTGGGGGGGGGAATACGGTGCCCTACCAGCGGCAGGTGCAGCAGTTGGGCTTGGGTCCCCATTTTCTGTTTACCGGGTTTCTGGATGATGCGGAGCTGGATATTTTCCAGACGATCGCCGATTGTGCGGTGTTTCCCAGTTTGTATGAGCCGTTTGGGATTGTGGCGCTGGAGAGTTTTGCGGCGCGGGTGCCCGTGGTGGTGTCGGATGCGGGGGGCTTGCCGGAGGTGGTGCGCCATGGGGAAACGGGGATCGTCACCCGGCGGGATGATCCAACGTCGATCGCCGATGGGATTCTCCAAGTCTTAAATCATCCGCAGCTTTCGGCCCGATTGGTGGAGAAAGCGTACCAAGATCTAAATCAACGGTTTCGCTGGGATCAAATTGCGATCCAGACCGCAGCGGTTTACGATCGGGTGTTAGTCGAACGTCAGGCGGTGGATTGGTAGGGTGAATTGACGGAGGTGCAACGATGGAACCGGATCTCAGGGTTGAGCAACTGACGCAACAATTGCAGCAAGCCGCCGAGGCGCTGGACTACGAACGCGATCGACAAACGGCTCTGCGGCCTTACTTGGTGAATAAAGTCCAACGGGGAATTGTCGGTACGAGTCGCTATGCGGTGCGGTTGCGGCAGGAAATTAAGCTGGCTTGCGCGGATCGCCGATCGGTGTTGCTGTTCGGTGAACCGGGGTTGGAAAAGGACAATATGGCCGCGCTAATTCATTTTGGTTCAGTTTGGCGGCAGTCGGCCTTGATCCAGGTGGATTGCAATTTGCTGCAATCGACGGGGGTGGAGCTGTTTGGGCGAGTGGATGGCAAGCCGGGACTGCTGGAATGGGTGGGCGAAGGTACCTTGGTGCTGAATAACTTGGAAATGCTGCCGCCGAGTTTGCAACCGGTTTTGGTGACACTGCTGGCGACCCAGACCTATGCGCCAGTGCCGCAATTGGCTTTGGGAGGCGACCTGCCACCGTCTGATGCGCCGATCGGGCGCACCTGCGGGGCCAAAATTATCATGGTGGCGGAGAAGATGACCGCTTGCCTGGAGACCAAACAACTGTTGGGGCATACGGTGAAAGTGCCGCCCCTGCGGGTGCGGAAGCCGGATATGGCGGCCCAGGTGGCGTACTACCTGAAGTTGGCTTGCCGATCGCGCGGTCTAGCGAAGCCGCGCCTCACCCCGGAAGCGCTGCGGCGGTTGCAGGGATATGACTTTCCGGGGAATCTGAAGGAATTGCGTGAGTTGCTCGATCGGGCCTTGACCCAAGCGGCAGGTGCGCCGGAACTGACGGAGGAACTGTTGTGGGGCGGGGGCGAGAAAACCCAACGTTTCCGGTTAAATTTGCTGAATGCCTATCCCCAGTTGCGGCAGTTTCTACGCAGTGCTTGGTATCCCGATCGGATTAATTACGGCTTGATCAGTTGGGCCTTTCCGATCGCGGTGTTGGTGCTGATGTTGGGTCCCCAGACGCGGGATCAAAATGTGGTGCTGAATCTTTTTTGGGATTGGTGGTGGCTGGGCAGTTGTTTGATCTTTCCGTTCCTGGGGCGGATCTGGTGTACGTTCTGTCCGTTCATGATCTATGGCGAGATTGCCCAAAAGATTTCGCAGAAATTCTTTCCGGGGACACTGCGGCCTTGGCCGCGTCAAGCGGCGGATCAATGGGGCGGTTGGTTTTTGTTTGGGTTATTCGCGCTGATTTTGCTGTGGGAAGAACTGTGGAATCTGGAGAATACAGCGGCGTTGTCCGGTTGGTTGTTGCTCTTGATTACGGCGGGGGCGGTAATTTGTTCGGTGCTGTTTGAGCGGCGGTTTTGGTGTCGGTATCTATGCCCGATCGGTGGGATGAATGGTTTATTTGCCAAATTGTCGATGGTCGAGCTGCGGGCACAGCAGGGGATTTGTTCGGCGTCCTGCGATACCTACCAATGCTACAAAGGCGGCCCGCAAAAGGGTGAAGGCCAGGAAACGCTGGGCTGCCCGGTGTATTCCCATCCGGCCCAACTGGTGGATAACAAAGATTGCGTGCTCTGCATGACTTGCCTCAAAGCCTGTCCCCATCGATCGGTGGAACTGAATCTCCGCCCACCGGGGATCGAACTCTGGACGACCCACAAACCCGTGGCTTCGGAGGTGGCGTTGCTCTTCCTACTATTTGGGGCGGTGTTGTTGCATCGGTTGCCGGAATTGGAGCAGTTAGTGGGGTTAGACTTGCATCTAGGGCATTTCGGCTGGCATAGTTTAGTCTCAGTTATGGCGTTGCTGATTCCTGTGGCGATCGCGTTGCCGATTTATGCGCTGATCCGCTGGTTCAAACCGACGATTAAGGCTCGATCGTTTGTGGAACTGGCTTATGGCTACTTGCCGTTGGTGCTGGGGGCGACGACGGCGCATTACTTGAGCTTTGGTCTGACGGAAGCGGGGCGGGTGTTGCCCGTGGGCTTGGCGACCTTCGGGTTGGCGGAGGCGATGGCGCTGCCTGTGTGGGTGGCGGATGGCGCGGTGATCGGCTTTCTTCAGGGCGTGGCGCTGCTGGCCTCGGCGGGTTTGAGTCTAATCTTGACCCAAAAAATTGCCAAGCAACCCTGGCTCAAACTCTTGCCGCAGTATGGCGCGATCGGGGTGATGGCGCTGTTGATGTGGTGGACGATCGGGGGTTAACGATGTTTGAATTTCCCCCATTCCAGGATGCGAAATTGCTTGAAATGGCTTTGGTACACCGTTCCTACGTGAACGAAAACACCGATGCGCCGGAGCATAACGAGCGGCTGGAATTTTTGGGCGATGCGATTTTGAACTTTTTGTGTGGGGAATTTTTGTATCAGCGTTATCCCGAGTTGCCAGAGGGGAAACTAACGCCGATGCGATCGGCCCTCGTCGATGAGCCGCAACTCGCCAAGTTCGCGATCGCGCTGGATTTGGGGCCGCGCTTACGGTTGGGACGAGGGGCGGAACGCGATGGCGGGCGGCATAATCCGAATTTACTCAGTTGTGGATTTGAGGCATTAATTGGGGCGTATTACTTGGATTGCGGGGACATCGATCGGGTGCGAGATTACGTCGTGGCGTTTTTCGCATCAGTTGTGGTTGAAGTCGCGGAGCCAGCCCCAGAGATCAACTACAAAAGTCGGTTTCAGCATTGGGCCTTGACGACAAAATGCGAGAATCCGAAATACATCATTGTGGGCGCGATCGGGCCAGATCACGACAAGCAATTCATTGCCGAGGTGCAAGTTTTGGGGCAGAAATATGGGCGCGGGCGGGGACGGAGTAAACAGATTGCCGAGAAGGAAGCAGCCCGCGAAGCTTTGGCGACAGTGGGGATGGGTTGATGGGGGTTTGGGTTAGAGGAATTGATGGACTACGCCGTTCACCCGCCCCGCGAATGAATTGCGGGCTAGTAAGGAAAGTACCCTGAAGGGCACTCAAACCAATTTGGAGCCGGGTTTAGCCGGGTTTCCTTACTAGCCCTGCCGTTCCACGCGCGGGGCGGGTCATGCCGTAGTCGAGCGATGGCTGAATTCGCAATGGGCGTCAACATGTTCCATCTGACGCTAAACGATCGGGCGCTTGCTCAACGCAAACCAGGTCACCTCATCCACCGTACTGCGCTGCGGCAAACTGGCCGATCGCTGGAATGCTTTAACCGCATCCACGGTGCGCTGTTCATAGCGTCGATCGGCTTGACCATTGAGAAACCGCAACCGAATCAACCGTTCTTCCAACAGCGTCACGAAATCACTCGTTTCGCCGAATTTCACCTCAGGCAGATCGACTGGTGCCCGTTTGAACAGCGATCGCCAAGTTAAATCGGCGGCCACGCCAGTTTTGGGCAAGAAGACTTGCGCTTGGAAGGCGAGCAGGGCTTGTTGCGTGCGCGGCCCAAACTCCCCGTCGGGTGTCCCGACAAAGATCCCTGGGGAATTGATAAATTGGCCGTAGCCATTCAGTAGGGTTTGGAGTTCCTTGACCACGGGGCCAGAATCGCCAAAGCGTAATGTCGGTTTGCTGAGATTGACTGCACTAACCATGATGCTCTCCTGAGTATTGTGTGGGTGGTCAAGCGAATTTGCTTGAATACACTCATTTTGTTGCAGGGGAATCGAATCAACCAGTACCCGCGTGGGTACTTAATTTGGCTGATAATGGAAGCGTCGCACGGGAGAAACAATCATGGCTCATCTGGCCAATCGCCGATCGGACAATATCGCTGGCGACTTCTATGTTGATTCGAGTTGTATTGACTGTGATACTTGTCGTTGGATGGCTCCGACGGTGTTCGATCGCTTTGGTAGCCAATCGGCAGTGCAACATCAGCCGGAAACGCCAACGGAACGACTCGCGGCGATGCAGGCGTTACTCGCCTGTCCGACGGCCTCGATCGGCACGATCGAGAAACCCACGGATGTTAAAACCGCACAGGATAGTATTCCGATTCCCGTTGTCGATAATATTTATCACTGTGGTTACCATGCGGAGAATTCCTATGGTGCAGCAAGTTATTTGATTGTGCGGCCTGAGGGCAATATTTTGGTGGATTCGCCGCGCTTTACGCCGCCGTTAGTCAAGCGGATTGAGGCGTTGGGGGGCGTGCGGTATTTGTATTTGACCCACCGGGATGATGTGGCTGACCATCAGAAATTCCACGATCGGTTTGGCTGCGATCGGATTTTGCACATTGATGAAATTAACAGCGGCACCCGCGATGTGGAGCATCAATTAACGGGATTGGAGCCGATCGAATTTGCCCCGGAGATGTTGATTATTCCCGTCCCCGGTCATACCCAAGGCCATACGGTTTTACTTTATCAAAATCGCTATTTATTCACGGGCGATCATTTGGCGCAGTCCCGGCAACTCGGACATTTAGTTGGATTCCGTGAAGCCTGCTGGTACGACTGGAAAACGCAGATTGAATCGATGGAAAAGCTCACCCAGTATGAATTTGAATGGGTGTTGCCCGGTCATGGGCGGCGGTTTCAGGCGGATGTGGCGACGATGGCGATCGAATTGCAGCGGTGTATTGAGTGGATGAAACAGAATGTGCGATCGGGGGATTGGGATTAGCCGATGCAGCGGATCGATGCAAAAATTGAATGACTACGCTTGACCACCGCCCCGCGCATCAACGGCGGGCTATGAAGGCAACCCCGCTAAAGCGGGCTAAGAGCCATTCCAGCCCACTTCAGTGGGGTTGCCTTACTAGCCCTGCCGTTGACGCGCGGGGCGGGCGAACGGCGTAGTCAATCAATTTGCAAACAGGATCTCAAACTAAAACCCCCGCAACCGCTTGACCAATTTCTCCAACCGCAGCCGTGCCATCGGCAGATGTTCAATCACCGTGGGACTGAGATCCTGAACTACTTGCAGCGGTGACTCAAACTCAACATTCTCCCCATAACCCAACATCGCCACGGTCTGCCGCAACCGATCGGCCATAAACAACGCGATGGCGCTATAAAACCGCGACGCAAACGCCGGATCGTTCGCCAGCTTTTGCTGCAACTGGGCACGCGGAATCGAAAACACCAGGGAATCCTTCAATGCCCGCACCGTGGCGATCGGGGGCCTGGCATCCAGGAAGGAGATCTCACCGATTACTTCGCCGCTGTCGAGTCGGGCGATTTCTTTGCCGATTTTGTCGATCGTCACGCTCAGCGATCCGGTCAGCACAATGTACAACGTATCCACTGGAAAGCCTTCCTGGATCAGCGTCGTACCAGCGGCGATCGGCTCCTTGCGCCCGGCGTAGAGCAGCCAATCCAGATCGCTATCGGCCAATTCACCCAAAATGAACAGAATTTTCTTCATAACCCCAATACGGCATCGGTCGGTGGATTGCCAACGCCTAGTTCTCTACCCTACCGCGCTAATTCGGCGATCGCCTCTAGCTAAAGACATATGCCATTAGGCTGAGGCTTTCGGTAAGGCATAGAGATCACGGCCCCGACCGAGGGCAAACCGCAGTGAGTAGGGCAGATTTTTGCTGGAGAGGGTGGCGAAGACGATCGTGGCAATGAATGTAACGGCGGCGGCGATCGCGAACAGCCCCCGATACCCGACCCAAGCGGCCATGAACCCGACACAAGGCCCCGCCATGAAGATGCCCAAGTCAAATCCCCCGATGCAGAGACTAAACACCCGACCCCGTTCATGGGGATGACATCGATCGGTGATCAACGCTACGACGATCGGCAGCAATGTCCCACCTCCCAGCCCTTCCACAAATCCCGCCGCCAAAATCGTCGGCACATCCTGGGCAAACCACAGCATCACCATCGATACTAGATAGCAAATCAAGCCAAAGGTGATGAATAGACCACGCCCCAGCCGATCGGAAGCCTTACCTGCAAAAATCCGGGTGGAAAAACTAGCGATCGCCGCCACCGTGTAGAACAGTCCCACATTCATGTTCAGCTGCAATTGCTTGACGAACAGCGGCAGATAAACGCTTAAGACCCCAAAGGCCAGTCCGACCGCAAACATCGTGAACGTGGGAATCCGGAACCGATCGTCGGCGACTAATTGCCAGGAGGAGAGTGGGGCTTGGGTGGAGTTGGCGGGTGCATGGATGACGGGCGTGGCGCGGACTAAGCTGCTGAAGACAAAGCTCCCCGCCGCCAGGCCAGAACATACCAGAAAAAACCCCTGATTGCCAATCACGGGGGCAAGGTAGCCACCGAGGGCCGGGCCGATCGCCATGCCGATCGGGTTGACCAGGCTCATGTAGCCGATCAGTTCGCCGCGATTTTCGGGGGGTGAGAGGTCGGCGGTGAGGGTGCTGTAGCTCGTTGTGAAGGCGGCGATGCTGATGCCGTGGAAGACGCGAATGGCGAGGAGCAGCCAGGTATTGTGGGTGAGGGCATAGCCGAGGGGCGCGATCGCGGCGACGGCGATACCGAGGAGGAGGACGGTTTTGTGGCCGTTGGTGTTAATCATGCGGCCCATCTTGGGGCGGAAGGCGAGCAGGCCGACGGCGAAGGCCCCCATGATCACGCCCACTTCATGGTCGGAGGCCCCGGCATCTTTGACGTAGGTGGGGAGGACGGGTAGGAGACTCGCCAGACAGGCCCAGAAGAGCAGGCCGCCGAGCATCATGAAGATCATGTTGTGGCGGGTGGCGGGCGAGAGTTTGGCGAGGGTATTCACGATGCGTCCTAGATGCGGGCGGGCGGTTATTTAACCGTAGGTTAAGAAACCGTTACATTTGGATCTCTAGGATAGCGTGAGTTTTGCGCGATCGGTTTCGAGCTGGAAGGCAATTAGGACGATGAAGCTCAGAAAAAATGCAATCAGCGTGATCCGTCCACCGAGTAGGGTGAGCTGATTGCCTGGTTTGATCAGTAGTCGGGCAGCGGTTCTGCCACCGATACAGTACAAAAGTCCCCACACTAAAGCCATCACCCCGATGATCACGATGATGTCAGCCGCAAATACTTTTTCCCCGCCACGGGCAATGTTATGCACACTTGTGGCAAAGGTGCGGTGGATGGTGGCGTAGCTTAATCCCGTGGCGATCGCGCCTTTCCACCGGGCTGATAAATTTTTCAGCGGTGCGAAGCCCTGGGGTGGCGGTGCTGTTGGGGGAACAACTGGCTGGAAGAATTTCTGCTCCCACTGTGGTAAGCGGGAAATAAATTCCGAATGTTGATTGCCGAGACTGAGCCATAGATAGTCTTGTTCAGCGCGTTGCATCACAATCAGTTGCCGCCGCTGCCACCACAGCGCACCACCCACAAACAATCCGCCAAACATCAGTGTGAAGCCAATTACACCTAGAAACGCCGCAACTTCTACGGAGTAGCGATTGATGTCAACGAAGCTCATCGCGATTATCCCGATCGTCACAGCGATGATCGTGCCGATAATGACTTGCCACTGGCGTTGCTGATAGGTGCGAAAGGCCCGTTCGGAAAGGGGGATTTGTAGTGGAATCTGGCTCTGAGACAGGCCCGACCCGACCGAGATGAAGGCCATCACCAAACTCATGCCGGGGATTTTCTTCAGGGCGAATATGGCAATGCGCTTTGAGTCGGTGAGTTCAACCGCCGGATAAGTCACGCTTTGCTTCACCTGGTGCTGAGCAAAGTCGTTCGTAAAAATACACCGATCGGGAAACTGCCCAAACCGATGAATCACGATACAATCCCCATCACGCCAGACATTCATGGGTTAGGCTACTCCCCGATCGCGAATCTGCTGCACGAAGAATTCTTCTAAGCTGGGTTTTGCTAGCTCGATCGATTCCATTTCCGCTCGCATCAACCGCAAACTCGCAATGAAATCCTGGGCATCGCCTTTCAAAGTGCCTACCCATAGTCCATCCTGGAGCTTCAGATTGCGAATCCGTTGCTTTAAGAGATCCGGGTTGCCGCCGCGAATTTTCACTCGGTAGCCTTGGGATTCACCCACGAGATCGGCGATCGCGCCTTGGCAAATCAACTCACCCTTATCCAAAATCGCAATCTTGTCGCAAATCTTCTCCACATCCGACAGCACATGGCTATTGAAGAAAATCGTTTTGCCCTGCGCCTTCAGGGTCAGGATGATCTCCCGCATCTGATAGCGACCCAAGGGATCAAGTCCCGACATCGGCTCATCGAGGAACAGCACATCGGGTTCATTGATCAATGCCTGGGCCATGCCAATCCGCTGCAACATCCCCTTGGAATACTGCCGCAGTTGCTTTTTGCGCGCATCGCCCTGAGATAGCCCGACCAAATCGATCAGCGCATTCGCCCGCTCCCGAAATACCTTCGTCGGAATATCAAACAGCCCCGCACTAAATTCCAAAATCTCATACCCCGTCAGGTAATCGTAGAAGTAGGGATTCTCGGGCAGATAGCCGACCCGTTGCTTCACCCGCCGATTGCCGATCGGTTTGCCGAGGAGCGTCGCCTTGCCCTGACTGGGTTTGATGATGCCGAGGACGGTTTTGAGGAAGGTGGTTTTGCCTGCGCCGTTTTGGCCGAGGAGTCCGAAGGTTTCGCCTTGGGCCACTTGGATGTTCACCTGCTGGAGCGACATCACTTTTTTCGTCAGCCAAAAGCCCTGTCGGTAACGCTTCGAGAGGTTATACGTTTGGAGGGCGATCGGGCGCTCTTCGGGAATGGGTTGCTCGGGGGCGTCCAAGACTTGTTCCATGGGAAATTACACTGCCATTGCCAGGGGTTACATTCGCTATTTTATACGATGTTCCCGGACTGCTCACGGATTTTTTGGGGTAGACGCTAGGACTGGTGTTGAATTGGGTGTGTCAGCTCTAGGTAAGGTGGCGATCGCACATCGGGGGGTGAGGCGATAGAATAAGGGTGAATCTATTTTGATGCAAGGCGAGTTTATGGAAAGACCGAAGGCGATCGCAATCATTACTGGCGCAATTTCGTTGCTGTTGGGAGTGGTGTATTTGGTGTTGGTGCAGATTTTGGATTCGCGGGAGATGGTGCCTGCGCCGATTCTGGAGATGCTGTCGATCGGGCTAGGGTAGGAGTTGACGTCATGCGATCGCCGTTTCCTGGAATGAATCCCTATCTTGAGTCGCCGGAGCTATGGTCGGCGGTGCATAGTCGATTGATCGTGGCGATCGCGGATGAATTGGTCGATCACCTGAGCGAAAAATACCGAGTCGAAGTCGAGAAACGCACTTATTTCAGCAGTGGCGATGAAAGTCTGCTGGTGGGGATTCCCGATGTGGCGGTGGTCACGAGTCGTACCAGTGAACCCGCTGTTGCAACGTTGGTCAAATCATCGCCGCAGAAAGTGCGGGTGCCGATCGCGGAGGAAGTGACAGAGCGGTATTTGGAAATTCGGGAAGTGGCGACGGGGCAGGTGGTGACGACGATCGAGCTATTGTCTCCCAAGAATAAACGCACAGGTGAAGGCCGCACGGCCTACGAACGGAAGCGCAATCAGATTTTGGCGAGTGCGACGAATTTGATCGAGATTGATTTGTTGCGGGGCGGGAAGCCATTGCCGATCGAGGGTGAGGTTTTGGGCGATTATCGGATTTTGGTTTGTCGCGGTAATCAGCGGCCCATGGGCGATCTATATGCGTTTGGTCTGCGCGAACCGATTCCGACGATCGCGGTGCCATTGTTGCCAGGGGAAGCGGAACCGAGTTTAGTGTTGCAAAAGGTGATGGATTATGTGTTCGATCGGGGTCGTTATCATTTGGCGATCGATTACCAACAGCCGCTCCAACCGCAATTGTCAGCCGACGATCGGGCCTGGGTTGAGACCATGCTGGGTGGTCGCTAAATATCGGCGCTTAAGCCCAATCATCGATCGGTAATCCTGGCACTTGCCCAAAATCTCGCTGATTGCGCGTCACAACTGTTCCGCCAGCAGCTAAAGCGATTGCCGCGATCCGTAAATCCTGGGCACCAATTCTCACGCGCTGTTGCTTGAGTTTTATGTGACAACGTTCGGCTTCAGGACTCCAAGCCAGAACTTGCGAGATTTGGCTAAAGAACAAAGTCGTTTCTCGCATCCATTCGTAGGCGGCAATTCGTTTGGACTCCGAATCAGCTCGTCGAATCATGTCCAATCGACCCCGAAACTGTTCTTCCACAGTAATTACGGTAATCGTAATATTTTCCACACCGATCGCATCAATTCTCTGAATAATCGGTTCATGCTGACGTTGCCATAGCGAAATATGGTCGGTATCAAAAATCCACAGAGTCATGCCGCCGATTGCCCCGAATTCGCTCGCTCTGCGGCCTCGTCCATTTGCCGATATTCTTCGGCCAATTCCGCGTCCAGCACTTGCCGATCGGCCACGATTGCCGCTTGAAACTCATTCCATTGCGGATCGGCCTTGAAATTTCCCGCTACCCGGCGGGCGTCAGACGGCGGTGGAAGCTCGATCGACACCAGTTCGGCGGTCGCTAACCGATCGGTCAGTACCGCTTTAGCATTGGTCAAAGCCGCGTCACGGGTGGCACCTTGGGCATGGCATTCGGGCAATCCCAGCACCGTGGCCCGGAAATCGCCAGCCTGATTGCTTTCGACAAGGATGGAAAAGGAACTCATGGTCTTGGCCGTAGGATTCCCCTCAGTATAACCCACTGGAATTTCATTGGTCGATCGCGGGGTTGAAACGACTACGGTTTGGGCGATAATTGACGCGTGGAATATCGCTAATCGGGGAGTCGATCGGGATGCAAGATTTAATGGGTAAAGTCGCACTAGTCACTGGGGCTTCCCGAGGCGTTGGGGCGGCTGTGACGCAATTGTTAGCCGATCGGGGGGCGGATGTGGTGATTAATTACCGCAGTAAAGGGCCACGGGCCGAGGCGATCGCCGATCGGGTGCGGGCCGTGGGTCGCCAAGCCGTCCTCGCCCAGGCGGACATTACCGATGCGGATCAAGTGCAGGCGATGATGCAGCAAGTGCAAGCGAGTTTAGGCCGACTGGATCTGTTGGTGCTGAATGCGAGCGGGGGTTTGGAGAAAGACCAGGCGGCGGATTATGCGATGCAACTCAACCTCACAGCTCAGGATCGACTGGCCGAACTGGCGTTGCCCCTGATGTCAGCGGGTGGACGGATTGTATTTGTCGCCAGCCACCTCGCCCATTTCTATGGCCAAAAGCCCGTGTCGGAATACTACGAACCCGTCGCAATGAGCAAACATGCGGGGGAACAGGCCCTCCGATCGCGCATTCCAGCCTTGACGGAAAAAGGCATTACCCTCGTGGTGGTCAGTGGGGACTTGATCGAAGGGACGATTACGCCGAAACTGATGGAGCGGGCCAATCGCGGCTTCATTGAAGAACGTCGATCGCAGGCGGGTTCTTTGCCGACGGTGGACGATTTTGCGACCGCGATCGTCGATGCGGCGGCGAATCAGAATTTGACGAGTGGTGAAACGATCTATGTTGGCAGTACAGAATGGTAGGTGGAATGGTTTTGGGAGTGAGGTTGGTTAATTTGCTGGTTTTACCCGATCGGGAGGACTCCGTAATTTCGCCGAAATTTGTGGATGTTTGACATCCTAGTGCGGAATTCAGGGCAAGCTAAGGGTATCTATAAATATCATTGATATTGATTTCCGTTTGCTGCACTACCTACTTCTCTCCCTAACCGACTATGTTGGATCTTCAGCCTTTCTCCGACTTCGAGAGCGCCGCGCAGGCGACCTTGGCCTTCTTGCACCAACGTCTTGGCTTTGACCTGTGGATGGTGACGCGGATGGAAGGCGACGATTGGATTGTCTTGCAGGCCGAGGATAACGGCTATGGCATCCAGAAAAGTACGGTGCTGAGTTGGGCGGATTCGCTCTGTGCCCAGATGGTGAAAGGCAAGGGACCCCAGGTGGCTCCGCAGGCGGATAAAGTCGCAGTCTATACTTCGGCGAAGATTTCCCAACAATTGACGATTTCGGCTTACATTGGGGCACCGCTGCGGCGGGCGGATGGCAGTCTATTTGGGACGCTCTGTGCGATTCATCCGGAGTCCCAGGCGGCGACATTGGCGGCGGAACTGCCGCTGGTTGAACTCTGCGCCCAGATGTTGTCGAGTATTTTGAGTTTGGAATTGCGGGTGGCGGCGGCCGATCGGCATAAGGAACGGGCGGAATCGGAGGCGATGATTGACTCGCTGACGGGGTTGTACAATCGGCGCGGCTGGGAGAAGCTGACGAGTGCGGAGGAGATTCGCTGTCGGCGGTATGGGCATTCGGCTTGTGTGTTGGTGTTGGATTTGGATGGGTTGAAGCAGGTGAACGATCGGCAAGGGCATCAGCAGGGGGATGCGTTGATTCGATTGACGGCGCAGACGATTCAAATGGTGCTCAGGGAGTCGGATGTGGCGGCGCGATTGGGCGGTGATGAATTTGCGGTATTAGGGGTGGAATGTGACGCGGTGGCGTCGGAGGCGCTGAAACGGCGGCTGATGGAGGCGTTGGTGGGGGCGGGGGTGGATGTGTCGATCGGAGTGGCGGTGCGCGATCGGCAGTTTACGTTGAGTGATGCGTTTGTCAAGGCGGATGCGGCGATGTATGAGATGAAACGCGAGCATCATCAATTGGTCGGGCGGTAGGGGCTGACGACTTCGGCGGATCATCCTATAATGGCGGGATAGGCAGAAAGATGTTCGTTTTGTCCTAGGGGATATGCGGAATTTTTCTACCTATCAGCCCGAATTTGGGTGGATAGGCGGAAAATTTTCACCTACTAATTGTTATGGCCTACTTAGAGAGCGTTGGGGGTTAAAGCCTTCCAGTGAAGCATTAGAGGCTTATGTCGTTACTCACTCAAGCCCTACAAGATATTAACTACTGGATTGAAAATAGCAAATCCTGGCACGCCGATTGGATACGCAGCTATGGAGTCCGTCCTGGTCTAGAACGGGAAATGATCGAGCTATATTCGGAGGAGTATAACTTTCAGTTTTCTGAAGAAGTCTATGAACTCTATCAGTGGCACGGTGGAGGTATTCCGGTGGGAGATTATGCGAACCCTATCTTCTTTCAAACTCTTGACCAAGCAGTTGCAAGTATTGTCACAGGGCAATTTCCTTGTTTGCCATACATTGGATTATTTCGTGGTGATGGGGTTTGTTATGTAACTCCTGAAGCCTCGGATGGACAAAAAACCTCACCTATTTTTGCTGGTGATGGCTTTATCTCTAACAGCGAGTCAAGCCGCCTCGATTTCTATGATAAACGTTACGCTCCTAGTGTCACTTGTCTCATGCAAGCGATCGCAGAGTGTGCAAAAACATATGATGGAATCTCGGCAATGCACATGGATTATTCTCCGTCAGAAATTTACCCCAACTATCCTAGAATAGGACGCTCCCGCTCCGTACTGTCTCAAATCTATGATAAGTATGGAGTAGTAGGTGATTCTTCTGGAATATGGAGGTAGTTGAAAGAAAACCGCCATTGAGAAGCGCGATCGCATTTCGTCAGAACGAATCTAATAGATTCTTATGCTGCGATGCACCAGCTATCTTTACTGACTCTGCCTGACTGTGTTAACTGACCAATATATTGCTGAAGCATTAAGCCGCGCCTACGTCCGTGCGATCACAGGACGCGCCGGACTCAACTTAGCGATTCGAGAATATGGCTATGGTGTAGATGGCAGTTTTGATGAAGTCGTGGTGCGCCAAAGTCGTCGGGTCGAATCGGGCTTTTCCCTCAGCTTTCAACTCAAAGCTTCAACCCAATGGCAACTTGATGATATTCAGGTCGTTTATGACTTGGAAGCGAAGATCTACAATGATTTGATTCTCAGGCGCAGCCTGAGAACTGCAACACCCTGTATCCTGATTCTGCTGGCTCTGCCCCCTGATTCTGCCCAATGGCTCATTTGTGAAGAATCACAACTCAGATTACAAGGAACTTGCTACTGGGAATATCTCACCAAGATGTAGATTGGGTGGAACGGAGTGTAACCCAACGCCAAAATTATCGGCACTGCTGGGTTTCGCATTGCTGCACCCAACCTACAATCGCGATCGTCATACTCTAAGCCCGCTTAAACCGTCCCACAATTCCACCCACAAACAACTTCACTTCCGGAATCCGCAGTTGCATCGCGATAATCAAAAATACCAGTAATCCCGAACTCCCCGCGATCGCGAGTTGGGCTGCAAAACTGAGGAAATTCGCAGTGGCAAATTGATTAGCAATTTGATTCGCCACCCACCAACTGACGCTACCACCCGCAAAGCTGGCTCCCGTGAGACCGACGATCGGCAAAACCCAACCCTGCCAGCCAACGCCGTTGAGCCGTTTGTCGAGGAAGTAGGTGAGGGCGATCATCGAAATTACATTGACGGAAACGGTGGCGAGAACCAAACCAGGAACGCCAAATCGCTCAACGAGAAAGTAATCAAACACCGCATTGAAGAAAATATTTACCATGCTAATGCGGAACGGCGTCTGACCATCACCCAGGGCATAAAACACCCGCACCAAAATGTCGCGCCCCAAATAGACAAACATCCCAAAGGCATAGGCGGCCAGCACTGAAGCGGTCAACGTCGAGGCTTCGGGATCGAAGACGCCACGCTCGTAGACCAACCGCACGATCGGTTTGGACAACGCTAACATCAATGCACCGAGGGGCAACATCGCCACCGCCGTAATCAAAATCCCCTGACGCACGCGGCCCTTCAATTCGCCCCAGCTTTCCGGGTCAGTCAGCCGCGAAAAGATCGGCAAAAACGGCACCAAAATCATGTTCGACAAAATCCCCAAAGGCGTCTGCACTAAGAGATTGGCGTAGTCGAGGGCGGAAACGGCTTGCTCTGGTTTCGGCAAAAATGAGGTGAAAAACATATCGGTGTAGACGTTGATCTGCAACATCCCGGAGGCGAAGAGCGCGGGAGCCATGACCTTCACGACTTCCTGGACGGCGGGCTGCTTCAGATCGAGCCGAAACTTCACCGAGCCGAGTCCCTGCTGGCGTTGGGCGATCATTTGGGCGAACCATTGCAGCATCGTGCCGACGAGGAAGGCTCCGGCGAGAACGCCACCGCCGATCGCGGCATATTCTGGCTTCAGCAAATCCTTGCCATAGATCAGCGCCAAGGCCACCACGGAACCCACCATCGTCACACTGGATAGCAACGGACTAATCGACGGCAACCAGTAGGAATCCGCCGCATTCAATGCCCCAAAGCCGATGCCAATCATCCCGGCAAACCACGCCACCGGGGACATAATCCGCAATTGCTGAATTGCCAGATCCCTTACCTCTGGGGCTTTAGTCAGCAATCCGGGGGCCACGATCGTAATCAACGTCGGTGCAAAGACAAATAGCCCGATCGCCACCACCAACAAAATCAAGCCAATTAGCGTGGAGATCGACTCCATAATTGGCCCCGCATCTTGGCGATCACGCTTGGAGAGGACGCTGACCATGGCGCTATGGAACGGCCCATTGATCCCGCCGAGCAGAATCAAGAAAAAGCTAGGAATAATGCTGGCGTACTGATACGCGCCGTAAGCTGTGCCCACCCCGAAGACCGAAGCCAGGAGCACCTGTCGTCCCAGGCCGAAGACCTTACTGATCAGGGTCGCGATCGCGACGATGCCCGCGATATTGGCGATCGACTTCTTTTTGGGGGCGGTGGGTGTAGACACGGGCGGTGGGGTGGCGAAGATGGCAAGCTCTATTTAACCATCCGATCGGCGCTATGACTCGCGGGGATCCCGATCGAAGCGGATCATGTCATCGATGCCGAGGTATTCGCCGTTCTGGACTTCGATCATGACGAGGGGGATGACGCCGGGATTGGCGACTTTGTGGGGGGTGGAGGTGGGGACGTAGGTGGATTGCTTTTGTTGGAGCATGATTTCGTCGTTGCCGCAGTTGACTTTGGCGGTGCCGGAGACGATGATCCAATGTTCGCTGCGGTGGTAGTGCATTTGCCAGCCGATTTCGCCGCCCGGTTGGATTTCGATGCGGTTGATCCGGTAGGAGGGGGTTTCTTCGAGCAGGGTGAAGGTGCCCCAGCGGCGGATTTGGGGGATGTTGGGGATGGGATTTTCGCGTCGGGGGGATTCGGTGGGGGATTCGGACATGGTTGGTGGGGGTTGAGTGTTGATCGTCCGATTATAGTAGACCGGGCCACGATTCGATTCGGTCAGAAAATTTGCGGAATCGATCGGGAGTCTGCGGTATAAAGAAGAATATATGACCTAATTTATGAGTATTGTCCGATGGAACCGATTACATTAGCAACGATCGCGCTGACGTTGATTGCGACGAAGGCGACGGAGAAGGTCGGTGAAAAAATTGGCGAAGGCGCGATCGTCCAAGGGAAAAAGCTGCTGAATATGTTGCGGCGGAAGTCACCAGAGACTGTGTTGCGGTTGGAAGCAGCTGATCCGAATGTGATTGATGCGGTGATTATTGAAGAAGTGAAGCGGGTGGCAGCGGCAGAACCGGAAGTTCAAGCGGCGATCGATGCGACGGTAAATGCTGTCCAAGCTGACCCACTGACATTCCAACATTTGACGAAGCTGGCTGACAAAATTGGTGTGGTGAATCTGGGCAAGGTTGAGAACCAGACGAATAACATCACGATTTGACTGGAGTCGCCGGAACGGGAGCCGCCAAAGTTAAATCCCCCTTACGATTATCCTCAAGACTTTGCTGATTCGATCTTTGTGGGTCGCGATCGGGAAATGGCTGATCTCCATGATTTGCTGCAAAAAGCCGATCGGGTGGCGATCGCGGCAGTGGGGATGGGCGGTGTGGGCAAGACGACGTTGGCGCGGCGGTATGCGAAGGCGTATCAGTCGGATTATCCCGGTGGGATCTGGTGGGTGGCGGCGGGGCGGGTGGTGACGGAGGTTTTGGGTTGTGCGGGGGAGATGGGTTTAGCGGAGCATGATCCGGGGTTGGATGAGGCGGCGATCGTGCGGCATTATTTCGGGCGTTGGGATGGTTTGTTTCCGGGGCGGAAGCTGTTGGTGCTGGATGATGTGGGGGAATTTGGCGCGGTGAAGGGGTATTTGCCGCTGTCGGGGGCGTTTCAGGTGTTGATGACGACGCGGGTGCAGATGCAAAATCCGGTGAGTTGTTTGGTGTTGGGGGTGTTGGAGCCGGGGGCGGCGATCGATCTGTTGTTGCAAACGATGCGATCCCCCCTAGCCCCCCTTCAAAAGCAGGGTGGTTTCATACAACGGAAGATAAATATTGGAAGCACATACCGACAATTCGGAGGTAGGAAAATGAGGATGGACTGATTGTCGTAATTCAGTCGAGTCAGCCCATGAGCCTCATGATCCAATTAAAGCAAAT
>JANOQX010000042.1:0-10430 GCA_031415035.1 Cyanobacteria bacterium VAR_4_metabat_243
GTCACTTGCTCACGCATCAACGACTTCAGCGTCTCACAACTCTCACGGATTTCAATCTGACTGACACCCACCATCTTGTTGCCCTACTAGTTGACTTATTTCTAACCTATTTGTAACATGATTTGTTTGATTTGGTATTAGACTGTCAGGGATGTTTTGAGTGAACTTATGGCGTGACTTTCGCGGAATGCCGAAATAGGGCTTGAAAGTCACTGATGGAGCCAAGACACAACGCTCGACTCAGGGGATATTTGATCAGGATTTGATAGACCACCAATGGGACGAACATCCCGGCACAAAACCGCAGCCAATAGGCATCGGGACTGACAGTGACCTGAATTTGGATTTGGGCAAATTGATGCACGTACAAAATCACCATTGAGGTCGATCCAATGTAAATCAGTAATTGCTTCAGTCGATCGACCCGCGTGATCAGCTTGGCCAACCCGATCGTTAGGATAATCGCCGCTGTCGCCACCACAAAGCTCACACCGGGAATGCCATAATCCGCCATTTTCATATTTAAAATCAGGGGATAGCCCTGGAGCACCCCCCCGATCGCCAGGGCGCAAATCAAACCGGACAGGATATACAACAGCGGTTTGAAGTGACGTCCTTGCAAATAATAGCCCAGACCAAAATAGGGCAACGCCGCAAACACCACATTGATGCTGCCAGGAAAGACCAGATGCTTGAAGTAATATGAATCGACATAACTCACCGCCGCTGCGCCCACTAAAACCCCGATGAGCTGGCGGGAACTCAAGCGCACACAGAGATAGTTAAACACCTGCTGCGTCACAAAAAAGCAGGTGATAAACCAAAAGGTTGACCTACTGCCTCGGAGCAGCTCACCGCCATAGATCCCTTGCAAGATATTGACCCCAATGCCTTTCACGCTGTTCAACGCCGGATGACTCAAGGCATAGGCGATCGCGCCCACCACCGACTCCGCATAGAAGATGCAAAAAAAGGTGAGATAGGGAATCAACAGATGCATCGCTTTACGTCGCAAAAATGCCCTGTAGTCTGGCGCGGGACGATATAGCAGACCCCCGATCGCGAAGAACAACGGCATGTGAAAGGTATAAATTATCGAATGGGTCAGCCCGATCAGACTATGACCCACAACCACTAAAATGATGCCTAAACCCCTGAATACGTCAATCCATTCGATCCGGGATGATATCATGGTGGTCATTCAGTTTTGCTAATCTGGTTTTGATAGTCATAGGTTGCCCAATTTGGCACTCGGCGGATCGATCCGCGATCGGGCGGCCCTAAAACTTCCAACTAAAACTTCAGATAGTGCAACAAATCCGAAGTCAACGCATTCGGCAACGACAGCCGCTCCTGCAAATCTACCAAATTTACAAACTCACCCCGCGAAGTCCGATCGCGGACGATCGCCCGCGCCAACACTGGCCCAATTCCTGGCAATCCGGTGAGTGACTCGATCGGCGCGGTATTCAACGCCACCCGATCGACGTGGCTCAGACTGGCCGGATCGTAGTAACAAAATTGCAAAATGATTTCGATCGGTTTGAGCCGCTGTACCGAAGTGCCCAAAGCCGTCGCCACATCTTCGATGCAGTAGAAATGCAAACCCGCGTCGGTGAGTTGGGTCAATAAGCGGGCTTGATGAATCGACAGACCGGGAAGGCGCAACCAATCGTCCAACGTCGCCGTATTCGCATCGATGCGAATCCCATGCTCCGCCGCAATCCGAATTTCCGCTAACGACTGAAACCGGTAATAGGGGTCGTTAGTAATCTGCTGGCGCAGGAGCTGCCAGGGCATAATTTTCGGTGGCTGATTTTTGGCGGGTCGGTGACGGGATGGCTCGTTCAGGGCCAGACGCCCCAACTGCTCCACCCGATCGAGCACCCAATCCACAATCACTCGCTGCAATAACGCCATAATGCTTCACCCAATCCGATCGATCAAACGCCGCCGCTTCTGCTCAAACTCATATTCCGAAATCAACCCATCTTGACGCAGTTGATCGAGTTCGCGCACCGCATCCGTGACTTTCAAGACCTGATTAATCGGCCCCGCCGTCGCCGTCTGCATCGCCAATTGCTCCGGTGGCCCGTCCTGATTGAAGTTCAGATCAAAGGCGGCGGGTTCCTGCATCAGGTACCAAATCCCTTCCAAAATGCTCGCCACCCAGACCATCTTGGCGATCGCTGGAACGGGGACGATCGACATCCCGCCGTACAGCAACGCCCACCGCCACTGGCGCAAATAAATCTTATGTCCCGCTGTCAGCAGCGGCAACATCGGCACCGCACTGAAAGCGAACGGCAACAGCCCAGCAAACGCCAGCACCGCCGCCATGCGTTGGTTCCGGGGGGAATTGAGCATCGATCGTCCCTGAAAACTAAATTGTGGCCTTGGTTTGCGACCCCCTTATCCTACTGTAAGGTTGGGGTTTCGGCGCAAGGCCGATCGGGCAAGATCACCCCCCAAATCGGGCGGGAATTCCGTAGTTTTGCGGGGGATTGATCGGGGTTTTCCGCCAGACAACTTAGGCTTGAGGAGTGGCATGACCGCAATTTCCGGGTTGATTCTAGCTTCTGTCCCGATGCGGGCGCAGGCGGCATGAATAGGGAGTTAGAAGGTTTATGGGTGCTGTGACGTAACTTAAAAATGAGGTTTGCCCATCGCGTCTATGGCCCACATTACTTTTTCGAACGATTGGCTAGCGCTGCTCGATGATCCCTACGCCGTCTTAGGGCTGTCACTGACGGCGGATGACAAATCCATTCTCAAACATTATCGCGACCTGGCCAAGCAACTGCACCCCGATCGCTATGGTCAAGCCGATCCGAAACAACAGGAATTTGTCGGGCATTTGGTGGCGCGGTTGTTAAATCCCGCCTATGCCAAACTGAAGCAGCCGCGCGATCGGGCCGAACTGCTGGTCTTACTGCGGCTCCAAGTCCAACACCTGGGCAACACCTGGGCACCGGGCAGTGAAGTGGCGCGGATGCTGATGCAGCAACCCCTGGGCGGCGCTGAACGGTTCTACATCGAGCAAGTCACCCAACTGGCCGAACAACAATACGAGTCGTGTAATCATTTTGGCAATATCACCCATCAGTTGCACGAGCTGAACTTGGTCTATCTCCACCGCCAACTCGGCGCGATCGCCAAACCCGCCACCGTCCAAGACCTCGCCGCCAAACCCACCGCCGCCAAGTCTCCTGCCGCTCAGTCTCCCGCCCAAGGCCAATCCCCCGGCCCCACCACGGCGGGCACCCCGAGCGCCCCACTCAAACCCGTCATCAGCCCCGAGGAAGACGATCGCCAAATCCAGGAAGGCTATGCCAAACGCCATTACGAACGGGCACAGCAATACATCGAAAAAGGTGCTTACGATCGGGCAATTCAAGAGATGAAAGACGCCCTGCGACTGATCCCCGATCGGAGTGAATATCACTCGCTCCTGAGCTATGCCTACCTGCTCCAGGGCTTGAACGGCATGGCGGTAGTCTACTGTCGGCAAGCGCTGAAGCTCAACCCCGAGGATCTGCGCGCCCAAAAGCTGGCCAAAAAGCTCGCGATCGCGCCATCTCCCGCACCCGCCAAAGCCGCGACCCCGGCCAAACGCAGTGGACTCAGTGGACTGGGGGGATTTTTCCGGCGTTAGGGCAATTTCGCGATCGGTAGTGCTTTCCCTACTGCGCGCCCCCTGAATGACCCAGGATTCCTGGCTTAAGATAGAGCCATACGCGACTTTCACCCACCGTATTTTGTGGGATTTTGACTATGAGCTTTTTTGAATCCGAGATCGTGCAACAGGAAGCCAAGGGGCTATTTGAGGACTACCAAGCCCTGACCCAAGTGGGCACCAACTACGGCAAGTTCGATCGGGAAGGCAAAATCCTCTTCATCGAACGCATGGAAACCATGATGGAACGCTATCGCATCTTTATGAAGCGGTTTGAGCTATCCGACGACTTTTCCGCCAAAATGACGATCGAGCAGCTCAAAACCCAACTGAGCCAAGTCGGCATGACCCCGCAGCAAATGTTTTCCCAAATGGAAACGACCCTCGATCGGATGAAAGCCGAAATCGATCCACCCAGGGCGATCGGCGGTTAAGGCTTGGTAAAATCACTCATTGGCCGGAACCGCTCCACGGGCTGATCGCGCATGGCCTCGGACATAAACCGCGCCCAGATCGGGGCCACCACGGTGCCCCCCGTCGCGCCTCGGCCCAGGGTCGTATAGTCATCATTCCCGACCCAAACGGCGGTGGAAAGCTGTGGCGTAAAGCCCGCGAACCAAATATCCCGCTCCGAAGAAGTCGTCCCTGTTTTCCCCGCTGCTGGTCGCCCGATTGCGGCCGCTCGGGCCGTACCCTGCGTAATTACCCCTTGCATCGAATCATTCAAGGCCGCAGTCGCCCAGGGATCGAGCACCAAACGGGGCTTCGGTCGGTTATCCCAAATCATGTTGCCGCTGCTGTCCGTCACCTGCACCACCAGCGACGTGTCGGAATACCAACCATTACTGGCGAAGGCGGCATAGGCCCCGGCCATTTCCAACGGCGTCAAATCCACCGAACCCAACGGCAGCGACACCACTGGCTCGATCGGGCTTTTGATACCGATGCTGCGGCAGATTTCGATCACTTTATTCAGGCCCACTTCCTGGCCCAGGCGGATGGCGGGAATATTGCGCGATTGCTCCAGGGCGCGGCGGATGGTCATCGCTCCGGCAAAGCTGCGATCGTAGTTTTGGGGATAGTACATGTCGTAGCCATCGGGATAGCCCACGGGGGTATCCATCACGGTGCTGTCGGGCGCATACTTCCCACTGGCGTAGGCCGCGTAGTAAACAAACGGCTTGAAGGCCGAACCAGGCTGGCGCAGGGCCTGGGTGGCGCGATTGTACTGGCTTTTGCCGTAGTCGATGCCGCCGACCATGGCCTTGACGTAGTGGGTGCGCGGATCAACCGCAACGAGGGCCATTTGATCGGCGTAGATCCCACCGTAGCGGATATTCGAGCTTTCGCGCTGGACGAGATCCTGGGCTTTATTTTGGAGATTCGTGTCGATCGAGGTCTGAATCCGCATCCCCCCTTTGAGCAAGGCATCGCGACCAAATTTCTTGGTCAATTCGGCGGTGACGGCCTCGGTGACGTAGGGAATCTGACTGCGGGAAAAGGAGGTGATTTTGCCGTATTTGATCGGATAGTTGATCGCTTCTTTGTAGTCCTTTGGGGTGATCCAGTTGAGCTTCAGCATCCGATCGAGGACGGTTTTTTGGCGCTCGATCGCGGATTTACGATCGATGAACGGACTGAGCGATTCGGGAGCCTGAATCATCCCGGCCATCATCGCCCCTTCGGCCAAATTCAAATCCCGCGCCGATTTGTTGAAATAGCTGCGGGCGGCGGTTTCTGCGCCGTAGTTGTTGTGGCCCCAGTAGACTTGGTTGAGATACAGACCGAGGATTTGCTCTTTACCGAAGACCTGCTCAATCCGCAGGGCCAGCACCGCTTCCGCCAGTTTGCGGCTGTAGGCCCGTTCCGGCGAGAGGAAGAGGTTCTTGACTAACTGCATCGTCAGGGTCGAACTGCCTTCCACCGTCCGGCCTTCGGACATGTTGGCCCGCATTGCTCGACCGACGGAAATCAGGTTAATTCCCTGGTGCTGATAGAAGCTGCCATCTTCCACGGCGATCACCGATCGCTTGAGGTGGGGTGAGATTTCGTCGAGGGCCAGGACTTCGCGGTTGGCTTCGCCATGCAGACTGGCCAGCAATTTGCCCTTGACATCGTAAATGTGAGTGGTTTCGCTCGGGGCATAGGTGCGCAGCACCCGCACATCGGGCAGGTTGCGGAAACTAATCGCCAAACCGACCAAGCCTCCGGCGATCGCCGAACTGGCCAGCATCGTAATCCCCAGCAGCGTGCCACCCGTCACCTTACTGACCCCCTGCATGAAGGTCCAAGTTCCCGAGTTGGATTTGTCGTAATAGGTGTTGGATGACACGATGATTCTCTCAAATGCAGATATGTAGGGGCAGGCAAGCGGGGGGAATACTCATCCTATTCAGCGGACTGAAGCCAATTCCGGGAGAAGACACCACTGACGCGCAATCCAATCCGCCAAACACAATTGGGGATTATCGTCCCAGTAGGATAGACGATCGTTGAGCGATCAGCCGAGGATTTTGTGGATTTTGACTGAACTTGATTAGTCTGCCATGACAATTAAAATCCGACACAATTATAGTAGGCTGACTAAGAAGCAATTGCCCTCCGGATATGGATTGTGTCCGATGACACACAGTTGCTCAAAATCTTCAATGGGAAATAGACGTTCATGGTAGATGGGTTTGACTGGTTAGAACGGGGCATTGTGGAAATCTTCCCGGATCAGCCCGCCGCTGAGCGCCCAACGGAGAATTTGCGGGTGCGGATCAAGCAGGCCGATGGTCGAAGACCGACCGGAGGTCATCGGCCCTTGCGGGTTAAGTTAGGAATCGATCCGACGGGCAGTGACATTCACCTCGGCCACAGTACGCTGTTTCGTAAACTGCGATCGTTTCAGGATGCGGGCCATACAGCGGTGCTGATTATTGGTGACTTTACGGCCCGGATTGGCGATCCAACAGGCAAGTCGGAAGTGCGAAAGCAATTGACGGAAGCCGATGTGCAGGCCAATGCCAAAACCTATCTCGATCAAGTCCGGCCGATTCTCGACTTCGATACGCCCGATCGCTTGGAGATTCGCTACAACTCCGAATGGCTGGCCGGGATGGATCTGACCAAGATTCTAGAATTGCTCGGCACGATGACGGTCGGCCAGATGCTCGCCAAGGAAGGCTTTGCCGAGCGGTATAAAACCGAAAATCCTATTTTTCTGCATGAGTTTCTCTACCCGCTGATGCAGGGCTACGACTCTGTGGCGATCGCGGCTGATGTTGAACTCGGCGGCACCGACCAAAAATTCAACCTCGCCGTGGGCCGCGACTTGCAGCGCCATTTCGGCCAGGAGCCGCAGTTTGGCCTGTTGATGCCGATTCTCGTGGGCACCGACGGTATCCAGAAAATGTCCAAATCCCTGGGCAACTACGTCGGCCTGATGGAAGATCCGCTGTCAATGTATTCCAAACTCGAAAAGATCCCCGACGCCTTGATCCGCCAGTATTTCGAGCTGCTGACGAATTTGCCACTGGATCAGTTGCCCGCCAATCCCCGTGACGCCCAGAAGTTGCTCGGCCTCGAAGTCGTGGGGCAATACCACGGAGCCGCTGCCGCCTTACAAGCCCAAGCCACCGCGATCGGGCTGACCCAAAGTCCTGGCCAAGGCACCGACACCGCATCCGTTCCCGAATTTTCCTTAGCAGGCGTGGCGTTTCCAGCCAAGCTGTTCTACTTGGTCGGAGCCAGTGGGCTGTGCCAAGGTTCGTCCGAAGCGCGGCGACAGGTACAGGGCGGCGCAGTGCGGCTGAATGGGGAGAAATTGGCTGATCCCGATCGGGTGTTTGACGGGCCGGAGGGGCTGTATGGGCAGGTGATGCAGTTGGGGAAGAAGAAGTTTGTGCGGTTTGTGGCGTAGTCGAGGGCGATCAGCGATGGCATGACCCGCCGTTGACGCGCGGGGCGATTGGGCAGCGCAGTCGAATGAGACTTGTATTAATACGCCAGGGTTTCCAACGTCTCGCGCAGATAACGATGCACTAGGGTTTCCAATGAATGCTCTGGCGTCGTGCCATCAAATTGGCGATCCTGCTTCCACCGCTCAAATCCCGAACTCTGGGCGATCGCCAATTTCAGGCCGTCCCAGACCTTTGCATCGGAAGTTAGGATTTCGGTGATTGAGGCGTCGGGTGGGGTGTCTGAGGCGGGAGAGTCAATCGACATAGCAAAATCATCCTTCAAATAAATCGGGTGGTGACGGCTCAGGGCGCAGCAAAACGGCAATCAATCACCGTTGGGCTATGAATATTCTAAGCCTAATAAAAAAATATGGGGTCGTTTGTATCGGGAGCGACACTTGGCGGCGGCGCTGCCTAAATCGTACCCGCATCACTCCGCAGAACTGGCAAAATCTTCGTGACTTTTAACCCTGGCTCAAAGAAATCCCGCCCGATCGCCAAGGCATCGTAGGGCGTCGCCTGCTGAAATTCCGCATCGGTGGCGAGCAACACCTGCAACACGCTCAAGGGCACTTGCAAGAACAGATTGGCGGCCAGAAAACTGACGATCGACACGATTAGGCCCAGGCCATGGTTGGCGATCGGTGTCACCCCGGCAACGATCGCGGCGCTGCCATAGAGCGACTTGAGGACGAGGAATAGCCCGCCCGCTGCGACGATGGTGACGATCGGGTTACGGCGCTGTTTGAACAACGTCAAGATCCGGCGTTGATTGTCCGTCAGTTGACTCGACTTGAGGCTCACGGCCAACAAACTGTAGATGCAGAACGGTTTTTGCCACTGCATCCAGACAATCGGGGCAATCCCGGCGATCGCCACCACCAAAATTTCGAGGCCGCTGGGCAAAATCGGATCACCCGCCGCTAACCCGAGGAAACAGAGGATCAACCACAGTGGCACCACCGCAATCCCAGCGGCATGAATCCAAAGATAGGGATCCGACCAAAATGCTTTCATAGCGAGTCCTATTGGGCGTCGATCGACTGATCGCGTTGCTGCTTGATCGCATGCAGTTGCTGGAGAAGCGATTCCGCATCGGCATGGAGATTCAGCAGTTTAACTTGATGGTCAGTTTGGTAGACCGACTTGGCGATCGCGATGCTGGGAGCAGCGTCGGATGACTTGATGGCAGGGGAGATTGTAGTAGTCATTTTTTTTAGTTTATTAAACTCAACACCGCGACAACAATGGTACTGGACTTTGGACGAAATGTCCGGGCGATTTGTTGCATTCTCCCAGGGATGGGGCGAACGTGACTAGGGGATTTTTGCGGTAATTTCGTCGGGTTAGCCCCCATCGATCGCTATCCCAATGCACACGCCATCGGCGATACTGGAAAACTGCACTGCAAGCATATCCCCAGAACGACCGTGATTATCAACCCCCCAGGCCTCGGGCGCGTCCCCCAATCGCAGACTAGAACCGCGTGGCGGGGCTTAATTGAGGAGTATCGTCAGTATTTGCCCGTGACCGACAGCACCCCCGTCGTCACCCTTTGCGAGGGCAACACCCCGCTGATTCCCGTACCGACGATCGCCGCCGAAATCGGCAAGCAGGTCAAGGTCTACATTAAATACGACGGACTCAATCCCACGGGCAGCTTCAAGGATCGCGGCATGACCATGGCCGTCACCAAGGCCAAGGAAGCCGGAGCCGAGGCCGTGATCTGCGCCAGTACGGGCAACACCTCCGCCGCTGCGGCGGCCTATGCCCGCCGGGCCGGAATGCGGGCCTTTGTGCTGATTCCCGATGGCTATGTCGCCCTGGGCAAACTGGCCCAGGCCTTGCTCTACGGGGCGGAGGTGTTGGCGATTAAAGGCAACTTCGATCGGGCCTTGGAACTGGTGCGGGAAATGGCCGACACCCATCCGATCACCCTGGTCAATTCGCTCAATCCCTACCGTTTGCAGGGTCAGAAGACCGCCGCTTTTGAAGTCACCGATGGACTGGGCGATGCGCCGGATTGGCTCTGCATCCCCGTCGGCAACGCGGGCAACATCACCGCCTACTGGATGGGCTTCAACGAATATTTCAAGGAAGGGCGCTGTACCAAATTGCCCCGGATGATGGGCTTCCAGGCAGCGGGTTCGGCCCCCTTCGTCCAAGGCGAAATCGTCGCCAACCCCGAAACGATCGCCACCGCCATCCGCATCGGCAATCCGGCCAACTGGGATAAGGCCTGGGGCGTCCGATCGAGCAGCAACGGTGAGTTTAATGCTGTGACCGATGAGGAGATTCTGTCGGCGTACCAGAAGTTGGCCGCGAACGAGGGGATCTTCTGCGAACCAGCCAGTGCGGCTTCGGTGGCGGGATTGTTGAAGAAAAAAGATGCGGTGCCTTACGGGGCAACGATCGTCTGTGTGTTGACCGGGAATGGATTGAAGGATCCAGATTCGGCGATTAAGCGGAGTGGGGAGGATCAGTTCCATCAAGGGGTGGAGCCGGAGTTGGCGGACGTGGCGAAGATCATGGGGTTCTAGGAGGGGCGCGCATCCCGCGCCCTCCAGGATCAGGCGCGATCGGCCTTGGGGGATGTTGGAAAAGTTTGATCGGGTGTTGCAAAGGTCACGATCCCCCTAAATCCCCCTTCAAAAGGGGGACTTTGAATGCGGTTCCCCCCTTTTTAAGGCTACCGTGTACACACAAGTTGAAGGTAAACTAGGATCGCCCTCTGAAAGAGCTGTTAGGCATGGATAATCCAATTCTGATTCATGATGCGAAAGTGAAGGGTGTGACTTTTGGTGACCCAC
>JANOQX010000043.1:0-21086 GCA_031415035.1 Cyanobacteria bacterium VAR_4_metabat_243
GCAATCCTTGGCCTAACTCATCAATAAAATCTTCAATGAACGGCAAGGGTTGGCTCAACCACATCGCATCACACCTATACATCAATCCAGTATCACTGTACCATTTGGTGGTTTATGAAAAACTTGAACATCGAGTTTCAGCATGACCATATGAGTGTTGGCTGCTATGAAACATGGCTGTTGGGAATCGTTGGTGGTGCCGATGCGATCAGTATGCTCAATCTACAGACTGAGGAATTTCGCTTCTTGCTGGATGCTGCGCCACAGGGCATACCAAGCAATATTCAGCCTTTCGCAATGGCTCCATACGAACCAATCTTAGTCTGTGGCGATTTTGTCCGCAACCCACTCCAATCTGCCAGAATTACCAGCCATAACCTATTGGCGACTCCGATTCGCCAAGAAATTGGCACCATACAGTTGCCTGTTCAGCATTTTTGTTGGGAAGCCGATCGATATCCAACCTGTAACTCGTCCGTCTTGATCAGCCCTGATAGCAAAGTATTGCTGAGTCAGGCCGTGGTGACTCGTTATGGATCGCATCATGTGTGGGATGTTCAGACAGGCTCACTGATTAGGACAGTTGAAATTTCGGATTCTGGGTTGGCGGAATATTTGGCTGTCAACCAAGTGGGGCAAGTTCTGGCTTGCGGTCAACAATCAGAAACCATCCATGTCTGGGATATCTGTACTGGAGAATTAGTGCTTGTGGTTGATGGCCATTTGCCCGCGACTATGACGATTGATGGTCGATTTCTGGCTTATTGCACTGATGTTTGCGACATCACAATCTGGGATATTGAGCATAATCAAGCAATCTGTCGGTTGAACAGAAGTGCTGCAAAAATAGAGCGGATTGCCATGAGTCCCGATGGGAAATGGCTTGCCAGTTTGAATCAAGAGCAACTAATCGAGATTTGGCATGAAGACTCATGAACTGCGCGATCGATCGTGTTGTTCGATCGGATTTGGGGGCACAATCGGCGATCGCAATGCCCACCCGCACGTCAACGGCGGGCTAGTAAGGAAACCCGGCTAAACCCTGCTCAGAAGTGGTTTGGAGTCCCCTTCAGGGGAGTTTCCTTACTAGCCCTGTGCTTTAGTCACGGGCGGGAGTGGGGCGTAGTCGATTCGATCGCTAAAAACAGTTCAAATACACTAAATGTATAATGACGATATTCGCTAGGATCAGATATGTCGCTCAAGTACACCTACGACTTCCCGGAGGATGCCCCCAACTATCCCGATGATTTCGACGCCATCCCGGATGGGACTCAGTGGCTAAAGGTGAAGAACCAATTTCTCCTGGTTGAACTACGGGAAATTGAATGGGGCGAATGGCGCAAAGTCTATCAGGATGGCTACAGCCAGGGTAAACCGATATCAATTCACTACTTTGAAAGTCCGTCAGGTCGCGTTTTTGACCTAAAAATCAAATCAGGATGGAGTAATTAGCCCCATGACCACCACCGCCATGCCACTCATGTTTCAACTCGACGACCGATCGGACGTATCGCAACTGGTCGCCGTCATGAGTCTGGGCCTCTGTGCCGCGATCGCGGGTGGTAGCGTCACGATCGAAGAAGCCGAGCGGCGGCTCTTCAATCCCAAAGTATTGGCCCAATTGACCGGGTTAGGCGTCGCCGAATCCTTACTAGAAATCGTCCACTTGGGGACAGAATTGGAAGATGTCCAAAGTTTGGTGCCGGACAAGCTGGCTGAAAGTTTGGCCCAAATGCAGTCCAAGTCACTGACGTTTCTGAATCAGACTATGGGCCGATCGGACTCTGCTGCCTGATCACCCACCCACCTGTAAACGATCGCACCACCCCTGAGCCACGATCGCCATCTGCGCCCGATGACCTTTGGTCGGTCGGAGACCATCGAGGCAATACGATATAATCAGGAAGTCCGTTCAATCCCCTCATCTCTATGGAAACCACCCTCCTAACGATCGAGCAGATGAAAGCCCAGTATCCCGACCAGTGGCTATTGATTGCCTTCACCGCCCTCGATACGAACCTCAAGGTCATCGCCGGAGAAGTCCTCGCCCACTCCGTCGATCGGGACGAAATCTACGCTGCCCTCAGTCAACGCAATGGTCGCTCCTTCGCGATCGAACACACAGGCTCCCCCGATCCTGACCTCGCCTTCCTGCTATGATTCGTCATCCCGTTCAGATTTATCCATTGCAACGCTTCGGCAACCTCCTCTGCCTCAATGCCTCCGTCGTTGGCCCAAAGGGCGATCGGGTCATTCTCCGATTGCTTGTCGATACTGGTGCGACCTACACAATATTTCCAGTTTTGCCATTGCAAGACCTCGGTTATCGTCCTGACCAAGCTGATGTTTGTCGTTCGATCGTTACCGCTAGCGGCAAGCTGGACGTACCTTTCATCCGCGTGCGCCTTCATCGCTACCCACGAAGCCGAAATTTATATGCCAATCTAGCCGCCGCTCCTAGAGGAAGCCCTCAGTATCCGTCAGGCAGTCCTTCCCGCCGAGCATCCGTATGTTTTGGGTACACAGCGAAGTCTGGTAATTTTGCGACGGGCGATCGAACAACAAAATGGGGCATCGTGAACCGGATTTGGCGCGGCGATCGTGGCCTTTGGCGATCGGGGGCGTAAGGTGCGATCGGGGAATTGATTGTCAGTTCGATCGGCGATCGCAATGCCCACCCGCGCGTCAACGGCGGGCTAGTAAGGAAACCCGGCTAAACCCGGCTCAGAAGTAGTTTGGAGTCCCCTTTAGGGGAGTTTCCTTACTAGCCCTGTGCTTTAGCCACGGGGCGGGGGTGGGGCGTAGTCGCCCGATCACCCTTTGGGAACGATCGAGCCAGTACGATATAATCAAGCAGTTCGCTCAATTCCCTCATCTCTATGGAAACCACCCTCCTAACGATCGATCAAATGCAAACGATCTACCCCAACCAGTGGCTCCTCGTCGCAAACCCCAAAACCGACGAGAACCTCGAAACCCTAGAAGGTGAAGTCATCGCCCACTCCAGCGACTGTGAGCCAATCTACGCCGCGATCGCCCGTGAACGCAAAACGCGCACAGGCACCCTCTCGATCGAATATACCGGCCCAATCCCCGACGACGTTGCCTTCATCCTCTAACCATGCCCGATGACCTTCGGTCGGTCGTAGACCATCGCTACAAGCTCAAAACCCACGGCCAACTCCTTTGGACACAAGCGGCCTGTAAATGCCAAGACCAGGAACTCTTCATCACTGCCCGTCTGCTGATCGATACTGGTGCGAGCTACACCTGCCTCGCCGATGATTTGGTTCGATCGATTATCGACAATCCGATTCCCCTCAGACAAACCACCATCCAAACCGCTAGCGATCGGCTAACTGTTCCTGTCATCGCTATTCCGCGCTTCAACTGCCTCGGCAAACAAATCGACGCCTTTCCAATCATTGCTATTCCACTCCCCATCAATAGCTATGTCAAAGGACTAATCGGGATGGATTTCTTGCGACTTTGCGGGGCGCTGATCGATATTGATCAGTCTGAACTTGTCATCACAAAATAATTGTGTGAGAAAGAAGCATCTTGACTCAATTCAACCCATCGATCGCCTCATGACCACGACAGCCATGCCACTCACGTTTCAGCTCGACGATCGATTGCCGTTATGACTGCTGACTTTACCCTTCGCCCGATCGCCCATATCCGCTCCTGCTATCCCGAACGCTTCGGCATCCCGCGCCAATCCGGCCTTGTCCCCGCCGCGACGGCCCAAATCGTGTTTGCCAATACGGGTGACAACCAACTCGCTTTGCGTGGGATTGAGGAATTTTCGCATCTGTGGGTGGTCTTTTGGTTTCACGGACAGGACTATGGTGCGACGTTCAAACCCTTGGTCAGCCCGCCGCGTTTGGGGGGCCGGACGCAAGTTGGGGTCTATGCGAGTCGAAGTCCCAATCGACCCAATCCGATCGGCCTGAGTGCGGTGCAGCTCGATCGGGTAGAAACCAAACGATCGGAAATCCTGTTGCATATCACCGGGGCAGATTTGCTCGATGGGACGCCCGTGCTGGATCTCAAACCCTACATTCTCTATGCCGATGCGATTCCGGCGGCGACGAGTGCTTGGGCCACGTTGGAGACGCCGGGGTTTGCGGTTTGTTGGGCAGATGCGGCGGCGATCGCGCTCGAAGAATACTGGGAACAGGGGCGGATTGCCGATCGGTCTGCCACCCAAACGCTGATCGAACAGACGATCGGGCAAGATCCGCGTCCAGCCCATGAACGGGGCAAAGATGGCCTGCCGGAGCAGCAATGGAATCTACGGGTGGGCGGATTTGATGTGTTTTGGCGGGTGGAGGGCGGCACCGCTTGGATCACGCGATTAGTGCAATTGCATCAGGGAAGGGGTTAGACGCCCTGGCCCAAAATCCGTTGCCCGTTTCGCCCGATCGTGAGCGAGAATAGATCCCGTCTTCTGCCTTTTCGCTGGCGATCGCCCATGTCCTACGTTCCCCTGCATCATAAGTATCGTCCCCAAACCTTCGCGCAGTTGGTGGGCCAAGAAGCGATTGCTCAGACGCTGACCAATGCCTTGGATCAACAGCGGATTGCGCCCGCTTATCTGTTCACCGGGGCACGCGGTACAGGTAAAACTTCCAGTGCGCGGATTTTTGCGAAGTCGTTGAATTGCATTGCGGGCGATCGGCCGACAGCAGAACCTTGTGGCGTTTGTGAAACCTGTAAGTCGATCACGATCGGCAATGCCTTAGATGTCATTGAGATTGATGCGGCGAGTAATACTGGCGTTGATAATATTCGCGAATTAATCGAGCGATCGCAGTTTGCTCCGGTACAGTGTCGATTCAAAGTTTATGTGGTGGATGAGTGCCTGACGGGTGATTCGTTAGTTCTATCCCAGGATGGATGGCAACGCATTGACGATCCGGCTATAAAGGGTAAACAGGTCTTGAGTTACAACGAGACTTCGCAACAATGGGAATGGAAGGTGGTCAAACGCTGGTTAGTGCGGGGTGAAAAGCCGACACTGATCATCAAGACCGATCGCCGCGAAATCAGGTGCACTGGCAATCATTTGATTCGGACAGTAGCAGGATGGACGAAAGCACAAGATCTCCAAATCGGCGCACCGATCGTATCCCCTGTGAGTGCGGCTGCGGCGAACTTATTCTCAAATATGGCACCGATCGCCGACTCCGCCGATTTGTCCGTGGGCACCAGTTCAAAGGCAACAAGTTTGGTGCAAAACCCTACGACTTGGCGCGGATTCTGGCCCAGGCTGAACCACTCCGGCCTCACTGCCGCTGTGGCTGTGGCGAAAAATTGGCCGTCCCGCCGAATAAGCAAAGAAAAGGTGTGGGATTGGTTGGGATTCAGTCCCATTGGGAACGGCATCCCTACCTTCGATATCACGGTACCTGGGGAACGCGCACCCAAAACCTTATTCAGAAATTGGGATCAATCCCTGACACTGAATATGGACTGCTTTATGGCACACTGCTGGGCGATGCCGCAATTATCTATCCCAACAAGCGCAGTCGCTTCCCCCGGATTGCCTGGACTCACGGCCAAATCCAACAAAGCTGGTCGGAGTACAAAGCACAGCGACTCGCCAGCTTACGCATCAAATGCCGGATTACCGAAAATCGCGGCTACGGCACAATGTCCGCTGTGGGCCGTTCCGTCTGTCATCCCGACTTGGTCGCAGTTTATGACGTGGTGCGACCCGATCGACAAGCAAAGTGCGTTACTGCGGCTTGGTTGGAACGCATTACGCCAGAGGGTTTGGCCTGGTGGTACATGGACGACGGCTCCCTCAGTCACACCCCGGCAGGTACACCCCAAATTCAACTTCACACCGAAGGCTTCTCCCAACTCGAAAACCAATTCTTGGCCGACTGGCTTACTGGCTTGGGCTATCCGACCAAAGCCCGCCGCTTTCACCGGGCCAGCCACAATAAGGACTTTGACTACCTCTCAATGGGCGCAGACACCAGCCGAAAATGGCTGGCTGACCTTCGGCAATACGCCATCCCCAGCATGGACTACAAGTTTCGAGATCGTCCGATCGATCGAACCAGGAATCGTGGAAGCAGTCTATGACCTAGAAGTTGAGGATAATCACAACTTTGTGGCCAATGGTTTGTTGGTACATAACTGCCACATGTTAAGTAATGCGGCGTTCAATTCGTTGCTGAAAACGTTGGAAGAGCCGCCCGATCGGGTGGTTTTTGTGCTCGCTACAACTGACCCCCAGCGGGTGTTGCCGACGATTATTTCGCGGTGTCAGCGGTTTGATTTTCGGCGGATTCCGTTGGCGGCGATGACGCAACATTTGACGTATATTGCGAAGACGGAAGACATCGCGATCGCGGCGGATGCGGTGCAGTTGATTGGGCAGATTTCCCAGGGCGGCTTGCGGGATGCGGAAAGTTTGCTGGATCAGTTGAGTCTGATGGCGGGGGAGGTGACGATCGATGCGGTCTGGGATCTCGTGGGAGCCGTGCCAGAACGGGATTTGCTGGCGTTGACCCAGGCGATCTTTGGGGATGGGGCCGAGGCGGCGATCGATTGCACTCGGCGACTGATGGATCGGGGCCGCGAACCGCTGATCGTGCTGCAAAACCTCGCGAGTTTTTATCGGGATTTACTCATTGCGAAGACGGCTCCCGATCGGAGCGATCTCGTCGCAGTCACGGCTCCGACTTGGGCGGCGATGGTGGAATTTGCCAAAACGATCTCGGGTCGGGCATTGCTGGCCGGACAACAGCATCTGCGCAGTGCCGAGGTGCAGCTCAAAAACTCCACTCAGCCGCGATTGTGGTTGGAGATTACGTTGATGGGATTGTTGCCCAGTGCGATTGCGCCGGGTGAGCCAGTGACCGCCGTTGCGCCAATGGTTAAGCCACCTGCGATGGTCTACGCGGCACCTGCGTCAGTGTCGCCCGTGGTTCAACCGATCGTTCAGCCTGTTGCTCAAGCCCCGATCGTGCAACCCGTGATTCAACCGATCGTTGCCCCCGTGATTCAACCCGCAGTGGAACCCGTAGCCCAACCGCCGATCGCCCCCACTGCGCCGCCCGAATCCATTACCCCGAACCTCTTCCCCAGTGACCCGGAAGCGCCCCCGATCGTGGACTTAGACGCGACTTGGCAGATGATCTTGAGCAATTTGGGCTTGGCTTCGACCAAAGCGATTATTTCGCCGAATTGCTTCCTAATGGACGTCAGCGGCACGACCGTGAAGATCGGCGTCCGGGGCAAAAACGTCGTGCCACTAGTCAAAGTCCAGCTCGAAAAACTCAGCAAAGCCTGCGCCAAAACCCTCGACCTCAAATCGATCAAACTCAACCTCGTCGTCACCGAAATCCAAGCCACCCAACCTGGCACCGTCCCGCCGAATCCCCAAGCCCGCCTCCAACAACCTCAAAATCCGCCACCCGCCGCGATGGTCTCCGACCGACCTTCGGTCATCACTCCCCCGGCTCCCCCCCAACCCAAATCCCCGCCGCCGCCGAAATCGCCCCCACCTGCGCCCAGTCCCACCAGCGCAACCGCCGCCCCGCCGCCGTTTATCCGCGAGACTAACGAGCCACCCACCTGGACACCCGAAGACCCCGCCACCCGTGCCGCCAAGAGCCTGGCTGACGCGTTCAATGGCGCGATCGTCAATCTGGGCGATGATATTGCCGATGACGACGACATGCCGACCGTCAACGCACCCTTCTAGTTTTGGCTGGCATTTAAAAGGTAGTTAGGCAAAGCCGAAACTATTCTTCTTCTAACTGAATTGCGACTACGGCACAAAATGCGAAGGCGATCAGGATGGGCATGGGTGACGACAATCCATAGCCGATCGTCACGCAGCTAATTAAACTTGCCAGCCCGGCTAATCCCCACGATCGCTCGTCGGGGCTGAAGCCCTTGGTGGCTTTGATTTCCCGTAGGACTTGATAGGGAATCGGGGTGGGCATCACGGCATGGGGAGGAAAGGCCCAATAGCTGCGTTGCTGACTAAACCAGTCAGTCCAACCATTCTCTTGGCACCAATCCGCAATCCATTGTTCGTGATAATGATTCATTCCGCTGTGGCCCTATTAAATCCCAAAATTGTTCCAACCAAAACCGATCCTATATCTCTCCAAAGTTATCAAAGAAATAACTGGCTCAATCCTAAACGCCAACAAAGTTTACCTGCATGGACTAAATGGCTTAAATCACTTCATCAATAATGACGAATCCTTTGCACTTTACGGGGGTTTGTTCACAATGTCTCCGGGTCGGTAGACTTTTGTAACGCAAAGAATTCGAGTTTGTAACGATAGAGTGCAACGGGGGTTTCCCTGGCTTGGAAGTAGTTGGGGTCACTGGGGGCGAGGTAGATTGCGGTGATTTGATCGGCGACGATCGGGATGGCGGGATTGTTCTGACGATGATAGTCGGTGGTGGTTTCGACTTGGTTGAGGTAGGGCGGCTCGGTGCCGCGAAAGACTTGCTGGAAGAGTTCGGTGGTGATGAACCGATCGGGCATTGGCTGCTCGATTGCCCGATCGGTGATGGTGGATTCCAGTTGGCGATTGCCTTTGAGGACGGTGAGTTGGCGATTGGGATTGGTCGGATCGACTTGGACGGATTGCACCCGATCGGCTCCGAGGTAGGCTTTGGCGATGCTCATGCCGTTGTAGGCCCGATCGGCGATGATGCCGACAGTGTTGCGGCGGGGAATGAGCGATTGCGGCTGGGGGAGATTCGCGCTGACAAACCGCACGGGGAAGTCGATCGGGTGGTTCAACTCGGCCCGATTGCCCTCAAACCCCGGTGTCGTGATCGCCGGGGCCAGGGGAGCCTCCAGACTCACCAACGTACTCCGCAACTGCCAATCCCCCGCCAGCCAAGCCGGATAGGTCAAATCGCCCTGGGCCGCTTGGGTGGTGGGTTTGTGTTGCCAATTGGGATAGTGGGCCAGGCGATCGCTCAGGGTTTCGGCCCCGGCGGGGGCGGCGATCACCCACAAGCACAACATCAGGATCAAGCCCATTATCCGACTCCGCCAAGTTGCCATGGGTCACTCCAAAATCCCGCGAATGTTTCTATTATCGGCGATCGTCGTAGGGTTTTGCGACCGGATCGATCCCGAATGTCACGCTAGATGTAGTGTGCATTCGACAGATGTACTGCTTTAATAGAGGCATGGACATGATTCAATTCCCGCCGATCGCGACCTTGCAGCAGGTCTTAAAGCCGCCCCGTGCCGTTTGGCAGCCCTGGTTGTTTAGTCGGCTGCTGGTGTGGGTGGCGATGGGGTTGATTGCGCCGAGTTTGCCAGTTGGATCGGCGATCGTTGCCCAGCGATTGGGTTGGGGCGTATTCCTCTTGGGCGATGGGCAGTGGTACGCCCAAATTGCCACGGCGGGTTATCTTCAAGATGGGGCAAAGCTTTCGCCTGCGGTGGCCTTGTTTCCGCTGTATCCGTTGCTTTGCGCGATCGTCATGCAATTGGGAGCCATCCCCTTTGTCTTTGCGGCATTGTGCGTGAACAACCTGGCATTTCTGTTGGCGTTGACGATTTTGTATCATTGGGTCGCGGAGCGCTGGAATCCGATCGTGGCGAAATGGACGATCGCCACCGTGGCCTGGTTTCCGCTGTCGTTATTTTCCAGCTTGGCCGATGCCGATGGGTTGTTTTTGCTATTAAATGTGCTGACGTTGCAGAGTTTTAGTCGCGAGTATTACGGGCTGGCAGCGGGGTTTGGGGCCTTGGCGACGGCGACGCGGAGTATGGGCTTGAGCCTAATGCCGACCTTGGTCAGTGCGGCGTGGCAGCAGCGGCGATCGGACTTGGCTTACTGGGTGGGTGGATGCACGTTGATTGGCTTTACGCTGTATAGCCTGTATTGCGGCTGGCGGTTTGGCGATGTGTTTGCGTTCGATCGGGCGTTGCAGTTCTGGGCCGAGAAGCCACCGGGATTGCTGGATTGGCGGGCCTGGGGGGAGACGTTGCGGGGCGGCATCGTGGGGCCGATCGAGGCCCAAACTGGGGCGATTCGCAGCGTGTGGTATCCGATTCAGTTCTGCACGATCGAGGTTTGTGCGTTTCTGATTTGGCGATTTAAGGCCCAGATTCAACCGAGGGTGCGACCGTGGTTGGTGGTGAGTTTGGGGCTGTGGTTTTGGTTGCTGTGGCCCTTGGGGTTTGTGCGGACGTTGACGGTGGTGGGTGGCTTGTATCTGTTCTGGCGGTCGCGGCAACATCTGGGCATCTTGCTGACGAATTACACGTTTTGGTCGCTGTTGTGGTTGGCCTTTTCCCATCAGCCGATCGCGCCCGAGCGGGGAATGTTTGCCATTGTTGCGGTGCCGATCGCCTTGGGCTTTTGGTTGGCGCGGCGGCCCTATTGGCGGGTGCCGATCGTGCTGGGGTTTGGCTTGATGCTGTTCGGTTCGGCGGTGCTGCTGGCTCAAGGGCAGTGAGCTTACTGGAAACTGAGGGAAACCCGATCACCGCCGAGATCGCGCAGCGTCGTCAGGATTTGCAAAACTGCTTCGTAGGGCACGGTTTTGTCCGCGACGATGATTACTTTACCTTCGGGATTGCGTTCGAGGTAGGCGCGACTTTGGGGCACCAATTGATCGCGGGTGGTGGGTTTTTGGTTGATGAAGAGTTCGCGTTTGGCGTTGATGGCGATCATCAGGAAGTCCGTGCCCGGCGCTTGGGGCTGGTTGCCGCCGGGTGCGCCGCCTTTGCTGGGTAGCCGAATCTCGATCGATTGGAAGTCGTTGAGGCTCATCGAAATGATAATAAAAAATGTCAGGATGGTCATAATCACATCCATCATCGGCACCAGATTCACCTCTGGCATTTGGTTTTGCTGTTGTCGTTGGGCGCGGAATCGCATGGTGTTGTTTGGGGGTGGGTTTTGGTGGACTGCGCTTTCGATCCACCTTGGGTTCAAACCCAAGGCTCATAGCGTAAGTCCGTTAAAACGGACTGAAGAATAATTAGGAAAGGCGTTTCAACCCGTTTCAACGGGTTTTTGCTATGAGCCTGAGGTTTGAACCTCAGGTGGTGTTGCGCGATCGTCGATCTTCCCATCGTCATGCGGCAAATTCGTCTCCAACAATTCCACAATCCGCTGCAACAATCCCTGACTCGACTGCGCCGCCGTCTCCTGCGCCATCCGAGGTTCGTACCACAGTTGCCGATAGATTAATTCTAATTCGTTCCCCACATCGGCGAAATAATCGATCTGTGCTGATTGCAAACTATTACAAACCCGAAATACCGCCAACGCCAAAATCGCCACAATCATCCCCCCCGCCGTCGCAATCAAGGCTTCCGCAATCCCTGCTGCCGCGACGCTGGTATCGACGCCACCGCCACCGCCGATGTTCAAATTAAAAAACGTCGTAATCAGTCCCGTCACCGTGCCCAATAGCCCCAGCAACGGCGCAATCCCGACGATCGTCTCCAGCAATTTATCGCTTTTGCGCATCTTGACAAATTCCCGATCGCCCGAGGCCTCCATCGCCAATCGTAAGGTTTCCGGCGTCGGCTGATGCAGCTGCAACGCCGATAGGAGAAACCGCCCGATCGGCATCGCTTGAGCTTGCTGCGCGATCGCTTGCGCTTGAGCCAAATCCACCTGCGCCGCCGCCAAAATCTGTCGCACCAGCCGCTGCTCGCCCTGCAACGTCCGCTGCCAAAACCAGCCTCGCTCAAAGGCACAAGCCACCGTAATCACCGACAGACTGACGATCGGCACCATCACCGGGCCACCCTTCCTCACCAGTTCAAACCAATTCGACATAACCCTGTCCGACGCGAAGTACGATCGGTTTTCAGTATATCGAATTGGGAATGCCGAATTGGGAATGTTGAATTGAGCAAGGGGAAATTGATGGACTGCGAAATTTGCCCGCCCCGCGCGTGAACGGCGGGCTAGTAAGGAAAGTACCCTGAAGGGCACTCAACCCAAATTTGAGCCGGGTTTAGCCGGGTTCCCTTACTAGCCCTGCCGTTTACGCGCGGGCGGGCAAATTTCGCAGTCGGTCAATGCTCAATTTCCACTCCCCTGCAACTGTTCCCCCAACCCCCGATCGCGCCGCATCACTTGGCCGCGCATCATCGGCGGCAGATTCATCACCACATCATCCGTCGGTGACCACAGCAGCCACCGACTCCCCACGGGTAGATTGTCCAGACTATTAATATTCTGGGTCAGCCAAATTAGCGGTTCCTGTGGCATTCCGTCGGCTTTGGGGGCTTCCCCAGGCATGACACCCGCCATTATCCGTAACACCTGCTTCGCGCCCCGCAGCTTCCCAGTGCCCGCCGTCCAGAGGGAAATATTCAGTTGTTGCTTGACGGCGTAGAAATAAAGCGAGGTGGCGGCAGTGACGGCAGCTTCGAACAGTTCGGCATCCCAGGGCATCGCACTGTCGATCGCGATCATCACTTCTCGCCCACTGCTCATCATCTCCAGTTCGCGCACCCGCAGTTCGCCATGGCGGGCACTGGTACTCCAATGGATCATCCGCATCGGATCGCCCCAACGATAGGGCCGCAGCGATCGGGTAATCCCCGCACTACTCGCCTGCGCCCGCCGATTGTCTAAGACCTGTAAGCTGCGTTGTTGACCCACATCGTCGATCAGGGGACAGCGGGCGATCGGCAAAATCGGCGGATAGACGATCGCTGTCGTCCGGGCGGGCCACACCTGCCGTCGCCAGAATAGACCCAGCGGAGCCGCCGATCGCACCACCAAGTTTTGCCAGCGATAGACGCCGCGCCGCTGGGTCGGATAGTCGTAATGCACCACCTCCCGGCCCCGAGCGGGCACCTGCTCGACGGTTTGGAATTGGACTTGGCCCAGTCCCGGTGGTACCTGATCGACGATTTGCATCAAGCCCTTCGGCGTCGCGGTCGCGTTCATCAGCGCCAATCCGATTTGCAATGGCTCACCCACCGTCACTGGATCGATCGGTAGCCGTCGCACCTGCAACGATCGTAAATTCTGGTAGGACAACACCGCTGCCACCAGCAACAGCGCCAACATCCCGCCGCTCATGACATAGAGCCACCCCGCCAACGTATTCGTCGCCGCGATAAACAGAAAAATTGCTAAACAAGTTAGGAGCCAGCCGCTATAGGAGGGATTGACCCAACGCGTTTCGAGCCAAGTGGTGATGCGAGTCCGCCAGTTCATGTCACTTCGTGATTGTGGGGAGGATAGCTTTAGGGTACCCCGCTTCCCCCGGTTTTTGCCTAGAATAGGCCCAAGTTCGATCACAGCCTCGTCCGGCGAGATGTTTGCATGAATCATTATTTAGATGCGGTACACCAGGGCAAAAACGAATGGTGGCGCTATGTCCTGGGGATTGTGGTGATCCTGGGGGTGGGGTTGGTGGTCGGCTCGATCGTCACGGTGATCGTTGGCCTGTTGCTCCTGCTACTGACCCGCCCCGATCCGGCGATCTTCAGCGACAGCAAACTGTTTGAACGGGCGCTGCTCGACTTATTTGAGCAACCCACTGTCCCAGGTTTCATTGGGCAAAACTTGCAGTTCGTGGTGCTGATGGCGGGCATCGCGATCGCGGTGAAGCTGATCCATGGGCGGCCCTTTCGCAGCTTGATCAGCCCTGGTGCAACCTTCAGTGGACGACGTTTCCTGACCGGATTTGGCCTATGGTTTGGGATGATGGGCTTGTTGTTGGGCGTCAGCGCGATCGGGTCGCCGGGGGAACTAGTCCTCACCTTTGAACCGTGGAAATGGTTGGGCCTGCTGGTGGCGGTCTTGATCTTCACCCCGATCCAGATCGGCGCGGAAGAACTGTTTTGCCGGGGGTATCTGACCCAGGGCTTGGGCCTCTTGACCCGCAATCGCTTGCTGCTGATCAGCATCCCCAGTATGCTATTCGCTGCCGCCCACTTCGCCAACCCGGAAATGGGCCGGGGAGCCATCTGGATGGGACTCAACTACTGGGCCTTCGGCGTCTTCCTCGCCGCCATCACCCTGCGCGACAACCGCCTCGAACTCGCCCTCGGCGTCCATGCCGCCAACAACATGTTCATCTTCCTGATCGTCAACTCCACCGACTCCGCCCTCAAAACCCCCGCCATCTGGACAACCAGCACGATCGATGATCCACGCTGGGGGCTATTGACACTGCTGATCCAAGGCGGATTATTCTACTGGTTAATTTTTGGACGCAAAAAACCCCACCAGGTGGCGGGGTCATGAGTCGATTATTGCAACGATTATGATCCCCCGTGCATCCCCCTTAAAAAGGGGGACTTTCTCATGTTCCCCCCTTTTTAAGGGGGGTTAGGGGGGATCGCCCCAGATTTATCGCAAACAAACCGTATCCGAACAGAACCCTTCCGTATTCGTCACCTTCACCGCCGACACATTCCAGATTTCCTTGCAGTATTCACGAATCGATCGATCGCTGGAGAACATCCCCATCCGCGCCGAGTTGAGAATCGACATCCGTGTCCACTGATCCTGGTCGCGATAAGCCGTGGCCACGCGATCCTGGCATTCAATGTAGGACTGATAATCCGCCAACAGCAAGTAGGGATCGTGATGCAGCAGGTTATCAACGATCGGCTGGAACAGTTGCTTGTCGCCGTGGGAGAAGACCCCGGAACTAATCCGATCAAGCACTAACTGCAAGTCCGCATTGTGGTTGTAGTAATCCATCGGGTGATAGCCCCGGCCCTTGAGGCTTTCGACTTCCGGCGTGGTGAGGCCAAATAGGAAGAAGTTTTCGGGGCCGACTTGCTCCATGATTTCGACGTTCGCACCATCGAGGGTGCCGATCGTCAGTGCGCCGTTCATCGCAAACTTCATGTTGCCGGTGCCTGAAGCCTCCTTGCCCGCCGTCGAAATCTGCTCCGACAAATCCGCTGCCGGATAGACATTTTGGGCGAATTTGACGTTGTAGTTCTTGAGGAAGACGACCTTGATCCGATCGCGCACGTCGGGGTCGTTGTTCACCACTTCGCCCACAGCGCAGATCAGTTGAATAATCAACTTCGCCATGGCGTAGCCCGGAGCCGCCTTGCCGCCGAAGAGGAAGGTGCGCGGGGTGATCTCGGCATTGGGATTGGCTTTGATCCGGTTATAGAGCGTGATGATATGCAGCACGTTCAAGTGTTGACGCTTGTATTCGTGAATCCGTTTCGCTTGGATATCGAAGATCGAATTCGGGTTGATCGTGACGCCGTACTCTTTGAGGATATTGTCGCCGAGGCTTTGTTTGATCGATTGTTTGATGTCGCGCCATTGCTTGCAGAAGGCCGGATCATCAACAAATTGCTCCAACTGACGCAACTGATCGAGTTCCGTCACCCAGCCGTCGCCGATCCGCTCGGTGATCAACTTGCTCAGCTTGGGATTGCTCAACACCATGAACCGGCGGGGCGTGACGCCGTTGGTCTTGTTGCTAAACTTCTCCGGGAAGCATTCGTAGAAGTCCTTCAGCACGGTTTCCTTCAGCAGTTCGCTGTGCAGGGCCGCGACGCCATTGATCGCATGGCTACCGACGCAGGCGAGATTCGCCATCCGCACATAGCGATCGCCCGACTCATCAATCAACGACATCCGCGCCAACCGCGCCTCATCGCCAATAAACCGCACCCGCAGCGCATCGACAAACCGCTGATTGATTTCGTAAATGATTTCCAAATGCCGGGGCAGCAAGTCGCGGAACAGATCAATCTGCCAGCGCTCCAAGGCCTCGGGCATCAACGTGTGGTTGGTGTAGGCCAGGGTTTTTTGGGTGATCTCCCAGGCTTCGTCCCAGGCGAGAAATTCCTGATCGACCAACAAGCGCATTAACTCGGCCACGGCGATCGCCGGGTGCGTGTCATTCAGCTGCACCGCAAACTTTTCGTGGAACCGCTCGATCGGGATCTTCTGCCCCTTCATGATCCGGATCATGTCCTGCAACGAACAGGACACAAAGAAGAACTGCTGCTGCAATCGCAACACTTTTCCCTGGAACCAGTCATCGTTCGGGTAGAGCACCTTCGTGATGTTCTCGGCATTCACCTTGGCGTAGACTGCGCCGTAGTAGTCGCCCGTGTTGAACGACTGGAAATCGAAGGATTCTGACGCTTCGGCCTTCCAGAGGCGCAGGGTATTGGCGGTATTGACGTTGTAGCCGAGGGTCGGCGTATCGTAGGGCACCCCTTTGACTTCGAGGGCGGGCACCCAGCGCGATCGGTAAGTCCCTTGGCTGTTGCGGTAGGATTCGGTATGGCCACCAAAGGGCACGGTGACCGTCCATTCGGGGCGAATCAGCTCCCAGGCGTTGCCGTAACGCAGCCATTTGTCCGTCAATTCGATCTGGCGGCCATCGCGAATATCTTGATCAAAGATCCCAAATTCATAGCGAATCCCGTAGCCCAAGGTCGGGATTTCCAACGTGGCGAGGGAGTCGAGATAGCAAGCCGCCAACCGCCCCAAACCGCCGTTGCCCAAGCCCGGCTCTTCTTCCTGATCCAGCAGCTCGTCGAAGTCCAGACCCAGTTCCTCGATCGCCTGCTTCATCGGCTCATACAGCCCCAGGTTAATCAAGTTATTGCCCAAATGCGGCCCGAGCAAAAATTCGGCGGACAGATAACAAACTGTGCGGGCCTGTTGCTGGGTGTAGAGCAGGGCACTGTCATTCCAATGCTGCAAAATCCGCTCGCGCACGGTGAAGGCCAAGGCCATGTAGTAGTCATGGCTGGTGGCCAAAGCGGGTGGCTTGCCCTGGACGTAGAACAGGTTTTCGAGAAACGCCCGTTTGAGGCTATCGATCGACGTGGCTGTGCGATCGGATTCAGCGGGGAGTAGTTCGGTTTGTAGTTGCATATGCCATCCAGTTAGATAGATTAGGGCGCATCACTCGAGCAGGGTGGCTAGGCGCGCTGTCTCAAGGTTACCATTCATGGCCCATGCCCTAGAGCATATCGCTATCATGCCCGCTTTATGTGGCCCTCAATACGCTTTTCTGCGGGGTAAGCTTAAGAAAATCGGCAGGATTTTTTCGGCCTGATTGATCCCCGCGATCCGGATCTAACGCATCCAGCTATTCAATGCATCAACGGGTTCGCCCGACTGATCCCCCTTAAGAAATCGCTGAAACTCCAACGTAAAGCGGATGGGATCAAATCGTCGATCGGTTTTCAGCAGCGTCCGCACGGCAACGGGCGAACATTTCATTGCCTGGTTCAGACTTTCCAAGGCGGGTTCGACCAACCCTTGCAATCCGGCGCAGCTCGCCTTGCCATACCACGCCCCAAAGTTGTTGCCCCGCAGCCGCAGGGAGCAGTCAAAACTCGCCTCCGCATCGGGATACCGCCCCAATTTGCCCAACAGCATCCCCTGGGCCGTCCAGGCATAGTGGCATTCGGGCCGGATTTTCAGTGCCCGATCGAGGCTGGAGAGGGCGGCGATCGGTTTGTTCAGGGCGTCCAGGGCGATCGCCCGGTGGTACCAGGCTTTATAGCTATCGGACTTGAGCAAGAGCACGCGATCGAAGTGGGACAGGGCCTCGGCATGGCGATCGAGGCTCATTAGTACCCGACCCATGTTCTGCCAGGCGCGGTAATCCTCCGGCTGCCAGCGGGTCACCCGACCAAAACTCATCAGCGCTTCTTCGTGGTAGCCCAGCTTCGCCAGGGCGATCCCCCGACCTTGCCAAGCATCGACGCAGCGCGCATCCAAGACGATCGCCCGCTCAAAGCTGGTAATCGCTTCTTCGTAGTAGCCCATTTCTTCCAGGGCATAGCCGCGCTGCACCCAGCTGTGGCGACGTTCCTGGCGGGTCGCTTCAAGATGCCCGATCGGCGGCGCAACGGGAGACGGTAGAGTCGGCCTGGCAGTAGTCACGGGAATATCCTTCAAACGCGCGAGAGGTGGGTGCGGAACATGGGCCAAACGGCCCAATTGTTGCGGTTGACGGATTGCAGCAGCGCGGATGGGTGATCCAACCCGGCCCATTGCCGCAAAATTGTCTAAATAAGTAACGACACCCATATGCTTCTCAAGTTCGGTTCAGCTCAAAAGTTCTGGCGGCAAGCCACCCAGTAAGTCATGTAGTCAATTTGCCCAGAAATCACCGAGTCATAACCACCCCAACCGCGTAAAAATGCGGAAGTCTCTGTGAAAATTATATTATGTTCGATACCTTCGTGCGTAGGATGCCTGTGCTGGCCCATGCGGGCTGACTCCCCCCAGGGGGCAATTCGGACAAATTCCGAGTTGCGGTGGGGAGTTGCACTGAGTATCGTTTACTGATTGCGGTGAATTTCTCTGGCACGATCGTTACACTTGTTTAAGCGCGACTTCAGCCGTATTGTGGATTGAGGTTCCCATCCTTCCACGTACTAGGCACGAGATCTTATGGCTGCTCCACTGGTTGCAAACTACTACCTCACCTATCGCTGCAATGCCCGCTGCCACTTCTGCGATATTTGGGCGCTAGAGCCGAAGGATGAGGCAACGATTGAAACGATTGAAAAAAACCTGAAAGATTTGCGGCGCTTGGGCGTCAAGTACGTGGACTTCACAGGCGGCGAACCCCTCCTGCGCAAGGATGCCCCCGAAGTCTTCCGACTGGCCAAAAGCCTGGGCTTCACCACCAGCATGACCACCAACACCATCCTCTACCCGAAACGCGCCGAGGAAATGCGCGGTCTGGTGGACTTCTTGAACTTCTCCCTGGACGGCGGCGATGCCGAAACCCACGACCAGTCTCGTGGCGTGCAGATTTTCGACACGCTGGTGAAGTCGGTGGAACTGGCCCACAGCCTCGGTGAGCGGCCGGTGTTGAACCACACCGTTACAGCGCAGAACTACGATCGGATCCATGAAGTCGCCGAATTGGGCGAAAAGCTGAAGGCACGGATTTGGCTGAATCCGGCTTTCACGGCCTACTCCAATTACAACGACAAGAAGAATCCGACGCCCGCGATGGTCGCGGCGATCGAAACAGCGGCGAAGCAGCACAAGAATCTTGGCTACAATAGAGCCGCTTTGGCCTTCATTGAAGCGGGCGGCAACGACACCAAAAAACCTCGCTGTAAGGCGGTGGATGCGGTGATCGCGATTTCGCCCCATGATGAGCTGCTGTTGCCTTGTTACCACTTCGCCCAGAAGGGTCTCAAGATCGACGGGAATCTGTACGAGATGTATACGCAGTCCGAGGTGGTGGATGAATTCCGCCAGACCCAAGGGCAGCTTTCTGTGTGCGAAGGATGCACTGTCTGGTGCTATCTGATTCCCAGTTTCTTCAAGGGTTTAGATAAATATTGGGTCCTTAATCAAGTAACCTATGTCGGAGAATTCCTGGCCCGAAGCCGATTCCTTCAGCAAGTTTAATCCGGACGGCACTCTGTCCGCTTTACCTGAAGACGATTTTGCGTTTGATGACTTGACGTTTGATGATTTTCAGTTTGAGATTGACCCCGCGTTTTTGCAGGGGTTGGCAGGGCGGCGGCTGAAGTCGGCGCTGATGTTGGGGCTGATGTGGGGCGGGACGATCGCGCTGCATCAGTTTACCTGGGGCTATTGGCTGACCACGGGGTTGGCGGGGCTGATGGGTGCCCATTGTCTGCGGGCCTATGTGGGCCGATCGCGGCCTGTGGTAGCCGCTTTAGCCCCCGATGCGGTTTTGCCGATCGTCACCCTCATGGTGGCGGCGAAAAATGAGGAAGCCGTGGTCGATCGCTTGGTCGAACAGCTCTGCAACCTGGATTATCCAAGCGATCGCTACGAAGTCTGGTTTGTCAATGACGCCAGCACCGATCGCACGGCGGAACGGCTCGATGACTTAGCCGATCGGTACAGCAATTTACACGTCGTCCACCGCGAACCCGGTGCCCTCGGCGGCAAATCCGGAGCCTTGAACCAAATCTTCTCGCGCACCTTGGGCGAATTTATTGTGGTGTTCGATGCCGATGCCCAGATTGCACCGGACTTTTTGCGCCGATCGCTCGGAGCCTTCGATCGGGCAAAGGTTGGCGCTGTCCAACTCCGTAAAGCGATTATTCAAGCCGAAACCCCGCATCATCCCGATCGGCACAACTTCTGGATCCAAGGCCAGCAAGCCGAAATGGCCCTCGACGCCTTCATGCGGCAGCAGCAAATCGGCATCGGCGGCATCGGCGAACTGCGCGGCAATGGCCAGCTCGTCCGGCGCAAAGCCCTGGAAGACTGCGGTGGCTGGAACGAGGAGACAATCACCGACGATTTGGATCTGACCCTGCGGCTGCATTTGCACGACTGGGACATTGAATGCCTCACGGCTCCGGCGGTGTACGAAGAAGGCGTGACTGGCGTTGTGGCCCTGTGGCATCAGCGCAGTCGGTGGGCCGAAGGCGGGTATCAGCGTTACCTCGACTACTGGCGAATGCTGTTGAAGAATCGCTTGGGCTGGGTCAAGTCGGTGGATTTGGTCGTCTTCGTGATCATGCAGTACCTGATGCCGATGGTCGCCGTACCGGATCTGTTGATGGCGGCGATTAAGCATCAAGCGCCGGTGTTTACGCCGATTACGATCGTCACCTTTGGGTTATTTTTCCTCAGTGCGGTGCGGGGATTGCGGCGATCGCGGGTGTTGATGCCGGAGTCGGAGCGGCGGGAGGTGAGTGGGGTGTGGTTGGTGCGGCAGGCGATCGTCGGGGCGGTTTATATGGCCCATTGGTTACCTGTGATTGCGTTTACGACGGCCCGGATGGCGGTACGGAAAAAGCGGTTGAAGTGGGTCAAGACGGTGCATAGTGGTCAACATTGAGATCCAACGACTCCGTTACTAGCCCGCCCCGCGCGTCAAGGTTGGGCTAGAATCTGGCTAAACCCGGCTACAAGATTTGTTCAGCGCCCTTTAGAGGATGTTTGAAAAGGGATTGACTGTCACAGGCAACATTCAACGATCCCCCCTACCCCCCCTTGAAAAGCAGGGTGGTTTCATACAACGGAAGATAAATATTGGAAGCACATACCGACAATTCGGAGGTAGGAAAATGAGGATGGACTGATTGTCGTAATTCAGTCGAGTCAGCCCATGAGCCTCATGATCCAATTAAAGCAAAT
>JANOQX010000044.1:0-2115 GCA_031415035.1 Cyanobacteria bacterium VAR_4_metabat_243
ATTTGCTTTAATTGGATCATGAGGCTCATGGGCTGACTCGACTGAATTACGACAATCAGTCCATCCTCATTTTCCTACCTCCGAATTGTCGGTATGTGCTTCCAATATTTATCTTCCGTTGTATGAAACCACCCTGCCCAGTATTGGGGGTTGGGGGGCGGTTCGGCGGGGATTTGCGCATCAGGTCTACACAACAGGGAATGCGGGTTATGCAAGGCGATCGACGAATGCGACTGAAATTTGCCGCCAGCATTGCAGTTGTGTTGCTATCGGGATTATCGGCCTGTAATCCCCAGCGATTGCAAAACCGTAACGAATCCCAATTAACCCTCGCCACTCCCACCGATCCCAAAACCTTTAACTTAGCGAATAGCCAATCATTCCCGAATATCTTTCTATTTACCTACGTCGGATTGACGCGGGAGAATGGCATGACCGGGGCGATCGAGCCGGGACTAGCCGAATCCTGGGTATTCTCCCCGGACAAAAAGCGGGTGGTGTTCACGCTGCGATCGAATTTGAAATGGTCGGATGGCCAGCCGCTCACCGCCGATGATGTGGTGTTCACGTTCCAGGATGTGGTGTTCAATCCGAAGGTGCCGATCGAGGCGAAGGAAAATCTAAAAATTGGTACGAAACAAGAATTTCCCCAGGTGCGGAAGCTCGACGATCGGCGGGTGGAATTCACCTTTCCGCAGCCCTTTGTGCCATTTCTGCGGGCCGTTTCGATGCCGAGTGGTGTGGGGATTTTGCCGAAGCACGCCCTGGCGAAATCATTGCAAACCCAGGATGGCAAAGGCAATCTGACCTTTCTCTCGACCTGGGGCACCGATACGCCGCCGGAGCAAATCATCGTCAATGGGCCGTACAAACTGGAAAGTTACGTCGCCGGACAGCGGGCGGTATTTCGCCGCAATCCCTATTACTGGCGTAAAGGCGAGAAGGGTGAAACCCTACCCAAAATCGATAAAATCATTTGGCAAGTGATCGAGAATTTCGACGTGCAATTGTTGCGATTCCGATCGGGCGACCTCGACGTGATCGGTGATACGCGCCCGATGAAAGCGGAATACTACGGTCTACTCAAACAGGAAGCGAAACGCTTGGATGCGAACGTATTGAACGGGGGCGCTTGGTCGGGTGTCCAACAATTCGTGTTCAATCTCAGCACCGCGAAAAATGAAAACGGCAAACCCTTCGTCGATCCGATTAAATCCAAATGGTTCAACACCAAAGCCTTCCGTCAAGCGATCGCCCATGCAATTGACCAAGAACGCCTAAACAAGAATCTCTTCCGGGGTTTGGGGATTATTCAGCATTCGCCAGTTTCGGTGCAGAGTCCCTATTTTCTGTCACCCGATCGGGGCCTCAAAACCTATGGTTACAACCTCGAAACCGCCAAAAAATTACTAACCGATGCAGGGTTCAAATACGACGCGCAGGGTCAGCTCTTTGACGCCGACGGACATCGCGTGGAATTTAACCTCATCACCAATGCGAATAATCTGGTACGGGTCGCGATCGGCTCCCAACTCAAACAAGACCTCGCCAAAATCGGCATCCAGGTGAACTTCCAGGCAATTAGCTTTAATTTATTGGTCGATCGAATTGCCAGTACCCGCGACTGGGATGTGCATATCATCGGCTTTGAAGGTGGTGTGGAACCCCATAGCGTGGCGAATCTCTGGATGAGCGGCGGCGCATCGCATTCGTTTAACCTGAAGCAACAACCCGGCCAGTCGGCAGTGCAGGACTACGCCCCAAAGCCATTTGAGCAGGCCGTCGATCGCTTATTCATCGCCGGAGCGCAGGAATTCGACGAAACCAAACGCCAAACCATCTACGCCGAATATCAACAAGTCGTCGCCGAGGAATTGCCGATTATTTATCTTGTCAACGATCGGGCCTTAATGGCCGTCCGCAATGACATCAAAGGGCTGAAATACAATGGTCTGCCGACTTGGGGCCTGTGGAACATCGACGAACTCGATCGGTGAACCGAACCGCGATCGACGGGAAGATTTTGTTGGCGAATTGACGGACTACGCAATTTGCCCGCCCCGCGCGTGAACGGCAGGGCTAGTAAGGCAACCCCGCTGAAGCGGGCTGAAAGCG
>JANOQX010000045.1:0-20351 GCA_031415035.1 Cyanobacteria bacterium VAR_4_metabat_243
AACCCAACCCCTCAAACCCCCTATCCCCCAAACCCCATGAAACGTGTCGGCAATCTCTGGCCGCAAGTCACCCGCTTCGAGAACCTGCTCCTCGCCGCCCGCAAAGCCCAACGCGGCAAGCGCTTCCGCGATAATGTTCTCGAATTCAACTACAACCTCGAAACCGAACTAATCCAGCTCCAAACCGAACTCCAAACCCAAACTTACCAACCGGGCGAATATCGCACCTTTGAAATCGAAAAGCCCAAATATCGCCTGATTTCCGCTGCCCCCTATCGCGACAGAATAATTCACCACGCCCTCTGCAATATCATCGCTCCGATCTTCGAGCGCAGCCTCATCCCCGACACCTACGCCAATCGCATCGGCTACGGCAGTCACAGAGCCTTAAGGCGATTTACCCGCTTCACCCGCACCAGCAAATACATTCTGCAATGCGACATTCAGAAGTATTTTCCGAGCATTGATCACAACGTTCTCAAAGCGATGATTCGCCGCAAAATTAAGTGCCCTGAAACCCTTTGGCTGATCGACACACTGATCGATAACAGCAATCCCCAAGAAGCCCTCCCCGCAGCCTTACTCCCCAATGCTGTCATGCCTGGTAAACGCGGACTGCCCATTGGCAATCTCACCAGCCAATTCTTCGCCAATTTCTACCTCAACGGTCTCGATCACTTCGTCAAAGAAACCCTCTACATCCCCAAATATCTGCGCTACGTCGATGACTTCGCCCTCTTCAGCGATGACCCAGCAACACTCGCCGCCGCCAGAACCCAAATCGAACAATACCTCGTCCCACTTGCCCTGAAAATCCATCCGATCAAAAGTCAGTTGTTTGAGACCCGCCACGGTGCAACCTTTGTCGGCTTTCGCGTCCTGCCCAATCAAATCCGCGTTTGTCACAAAAACCTCTACCATGCCCGTCGCCGCATTAGCCAACTCAAAACCCGCTATCTTCAGGGTGACATTGCCCTCAGCACCTTCCAACATTCCCTTGCAAGCTGGTCAGCCCACCTACACCACGGCAACGCCCAGCATCTGCAAAAACAGCTATTCATGTCCCTCGGCCTCACCGAGATCATGGAGATGGGGTAAGGCGAGAACCGAATGCTGCGCGGCGGCTCGTGGAACAACAACCCGACGAACTGTCGATCGGCCAATCGCAACAGGAACGATCGCGACAATCGCAACAACAACATCGGTTTTCGCATCCTCCTATTCTCCCCCCAGGACTCCTCGACTGTCCGAACAAAGCGATGGGAATCGCCTTGGCATACAATTCCGATGAGTCCAGCCAAACCCCAGCGACGTTGGCGACAACTTCCAAATATCTCGTCCCGACTGAGTGGCCTAGTAAGCAACATCTGAAACGCCAGCCAGTCGGTCAGAACTCAACAAATCCGCTATTATGAAATAGCATATCGAACCACAGGAGGCAGATCATTTCCCATCGATTCGACGGCCTCTGCGTTGCCGAAATCCTTCAACTGAAGCGAGGCAGCATCAGACAAGCCCCACTTCCCAATGAGGCACCCGCTTGGGAAGACCTCAGCACCATGACTTGGGAAGAGCTGGAAGCCTGCGCCGAAGCTAATCTGCCTGGTTTTCGCACAATTCGTAAACTGTTAAGCGATCGGAGGTTTGATAAATGAAACAAGGCTTTGACAAACTCACTACATTCCTTGACCAACTCGAAACTGCCAAAATAACCTACACGATCGCCCATCACCGCTCTGAGACGGTCATGGTGCTCGTCGCCATCCCCGGTGAACGCTGGGAAATCGAATTCTTCAGCGGTGGCAGCATTGAAGTCGAGCGTTTCACCAGTAGTGGCACGATCGGCGACGCATCCCTCTTCTCTCAGCTATTTGCGGCCTACGCTCAGGATGAAATTCTCGCATTGGCTCACTAACCTTTTGTGAAATTACTCCGCAAATCCCGCAGCATTCGGCTCGTTCCCTGACTCAAAGCCTTCTCCAGCAATTCCGGCACCAACGTCAGAATCGAGAAATTCGGGAAAATTAAGCTCTGGGTCGATTCAAGGTATTTCCCATTTTGCAGCAGGTGAATCTTCAGTTTACCTTTGCGATAGACCCAAACTTCTGGCACTTGCAGGCGCAGATACACCTCCAAGGTGGTGTTTGAAGTCACGTCGGATTCAATGGCGAGGTCGGGCGGTGGATAGGCATTGAGATCCATCTGGGCCATGCAGGCTCGAACCTTGAGCGCATTCTCGCCGATGTAAAAGCAAGTATCTGGTTCCAAACCCGCCTTTTTCTCTTTTTTACGAAACGTTGTTGCCCCAAAATCTTCCCAGTCGCGGTCTTCAAAATCCGATAAGACCTTTACAATATCCGCCATGATTCGGTGGGGACGTTCATGGGCAGGCATCGGGGCCATAATTTCCAATACTCCATCCAAGTAGGCTGTGCGGTATTTGTGGCGGGTTTCGAGGGCAGTGACGATCGCCTCGTAGCGCTCCCAAGTGACATCATGCAGCACCAACATGCCACCTTCACTCAGGTCAATATCCCCGATCGAAATCGAATCCAGTGCTGCCACCATGCGACGAACCTCCCTTAAAACGTCACGACCGTCCGAATGCCTTCGCCCTTTTTCATTATGTCAAATGCTTCGTTGATGCGCTCGATCGGCATGACATTGGTGATCAGGTCATCGATGTTAATTTTGCCGTCCATGTACCAATCGACGATTTTGGGCACGTCGCGGCGGCTCTTGGCTCCCCCGAATGCGGTGCCTTTCCAGGTGCGGCCTGTGACCAGTTGGAAGGGGCGGGTGCTAATCTCTTGGCCCGCCGCCGCCACACCGATGATCACGCTGACGCCCCAGCCTTTGTGGCAGCATTCCAAGGCTTGACGCATGACGTTGATGTTACCGATGCACTCGAAGCTGTAGTCCGCGCCGCCATTGGTCAGTTCGACCAGATGCGCGACGATGTCTTGGTCGATGTCTTGGGGATTGACGAAGTGGGTCATGCCGAGTTTGGTCGCGATCGCCTGTCTTGCGGGATTAATATCCACCCCAATAATCATATTTGCACCCACCAACTTCGCACCTTGGATCACGTTTAACCCAATGCCACCGAGGCCGAATACGACGACATTCGAGCCGGGTTCGACTTTCGCGGTATTAATCACGGCACCGATTCCCGTTGTGACACCACAACCGATGTAGCAAACCTTATCAAAAGGCGCGTCCGATCGGATTTTGGCGAGCGCAATTTCGGGGACGACGGTGTAATTCGCGAAGGTTGAGGTGCCCATATAGTGGAGCAGGGGTTTGCCTTTGTAGGAAAAACGGCTGGTGCCGTCGGGCATGAGTCCCTGGCCTTGGGTGATGCGGATCGATTGGCAGAGATTGGTTTTGGGATTGAGGCAATATTCGCATTCGCGGCATTCGGGGACGTAGAGGGGAATGACGTGATCGCCCGGTTTGAGGGATTTGACGCCGGGACCAACATCCACGACCACACCCGCACCTTCATGACCAAGGATACTGGGAAATAAACCTTCGGGATCCATACCGGAGAGCGTGTAGGCATCGGTGTGGCAGACGCCTGTGGCTTTGATTTCGACCAGGACTTCGCCTGCCCGTGGCCCGTCGAGTTGGACGGTTTCGATTTGCAGTGGTTGTCCGGCTTCAAAGGCGATCGCGGCTTTGACGTCCATGTGAATTATCCCCGATTGGCGAAACTGCTTCTAATATCCCATGGGGTTGGGGGCAACGGAGTAAGGCTTTAGGGTGAATTTAGACGGCGATTCCCAATCAAGTAAATCATGATTTCAGCAACATCCTCGCCGACCCGCCCCCCGGCCTCCAATTCTGGGAGAGCAAGAGAGAGGATCAAAGCCCCCGCCGTCTAGTCGCGGGCGACCGCGTGTTGCAACTGCTGACGCTCCTGGAAACTGGCAATCAGAAAGGCTGGATCAAAGAAAAAGCGAAAGCCCGCACCGACTGCTCTAATTCGCCCACAGCATCTTGGGGGTTTGGTGGCTTGATTTATGGTGTGCACAATTGATTGATTTGGGATAAACACAAAAAAGGAGTGGTATCGAACCACTCCTTTTTTGCTGATTTTGATTGCCAGGGCCATTGCCTTTACCATTGTCACCCTTGCTGTCATTACCCTTGAGCTTCTGAATCCAAACTTGGGTTTGCTTTTTGATTTGGCGTTGACGGGCGGACTTCTTCTTGCCTTTGTGGTTGCGCCCCTCATAGCGAGGCGACTCCCACCGTTTCATCTGCATGGCGCGTTGGCTCCGATCGAAGGTGATTTGCTTCACCATAGCGAAAAAATCGCGCTGGTGCCACAGGTAAATACCCGATGACCAACGGTCGGTCGCAGACCATCGCGCCGCCGCATTCCGCAAATGGCCCAAAAATTAAGTCGGCATCCAGATTAACCAGATGCCGACTTATTTCGTGATGCTATGGGCGAGGCGAGACTCGAACTCGCACACCTAAGTACCGCATTTTGAGTGCGGCGCGTCTACCAATTCCACCACTCGCCCGTAGTCGCTGAACTATTATAACCCATGGTCGATTTGTTCACAAGCAGATTTTGATCCAGTAGATTTTGATATTCGGCCGTGCCCGCCCACCGATCGATTTCCCTGGCCCGCAAAACCGGGAGTGGATGGGTCAATTGGCTGGTTTGCATGTCGCGCAACATGGGACCAAGGTCGCTTTTGCTGGCACTGTCATAGGCCCGCGCCTGGGCGACAAAGGCGTCGAGATTGAGCTGCGATGCGAGTTTGGGCGAACCACCACAGAGTTTCATCATGACGGACATGGTGATCTTTGGATCCTGGGTGGCGAGGAGGGCCGCCCGATCGCAGCTAAATTCGGCACAACGCACCCAAGTCATCATTTGGGCTTGCAAACCTTGGGTCATCACGGGTCCCCAGGGCAAGGGCAATTGGTTCGAGGCCATGACTAACAGATTGGCGATCGTCAGATAGACGCCATGTTCGCACTTCAGGTGGCCCAGTTCGTGGGCGATCACCGCTTGAACTTCGGCGGGTTCGAGCAAATCCAGCAGCGCCGTATGGATCATCACAAACGGCTGTTGGCCCCGCATCGCCATGGTGTAGGCATTGGGGACGGGGTTTTGGCGCACGTAAAGCTGCGGCACTTCGAGATCCAGGATTTTGCAGGCATCCAGTAGGAGGTTGTGCAGCCACGGCAATTGTTCTGGCCCAACCCGAATACTCGACGCAATATTCTCCATGTAAAAATATTGCTCCGCCATCCCACCAAGCAGTCCCCGGATCGCCAAATCGAGTCCGGGGATGCGTTTGAGGTTACGGGTGGCTTCCCGATCGAGGGGATGGCGAAATTGGTCTGCCTTGAGGCCGAGAAGTGGGATGGGCGTCATAGATCCAGTTGGGGGAGGCTGGCTCGATCATAACCGATCGATCTGGGGGCTGGATCGACTCCGCCACCGCACCGCCCCTCGACTAGAAGTCGGGGCTACAGGCGGAAGTCCTCACGGACTGGGGATTCAGTCCCAGCGGGACTTGTGCTATTAGCCCCGACTTGCAGTCGAGGGGCGGGTGTAAGTCGGAGTCGCTTCCTACACCGCCGCCACCATCATCGATCGCTCCAACTTCGCACCCAAACCACGCATCTTACCCTCCAGATCCGAATACCCGCGATCCATGTGATGCAACCCACTAATCACCGTCTCACCCTCCGCCGCCAAGCCCGCGATCACCAACGCTGCCGAAGCCCGCAGATCCGTCGCCATCACCGCCGCTCCGGTCAACCGGGCCACACCATTGACAATCGCCGTATTCCCCTGCAACTGAATATCCGCACCCAACCGCTTCAGCTCCGGCACATGCTGCAAGCGATTTTCAAACAACTTCTCGCTAATCTGGCTCTGCCCCTGGGCCAGCGCCAACAGCGACATAAATGGTGACTGCACATCCGTCGGAAACCCCGGATGCGGCAATGTTTCAATATCCACGCCCCGCCAAGTCGCCGCAGGCACGAGCCGCAGTCGATTCGGCCCATCCGCGACGATCGTAATCCCCGCTTCCGCCAACTTCTCAATCACCGGAACCAAATGCTCCGGGCACACCGCCGCCACCGTAATCGCCGATCGGGTAATCGCCCCGGCCAAGAGGAATGACGCCGCCTCAATCCGATCGGGGATCACGCTGTAGTCGCAGTCATGCAGCTGTTCAACGCCTTGGATCACAATGCGGGCGTTACCTGCACCCGTAATCTTCGCGCCCATGGCAATGCAGAAATTCGCCAAATCGACGATTTCTGGTTCGCGGGCGGCATTGTCAATGATCGTTTCGCCTTCGGCTAAGGTCGCCGCCATTAAGACGTTTTCCGTCGCGCCGACGCTGGGGAAGCTGAGTTTGACATGACCGCCTTGGAGCCGTTTGCGTCCGCCTTTGACCTGGGCCACCAAGACGCCATCCTCAACGCCCACATCCGCACCCAAGGCCTGCAAGCCTTTGACGTGAATATCCACGGGCCGATCGCCGATCGAGCAACCACCGGGCAGCGGCACGCGGGCCACACCCATCCGGCCCAACAGCGCACCCACAATGAAAAAACTCGCCCGCATCTGACTGACCAAATCCGCCGGGGCTTCCGCCGTACTCAGGGCCGTGGCGTTAATTTCCATCACGTCTGCCTGCCGCGTCACCGTCAACCCCAGCGCCGTCAGCAGCTTCGTCATGGTTTTGACATCAGCGAGGGCGGGCATATTGCGAATACGGCAGCTGCCCGAGCAGAGCAACGAACCCGCCATCAAGACGAGGGCGGAATTTTTGGCCCCGCTGATGACGACTTCGCCACTCAACGGATGACCGCCCCACACCCGTAAAACGGGGCTTGGCTCAGATGCGTTCAGAGTTTTGGACATAGCGATTGCAGCAGTAATAGGAGTACCCTCCTAGAGCTTGGGCGAATTGGTTCAACAGAAGATTGGTTTAGATTCTACTCGAATCTCTGACCCCGTTTCGCAAGATTTGTCACGAACGATCGTCCGGGTGGCTCCACCCCCAAAAAGAATAAAAGCCGAAGGCGATTTCTTGACAAACGAAAAGCGCTGTACGATGATGGAATCCGGTCATTGCCGTTAAACGCGATCGACCCAGATTAAGCGGGAGTGGCGGAATTGGTAGACGCGCTAGATTCAGGTTCTAGTGTTCGAAAGGACTTCCGGGTTCAAGTCCCGGTTTCCGCATCGGAGATGATCTTCGATAAATTTAATCAAATGATCAGTGGGAGCGAATTTATTGGCTCCCACTTTTGTTTTTAGGCTGTTTTTTGGCGTTTGCGCCCAGGCCCCACCGATGCTGACCAGTCTGCAAAACCCCCTCGTCAAACAGATCCGCAAACTGCACCGATCGAAGGAACGCCGTGAGCAGCATTTATGTTTACTCGAAGGATCGCATCTGCTCGAAGCCGCTTGTGATGTCCAGTTGCCGCTCCAGGTGGTCTGTTGCACTGCCGACTGGGCTGCGCAATCTGCCCCGCTCTACGATCGGGCGCTGTCGCTATCGCAGCGGGTCGAATTAGTCAGTCCCGACGTGCTGCGATCGATGGCCACGACCGTCGAACCCGATGGCGTCCTGGCGATCGCCCCGCGTCAACACCAGAAGCCGATCGACCTGCCCCACCTCGGCCTGATCCTCGAAACCATCCAGGATCCCGGCAATCTCGGCACGATGATCCGCACCGCCGCCGCTGTCGGCGTCGATGGTTTGCTCCTGAGTCAGAACTGCGTCGAATTGGACAATCCCAAAGTGTTGCGCGCCTCCGCCGGACAATGGTTTCGGCTACCGATGGCGATCGCTTCCGATCTCCCCAGCGAGCTAAAAAAATATCGCGATCGGGGCCACCAAATCATCGCCACCTTACCCACTGCCACCCAAACCTTTTGGGACGTAGATTTTACCCGACCGTCATTAATTGTGATGGGCAATGAAGGGGCCGGACTGTCACCCGAAGTTGCGGCCTGCGCTGATGTGCAAGTGCAGATTCCCTTGGCGGATGGGGTTGAATCCTTGAATGTCGCGATCGCGGCGGCATTGATGCTGTATGAAGCCAAACGGCAGCTTCGGCAGGCTCAGCTAACTTGAAGAGCTTCGCCTGGTTGCGTTGGGCTATTCCTACGGGAGGCTGCGCCAACGGCTTCGCTCAGCCCGCGATCGTCTCGACCGATCGAACCACGCAATTCACCCGCCCCGCGACTGTAAGTCGGGGCTAATGTGCGCAAGTCCCTTTGGGACTAAATCCCAGTCCGTCAGGACTTTCGCCTGTAGCCCCGACTTATAGTCGCGGGGCGGTGTCGCAGCGAAGCCGAGCCAATCGAAATTCGTCAACCGACGCCTAATCCTGCATCCCCTGCATCGCCTTGGCCAATTCCGCCGCCACCAAAGGCCGCGAGAACTCGGGCGGGGGCAACTGACCACTGCGCAACATCTCCCGCACCTTCGTCCCAGACAAATGCACGCGCTGCTCGGGGGTACTCGGACTCGTCTTCACCGTCGCCATCGTATCGGTCACCTTGCAATAGAAGGCGTGCTCGAACATCAATGGGGTAATCCCGATCGCCGCTGGGTCAAACTCCGCAAAAATATGTTGCGCGTCGAAGGTGCCGTAGTAGTCGCCCACCCCGGCATGGTCGCGGCCCACGATGAAGTGGGTGCAGCCATAGTTCTTCCGAATCAGCGCGTGGAAAATCGCCTCACGCGGCCCCGCATAGCGCATCGCCGACGGGTTAATCCCCAAAATCACCCGATCCTTGGGGTAATAGTTGTCGATCAAGATCTCGTAGCAGCGCATCCGGATGTCCGCTGGGATGTCATCGTCCTTCGTCGCGCCGACTAGTGGGTGCAGGAACAGCCCATCGACGATTTCCATCGCACATTTCTGGATGTATTCATGGGCGCGGTGAACAGGGTTACGCGTCTGGAAGCCAACGATCGTCTTCCAACCTTTCGCCTGAAATTCGGCCCGCGATACGGCGGGGTCAAGCTGGTAGGTGGGGAACAACGGATGCGGATCACGATCGAGCAGCCAAATCGGCCCCGCCAGATTCACTTCACCCTGGGCATAGACCACGGCGACGCCGGGATGCTTTTCGTCTTCGGTGCGATAGACGTTGATCGCCTCTTTTTGCTTGTCGTAGGTGTATTTTTCGGTCAGTTGCAGGACGCCGATGTAGCGGCCTGTGGCATCATCCAGCCGGACATAATTGCCGATCGTCAACGGTTCCGCTACGGCGGCGGTGACGGACAGGGTAATCGGAATCGACCAAGGCAGGCCATTGGTCAAATGCATCTTGGCCACAACGCCGTCGTAGTCGGCTTGGCCCATGAATCCCGTCAGCGGGCTAAAGCCGCCGATCGCAATCATTTGGAGATCCGATACGGCGCGGGCGTCGAGGGTAACGCGCGGCAGCGAGTCACCTTTGCTCAAAAAATCGGCTTTTTGGTCGGGGCTGGCGATGCGATTAATTAGCTCGCCGCCGTGGGGTGCAATGCCGTCAGGACGCTGGTCACTCATGGGTTTTGTCAGGGAAAGGAAAGACTCAAATCTGATCCTACCAGAGCTGGGGAACCTTTTGGGCCGATCGGGCGTCTCCGGTGTCTAGCCGATCGCGCGCCCAATCTGTCAGTATGAAAGTCAGACCACCCACATCCTTTAACTTGATTGACCCTATGCCTACCGTTTCCCGTTCGACCGTCCGTTATATCCTCCAAACGGCTGTAGTCACCAGTTGTTTGGCGATCGGCGCGAGCCTCCTCCCCGGCACCAATGCCGCCCTCGCCCAAAATGGCGTCACCATTTTCAGCGGCGTTGAGCGCAACCAAGAATTGGGCTATTCCACCGACTTCGGCAGCCACCCCGGCCAAACCGATCGCTATTACTTGAAGCTCAACAAGACCAAAATGAAGCAAGCGGTGGCGAAGTTCGTCCTCGTTTTCCCCGATAACTTCGATGGCCGCATCGATCCGAAGAAAGTCGAAATCACCATCGGCGGCAAGCATGTCGAAGTCTCCGAAGTCAACTGGGACAAAGACAATGGCCGTCTGGAAATCTATCCCAAGGAAGCCGTCCCGGCCAAGAAGGATGTCAAACTTGTCCTCTCGAACGTGACCAACCCCAGTGGTGGGATGTATTACGTCAATTGTCTGATTCAGGTGCCCGGTGATGTGCCGATCTTCCGCGAACTCGGAACGTGGATCATGACCTTCGATCGCTAACTGGCCGATTAAATTTGGTTGGGGGGATTGCTTCAAATCGACAGTCCCCTCTACAATGTAAGACCGTGAATTTTGCGCTGTCGGCAGGTCAAACTTGCCAACGCGTCAAATCCTCACCTGTTTAATCCACTTGGAGAAGTAGTATGAAGCGCACCTTAGGGGGCACCAGCCGTAAGCGCAAGCGCGTATCCGGTTTCCGGGTGCGGATGCGGACAAAGGCCGGTCGTCGGACGATCAAGGCCCGTCGGGCGAAGGGCCGCGCCCGTTTGGCGGTGGCCTAAACTGAGGCCGTCGAACCGTGGCATTGCCGTCCCAACACCGACTCAAGCGAAGACAAGACTTCGATTGGGTCTATCAAACGGGTATCCGTCGAAGAGCGACTCATCTGCACGTTGTGGCAGTTCAGGCCCCAAGCCCATTGACGGGTGGCCCGATTGAGTCGCGCTTTGGCATATCTATTAGCAAAAAAGTTAGCAAGCTAGCCGTTGTCCGCAATCGCCTGAAGCGACAGCTCAAAGCGGCATTGCGATCGCTCTTGCCCCGATTACAACCCGGTTGGACGGTGGTGATCGTGGTGCGATCGAGCCTGATCGCGTGCGACTATTGGCAAATTTTGCGAGAATTAGAGCAGTTGTTGCGCAAGGCAGAGGTAATCCGTGGCGATTAAGGAAACAGTGTTTTACGATGGCGGCCCACACAAAGGGGATTTGATCCTGGGTGTGATCTTGGCTTTTACGGTGATTTGTCTGCCGATTTCCGTCGGCGCGATCGTCCGGGCCTTGTGGCTGCGTTACAAAATCACCGATCGGCGGATCTCGATCGTCGGCGGTTGGCTCGGGCGGCAGCAGACCGATGCGATCTATTCCGAGGTCTGCGACATTATTGCGGTGCCCCGTGGCTTTGGGGCTTGGGGCGATATTGTCCTGACGCTGAAGGACGGCTCCCGGTTGGAAATGCGGGCGGTGCCCGACTTCCGGGGTATGGTCGCCTACCTGGAAGAGCGGGTTGAGGCAAAGGGCCAGCCCATCGCGACTGCGGCCTGATCCACCGTTCGATGACGCCCCGCCGACCGCCCCTGCGACCGATCAAAAGCGGTTGGGATTCCCTCACCGACCGTCGATTCCGGGGCGATCGCAAGCTACACTGTAACAGGCGATATCGTTGAGTCGTCTCGGGCAATTCCTGGGGCATCGCTTTGTCGCCCTGGCACCACCCACTTGTTGTAACGCAACCAAACGCGCATGGATTTTGGCATTAGTTTTCTGTCCAACAACGTCATGTTGCCGATCCTCGACGCCTTTTATAGTGTCGTTCCGAGCTACGGATTGGCGATCGTGGCGCTCACGCTGATCATTCGGCTGGCCCTCTATCCGTTCAACGCCGGGGCTTTGCGTAACATGCGCAAAACCCGTGCGACCCAGCCGATCATGCAAAAGCGCATGAAGCAAATTCAAGAGCGCTACAAAAACGATCCGACCAAGCAACAGGAAGAAATGTCGGCCCTGTACAAGCAATTTGGGAATCCGTTGGCGGGCTGTTTGCCGCTGGTGATCCAGATGCCAGTGCTGTTTGCGTTGTTTGCCACCTTGCGGGGTTCGCCGTTTACCAACGTGCCCTACTCGATCAACCTGGACATTTTGCCCCAGGACAAAATCGAGCAAGTCGTGCCCCAAACCTTCACCACCAACCCGCAGAACATCTATGTGGCCGATGAAGTCCACGCCAAGGTGCAAGCGAGTCTGGCCGGTGGGAACAAAGTTGGCGTCGGCGAAAAACTCCATGTGGAATTCCAAACGCCGGATGGCAAGCCGTTCAATGAGTTGGTCACCAAATATCCCGATAGCAATTTGACCCCCCAATATAAAGTGGTCTCCGGCGGTGAGCGGATCAAGCTCGGTGCAGACGGCACGATCGAAACCCTCCAACCCGGCGGTGCAGTGGTTCAAGCCATTATCCCCGGACTAGCTGCGGACAAAGGCTTCCTGTTCATCGACGCCTTGGGTCGGACGGGTGCCGTCGATGACGACCTGTTCGCCAAGAACGCCGATGGTACGGAGAGCTTCAACTTCAAGGCGATTCACTTTGATATCGTCGCGATGATTTTGGCCTACGGTGCCAGCCTTTACTTCAGTCAAAAGATTTCCAGCGCCGGGATGACCTCGACCAATCCCCAGCAAGACACGATCAACAAAATCACGCCCGTCATGGTGGCCGGGATTTTCTTCTTCGCGCCGTTGCCCGCTGGGGTGTTGATGTACATGATTATTGCCAACCTGTTCCAGTTGTTGCAGTCGTTCATGATTAATCGGGAGCCATTGCCCGAGGGCGTCCAGAAGATTGTTGCCGATGACGTGGTGGACGTGAAGGCGACGGCTTCGAAGTCCGATGAGCTGCCGTTTGAGCGCAAGAGCAAGAAGAAGGCGACGGAAGGGTAAATTCGAATTTCGCGCTTTTCACTGCAACGCATCGCTGGATTGACTTCCGGCGATGCGTTTTGGTTTGGGGCTGATATTATTGAGAAACCCTCAATTTGAAGATCGTTTGAGTTCGCATATCCCATGGGCAATCACCCCTCCGTCGATCGGGGCCAACAGTGGCTCACCCAAATCCTCGCGTTCTCTGGCATTAATGCCGCCGTCCGGGCCGAGATCCGGGAAAGCCTGCACGAACATAGCTGCTGGCTGGAAATCGATGCCACGGATTTAGATGAAACCCAACGTCAGGCCCTGATCGGCGAAAACGGCAAAGCGATCGATGCCCTACAATATCTCGCCAATGTCAGTTTGAACCTCGGGATCGAAGAAGCGGAAAAAGGCGCGTACACGATCGACATCGCGGGTTATCGGGACGAACGCCACACAGTCCTCGAAGCCCTCGCCGCCGCCGCGATCGCCAAAATTGCAGCGGGCGATCGGGAAGCCGAGATTCCCGGATTATCCGCAGCGGAACGACGGCAATTGCATCATTGGATTGAGCAAGTCGGAGCATTTTCCACCTTCAGTTGGGGGCAGGAACCCGATCGGTGTTTGGTGGTTTGTGCGAAGCCGAAGGCAGCAGCGGAGTAAGGCGGTGAATTGATCGACGGCGCACTTTGCCCGCCCGCGCGTCAACGGCAGGGCTAGTAAGGGAACCCCGCTGAAGCGGGCGAGGTTTACGCGCGGGGCGGTTTGGTGGCGCAGTCCGATCGGTTGTGTCTACGGGCTGGGTTCCCCCTTTTGAAGGGGGTTAGGGGGATCGGATTGAGTTTGGCGTTATTCCTCACCCCGGCGCGGGCATCCTGCATATAAGCACTCAATCAATCGCATCTGCCATGCCAGTAGAGAGCATTTTTACCCTATGTTGAGCCAAATGCAACGGCTGACGGCCACCGCCGAAGGGCGCTACGCCACCGACGAAGAACTCCGCTTTCTGCCCGAATACCTCCGCAGTTATGAATTGCGGATGCAGACCTATCAACAACTGCAAAAATCCGAAGCCGCAATCCTGAAGCACACCTTCACGATCGCCATTCAGCAAGCCCCCGATCGGTTTCCGGTGGATCAGCCGGAGCGGTTGAAACATTGCCAACAGGACGTGCGCCAAAGCCTCCGCTACTGTGCCGCCGCCGTCCTGGTGAACGATCTGAATGTGTTTCGCGAACGCTACTTGCTCTGGCTCCAAACGATGATGCGCGCCCTCGACAAACAAAGCGACAACGCCATCATCTACAGCGCCATGCAAGACGCCGTCCGCCAGATCCTCCCCGCACCCCAAGCCGCGATCGTCCTCCCCCTCGTCCAAGAAATCCACCTCATGCTATCGCCCAGCTAAACGCCCGCTCAATTCTGCATTCTCAATTCTGCATTCTCCACTCCCCGCAGCGGTGATATATGTCCATTCTGCTCAACCATCACACGTCCGCTAAGTTAAAAAATCCCCGCAAGCATTGTCACTACGCCTTCCCGGATTTTTTCCAATTCGATGCCGAAGATGGCACGATCGTTGATTGGAACAATAGCCAAAATCTCCTCACCACCGAGGACTTCATTCTGGGTCTGGTCACGGGACTAGAAGAAGAAGTCGGCTCAGCGGCCGCTTCGACGATCTACACGATCGGGCAGGAATGGGGCCAGAAGGATGCCTTCTTCTTTGAAAAATGGTTTGAGCAAGAGTACGGCCAATCGGTTCAGGAAAGCAACCTGATGTTCCTCTTGGAAACCTGGTGGTGGCCGTTTACCGCCCAGGGCTGGGGGCGTTGGGAAGTGGACATGAGCGATCGCAAACAGGGCTTTATGTTCATTAACCTGTTCGACTCCGCCATGGCGCGCACCTTGGGCGATGTGGGCAAACCCGTTTGCTTCCTCTATGCGGGGCTGTTTTCGGGGTTCTTCACCGAAATGGTCAAAAAGCAACTGAGCTGCATCGAGATCCAGTGCTACTCCATGGGCGAAAACTATTGCAAGTTTCTCCTCGGTGCCCAGGAACGGATCGATGCGGCGGCCTTCTGGATGAATGAAGGGGCCACCTCCAAGGACATCGAAAAACTGATGCGGGACGGTGAACAGTAATGCCGTCGATGACCTATCCCGCCACCACGATCGACGGGGCCGAATGGCTCCAGCGATCGGTCTGTGAATATTTCCAGGCGATCGCTTGGGTGCCGCCACCCGTGGTCAATCCGCCGCCCCCGATCGCGCCAGTGATGGCCGTTGACGCGCCCGCGATCGGCGTTGAGTCGGTCAGTGCGCCACCGTCCCTCGATCGCAGCGTTGTCCAATACTTCGCGAATTTTCCGTGGAATGGTTTGGCGATGCCTGCCGTGGCGGTAACCACCGCCGTGGCCGTCGAGGAATCGCCCATGCTCGATCCAGCGGCGATCGCCGACTGGCTCGACTTTGAGCCGACGGTTGACCCGAAGGCTCGATTGGACAATACCGCGATTAATGATCCGGGTTCCCTCGCCGATTTTTCGGATTTCTTTTAGGGCATGTTTTAAAAGGCATTGACTGTCATATGCAACCGTTACGATCCCCCCTAACCCCCCTTAAGAAGGGGGGAAGCAGATTCAAAGTCCCCCTTCTTAAGGGGGATTTAGGGGGATCGTGACGGTTGATCCAAACAGTTGAACTTTTCAAATATCCTCGGGCGCTGATTGATTTTGCTCTGCTATCTCACGACTTACGGTAATTTCCTATGCATCCGACTTTTGCTGGCGCGTTCGATGACGCCGAAAACCGCTATCTATCGACCGATTCCCTGAAGGAAATCCACCGCTACGTCAAATCGGTGCCCCAACGGCTCAACGTCTATCGCACTCTGCGCGATCATGAAGCCAAAATCATGCAGGTGGTGGCCGATCGGCTGGTAGCCGACTTTGGTGAAACGACGCCAGAAGTGACGATCGAGCGATCGGTGACCAACGGCCTACTCGTGGTGCGCCACTGCGCCATGGCCATGCTGCTCGACAACGCCCAACAACTGGAACCCCAGCTCCTCGGCTGGCTGCGCGAATCGATGCAAATCCATGGCACCGAAACGCTGGATGTGGCGCTGTATCGCTATCTGCGCCAGGTGTTGGCCAAGGCGATGAATCCCCAGCAATTGGCGCTGATCGATCCGCTGTTGATTCAGGCCCAGGGCTATCTCACCGCGCCGTCGGCAGCCGCGTTGGTACACGACCGATCGTAATTTTGTCATCATCGTATTCCAGTGAATTTTGAGGGAGTAAAAGACTATGGTTGCTGTTGCTGATTTGTTGCTAAACCCCCGCATTCCGGGCAACTACTACGCCAAGGAGACCTACATCCGGGGCGATCTGGAAATGGGTCTACTCGAAACCCAACGGGGCGATCGGCTGTTGGCCCTGCCACACACCCTGATCCAAGGGATCTATTCCGGCTTGGACAAAGAAACCGGAGCCGCCAGTCGCCTGGTGCTGATGAACTGCGGTCGCTGGTGGGGCAAGAATTTCTTCCGCCGCTTCCGGGACGAAATCACCGAATACTACGGCAAAGCGCTCGTCGATCTGAAGATGGCCGAATTTCTCCAGGCCTTGCGGCGGTGCTGGGCGGCTTACGGCTGGGGCAAACTCGCCTTTGACCAAACCGACTACGCCCAAGGCTTCCTGGTGATCCAAACCTGGAACTCCGGCTTCGCCAAACAAGAACTCCCTGGCAATCTCCCGGTATGCGCCTTGGAAGCGGGCGTCCTTGCGGCCTTCTTCACGGAACTGACGGGGCAGGAATTGCACTGTTTGCAGACCACTTGCGAATCCCTGGGAGCCGACAGCAATCGCTTCGTCCTCGGCCTCAAACCCCGACTATTAATGGCCGAAGTCCTGGTGGAGCAGCAGCTTGAGCACGATGCCATCATGGCGAAACTGCGAGGTTAGGGTGACGGTTTCCCATCGATCGGCCTACCATTTCCTGGGTCTCGTCGGTCGCGGTCAGTATGCCAAGGTGTTTTGTGCGATTCATCGGGCCACGGGGGCGGTGGTCGCAGTGAAGGAAATTGACCCAGCGCGATCGGTGACAGCGGCGTTTTTGCGAGAATTGCGGTTGCTCGTGACGTTGCAGCATCCGAATATCGTGGCGTGGCGTGGCTATCATCCCGGCCCGTCGGGCCGCTATCTGGTGATGGACTACTGCGAAGGCGGCACGTTGCGGCAACTGATGCAGCGACCCGTGCCGATCGACCAAGCGGTGGCGATCGTCGCGGATATTTTGCGGGGATTGGCCCATGTGCATGGGCGCGGGATTATCCATGCCGACGTGAAGCCGGAGAATATTCTGCTGCGACTGGCGGCGGGCGGCTGGCAAGCGAGTTTAGCGGATTTTGGGATTGCTTGTTGGGAGGCGGAGGCCGCGCAACTGGATAGTTTGTGTGGGTCATTGGCCTACATGGCTCCCGAACGGTTTGGTGGCGAACTGGGCCAAGCCGCTGATCTCTACGCGATCGGCATTGTCCTGTACGAACTCCTCGTGGGCGATCGGCCCTTTTCTGGCACCCCCGCCGACTTAGAAATCGCCCATTTAACCGCGCCGATCGACCCGCCAACCCACCTACCGATCGGCCTTCAGCAATTCCTCCGCCAAGCCCTAAGCAAATCCCCCGCCGATCGCTTTGCCGATGCCGAGGCGATGCTGCTAGCGCTGAAACCCTTTCTGGCCGTTGCCCCCGTCGTCATGCCCGTCCGACTCCCCATCCCCCAATCGATCGATCTCGATCGCGGCTACCAACTCCAGCTCACTCCCCACCCCGACCACCCGATCACCCAATGGCGACTCTACGATCGGCGCACCACCAGCCTCGCCAAATTCCAAACCATGACCCAATTCCAGACCGTAACGGCCACCGATCGGCCCCATACGTTGCGGGCGATCGAGGTTGGCGGACGGGAACTGACGATCGGGCTACGTCCTTTGTCGGTGGGTATCCCATAGGGATAGCCGCCAGTGTTAGGCTATATACAATGAATTTGAGTCTTCTGTTTTATGACCGTAACGTCTTTGCCTGACTGGTTGGTGCCGAGCCATTTTGTGATTTTGGGCTGGTTGCTGGGATTCGCGATCGTCCATAGTGGGTTGGCTTCCCTCCGGCCTTGGGCCGAAACCAAGATCGGGGCGCGGGCGTTTCGGGTGATTTTTGCCCTCGCGAGTTTGGGCATTGCGGTGCCGATGATTATTTACTTCTTCAATCATCGCTACGATGGGGCGCAGCTCTGGGATTTGCAGGGGGTGCCGGGGGTGAAGGCGGCGATCGTGGTGCTCTCGGCGATTTCGTTTTTCTTTCTGTATCCGGCGACGTTCAATCTGTTGGAGATTGCGGCGATTCAGAAACCGGAAGTGCATTTGTTTGAGACAGGGATTATTCGCATTAGTCGGCATCCGCAGATGGTGGGTCAGGTGATCTGGTGTTTTGCCCATTTGTTGTGGCTGGGGACGAGCTTTATGCTGGTGACTTGTGCGGGACTGGTGGCGCATCACCTGTTTGCGGTGTGGAATGGCGATCGGCGTTGGTTGGCAAAACATGGGGCGGCGTTTGCTGCGGCGCGGGCACGGACTTCGGTGCTGCCGTTTGTGGCGATCGTCCAGGGACGTCAGGAGTTGGTGTGGGGCGAATTTCTGAAACCCGCTTATGTCGGGGTGGCGGCGTTTATTGGATTATTTTGGTGGCTACATCCGATTTTGATCGATGCCACGAGTCGAGTAGCCTGGTAGACTGGGTATATTACAGTATTATCTTTTTATAAACCTATGACTTCTGTGGTTGATGAACAGGCGTTTAGCAGCGAAGTTTTGCAGTCTTCAACGGCGGTTTTGGTGCATTTTTGGGCACCGTGGTGTGGGCTTTGTCGGATGATCGAGCCAGTGTTGCAGACGTTGGCCAGTCGGGCGGAGGCGGATCTGAAGTTGGTCGGTGTGAATGCCGATGAGAATTTGAAGTTGGCCAGGGATTATCGGATTACGAATCTGCCGACGGTGTTGGTGTTTAAGGAAGGGAAGCTGCTTTGTCGGCTGGATGAGCTGAGTCGGCGGGAGCAGCTTTTGCCGTTGTTGGATGGGGTGCTGCCGGGGGTGTAGGTCAGGGGGTGGGCGATCGACACGGGGTTGGTGCGGCAGGCGGAGGCTTGGAAGGTGGAGCGTGAGTTGCAGAACCGATCGTGATGAAAGGGATCGTGCAGGCGCTAAAATTCTCATGTTTCCCTCTTTGATGATGTCCATGTCTACTAGCAAACGTGCGCTGCGGGAAGAGGCTCAGCGTATTCTCGATACGCTTGCCTTTACACCATTCGATCGATGCCAACCATTGAGTCGCCAATTTGAACATATTCCGGCGCGGCCTGGGCTGTATGCTGTGCGGCATCGAATTCATGGCCTGCTTTATATCGGCAAGTCTAAAAGTCTACGAGGGCGATTTGGGGGTGGGCATAAGGCATTTCTCTGGGCGTGGCTGGATCAGTATGATGATGCCGATATTCGGATCGCGATTCAGACACTTTCAGCCTGGGAAGACCCTGCGCTATTATTGGAGTTAGAGGCGATTATGTTGCGCGCTACCGAACCGCCCTACAACGTCCAGATCCCGATGGAGAAGTAATTTTATGCAAATTACCACACTGGAACAGCTATCTACCCCAGATGCACAGGCGATCCTCGATCGACTCCCAGAGCGCATCAGGACGGCTTTGCTCGATCGGGCGACGGAAATTGAGTATCCGATCGAGCGGGTGGTGGAGATGGCGATCGCGAGTTTTTTGGATGACGAGGCTTTGGGGTTTGCGGATTGTAAGCCGGGACGCGGGCAGTGATTCGGTAGATGTGGCCTGAGATGGTCGATCGGCCTATTCATCATCATTGTTGTCGTTGAGCAAACCAAAGACGGCGGTAGTCCCTGCTGCGAAAATTCCATTAAAGGCGGTGATCAGATTCTTCTGGGCGTCGGTGGGGGACGGGAGGCTGCTGAGGTGGTAGCTGGTGGTGGCTGAACCGATCGTCAGGCTGAGGGCGATCGTGAGTAGGGTGGTCTTGGGTTGCATGGATTTGGCTCCGTTAGTTGAATGAGCCTATCCTCGCTAAATCGGCCAATAAGATCAGTGCCCGATCGGGATGACTTTGTGAGGCTGATTTGGGAGTGCTTTTGGGTGTTTGGGATGAGTTTGGGATATTTTCGGGATGAGTTGGGGCTGAGGTGAATAGAATAGGGAGAACCCGATTTTCCCCTGACTAATGGCTACCCCTTGATCGCTCAAACTTTCATCTGATGGTCAGCAGGCTGTTCAACTTGCGCTGACGAACAAAGCATGGAGAGACGCTGATTTGGCGGAGGCCATAGAGGTTACTGAGCAAACTGCCGAGAAATTTCGTTTGGGACGGAAAGTTGATCGTAAGAATTTCGTCAATTTCTGTAAGGAATTAGGTTTGGATTGGGCTACAGTCGCTGATCCGGAAAGCCCCCCAGCCCCCAATTCTGGGCAGGGTGGTTTCATACAACGGAAGATAAATATTGGAAGCACATACCGACAATTCGGAGGTAGGAAAATGAGGATGGACTGATTGTCGTAATTCAGTCGAGTCAGCCCATGAGCCTCATGATCCAATTAAAGCAAAT
>JANOQX010000046.1:0-17133 GCA_031415035.1 Cyanobacteria bacterium VAR_4_metabat_243
GCATCTGGTAGCGATCGGCGATACGATCGGTTGTGTTGCCTTGATCCCAACCCAGTTAAGATAGACCTATTGATCCCCTGATTGCCAAGATTTGGAGCGACCCAATGACCGCGATCGTGACATCCCCCATTACTCGTTATCTTGCGGGAGACGGAAAGCTCTTTGCAGAAGCGCTTGACCATTTTTACGTGATGCTGACGCACCAGCTAGAAGCGGAACTCACCGCCGAACGAGCGCGCATTCAGGAACTCCAAGCCATTGTCGATCGCTACCGTGAGCAATTTGGCGAACTCTAGCCGGGATAAAATCGCGCTGTCATCCGATCGCAGAAGGCCACCAGATTATCGAGTTGTTTAGCTTGGTTATTCAACGGCGAGACGATCGCTGGGACTTCCACCAGATTCCGCACGAGGCCATAGGCGGCGGCATCAAGAATCGTCGGTTGATCACCGAAGAAAAATGGTTTGGCGCTCAAGAAATTCGATAGAGCGATTAAATCGCGACCACCGATCGCGCAAATTTCAGCTTCGCTGTGTCGGCCCATGCCGTGACCTTTCAGACTTTTAATTACATCCTTCCGCAGCAATCCGGGGACGATTTGTTTGATCACGGGGGGCATGTCACTAAAGTAAATTGATCGAGTGGTTTGCCAGTTCGCCTCGTTCACCCAACGACTGTAGACCATACACCAGTAAAGGTTTTCGTCGATCATCCGGCGCATCGCGAGGGAAATGCCCCGATCGGCCGAGGATAAATGACTGTCGGTACGATCGCCGTATTTTGTTTGTAAATATTCAATGACTAAATTTGAGTCGCCGATTTTTTGACCCGCATCGTCAATGTAGGGCATTTTCCCCTTCGGCGTTTTATCCAGCATGTCCTCCAAGACCACCGTATGCGGCAAATCTGCCATCCGCAAATAGGTCTCCAGTTTGAGGCAGAACGGGCTGGAATTAAAGCCCCAATGGGGCGTGAATTGATGCAGGGTAATCATCGCGGGGCCGGGTGACACAACGCCTAGAATTCTACCGCGATCGCGCCGCATCAGCGCTACACCAAGGCCGCTAACCCCAACACATCGATCGCTAATTGCAAGATTTCATCGGGGTCAAAGGGCTTGGTCATATACCGATCGGCTCCTACGGCCTGACCTTGATTAATATCAAATTCCTGTCCCTTCGCGGTCAGAATTACGATATGCGTATCCCGCAGCGCCGCATCCGCCTTCACCGCCTGACACACCTCAAACCCGCTCATATAAGGCATCATCACATCCAGAAAGACCAGATCCGGCCGTTCGGATTGAATCATTTTGAGGGCAGTGGCTCCATCGCAGGCGACCATTAGTTCGACGCCTACATCTTCGAGATCCTCCAGGGTTTGTTCCATCAGAATCCGAATATGGACTTCATCATCGACGATTAAAATGCGTTTGTCCGACATGGTGATTTCTCGTGAATTAGTAGGTGAGCCGATTGTCCGGTGGGATGCAAATTAGGCGTGATTGGATGTCGCGGGTGCGGGCCGATCGGGGATTGCTTCGATTCCGGGCAAATTGATGCCAGGTAAATTGATGCCCGGCAAATTGATGCCTGATCGTGATCGTAAAACAAAGAAAATACTCACGTTGCCGTTATCTAAGCGGTACGTCTTCACGTCGGGATCATGGGGTTCGACGGTGCCGCTGACAATGCCGGAATCAATAATCACCATATGATGCTGATTGGCTAGGGCGACATCAATGCCGGTTTGGCCATTCCAGACGGCGATCGGTTGGTAGCCGCGATCGAGCAGCACGGTCATTAAGGCATTAATCGTGGAGACTTCCCCATCGACGGTGAGGACGCGGTGATTGTTGTGGGCTCCCTGGGCGAGTAAGAGGCCGATGTCATGGAATAACACGCCAATATTAATTGGTTTTGACTGGTAGCGATCGACGCCCAATCGATAGCCTCGGGCCTGCTCCTCCATGATCGATAATATGATGATTGGAATCATCGAAGTTTCCGGATTGGTTTTGAGAATGGCGGCGAGGTCGAGACCATTCATCTTTGGCATCATCACATCGAGGATGATTAAATCCGGTGGGGTGGCTCGAACGACCTCTAGGGCATGGAGACCATCGCTTGCTTCCTGGACTTGGTAGTTTTGGGATTCGAGTTCTTGGCGCAGGAGCTGGCGAATGCTGGGTTCATCATCTACGACCAAGATGGTTTTGGCGGGGATGTCGGGGTTAGCGTCGGCGATCGTTGGGGCGCGATGACCTCCGGTCGGTCTTTGACCATCGGGGATTTGTTGTACCAATTGGTTGAACCGGGGTTGGTCGTAGTGGGGCTGGGCGATCGGGTAGCTCGGCGGCGTTGTGGGAGCGGGGCTATGCTGGGCGATCGGCACCGTAAAGCAAAAGGTACTGCCCTGGCCCAATTCACTTTCGGCCCAGATGCGGCCCTGATGATGTTCGATAATTTGTTTGCAAATCGGCAGTCCGAGGCCCGTACCCTTCGGTTTGTTGGTCATGACTTCGCCGACTTGTTTGAATTTTTCAAATACGGCTTCCAAATCTTCGGGAGCCAAACCCACGCCCGTATCGCGGACGCGGACGACGACCATTTGATCGGCTTGGTCGATCTGACAGATCACCGTGCCCTGTTCCGTAAACTTAATCGCATTGGACAATAGATTGATCAACACTTGGACAATTCGATCGTGATCCACGAGGACGGCGGGCAGATCGGCGGCGATTTCCAACGTGACGGGCAATTCCGAGGTTTGGGCCAGGACAGAAGTGGCTCCGACCGCTTGATTCACAATGTCGGTGAGGTCGCCAGCGGCCATTTTCCATTCGACTTTTCCGGCTTCGATTTTGGCAATATCGAGCACATCATTAATCAGGGATGTGAGGCGACTGCCTTCGCTGACAATAATGCGTAAATTGTCCCGCACTTGTTGCAGCGATCGGGCGGTTTTGCGCTCCTCGGTGGGGACGAGGGGGAAGATCGTATCTTCGAGTTTTTTCTGAATCAGCTTGGCGAAGCCGATCACGGAGGTCAGTGGCGTGCGCAATTCGTGGGAGACCGTGGAGAGGAAGTCGGTCTTCATCTGTTCGATTTCGCGATCGTGGGTGACATCGCGCACCAGAATAATTGATCCTTCCAAACATAATTCGGCTTGGTTGGCTTCCGATAAAATCGGTGAAATCAGGGCTTGACCCAAGCGGCCATCGGCCAAGGCGACTTCGGCGGACATCGGATGGGGATCGCGCTGATGGCGTTCGATCAATTGCACCATATCGGGTCCCAAAACATCCTGGGGTAACTGCCCGATCGCCGCCTCGGATTTCAGCCCAAACATGCGGTCAAAGGCCGGATTGCACCGACTAATTTGACCCGATCGGCCATCACAAACGAATAATCCATCGCCGAGATAATCAATAATGGCGCGCAGTTCTTGGGTCTGGGCGGCGACCATGCTGGACAATTGATGGCGGTGGGTTTCGAGATCTTGGGTGTGGGACTCGACCCAGGTGACGAGTTGATTTAATGATGTCGCTAATGAGCCAATTTCGTCCTGACTGTCGATCGTACAGCGCTGCCCAAAATCCCCGGTTTCGACGATCGACTTGGCCACCCGTTCGACGGCTCCCAAGGACTTGCCGATCGAGCGACTCAGGAGTCCCCCCAATAGCAGCGCCAACAACGTGGAAGCGGCCAAACTCCCCGTAATTAGCAGGGCACTCTGGTGATTGGTGGTCTGAATCGCCTCCTGGGCCAACACCACTTCTTGGTTGGCCAACTCGGCCTGGTAGCTCAACGTCCGATTGAGTTGACCAAAGGCTTGGGCCGAGGGACTATTCAGAAAGCTCAATGCCAATGCCTGCCCCTGTGTCGGCGTCCAGCTTGGCGATTGCTGGGCCTGGCGTAATTGCTGCGACAGGGCGCGTAATTCATAGAAATAGCGTGATGCCCACTGACTATTTAATTTGATTAACTCGGCCCGACCCTGTTGGCCATATTGGGCGGCGGCTGGATGGTTGATGGCGAAGACTTGAACCGTGCCCCAGGCGGTGGCGATCCGTCCTTCGCGTTCGCTCAACATGGTCAGTTTTTCCTGCAAGTCGGCCACATTTTCCGGACGATTCAGCAAGGCCGACTGCTGAATTTGCACTTGGGTGGTCTCGGTTTGCAAGCGCTGGATTAAGCTGCTTTCGGTCTGTGCCGTGCGCACGCGCTGCCATGACTGCGCTTGATAATGTTTCCCGGTCATGACGCCAAGCATGGTGCCGCCGATCGCCAGACTGAGCGCCAAGGCATAGCCCGCCGTGATTTTGTGACTGACGCGCCAACCGCTGAAGGCATTGTGTTGGGGTTGGTCACTGGAGTCGGTGTGGGGTCGTAGCATAGGTAGGCGCAGCAGGTATAGGCGGACAATTCTATGGGCAGTATTCCCCGATCGGGAGGGGCACTACCGATAAACGCGGCTGAATTGGCAAAGTAATGGCAAAAATCGCCCCATTCCCGACTTGAGAATGACAAGTCAAGCTGCCTTGGTGCTGTTCGGTGATGATCTGATAGCTAATCGATAAACCCAATCCAGTGCCCTTGCCCACGGCCTTGGTGGTAAAAAATGGATCAAATAACTTGGGCTGAATCGAAACGGGAATGCCCCCGCCGTTATCGGCGATCGAGATTAATACCGTGGCATCATCCAATTGTTCGGTGTGAATCGTGATCGTCGGTGGCGCGGTGAGTTGGCGGTGAGTGATGGCGCTGTCGAGGGCATCGATCGCGTTGCTGATCAGATTCAGGAAGACTTGGTTCAGTTCACCGGGATTGCAGGGGACGGGGGGCAATTCGCCGTAGTGTTTGATCACCCGAATGCCGTTCGGGCTGTGGGCGGGCGTGAGCCGATGGGCCAAAATCGACAGGGTGCTGTCCAATCCCTCGTGGAGGTTGGCGAGTTTGTCGCCCGTTTCATCGAGGCGGGAGAAATTCCGCAGGGAACCGACGATTGACTGAATGCGGCGGGAGCCAGTCTCCATGCTGCCCCACAATTTGGGTAAATCGCTACGCAAAAAGGCGAAGTCCATCTGGGCCATCTGGGCTTGGATCGGGGCTTCGGGTGCGGGATAGGTTTGCTCGTAGGTTTGGAGTAAGGCGAGCAGGTCGGTGATGTAGTGATCGAGGTGTTGGAGATTGGCGTGGATGAAGTTGACGGGGTTATTGATTTCATGGGCGACGCCTGCGACCATCTGGCCGAGGCTGGACATTTTTTCGCTTTGGATCAGTTGCACCTGGGCGGCTTGGAGTTGATTCAGGGCGGTTTCGAGTTGGCGGGCTTTATCTTCGGCGATCGCGGCGGCGGTTTGACTTTGGGCGTAGAGTTCGGCTTGGTCAATGGCGATCGCCAGTTGGTTGGTGACGGATTCGAGCAGGGCGACTTCGTCATTGCGCCAGACCCGCGATCGGCGATCCATGGCACAGCAGAGCACGCCAATCCGCCGCGATCGAGTGCGCAACGGCATGCCCAAAAACGCGCCAATCGTTTGGGTATGCCAAAAATCACCCGGCACGGCGGGCGAATCATGCAGCACATCATGCAATTGGACGTGCGATCGCGCGGCCAAGGATTGGCCGATTTCGCCCATGGCGGCGGCGGGATGGCGGCCAATCAGGGCAGAAAGGGTTTCGGGTCGCGCTTCGGTGACGATATTGAGGGCGGCGAGTTCGTGCGGATTCAGGGCGATCGAGGCGGTGGGGAAGGTGTGGCGCGGGGTGTCGCCCTGCCATTCACACCAGAGAAAGAGGCAGCGATCGAGCTGTAAGACCGATCGGATCTCCGTGACGGCGGTGGATAGAATCACATCCAACTTGAGCGAATCGCGAATCTGACTGGAGAGCCGGAAGATCAGATCATTTTGCCGACTTTCCTTGAGTTTGCGTTCATGCAGCAATGCGCCGATAAAGCCACTAGCTTGGGTCGCCAAGGTGCCCAGGATCTTCGCATCTTCGGCGGTGTAGGGTTTGTCATGCTGGCGGGCCAGGACAATCAGGCCCATCAACCGCTCCTTTGATTTGAGCGGCATATAGACCAGGTTGCGAATCCCCTCGGCGGCCAAGCGGCAGGGTGAGTCTGCACTGAGCTGATTGATAATCGCGCCGCGTCCGGTGGCGAGGAGCTGGCCTAAAAGCACGGTGCCGAGCCGATCGAGGGATGCGGCGGGCAGTTCCGACCCGTAGGTGGCGATGCAGTCGAGTGCGGGTTCGCCTTCGGGTTGCAGCAGGACGGCTCCATGGCTGGAATCGAGCAGGCGGCAGGATTCGTCCAGGGTGAGCAGGGCGACATCGCGGCTATCAAAGCTGTCTACTACCTTTTCCGCGAGGTTGAATAGCAGTGAGATTTCTTTGTATTTGCTCAGGAGTTCCTGGGCGAGGGTGCGTTTTTCGAGTTCGCGGGCGGCGAGATAGGAGAGAAAGGCGGCGATCGCGGCGGCATGATCCTGGCCGTAGACCCAGCCGATCGGGTCGCTGTCCGTTTGAATTGGCCAACTTGCCCCACTGGTGTGCGGTTGGGTTGGATCGAAGATTGGTTGTTCTGGATCGGCCTGCCCCAATAGCACTGTGCCATCCGCCGATCGCACCACGATCGTCGGATCCAAGTCTTGGATGAGGTGCGTAATCAGGGCTAGATCTTTTCGGAAGATGAGCTTTTTCAAGTTCACGGCGTGCAGTCCCATTCGTCCCGAGCATTACAATTAACGCTGCTACAATTCACATAGAGCATTCGATCATGATGCCCCCATGGTCAACGAAACCCTCACCGATTGGTAAAGTTGTGGGATTTTAAGGGACAATCGAACCGATGACCTGCGGTCGGTCGGATGACCATCGGCCGATTTAGTCACAATTTCGGCATTTTCACGAATTTCTCCGGACGAATTTTTAATTTCCGTGGAACTACGGGCGGGGATTTGCGGGCGATCGGGGCGGTGGATTACTGGAGTGGTGGGCGAAACTGAGTAAATTTGCGGCCCGATCGCGGGTAACTGGATCGGGGTGGGCGTTGGATCGGGGCGGAAGATTCGGTATTTGCACGGAATCCGATCGGGGTGGGAATTTCTAGGATAGGCCGAAGCGCATCTTCCAGTTTTTTACTTTTCAGGTTGGTCGATTGGAATCGGGTGCAGAATTTTTGGCGATCAGTCAGTTGGGACACACGCGTTGTGTTCCGGTTGAAATTAATCATGCGAAGGCGATGACCGACCGTCGATCGAAGATCATCGTGCCCTGACGCCCCAACAGCGGGGCGAAACTGCGTTGTTGAATATTCCTATGAGTTTCCCCCATCAAGTCCTGAATTACTTCCCCGTGGCTTTAGTGTTGTGCGGCGGCATGGCGCTGCGCTGGTTGCCTGTGAATCATTGGACGCGGACGTTAGTGAAGGGCATCGTGTTGCTGCTAGCGTTGCGTTATCTGATTTGGCGCACGGCGGCAACGTTGCAGTTTACGAATTCGCCGGAAATGGCGTTTAGCGTTGCACTTTACGTTGTCGAAGTGGTTGGTTTATGCTCGTTATTCGTGTCGATGGGTCAAACGCTGTGGTCAACGGCTGACCGTCGCAGTCAGCAGGCCGATCGCTATGAGTCGTTGATTCATGTGGGGGAATATCGTCCCTCGGTGGATGTGTTGATTCCCACGGGGTCGCAGCCGGAATATGTGGTGCGCCGGACGATTATGGCCTGCCAAGCAATGCGCTATCCCGATAAAACAATCTATGTGATTAACGATGCCGATCGGCCCGCGATCGCGGCGCTGGCGGTGGAACTCGGTTGTGTCAATCTCGGTGGGATGCCGTCGGATGTGGCGCGATCGGCGGTGGAAAGTCTGAACGGTGCCTTGGCCCAAACCCAAGGCGAATTGATTGCCGTGATCGATGCGGATTTTGTGCCGTTTCGCAATTTTCTCGATCGGGTGGTGGGCTTTTTCTACCGATCGGATTTGGCGTGGGTGCAGACGCCGCAGAGTTTTGAGCATCCGGGGGTGCGATCACGCAATGTTGGGCGCGATCGGGGGTTGCCGCCGGATGGTGCGCCGTTGGATGGCTCCGGGCAATCCCATGGCGATGCGTTTGAGAGTGTGTTGGGGCGGGAAAGTTGCTATGTGGTGCGGCGACAGGCGCTAGTCGATGTGGGGGGTGTGGCCCCGGAGGGATTGGTGGCGACGGCGCTGAATTTGCTGGGCCAAGGCGGCAAGTTGGTGTATTTGAATGAACGGCTCAGTCTCGGGGCGGCGACGCGGACGTTCACGACTTGGTGCGATCGGCGCTGGGAGCGGTTGATGACGCCGGTGCAAGTGCTGGCGTTGCTGGTGCGCGGGCGACGTGGGCGGCCATTGAATCGCCGTCAAATGTGGTTTTGGCTGACGCAATTGGGGCATTGTTTGCCGCCGTTGATGCGGTGGGCGGGGTTGATCGTGCCGATTTTGGCGTTGCAGTGGCGGGTGTTTCCGGGGTTGGTGCTGTGGCCGACGGCGATCGGGTATGTTCTGCCAGTTTGGGTGATGCGGGTGATGATGCAGGGCTGGACGGCGGGCAATTGGCGATCGTATTTTTGGTCGGAGGTGGATGCGGTGGCGTTTTGTTTGCCCGCGCTGAAGCGGCTGTGTCGGCTACCGTGGGGGCGACGGGGTGCCCGATTGACTGACCGATCGTTGGCCCTCGGGGCGGATCAACCGATCGATCAACGCAATTATCACTGGCCGGAAAACCTGCCGTTGTTGGCGCTGCTGGGCTGGATGCTGGGGACGGTGGCGCGGCATCTGTGGAGTCCAGAGCGGGGGCTATTGATGTTGCCCCATACCCAGTTGTGGCCGCTGTATCTGTGGTTGGCCTATAATGCGGTGATTGTGGCGGCGGCGATCGGGCAGTCGATCGATCAGCCGTTGCGGCGGTTGTGCGATCGGTTGCCGTTGCAGTTGCCCTGTCGGTTTTTGCTCATGGGCGATCGGTGGCCGGGTTGTACGGTGGATTTGTCGGAGCAGGGCGCGCTGATTCATCTGTTGACGACAGGGTTTCCGGTGGCGGTGTTGCCGGAGGTGATCGCGTTGGAATTGGGCCATCCGGCGTTGAAGTTGGATGCGCGGGTGGTGGCCGCCACCGCCCAGTCACGGCGGCGCACCGAAATCCAAGTTGCGTTTCAGAATTTGTCCGTGGCGCAGCAACGGCAGTTGATCGAGTTGATCTATGCGATTCCGAGTGATTGGCCCGCGCGACCGCCGTTGGGGCGCTGGGGGAATTTCAGCGCGATCGTTGGATCCTGGAATCAAGTCCGACCAATTTCGCGGCATTCGCGGTGATGGGGGAATTGGGGGGGCGATCGGGATTTCTCAAAATCAACCTTGAAAACACCTCGATTCAGAGTATAAATGTTGGACATTATCCTCGACTGAGCCAGATGGTTTGAGGCGCTGATGGTACGGGTTTATCAAACAGGACTTACTCCCCATGATTGTCGAAGGGTTGATTGCAGGAACGCTGGGAATCTTCGGAGCCGCTGCTGTCGCGTTGGAAATCGGCTATCGACAACGCCTGGGCAACAAGTTAGAACTGAGTGCGGGCGAGTGGCGGATTGAGGAATATGAGATTGACCATTACCGGATTGTGGGTGATCTGGAGTTTATTAACCTGACGGCGCGGCTGGATGTGATGATTCCCGAAGTGCGGGCGACGGTGAAGCTGCTCTCATCGGGTTCGTTGCAGGGCGTGACGACGGAATCGACGATCATTCCGCGCTATACGAATGCGGATCCACGGGAAGACAACTATTGGGAAAGCTACATCGTCGAGCCGGGTAAACCCGCCGCGATCGAAGTGCCGATCGATATTTGGGGTCGCGATCTGAGTCAGATTAGTACGGCTTGGATTCAGATGGAATTTTATACCTATGGGCGGGGGGGGCGGATTCCTCGGACGAAGCATATTGTGGTGCCGTTGAAGTTCCCGAATGTCGAGGATTCGAAGCGGTGGCGGCCGGTGCAGGATGCCGATCTGTTGCCGATTCGGACGCATTTGTTGACGCCGCTGGATAATCCGGTGGAGATTGTCAAGCGCTATGTGTCGCCCCATGCCCAGCCGGGCGATATTGTGACGATCGGCGAGTCGCCCGTGGCGATTATGCAGGGGCGGTTCCGGCATCCGAGTGAGATTAATCCGGGTTGGTTGGCCCAGCGGCTGTGCTACTCGTTCTACACGACGTCGAGTTTGGCGACGGCCTGCGGGTTGCAGACGTTGATTGACCAGATTGGCGCGTGGCGCGTTTTTGGGGCGTTTTTGGGGAGTATTCCATTCAAGTTGATGCCGCGATCGTTGGCGAAGTCGTTGAATGTGGATGGGATGTTCTATCGGTTGGCGGGCTATCAGGCGAATTTGATCGACGATGTGACGGGGACGATTCCGCCCTACGACAAGTTCATTGTGATGGGACCCGATCGGCCCTTGGATCTGTGCGAAGCGATTAAGCGCGAAACCGGGCTGGAAGCGGCGGTGGTGGATGTGAATGATCTGCGTCGGGTGAAGATCCTGGCGGCTTCGTCGGGGGTGGATCAAACTTTCTTGGCTGAAGCCTTGATCAGCAATCCGGCGGGGAATGGCAATGAGCAGACGCCTGTGGTGTTGATTCGTCCGACGGAATCGGCTGTTGCGATCGCTAAATCGATGACTCCGGCGCAAACCTCGGCGCAAACCTCGGCGTAAGGTGGGCACTGCCCACCCGACGGCTGCGGCATAATCCTCCCTCGGAGGGATTGTCCGATCGCGGGTGCGATCGTTTATCCTAGAAGTGTTCTCGAAGGAGACTGATGCCCCATGCTGACCCGCGAACCGCCGACGCAACGGAAGTTGAATATTCGTCCGATTCACTATGGTGATTTGGAGGCGATCGCGCGGCTGTGTGCGGAGCAAGGGCCGGAACATCGCACTTGTTCGATGGTGCAGGGGGAGCAGTTGATGCTCAGTTCTTGGCGCAAGTTGTTGGGCTGGTTGCCGCTGCCGTGGCGGCAGAAGTTGGCGTATTATGTGGCGGATTTTGACGATCGGGTGCATGGGGTGATCCGCGTGTCGCCATTCAATCGGGCGCAGACGACTTGGCGGATTGACCAGATTGCGGCGGAGTCGGCGCTCTGTGGGCCGGATTTGACGGAGTCGGGGGGGAGCGCGACGCTGGTGAGTGCCAGTGATTTGGGTTCGGAGTTGATGCGGTATTGTCTGGAGAAGATCTGGCAGGCGCGGACTTGGGTGCTGGAGCTGGATGACACCGATCAGGATGCCCTGGCGCTATATCGCCAAAATGGCTTTCAGTTGATTGCGAAGATGACGTACTGGAGTCTGTCGGCGGCGCAGTTGGTGGAGCTGGCGGCGCGGGAGCCGGATCTGCCGAATCTCCGATCGGTGAGTAATGCCGATGCGCCGTTGCTGTATCAGTTGGACAATATGGCGATGCCGCCGTTGGTAAGGCAGGTGTTCGATCGGCATCCCCAGGATTTTAAGACGAATTTGTTGGAGTCGATCGGCAGCTTGTTGCAGCAGTGGATTGGCAATACGGAAACCGTCAGTGGCTATGTGTTTGAGCCGCAGCGGCAGGTGGCGATCGGGTATTTTCAACTGCAACTCTGCCGGGATGGCAGTCAGCCGCATCAGGCGCAGTTGACGGTGCATCCGGCTTACACCTGGCTGTACCCGGAGATTATGGTGCAGATGGCGCGGGTGACGCAGGCGGTGTCGGCGCAGTCGTTGCAGGTGGTGTCGGCGGATTATCATCCGGAGCGCGAAGAGTATTTGCAGCGGATTGGGGCTGACCCGATCGCCCATACGATGATGATGTCGCGATCGGTGTGGCACAAGCTGCGGGAAGCGAAGCCCGCGACGATGGAGAATTTGCAGTTGGCGGATATGTTGTCGGGCTTGCAGCCCGCGCAGCGGCCGGTGCCGGGGCGGATTTCAATTTTGCGATCGATTAAGCATCCCCAGCCGAAGGTGAGTGAACCCCAGCGGCGACGGTTTGGCGATAAGCCCCACCATGGGGATCCGACGGGTTGTTAGACATGTCGAAACCGTTGTATCCGGCGGTATTGGCCTTGGATATTGGCAAGAAACGGATTGGGGTGGCGGGCTGCAATGCGTTAGGGATGTTTGTGACGGAACTGATGACGATCGAACGACGATCGCTCGATCAGGTGATTGAGGTTTTACGTGGCCTGGTGCAGGAACGGGATGTGACGCTGTTGGTGATCGGGATGCCCTATCAGATGGATGGCAGCGTGGGATCCCAGGCCAAAAATACCCAGAAGACGGGCAAGATGATTGGCAAGGCCTTGGGGTTGCCGATCGTTTGGGTGGATGAGCGGCTGACCAGCTTTGCGGCGGAGGAATTGTTGAAGGAACAGCATATTTCACCGTCGCGGAATAAAGGGGCGATCGATCGGAAGGCGGCGGCGATTATCTTGCAGGAGTGGCTTGATGGGCAGGCGACGGGCGGCATGGTCTGACGGTGGTTGGTTGAGTGTCGGGGCTTATCATGGTTTCGGTGCCGTTGTGCGAGATACTTGTTAGTGGCTGGGGCGGCATGGCCCAGGCATTCTCAATCGGAGCATTTTGCGCATCTTCCGGTGCCATCGTGCGATAAGATCACTAACGCTTGCCGGATATAACCAAGAGAAATGGACGAAAACGACGTATACGATGCCCCGACGGTGACCCTCACCGACGATAGCGGTCTGAAACTCGATTGTTATGTGGAACAGTCGATCGAACTGGACGATCGCGAATTTGTGCTCCTGCTCCCCGTGGATGCGCCGATCGAAATCTTCGCCTGGCGCGAAGAGGGCGAAGAGGACGAAGCGGCGGTGCTAGTCGAAGACCCCAGCGAAATTGAGGCGGTGTTCCTTACGGCGAAAGCCGTCCTGGGAGAGCAAAACCTCATCCTGAAGCAAACCGCTGTGGTGCTGACGGTGGAAGGCGATTTGCCGGAATTTGATGAAGAGATGGAAGCGGATGAAGAGGACATGGAGGATCAGGAGGAGCTGCAACTGATTGCCAGCTTCTACCACAATGATCAGGAATACGCCATCTACACGCCGCTAGATCCGTATTTCATCCTGGCGCAGGTGGACGAAAACGGCAATCCGCAGATTCTCTCGGCAGAGGAACTTAAACGTCTGGAACCGTTACTGCCCATGCTCGAAGATCAGCTGTTTGATGAGTTAGAGTAGTTGGGAATTTGTGTTCCCGCTGGTATTGAATCCCATGAAGCAAAAAATCTCTTTATTCCTCCTGCTGGTGCTGGGTGCATTGGGTGTCGGGAGTTGGCGGGCGAATGCCTGGTTCCAAACGGCGATGTTGCCCGTCGCACCGCAGGCGGCTGCGGCACCGAAGGTATTGGTTGAGATCCCGAGTGGGACTTCGGCCCAGGAAATTGGGGCGCTGTTGGCTGAGAAGCAGCTGATTCGATCGGCGGATGCTTGGCAGTGGTGGACGCGAGTGCAGGGCTGGAAAAATGTGCCAGGGGGCTTTCAGGCGGGTACCTATGAGCTGTCGCCTGGTGCGGGGTTAGATGCGATCGCCCAGCAGATTTGGGCTGGAAAGATTGCCACCCGCACGTTTTCGATCCCTGAGGGTTGGGCGATGCAGGATATGGCGGCGTATTTTGAGCAGCAGGGGATGTTCCCGGCGAGTGAGTTTTTGGCGGCGGCGAAGCAGGTACCGGCGGGCCAACATCCGTGGTTGCCGCCGAATTTGCCCCATGTGGAGGGGTTTTTGTATCCGGATACCTATCAGTTAGGGGCGGTGGAAAAGCCGACGGCGACGCAGATCGTGCAGCAGATGCTCGATCGGTTTGAGGAGTTGGCGCTACCTGTTTATCAGCAGGAACGGGGCAAGACGCAGTTGTCGCTGTTGCAGTGGGCGACGTTGGCGAGCATTGTTGAACGTGAGGCGGTGGTGCAGAAGGAGCGACCCGTGATTGCGGGGGTGTTTACCAATCGGCTGAAGCAAAATATGCCCCTGGGGGCCGATCCGACGGTGGAATATGGTTTGGGCGTGCGCCAGACGAAGGAAAAGAATTTGACCAATGCGCAGGTGGCGCTGCCGACGCCGTACAACACTTATATCAATACAGGATTGCCACCGACGCCGATCGCTAGTGCGGGATTGGCGAGTTTGAAGGCGACGTTGCAACCGGCGGCGACGGAGTATCTTTACTTCATGGCGCGTTACGATGGTACCCATATCTTTACGAAGACCTTGGGGGATCATGAGTCGGCCCGCGACAATGTGCGCGACGATGTCGATGCGGAAACCCAGGCGAATCAGGGCACCAAAAAACCGCCGTCGAATTAATCACCTTACCAACACTGACGCATCATGGCTTGGGGCAAATTACTACAACCGGATCTGTGGCTGAATGATACGTTGTTTGCGTTGACCCCGGAATTGCTGCAACGGCATGGCCTGAAGGGGTTGGTGCTGGATGTGGATGAGACGATCGTGCCGCGATCGATTAAGCAGTTGTCCGATCAGGTGTTGCCCTGGATTGAGGCGGTGAAGCAGGTGACGCCGCAGATTTGGTTGGTGAGTAATAATCCGAGTGTGTCGCGGATTGAGCGGATTGGCAAGATTTTGGATACGCCGTTTGTGGCGCGGGCGGGAAAGCCCTCGCGGCAGCATTTGCGGCGGGCGGTGGAGGCGATGGGGTTGCGGCCAGAGCAGGTGGGGATGGTGGGCGATCGGTTGTTTACGGATGTGTTGGCGGGGAATCGGTTGGGGATGTTTACGGTGTTGGTGCAGCCGATGTCGAGTCCGGAGACGATCGGGCGGAAGTATCCGGTGCATGCGTTGGAGTTTCGGCTGTCGCGGGCGTTGGGTGCGGATTTGGTGCCGTATAAGCCGTAGGGTGTGATGTGCGAGATCGATGATCAGACGAGATGAACTATGACATGAGGTAAACCATGACCGTTGCAAGTCGTAATCGTTCGATTAACCGCCGGATGACTTTGGAAGAGTATCTGACCGATGACGATGGGACGGATACGCGCTATGAATTGGTGGATGGAGTATTGATTGACATGGGTGCGGAAAGTACGATTAATACTCAGATTGCCGGGTTCTTATACGGTTTTTTTGTTTTATTTGGCTTGCCGACCCCACGGATTGCGTTTAAACAGAAAATCGAGGTCAGAAGTAGCTATGCGAGTGCGCGTGACCCGGATTTAATCATTCATTCGCCGGAATCACGATCGGCGATCAAGGGGCGATCGGAAGCCTGCTTGTTCCTGCATGAGCCGAATCCGTTAATTGTGATTGAAATTGTTTCGCCTGGAACTGAGTCTACGGATAACTACCAGCGAGACTATGAGCAAAAGCCAGCGGAATATGCCGATCGGGGAATTGGTGAGTTTTGGCAGGTTGATTTCGATCGGGCTTGGGTCAGAGTGGGCCGCTTGGGCGATGGGGCTTATCAGTTTGTGACTTTTCAGGGGGATGCCGCGATCGTGTCGCCGACGTTTCCGGCTTTGTCGTTGACAGCGGCGCGGGTCTTAGGCGCGGATGAAGATTAGGAGCCATAGTTTGAGTGTGATATGGAGGCGATCGGATGATGTTGCCAGTAGTTGAATCGATCGAGATTATGCGGACAGAGCGTGGCCTCACAGTTTCGGGGACGCGAGTAGCGTTGTGCAGCAATTCCAAATTCAAAATTTTCGTTAGACTGAGGGTGTGAGCGACGAGAGGTGAGCGTAATGGAGAATATGCCACTCAGCTTCGGGACGTTAATGGCCCACTTGAATCGAGCGGTGAGTGGGATGCTCGACCCGCGAAAACCGAGTAATAACCAGCATTACAGCCTGAGGGACTTGATTTTAGCGGCCTTTTCGGTATTTTTCATGCAATGCGAGTCATTTCTCGAACATCAGCATCGCATGCAGAGCCAGCAAGGGGAGAATAATGCGGTGCGGCTGTTTGGGCTGACGGGGTTGCCGACGGTGCCCCAGATTCGGAATGTCTTGGATGAGCTGCCATCGGTGTGGCTATTTGGGGTGTTTAACTGGGTGTATCAGCAGTTGCGACAGGCGGGCTGGTTAAAACCCTACGAAGTGCTGGACGGGCACCTCTTAGTGGCGCTGGATGGAACGCAATACTTTAGTTCACACCAGATTCATTGTGAGCAATGTCGCCATAAACAGCACAGCAACGGAACTGTGAGTTATTCCCATAGCGCGATTTTACCCGTGATTGTCGCGCCTGGACAATCCGAAGTGATTAGCTTAGCGCCAGAGTTTGTGACGCCCCAGGATGGCCATGAGAAGCAAGATTGCGAAACGAATGCGGCGAAACGCTGGATCCAACGCCATGCCAGTGAATTTCAGGATCAACGGGTGACGGTATTGGGGGATGACCTCTATAGCCGTCAACCGATGTGTGAAGCCGTGCTGGGTGCCGGAATGAACTTTATCTTCACTTGTCTGCCGACGTCTCACCCATTACTCGATGAATGGCTGGAAGCGCTTGAGCGCTTGGGTTCAGTCCATCATGTGGCGGTGGATTACCGACATCTCAAGACCCATGAGCGGTATCAGTATCGCTATGTGAACGCGGTGCCCCTGCGTGATAGTGAACCGAGTTTGCTGGTCAACTGGTGTGAAATGCAGCAAATCCGGGTGAAGGATGGGGCGGTGCTTTACCACAATAGTTGGGTGACGCGACATCCGCTGAATGATGAATCAGTCGCTTTAGTCGTGGCGGCAGGTCGGGGTCGATGGAAAACGGAGAATGAAAACCACAATACGTTAAAGACAAAAGGTTATCACTTAGAGCACAACTTCGGACATGGGAAGCATCACTTATCGGCAACGCTATTAACCCTGAATGTATTGGCTTTCCTGTTTCATACTGTTTTGCAACTAGTCGATGCCAGCTATCAAGCGATGCGACAGAAACGGGGCACACGCAAAGGCTTTTTTCAAGACATTTGCAGTCTCACCAAATATTTACTATTTGATAGTTGGCAAGGCTTAATTGACTTTATGCTTTATGGTGAATCCCGGCCCCAAATTGTTAACTCCTCGTAACATTTTGAATTTGGAATTGCTG
>JANOQX010000047.1:0-17640 GCA_031415035.1 Cyanobacteria bacterium VAR_4_metabat_243
TCCGTACTTAAATGGTTATTGAAATCGTCATTGTAGCCATGCCAATCGCTATTCAACCGCAAATGCCAAGTTCCAGCCGCCGGGAAGCCAATGACATAGCCATCCTGCGCTTCATGGTAAAAATTCGCTACCACGACCACATCATCCCCAGCGGCACCTTGATCCCAACGATGGAAAGCAATCACCTTGCGTGCGTCATTTTGATGATAGACCTGGGTGAATTGCCCACAAAGTCCGCGTGTAAAACCGTCACGATTGCGCCGTAACCCACAGAGGTCGCGGTACAACCGTACAATGCCGTGAAACTCATCACATTGATCCCAATCCACCGGAACGGTATCGCGGAACCAACCACCTTCGAGAAATTCCTGTCCCTGGAACAGCATGGGGATACCAGGGGCAGTGAACACCATCGCAGCGGCCAGCGTCGAACGTTTCTGGGCATACCAGCCCTTGGGGTCGCTGGGATTGATTTCTTGCGGCACTCGCTCCCTGCCGTTCGCGACTTCATCGTGGGATTCACTAGACCTCTTCAAAAATAGGGAAAATCGGCAGGTTGATCGGTTTCCAGCCACTCAAGACGGGATTTTAGGCATACTGCTCCCGTAACCGTACTAATCCGCAAACACAACCAATCACCATTTCGTACATCGGCATCCGCATCCGAAACTCCTCCTTGGCAATCCGCCAGATTTTGATCACGCGAATTAAATGTTCAACGTAGACACGGACTTGACTGACACTTTTGTTAAAGGCTTTCTGGGCGGTCGTCAGCTCGCCCTTCGGTGGTTTCTTAATCGGGGTCGTGGTATTGTCACGGCCGACATATGCCTTATCACCGATGAACGGCATGCCCTCCGGCAACTCGGCCTGGGTTTGCTCCAGGAGTTTACTATCGCTGCGGGGACCCTTTTCGCCGATGACGACATCGACAATATCGCGTCCATGGGGCAGGCAAATCAGTTGATTCTTGCGCGTATGCGTTTTTTGCTTGCCGGAATAGTAGGATTCCTGTACGTCACGGTCTTGTGGCATCGGGATCGGTTGTTCCCAGGTGTCAACTAGCAATGCCCCGTCGGGTAAGGCGGTCAACCAAGTTTCCAGTTCCGCCCGTTCGACACTGCTGCATTCGGTCTGCCATTGTTCCAACAAGCTGGCCGGGAGTGCCTCCCGAATGTCGGGCAACATCTCGTGAATGTAGTTCCACACCGTCGCTTCACGACATTCCAGCGCCACCGCAATCGCTTGCATCGTCCAGTGTTGCCGCAGGTACAGCAGCGTGACTAATAACCGACCGAGGGCGACCGTGTCTTTGGCACGACCCCCACCGGCAGCGCGTTGCCGGTCAGGACGCGCGTTGCGCGCCTGCACAGCGGCATCCACCGGTACCTCAATCCGTTGCCATAATTCCCAGAGTGCCGCTGCACTCAGACCAATCATCCGTTTTCCCTCTTTCGGCCGGGATTCTAACAGATGTAATATGCCGTTGAGAAGATGCTCATTCATGATCTGTACCACTGAGCGGGCTTCCTCTATTTTCGCACCTTTTTCTATTTTTGAAGAGGTCTACTGTAGATCACCCGATCGAAGGCATCGTCGCTGTAGCGATAACAAATTGCCTCGCGAATCGTTGCCAACGATCGTTGCTCATCCTGGGCCGTAATTACCGCTTGGCGAATGGGATGGACGAACATCGCGTCCCACTGCGAACCGAAGCCTGCACCACCCGCCCCAACGTCTTTAGTCAGCCATTGGTTATTGTGCAAATCCTCGGCGATCGTGATGCAGCCCGGAAATTTCTGGGCGATTGTCCGATTAATCCACTGGAGCAAACTCCAGCCATCCGGCAACGACTGATCATCTGATCCATGGACGGTGCGAATGAATTGGGTGCAATCAAAGCGGAAACCATCAACATGGTATTCCTCCAGCCACATCAGAACATTATCCAGGATGTATTGACGCACCTCACCGCGTCCATAGTCGGGCCGGGTTTCGCCCCAGGGTGTGTTGCCCCGATCGTCGTTGTAGAAGTAGATGCCACCGCGATCGTTCTTGTACCAGCCATCAAACCGCCAAAGATCAAGATCACCGGGACCGAAATGGTTATAGACCACGTCAAGAATCACCGCAATCCCCGCTTGGTGGGCAAGTTTAACAAACTGTTTGAAGGCCAATGGGCCACTATAGGCCACCTCGACGGAGAAGATATGGGCGGGGTTGTAGCCCCAGGATCGATCGCCCGCAAACTCGCCAATGGGCATAATTTCGATCGCGTTGATGCCGAGCTTTTGCAAATAGTCTAAACGCGATGTGATCGAGGGAAATTTGCCCGGATGCGCGTTGTCCTCCATGTCGTTGAATGTGCCAACATGCAGTTCGTAAATCACCAGTTCGTTCCATGGTGCAAGCTGGAAGTCGTCCCCTTGCCAGTCGAACCAGGGATCATGCACGATCGCATTACCGATCGAGTTGGTCACCTCACGCGCATAGGGGTCGATGCGCTTAAACTCGCCCTGGGGTGTCGATAACAGAAAGCGATACTGATCGCCCACGCGGGCCTCAACGACACTCGTATACCAATAGCCATTCGCTTCAGCCAGTAGCGGCGATCGGCGACCATCCCAACCGTTAAATGAACCAATCACCGCGACTTTTTGGGCATGGGGTGCCCAGACACGGAAAGCCACACCTTGCGGGTGCAGGATTGATCCCATGCCCTGAATCCTGGTCATCAGCATTTACCTAATTGAGTTTTGAGATCACGCCAGTGGATACCAATCAAATTTGGCAACACAATATTCGCAGCGCCGAGACGTTCGATCGAACCCAGCCCGATCGTCCACATTCCCGCCGCCAAAGCCGCCTTAATCCCCACTACGGCGTCTTCCACCACCACACAATGATCTGGTTTGAGTCCAAGCTGGGATGCCGCATATAGAAATAGATCCGGCGCAGGCTTCGGTTGCTCAACGCTATCGCCATCGGTAATCACGTCAATTCGATCGGCAATGCCTAATTTTTCAATTACTGTTCTAGCGTTCTTACTAGCTGAACCGATCGCAATCTTGATGCCCGATCGGCGCAGTTCATCCAAGAGATCAACCGCTCCTGGCAAGGCATCCTGGGGGGTGATTGATTGAATCGATTCGACGTAGTAGCGATTTTTGCGATCCATCATTTCGGCGATCGCGGTGTCTGGATACGATCGCGCTCCTATAATCATCTGGAGTGATTCACGCCGGGATACGCCGCGTAGGGCTTCATTGGCCTGCCGATCGAAGGGCAATTTCTCCTCATCGGCTAATTTCTGCCAAGCCTGGTAGTGATATTCCGCCGTGTCGGTCAGCACCCCATCCAGGTCGAAGATAAATCCCTGAATCACTGGGGCCGCGATGGCTGTGGGCACTAAATCAAAGTTGTGCCACGCCCCATGCCAGTGCAGGTTAAACTTCAGCCTTGTCCAAGTGGGTGGTAGATGCGGGGTCGCCACGGGGCCGCTTTCATTGAGTTGAATGCCCCCAAAGCCAAATACCACCGCTTGCCAAACCCCACCCGCCGAAGCGGCATGAATGCCTTCCCCGGCATTATGGCGCGTGTCTTCGAGATCGACGAGCGCCGCCTGCATAAACTGCTCATAGGGGTCAGCCTCACCCAAATCCGAGGCCAGGATCGCATGAATTGCGGGGCCAAGGGACGAGCCGTGAGTAATATCAGTACGAGGCGCATAGTAGTCCCAATTCGTCTGGAGCGTGTCCTGGCTGTAGGGATAGGCTTGAGTGCCGCGCATGAGATAAAGCAGCATCAGTACGTCTGGTTGTTTCAGCACTTGCCGCTGATTGGTTTCGGCGATTCCGAGCACAGCTTGAACCGATCGATGACGCGGTTCGTACTCACTTAAGTTAATATCCTTGAGCTGGAAAAATCCCTCAAATTGCTCGATTAATCCCGTGGCCGCATCATGGGGGATATACATGTGCGTGATCATGGATTCCCAGCGGAGTTGCCGTTGGGGGGTGATTTGGAGCATTTTGGCTAATTCAACAGCCCGATCGGGAAAATGCTTTTGCAACCAGGCATAGACCGCTAGGGCTTTTTCGAGATGCCATTGCACCATGCGATTGGTAAAGGCATTGTTATCTACTTGATCATGGTATTCGTCTGCCCCAATCACGCCGCGTAGTTCATAGCGTTCTTCCTTCGCATTCCACTCCAATCGGCTCATCCAAAATAGCGCTGTGTCCAGGATAATCTCCGCGCCATAGTCACAGAGCCAAGCATCGTCCCCCGTGGCCTGCCAATATTGCCAGACGGCATAGGCAATGTCGGCGCTAATGTGGATCTCCCGATCGCGACACCAGATCCGTACATCGTCGGCATAGGGATCAGTCGGAATCGCCCAGCGCGGCGTCACTTCATCACCCAGCAATGCACTTTCCCAGGCATACATTGCGCCTTTGTAGCCACTATGGGTCGCCTTGCGGCGAGCACCGGGCAGGGTGTGATAGCGATAGGTCAACAAATTACGGGCGATCGTCGGTTGGGTCAGGGTGAAAAACGGCAGGATAAAGATTTCCGTATCCCAAAAAATATGACCCCGATAGCCAAACCCAGAAAGCGTTTTGGCCGGAATGCTGACCCGATCGTTCTGCGGGGATGCGGCAATTAGGAGTTGGAATAAGTTATATCGCACGGCTAATTGGGCTTTACTATTCCCTTCAATTTCAATATCACTGTGCTGCCAAAGCTTGTTCCAGGCTTGCTGATGGGCGTCGAGCAACAGATTGTAGGCGGGAAGCGTGGCTAATTTTGTTTTGGCCGCTGTCACTGGATCGGGCGTTTCCTGGGAGGTGAAGACGGTGACGAGCTTTTCGATCGTGATGGTCTGTCCGACGATCGCATCGAAGCTGGTGGTTAAAGTTGGATAACCAGGCGTATTCATCACCTGGGTCGTGGCATTAATTCCCACCACGGTCATTCTCGCCGCCATACCGAGTTCGATGCGCGTACTGCGGGTGCGCATCTGGAGCCAAATGTCGGCGGCGGTATGGCCCTGATCGAGCCGTTCCCAATGGTCAAAGCCTTGATTTTCAGGATAGCCATTAATGCTCGATTGAACTTCGATCGCGTAGCCATCTTCCGGCGGCGGCGTGCCATCTAAGACGATCGGCGTGATCTGCACACGTAATCCCAACACCTGGGGATTAGCCAAGCTGGCAAAGCGTTCAAAGCGCAAATCTAAAATATTTCCCGTGGGACTACGCCACCGCACCGATCGACTCAAAATCCCCGCACGCAGGTCGAGTTGGCGTTCGTAATGCAGGATTTCCCCGCGATCGAGCCGAAACCGATCGCCATTGACAATCACGACTAACGAGAGCCAGTCGGGACAATTGGCCAGTTCGGTATAGAGCACGGGCACATCGTCATAGACCCCATGCAATAAGGTGGCAGGCAGCGCTCCCGGATAGCCCTCTTCAAAACTCCCTCGCGTGCCCAAATACCCATTGCCGATTGTGAATACCGTTTCGCGCGCGTGCAACTGTTCCGGATCAAATTGCGATTCGATCAGCGTCCAGTTGGTATAAATTAAATTGGATAAATTATTCATTTATGACCGTTGCATATGTGCTGCGAGGATTTGATCGGCACGGGGCTTATAGAGTAGATAGAATAGGGCCTCTAGGTAACGCTGCAAGGCGGTTCGTCGATCAGGGTCGATGTAATTCCAAAAGCTATAAATCTTCGTTAGTAGCAAGAGCTGTTGACTGTGGGCGGGCCAGTTGTATTGGGCTTGAATATGTTGAATTGCCCGATCGGAAATCGTTTGCCAGTAGGCCGGATCACTCTCGCAGTGATGCAGAAACTTCAGAATTTTCTGGGCGGTGCCGTCGAAGTCGGTGGGGTTGATATGAAACCCATTTTCACCATCCTGGATAATTTCCGCCGAACCGCCAAATTGCGTGGCAAAGCTGGGTAAGCCCGAAATCATCGCTTCCAGAATCGTGCGACCAAAGGCTTCAAACTGGGCAAAGTGAATAAATAAACCCTGCTGATCGGCAATCAGGCGATACACCGCCCCCCGATCGCCATTTTGTAACCGTAACCCCAACCAGCGAATCCGCCCCTGCAACCCATATTTCTCAATCAATGCCTGAAGTTTCAGCACCTCTTGGGCCGCATCGGCGTTCATTGTATCGTCCACATCCACCGCATTCGCTAGCAAAATCAAGTTACAACTCGCCTGCAATTCGGGGCTACGACCAAAGCATTCCACTAAGCCCGTTAAGTTCTTAATCGGCTCGATCGGTGCGACAGAAAGGATTGGGCGTTTTTCCGGTCGATCAAGATGACCGAAAATATGCACATCTTCCTGCTCAAAGAGGAGTTGCTGCACACGGGTACGATCGGGATCAGCTTGATGCTCAGTACGGGTATACGGGAAAAATATATGCTCATCGACACCGGGTGGCACACGGTTAAACCGGGGACTGAATAAATCAATCCCATCAATCACATGATAGAGACTAGGCATCGTAAAGCACTTGTAGGCTTCATACTGTCCGGCACTTTCCGGCGTTCCCATAATTTCTTGATAGGTGGAAGTGATGATAAAATCAGCGGCATTCATACTGATCAGATCCGCCGTAAATTGGGCCGAAAAGTGATACTGCTCTTCCAGATCTTGCCAGTGCAGGGCACTAAATAGATATTTGGGCTTTTCCAGCGAATGGGCAATATTGCATTGAATCGTATTCAGTCGCCGCGCTAAGAGCGATGCCACGAGATTACCATCGCTGTAGTTACCAATAATTAAGTTGGGATTGCCGCCAAACCTGGCCAGGAGTTCTCGTTCGGCATCGATCGCAAAGCTTTCCAAGTAGGGCCAAATCTCAAACTTAGAAATCCATTGATCCGTCACGATCGGATTAAATCCCTGAAACGGCACCCGCAAAATCCAGGCATTCTCGGTGCGCTCAACTTTTTCCCAAGGTAATTCACAGGCGGTTCCCGTGCAGTTCGGAATCAAGCGCGTCAGAATGATCACTTGAGGCTGAATCCCCAGTAAGTCCAGGCCCGATCGGGCGATATCCTCGCGCAATTGGGTTTCGAGGCTGCGGGCTTGCTCCAGCACATAGGTAACTTGGCTGCGGGTTTCGGGGCGACCCAGCACATCTTCTTGCCCCATCCATCCATGAATCGACACCAGCACCACCCGAAACACTGCTGGAACCCGCGCCACAAACGCGGCCAAAATTGCGGGTTGGGGATCTTCAATCAGCCGATCGAGCAATTCCAAAGTCTCACAAGCACGAGCGACAGTATCACCCCAACCCGGTTCAAACCCCATGGCCTGCATCTCGACATGGACTTTTTCATAGGATTGTTCGGCAGCATGATCCCTTAAAAACTTCAGCGCCTGCCCAATCTGCCGTGAAAGCTCGACCCCGGACTTCACCCGATCGTTGAGCAATAGCTCCAGTCCATCCTGTTCCAGCACGTTCAACGCCTGAAACAATGCCTCGACCCAGTACTCAAATTCGGTCGAGAGCTTATTACATAAATAGCGATTGAGAAATTCTAGACCCTGGCCAATATTTCTCGGATCGTCGATCACCGGAGCTTCTGGATAGAAGGGCTGGAAATCGATGTTGAGAATATGAGGCTGGTAGCGATGCACCTGCCGATCGCGGACATTCAGCAGATCGGGTAAGGTCATCGGCTCACTGCTGGTCAGATCAGCCGTCAGTCGCCATACCTGCTGGCTCCCCATCCAAGGCCGCGCCACTAGCCAAATGCTCTCCTCCTCCAAAATGATCTCATGGGTGTACAGCATCAGTTGGCTCAAGGCTGAGCTGTGATAGGCGTGACCCAACGCAGGCAGAAATTGACTACAATCCGCAAACGCCTGAAGGATTTCATTCCGCAAAAAATAGCGCTTGCCAGTGGTCGCTAAGCGATCCAGCATTTGGCGGAGCAAGGATTTTTCGTCACTGGTCACGATCGCGTGGATCAGCTTTTCCATATATTTTACGGCTTTACTTTCCAATGATACCGATCGCACTTCATTCATAAATCAGCCAATGGATAGAAGGTCGGCTTGAGTTTTGGGGTTGGGCCTCTACCGATCGACAGTAAACTCGTTAGCGTAACTGCCCGATTACTATGACCGACTAGGGGGAATCATCCCAGCAATGATCGTCGGGCATAAAACAAAATGTAACGATCGGTGCCCTAAAAATCGGTTTTTCAGTACGATATAAAACAACCTAATATTTGCAGCCTTTAGATTGCGCTGTGGGCTTATTAAGATTTTTACCGACGATCAATCGATCGGGCGGATATAGAGGAACTTTCTGCCTATCACCCCTACGGGCAGGATATGGAGAAATTTTCTGCCTAATAAGTTGTTATTTCGTCCCAACAAATTATTTAATCTGTTTGTGTACGGGAACACTAGAAGGGCGAAATAATTTAGGCTGTTCGTGCTTCGGAATTCGACACATTAGTAGTGAGGTAATCTCATGGCTACAGAGACACCGAAATTCGACCCGATCAAATATAAAGAAACCACCAAGCAGCAGTGGCAAGCCGCTGCCGAAGCATGGCACCGTTGGGGGCTGACCCTCGCCACATGGCTGGATCCGGTAACGGAAACTATGCTGGACATGGCTGGCGTCGGCTCTGGTAACCGCGTCCTTGATGTGGCGGCGGGCGCGGGTGAACAAACGCTGGTCACAGCACGACGGGTCGGCCCGTCCGGCTACGTGCTGGCGACTGACATATCAGCCAACATCCTCGAGTTTGCGGCGGCAGAGGCGCGCGCCGCCGACTTGACGAACGTCGAGACGCGTGTGATGGATGGGGAGAACTTAGACGAACTGGAAGCCGATTCGTTCGATGCCGTGATCTCGCGCGTTGGTCTCATATACTTCCCCGACCAGCAGAAGGCACTGACAGGGATGCGCCGCGCGCTCAAGCCGGGCGGGAGGATCGCGACCATTGTCTATTCAACAGCCGAGAACAATCGGTTCTTTTCAATCCCGATCTCGATCATCCGTAAGCGCGCGCAATTGCCGCCACCGTTACCAGGCCAGCCGGGGCCATTCAGCTTGGGCAGTCCGGGCGTCCTTGAGGCGGCTTATCAGAGAGCCGGTTTCCGTAACATCCAAACCCGCGTTATTCCTGCGCCCCTACGCTTAACCTCGGCCGCCGAATGCGTACGCTTCGAGCGGGAGTCATTCGGGGCACTGCACCAAATGATGTCGGGCTTGAGCGAGGCAGAACGGGAGGAGACTTGGCGAGAGATTGAGCAGGAATTAGGTCAGTTCGAGAGTACTGAGGGATTCGAAGGGCCGTGTGAGTTGGTCGTCGCGGCAGGTGTTAAATAGGTGGGTAAGCCAGAGCCAACGGCCACCGCCTAACAAGGGCTTGCAGCGGATGTCCTCAACATTCTGGTAGTGACTCAAAGACCCTTGCCACCGCTGAAGCCCAGGCTGTTAGCTCACCGGTTGAAATCACCAACTCGTTAGCGTGACCGCCCGATCGTATAATTAGCACTTTCCACGACGACCCATCTTGTATCTGAATCACCTGATGCATAAAACAAAATGTAACGATGGCTGCCCTAAAAATTGGTTTTTCACTACGATCAAAGTAACCGCATGTTTGCCGCCTTTAGATTGCGTTGTGAGCTTGTTGCCGACGGTCGATCGATCGGGTGAATATTGAGAAACTTTCTGCCTAATAAGTTGTTGTGTGGCAAGCGCGCGGTGTTTTTGAAACGCAAATTTTAGTTCTAAATACCAATAGGTTGTAATTGAGATTATGAGCCTGCAACAAAACATTCTCGACTTTTACACGCATCCGGCAGCAATGACATCTGTGGATGAATACGCCGCCCTGTTTGAAAAATTGCCGAACGATGTTGGTGCCCTTGTCCGCATCGTGCAGGGACTTGGAATTTATGATGTCGTCGCGTTCGACTTCTACGGTTTCAATATACCGGACGAACGCAAGAACGAAATCCATATTCGCCCTGTAGAGAAAATGCTGAATCGCCTTCTTGCGATTGATAATCAACCTCTCAGCGTCGCTCGCCCAGTCGAAAAACGACTTGTCTGTCGCTGTCGCAACTACCTGTTGCTCCTCCTTTCGATGCTGCGCGCCAAGGGGGTTCCCGCGCGCGCGCGTTGCGGGTTCGCTGCCTATTTCAACCCCGGCTACTTCGAGGATCACTGGGTCTGCGAATACTGGAACGCCGCCGAAGCGCGTTGGATGCTCGCTGACGCACAACTTGACGAAGTTTGGCGGGACAAGCTGAAGATTGACTTCGACATCCACGACATTCCGCGCGACCGCTTTCTTGTCGCGGGCGACGCTTGGGCTAAATGCCAAACGGATGAGGCCGATCCAGCGAAGTTCGGTATCTCTTTCGCTAACTTGCGCGGGCTGTGGTTCGTTGCGGAGGACTTGGTGCGCGATGTGGCGGCACTCAACAAGATGGAAATGCTGCCTTGGGATATTTGGGGCGCACAGCCTAAACCGGACGAACAGATCAATAATGAGCATCTGGAGTTCTTTGACAGGCTCGCCGCGATCTCGCGAGATCCTGATGCGTCATTCGACGAACTGCGTAATCTCTACGCGGAAGATGACCGCTTGCGCGTTCCGGCAACTGTTTTCAATTCATTGTTGAACCGTGCAGAAACGGTTTAACACCATCTCTTGGAGGTTTCGGCAATGTCGGCTCGAAGTCTCCAACTCAATACGTCTCTAGCCCCAGCCCATATCAACAGAGGAAGAACAGAAATGAGCGAAACTAATACGGCAGAGACTCAAGTTCGCGCGGTTCTCGAGGACTGGGCTAAGGCAACACGGCAAAATCGTCAGGACGAAATTCTCAAGAATCATGTGCCTGACCTAGTGATTTTTGACGTTCTACCGCCGATGAAATATGAAAGTGCTGAGTCTTATCGCCAGAGTTGGGGTGATTGGCAGCCTGAAACTCAGGGTGAGGGGCAGTTTGATCTGGAAAATCTCTCCATAACAGCCAGTACCGATCTTGCATTTGCACATTGCTTTATTCGTTGTGGGGGCACCATGCCAGATGGACGCACGTTTCAAGATTTGGTGCGCGCCACTTTCTGCCTCAAAAAAATCGACGGGGCGTGGAAGATCTTGCATCAGCACGGATCTAAACCGGTTCAGAAAACTGGTGGCTAACAGTACAAAATCGACTCTATAGTTGAAAAGTTGAAAGTCAAACCTTAGGAGAAACGATCAATGAGCCTGACATTTTATTTCGCTCCCATGTCCACTGCGAGTATCACCGAAGCCGTGATTGCCGAACTTGGCATTCCTTGCGATCGGGTAGAACTCAATATCAGCGCTGGAGATACCAAAAAGCCGGAATTTCTGAAGGTTAACCCAAATGGGAAAGTCCCAGCGATCGTGCATGAAGGCACCGCGATTTGGGAGTCTTCGGCGATCACGATGTACCTCGGTGAAGTCTTTGGCGTCGATGCCCAGCTATATCCCGCCCTAGGGCCGCAGCGTGGCGAAGCAATGAAATGGATCGCCTGGAGTAACGTTACTTTGGCAGCGGCGGCGATCGCCATGGAGAAAGCAAAAGCGTATCTTGCTGACTGTCTCAGAATTCTCAATGACGGATTGGCAGGGCGATCGTTTTTAATCGGCGATTATAGCCTCGCGGACACGCATCTGCAAGCCATGGTTGGTTGGATCAGTTCAACGGAAGTCGATCTGGCCGCTTTTCCCAACGTCACAGAATGGCTAAAGCGCTGCTACGATCGTCCAGCGATCGCGAAATTGATGGCAGGCTGAAATCGGGCACTAGAAGCGTTAATGTTATGCTCACACTCAGCAAAAAATAAGCCTTTGGAGATTCAGAAATGAAAATTAGGATTGAAACTGTCGTCAAGTCTGATTTAGATACCGTCTGGCTTGCATGGAACAACCCAGAAGACATCAAACAGTGGAATTCGGCATCTAAAGATTGGCATACTACTGAGAGCAACATTGACTTACGAGAGGGTGGCACCTTTTTCTCAAGAATGGAAGCAAAAGACAAGAGCATGGGCTTTGACTTTAGCGGGACGTTCTCAAAAGTGATTGAGAATCAATTAATTGAGTATGCTATGGCCGATGGTCGATCGGTGGTAATTGAGTTTTCACTCGTCGGAAATGGCGTAAAAGTGGAAGAAACATTTGAAGCTGAGTCTCAAAGCGAAGCAGAACCACAGCGTCAGGGCTGGCAAAGTATTTTAAATAATTTTGCGAAGCATGTTGAGTCCAAGAATTGAGGAAGAACGGAAATGAGTGAAACTAGTACGGCAGAGACTCAGGTTCGCGCAGTTTTAGAAGACTGGGCGGAGGCAACACGGCAAAATCGTCAGGACGAAATTCTCAAGAATCATGTGTCTGACCTTGTGATTTTTGACGTTCTACCGCCGATGAAATATGAAAGTGCTGAGTCCTATCGCCAAAGTTGGGGTGATTGGCAACCTGAAACTCAGGGTGAGGGGCAGTTTGAGCTGGAGAATTTATCTGTAACAGCCAGTACCGATCTGGCATTTGCACATTGCTTTATTCGTTGTGGTGGCACCATGCCAGATGGACACACGTTTCAGGATTTGGTGCGAGCCACTTTCTGCCTTAAAAAAATAGACGGGGCATGGAAGATTTTGCATCAGCACGGATCAAAACCGATTCAGAAAACTGGCGGCTAACTGCACAAAGTCCACGCGTAAAGCAATCCCACTCTCCATTGATAATCTCATTCACGAGGATTTCGGGTAATTGATCGTCTCGCCATAATCTCCTTCCGCGATCACATCTTCGCTTTGATCCCAGCCATTTGCTTGAATCACAAAATCAAACTGTTTTTTTAATTCTTCCTCTGATAGTCGCTCCATACTTTTACCCCAAGGCATCCCAAAGTTGAACGGCAAACCGACCTCAGATTCAACCTGTCGATGGCGATTGATAAAGCGATAGTACTGTCCCATGAGTCTTTCCTCCGTTCAGTTCATGCTTTACATTATGATTTAATCAGCGGTGATATGCAACTTTAGTGCTCAGTAACGATGCGAAGGAATCTCTCCATCGCCCTCATCCCCAACCCTTCTCCTTTTCTACCACAACGCCATCTTGCATCTGAATTACTCGATCGGTCTGTGCGGCAACTGTGGCATCGTGGGTGACGATCGCGATCGTCGTGCCCTGTCGATTAAGTTCCGTCAGCAGGTGCATAATATCCTGCGAGGTAGTCGAATCCAGTGCGCCTGTGGGTTCGTCAGCTAGCACCAAGGCTGGATGGTTGACGAGGGCGCGGGCGATCGCCACCCGTTGTTGTTGGCCACCGGAAAGCTGGCTGGGGCGATTTGTGAGCCGATCGCCGAGGCCGATTTGGGTGAGGGCGGCGGTGGCTGACTTGATGCGCTGCGATCGCGAGACATTGGCATAAATCATTGGCAGCATGACATTTTCTAGGGCGGTAAGGCGAGGCAACAGATTAAATTGTTGAAATACAAAGCCAATATACGCATTGCGAATGTCGGCGAGGCCATCGTCATCCAGCCTTGTGAGGTCTTGACCATCTAGGAGATAGTGCCCATGGGTTGGCCGATCGAGGCAGCCAATAATATTCATCAGCGTTGATTTGCCGGAACCCGAAGCGCCCATAATCGCGACGTATTCGCCCACGTCGATCGCGAGATCAATCCCTTTGAGAATCGGGACATCGATTTCGCCCAAGTGATAGGTCTTGCTGATGCCTTGCATGGAAATCATGTTTGTCATAGGAATCACTGATTATGTAGCGCGGTGATTGGATCTAATTTTGCCGCATTGCGGGCGGGGATGCCACCAGCGAGTACCCCGACGACTAGCGAAAGGCCAAACCCGGCGACGATCGACCATAGTGGCACAATGAACGGAAATTTAAATACAGTTGCGGCAACGAATGCCACCCCAACGCCTAACCCCACACCGATCGCGCCACCAACGACCGAGATCACGATCGCTTCGGTTAAAAACTGGCTCAAAATGCTGCTGCTCGTGGCCCCGACCGCTTTGCGAATGCCAATTTCGCGGGTGCGTTCCATCACGGAAACCAGCATGATATTGGCAATGCCAATGCCCCCAACCAGAAGCGAAATCCCCGCGATCGCGCCAATTAGCAACGTTAACGATCCCATCACACTCGTAAATGTTTTGATAATATCAACTTGATTGATGATCCGAAAATCATCCAACTTTGGCGGCTGAATCCGATGCCGTAGGCGCAAAATATTCGTTACCTGAAACTGCGCGGAGTTAAGCTGATCGGCATTGCTGGCCTCTAGCCAGAAGCCATTAATGGCCACACCCGTCACCGCATTATTACCAACAATTTGGGACGACATATTGCTCAGGGGAATATAAGCGACATCATCAAGATCCTGGCCGCCCACTGATCCCTTTGATTTTGCCACGCCAACGACGGTATAGCGCTTGCCTTGAAGGCGAATATCTGCGCCGATCGGGGATTCGTTCGGGTTAAATAGGGCATCGCGCACCTTCGAGCCGAGAAACACAACCGGGCGGGCGGCATCCAAATCACCCTGGCTAAAAAAAGCGCCCAATTGAGTCTGAATGTTCCTCATGACGGGCATATTCAAATCCGTGCCGACCAGTATGGTTGTCGTGTTACGGCCACCCCGGACGATCTGTACTTGATTGCGATCTAAAAATGCGGCCACCGATTTTGCGGCGGGGACTTGCTTGGCGATCGCTTGGGCATCTTCCCAGGTGAGTGTCGTCGCTGAACCCGCGCCTTGGCTCACCCCACCGCTCTGCGCCTCACCGGGAAGGACAGCTAATAGGTTTGTGCCAAGGGCTTGGATTTGCAGCTCTGTCGCTTTCTGGGCACCTTGACCGAGGGCCGTAATTGTAATCACCGATGAAATCCCAATGATCACACCGAGCATGGTTAAACCCGATCGCAGTTTGTTGCTCCATAGTGTTTCGATCGACATAATTAGGATTTCACCCCAGGGCACCCGACGCTTTGACGATCGGCGCGATCGTGATTGAGGCTTGGCAAGTTTTTTCATTGGTGACAATGCCTCATGGGGACATGATATCGGAAGCCTTGCGGGTTCCCGGTGGAAAGCTGAGTAAGACCTGTTCATTGCCCGTTAAACCGGATTTGACTTCGGTTTTGTCATTGACTGTGGTGCCGACGGTAATTGGCATGAAAACGGGATCGCCTTTGTCCTTAGCGACAAAGACCCCTTGGGCGTTGGGTTGCTGCACGATCGATGCCGTCGGCACAACCAGGACATTGTTCAACTCTCCGGCTTTGAAGGCGACATTCACATTCATCCCCGATTTCAACCGACGTTGGGGATCGGCGACCGAGGTCTTCACCTCAAAGCTTGTGACGTTCTGCACCACCACTGACTGAGTGGCAATTTGGGTGATTTTTCCGGTAAAGGTTTCCCCCGGATAAGCATCCACTTGAATCGTCGCCGCAAGGCCAATCCGCGTCTGAGCAACGTTGGCTTCGGCGACTTGGGTCATGATTTGGTTGGTCGAGGCGAGGGCCAAGATCGAAGATGAGGTGGCGGAGGAGACGTCACTTCCGGCAGTGGTCGGTGTGACAAATGCGCCAGGGTCAGCGAATTTGCGCGATACCGTTCCACTAAATGGGGCGCGGAGCACCATGTCATTCAGATTAGCTTGAATTGTTTGCATCGCCCCTTGGGCCGCGACGACCTGGGCTTGGGCTTCGGCAATATCTTCCGATCGTGCCCCCGCACTCGAAAGGTCGAGGGCTTCCTGGGCTTGTGTCACTTGGGCTTGTGCCCGATCGCGCGCCGTCACTGCCACATCAAATGCCTGCCGGGAAATTGCGCCCGCCTGGGACAGCGATCGATTGCGCTGCAAATCGGATTCCGCTTGGCGCAGGACAAATTCCGCATCCTGCAATTTGGCTTTCGCCTGAGCAGTATCTTCTTGACGATTCCCGGCAGTGATTTTTTCCCGGTTGGCTTCCGCCGCTGCGAGATTTCCCTGGGCCTGACGAAATTCGCCCTGGAGATTGGAATCATCCATGTAGGCCAGTATCTGACCTCGTTCGACCACATCGCCTTCTTTGACCAGCAATTGCTTCAGAATGCCGGAACTTTTAGGGCTGACATTGACCAATCGTTCGGGCTGAACCGTGCCATTTGCGGTAATCGTGATTGTGAGATTGCCACGTTCAACTGGCGCAGTTTGTACTTTGTTTTTCGCTTGCTGCTGCGGCAATAGGACAGATTGCCGATAAGCTATATAGCTAATACCGATCACCGAAATTACCGCTACTGAGGTCAACAGCCATTTGGGAAAGCGTTTGGGGCGGGGGCTTTCTGGCTGTGGTGGCTGTGCTTGTGGCACTTCTGGCTGAAGATCTTGTGGCTTTAAATCTTTAGGTTTGAGGGCAATGCTCATGAGAATACCTGATGGAATACCTTTTCAAAACGTTATCGATCGGCCATTCAAAATTCAACATAACATTGTTGGTTTAATGTTCTCTCTATCCATTGACATTATCTTTGACGAAAAAATGCTTCCTCATTCTTCTAACCCATACCGATCAACCATCAATTTTTGCAGTCGTCGAATAAAGCGTCCGACTGGTGCACCGTCTGTCACATCATGGTCAAACAGCACAGTTAGGCCCACATACTCACGAACCGCAATTTCATCGTGGATCATTCCCGGTCGTTTGGCGATCCCGCCTACCGCAATGATCAAGGGATGAATCCCAATGGGAATCCCCCAGCTCATCCCAGTCTGGCCCGCGATCCCCAAAGCGGAAACGGAAACGGTACCCATCATGCGTTTAAACAGAACTGGATCACGCAACACGGGTCGCCAGAATAACCAATCGCGTAAAAAACGTGGCAGTATCGTGAAGATTTTTGTGACCCAGGCGGCACGGTCAGAGGCAATTTGGACTTCACCGACTACCAGCGATCGTTGGGCCGCACGGATTTCTTCATGGATTTCCATCACGGTTTTCTCGTTGGCTTTCCGAATGATGTACGGCATGGGTAACTTTTCGCCTGTATCGGTTTCTCGTTCGATAATGATGCTCACATCCACATCATCAAACGTGACTATTGCCCTTTTGCCTTTGCGGAGCGCATGGACATGCTTGTGTTCACTAGCAGCCTGGGCAATACATTTCACGATCCAGCCAGTAAAACTGATCCCTTGTCCGGTTTTAGTCTTGCGATCGTGGATTGCCGCACGCGCTGCCGTCACATCAATTTCTAACAGTATGGGGATGTGATGCCGTTTGCGGCCCCAACTCAATGTATCGATCGTCGGGTTGCGCCAGCGCGAAAAAGCGGATGTTTCAAAAGCGCCAACCCGATCGACGGGCTTATGCGGCAAACTCATAGTTGATCTCGGTAACTTTTCCTTTGTAATAGAGCCGAGTGCCTTCGGGATATTCCCATCCCACTTCGCCAGCTAAAGGAATCAGCATCCCATTACGCATGGCATATTCCCAGAATCGACCGTTCCAAGGCATTGTCGTCAGCTCGTCACGATTACGCGCTTCGGCCCGCATCGTTTCGATCG
>JANOQX010000048.1:0-16167 GCA_031415035.1 Cyanobacteria bacterium VAR_4_metabat_243
ACAGAGCAAGCCATACACCATCCAGCCCAAGGCTTTCAAATGGCGTAAATCGGCGGCTTGGCTGTATTGACGCAAGTAGGTCAATAGTTGAATATACAGTTGGGGGGAATGCTGCATGGGATCAAGCTGGGCGTGTGGTAATAATCAGCTTCCCATAGCCTTCCCCTCCTTGCAGCAACATTCCCGGCCTGATTGCCTTTTAACCACTTCTGTCAGGCAGTCAGGAAGCAATGTTGCCGATCGTCGTCGGACGTGATAACAAGCCGACGAAAATGGTTGAGGCATTGATCGATACGGGATTTACAGGATTTCTATCCCTGCCGTTATCGATGATTGAGTCGCTGGAATTGCCTTGGATCTTCAGTGATTCTGTCACCTTGGGCGATGGAAGTGAAGTGATTTTTCAGATGTACCGTGCCACGGTCATTTGGGACGGACAATTTAAGGTGGTCGATGTGGCTGCATCAGAATCAGAGCCACTTTTAGGCATGAGTTTGCTGTATGGATTTAAGCTCCAAGTCGAAGCTGTTGAGCGAGGCATGGTTAGCATTGAGGCTATGAAGTAGTCAGGGGTTCCGCTGTGGGGCACGGTCTAACAACCGCAATGCACCGGAACTTTCAAATATGCTGTTTCTAGCAGAAGTTTTTTGTGTCCGGTGATTGCGAACGTTATGCTACTCAGGTATTCTGAAGAAATATATGGACTTCGAGAAATATTCTAAACAGAAATTTGCATTATGCCGTGTCAACTCAGATGCTGCACGGAAGTTGGCTGATGACTTACAGAATGACGTCAACGAAGAAATTCACACAGCCGTATTTACAGCATTCTTAAATGTGATCGAAAAGCTTAATAAACTTGGACATAATCTCACTCCGTATGATGAAATTTCTCCAGGAGATATATCTTTTTGCGATGAGCCGACGCAATCGGCTCCTGCGGCGAGGCCGATCGGCCCACATCTTCAACGACGAAGCTACCCTCCTTCGAGTGGCCCAATCTATCATAGAGACCGGAACCTACACAGGCTTTGCTAGAGGCTACGATCGCTATGGACTCCTGTTCACAGAAGCAATCGGTGTTCGCATGGCCGCCGACGGCTTGACCCTTCCTTTATTCTATGGCGAGGTAAAGATTGATGCAGACCACCAATACCATCCCGTCCCCCGCACTCGACCCAGCGAAGAGTAGCTGGAACTTTCTCGAAGTTTGGGTCGATCCGATGCAGTCGCCGCCCTATCTTCTGCTGGTATTGGGGGATGAGTCAGGCCGCTGCAACATCCTCGATCCTGCCGATCGGTATAAATTAGTTAAGCATTACGACACTTACGATCAAGCACAGCTTTGGTTGCTTGAGGATGAGTATGAGCCATTAGAAGGCCGACTGTCAGAAGCTGAATTCGGTTCAGCATTGTCGGTCGATCGAGCCGCATAACAACCGTGTCGCAGCGGAAGTTGTGAATATCTGGGTGATCTGAAGTTCGATCGTCACCGCTGAACACGAACGTTCCCGATCGACTCCACAATTTCCCCAAATCCGCCCAATGCTAGACTAATGGCGCATCCCCACAAAACCCGCCATTATGCAAGCCGATAACTTCTCCCTCCAACGCTACTTCGATCGGATTAAGTTTCGCGGCACCGCCCAGGCCGATATCGCCACGATCGCGGCGATCATGCGCTGCCAGTTGTTCACCGTGCCCTTTGAAAACCTCGACGTGCAGGCAGGCAAAGTCGTTTCCTTAGTGCCAGAGGAAATCGTCGGCAAAATCCTGAATCACGATCGGGGTGGCTATTGTTACGAAGTGAATGGCCTGTTCGCCATGGCCCTCGCCGCGATCGGGGTGCCCTACCAATTCGTCGCCGCCCGGCCCATGTTCTACCCAGTCAAACGGCCCAAAACCCATATGGCGATCGTGTTGCAACTGGATAACATCCTCTGGTTATGCGATTTAGGGTTTGGCAGTTACGGCATCAGAGCGCCCATGCGGCTGGATTTAATTGATGTGGAAGTCAAACAAGACTTCGATACGTTCATGTTGAGTCAGCCGAACGATCGGGAGTATTTATTAAAAGCGCTAGTGGATGGTGAATGGGCCAATCAATACGGATTTGATTTGTCGCCCCAGGACTGGATCGATTTCGTCCCCGCCAATTATCTCAACTCCACCCACCCCGACGCCATATTTGTCCAAAAACTGCTATTGGTTTTGCACAATCCCACAGGCCGCCAAATCCTCTTCGGCGACATGCTAAAAACCGTCACCCACGGCCAAGCCGAAAAACAGACGATCGAACCCGCCGATCGGGCCGCAATTGTCGCCGATCGGTTTGGATTGACATTATCGCAAATCAACTAATTGTCGCCATATATCAGGCCCCCGCCAATTCTGGGGGAACATGAAACCCGCGCTCGACTCAAGCTCCCCCAGAATTGGGGGCTGGGGGGCGGTTCGGCATGATTGATTGCAACAAACGATTGATTGACTTTAAATCCCTGAAGCCTGCCGCGATCGCCGCGTGAATGGCACACTGACCTGGGAATTCTGAACCGTTGCGCCGATTTTCCGGCCCGCTGCATCATGGATGGGTCGCACTTCCAGGCCCAACTGCGGCGTGGCAAATTCCGTTGTATAGCCCACTGCACCGACGGCGGTCGGTGTATTGATCAAGCAACGCTGGGCCGATACCCGATCGGGGATTGCCACAATTAATTCCTGATCAGTGGTATGCAATGCCATCACCGATCCGCTACCACCCAACGCTAATAATGCGTTAATTCGATCGATTGCCGCATCCCGCCCATCCACACTGTAAAACGCCAATACGGGTGCAGGCTTGTTGCCGGAAAGCGGCTCATCCGCGCCGACTGCGGTTAAAGTTGCAATCAAAACGCGAGTGCTAGCGGGAATGCGAATGCCAGCCAAACGGGCAATGGCGATCGCCGATTGGCCCACAACTTGGGGATTAATCTGACCATCGATCAACATCACTGCCGTCAGTTGTTCCTGCTCTTCGGGATTGAGAAAACAGCCGCCGCGCCGCGCACATTCGGCCATGACCGTCGCTTGAATCGTCCGATCGCAGACGATCGCTTGTTCAGCGGCGTAGCCCAGGCCATAACTCAAGGTTTTGCTGAAAAAGATATCGGCGATCGCCTTTGGCACATTGGCGCTTGGCTCAATCCAAGCCGGGACATTGCTGGCGCTGCTACCGTCCGTGGGTGCCCCAGCGGCGACGATGCCTTGGATGATTTGGTCGATCGTTTCTTGGGAAAAGTTTTGGAGAATGGTGGGGGCTGACTTCGCCCGTTCCAACCAATCTTGAATCATCTGATTCGAGCACAAACTAATTTCAGTCATAGAGCAATCGGGGTATTGGAGAACATATAACGTAACGCAGTTTCCCAAGTATAGCTGCCTCTTCCGTGTGATCGAGTATTTATACTTACCCCGACAGCCACTAAATTACTGATGAGTCAGTTAAGGTCAGCTTATTGTTGGGGCGTGAGTTGTTGCATGGGCCACGCGGCCCACGCAACGATCGACATTAAATTGCCGCAACGGCAATTGCCGCCGGGGGTGATTGATGTTTGAGTGGCCGACTGACGCGGGAGTTTTGGCCAGTGACTCCGATCGCTTGCCCCATGGCATCGTTAATCGGTCGGACTTCGAGACCAATTCGCTTAATATTCAGCAGGTGGCGGGGGGTGATGTTGTCGGTACTGATGGAGCCGCCCAAGGTGCCGGAACCCAGGGACAAGGCCGGAGCGAAGTCGGTGGTATGGCCGACGGCCCCGACAGCAGAAGGGGTATTGATCAAGAAGCGGTGTGCGGGCAGCCGATCGGCCACGGCGGGAATCAGCGCCTGATCCTGGGTATGCAGCGCCATCGAATGCCCCATCCCCCCAAACTGCAACAACGCGGCACAGCGATCGAATCCCGCTGCGCGATCAGCCACCACGTAGAACGCCAACACGGGCGAAAGTTTCTCGCCCGAGAGGGGAGCCTCCGGGCCAACCACGGTCAGTGGGGCAATTAAGATGCGGGTGCTCGCCGGGACGGTGATCCCCGCCAGACGGGCAATGACGATCGCCGACTGGCCGACAATCTGGGGATTAATCCGACCATTGTTAAACATCACCGCCATCAGCTGTTCCTGTTCCGCTGGACTGAGGAAACAGCCACCCTGGCGGGCGCATTCGGCCATGACTGGGGCCTGGATGGCCCGATCACAGACGATCGCCTGCTCCGATGAGCAAAGGGTGCCGTAATCAAAGGTTTTGCCAAAGAAGATGTCGGCCACGGCTTTGGGGATATTGGCACTCTGTTCAATCCAGGCGGGCACGTTCCCCGCACCGACGCCATAGGCGGGTTTGCCGGAGGAATAGGCGGCTTGAACGAGGGAGTCGCTGCCCGTGGCCAGAATGACATCGGTGAGCGGATGCTGCATCAAGGCGGTAATCGTGGCGCGACTGGGGTGACTGAGGCACTGGATCGCATCGATCGGTGCGCCTGCCTGAATGGCCGCATCCTGAAGAATTTTTGCCGCTGCGAGGGTGGACTGCGTGGCGCGGGGATGGGGCGAAGCGACGATCACATTGCGCGATTTAATCGCAATAATCGCCTTGTACATCAGCGTCGAAGTGGGATTGGTCGAGGGAATAAAAGCGGCGACAATGCCCATGGGCGAAGCGATCTCGATCACATTGCCACCATGCAAGGTCTCAATCACGCCGCAGGTTTTCATGCCCGCGATCGACCGTGATAGGACGCTGGTGCTGAGCAGATTTTTGGTAACTTTGTCTTGCCAGTTACCGAATCCGGTTTCCCGCTGGGCCAATTTTGCGAGCGGCTCGGCGGCTTGGGCACCTGCTTCCACCATGGCTTGGACAATTCGATCGATCGTGGCTTGAGAAAAGCTTTGCAGGATCGCTTGGGCGACTTTTGCCCGCTCCAGGCTGTGTTGAATCACTGAATCGGGGCACAGATTAGTTTGAGATAGCATAGCGATTGGGGTAAGTGAAGATGCGAGAAGCTAAAGACACGATTAATCTTTAGACACAGTTAATCTTTCACACTTACCACTGAGAAGAGTGTGTCAACGAACACATTCTTCGGCCAAATCATCATGAAATGGGCGAACTTATGCCATAAAGTCGTAAATCCGCGACTTTCTCAGCATTTTGGGTGAGCCTGCGGCCAATCGATCACCGACGATCGCTTATAGCGAATCGAGCCGTTCCCGCAGCATCAATTTCACCAGTGACTTACCCAACTGGAACATCATCACCGTGGCGATGACAAACGCAAACACCGCACCGCCCTTGTAGCTGCCGATCAACAGAATCGTGCCACATAACGCCGCAAACCCGGTCATACAGGCGTAAGTCAAGGATTTGATGCCCATCTGCACCAGCTTCAAGCTGCGATCGGTGTCGAAGGCTTTGACCTTCAGTTCGAGTTCGCCGTCCACCAGCTTTTGCTCCAACCCGACGATCGCGGCTTCGGCGGGGCTGGGTTTGTTGATTTGATGGCTGAGATAGCCTCGGGCCTGCTTCACCAGTTGGCCCATGCCGGAACCTTTGTTCTGGATGGTACTGGTGGCGAGGCTTTTCACAAAGGGTTTAGCCGCGATCAAGAGGTTGTAGTTCGGGTCGAGATCCCGCGCCACGCCATCGAGGGTGGTGAGCGCCTTGATGATAAACGTCATCCGGGCGGGCAACCGGAACGGCTGCTGCTCAAACACGGCGTACAGTTCATTCCGCACACTGCGGAAGGCCTGAGCCTCCACGGGCTTTTCGGCAAATTTCTCCAGCAGCAGTTTGATAATTCGCCGCACCGGGGTCATGTCCGCCATCGGTTCGACCAAGCCCATATCGGTGATGGTTTTGACCACCTGATCGGTATCCTTTCGCAGGACGGCGAAGAACGTCTCGACCATCTGGCCTTGGTTGATCGGCATGACTTCGGCCATCATTCCGAAATCGTAGAAAATCAGCTTACCGTCCGATCGCACGGCCATGTTGCCGGGATGGGGATCGGCTTGGAAGAAGCCATCTTGCAGGAGCTGCTTCAGGTAGGCGCAGATGCCGATGTGGTTGATGTCCTTGGGGTTGATCCCGATCGCCTCCAGGCTATGGCGATCGTTGACCTTGATCCCTGGCATGTATTCCATTGTCAGAATCCGCCGGGTGGTGAATTCGGGATAGATCCGGGGGACGAGGACAAACTCGTGATCGGCAAAATTTTGGCGGAAGCGTTCGGCGTTCATGCCTTCTTGAACGTAGTCGATTTCCCGGCTGAGGATCTCGCAAAACTCCTGGTGAATTGCTTCCAGGTCAAAATGCTTGACGCTCTTCATCCGCTGTTTGGCGAACTTGACTAGGCCCCCCAAAATCTTGAAGTCTAAGCTAAATAGCTTGTCCAGGCCGGGACGCTGCACCTTGACCACCACTTCTTCGCCCGTATGCAGGCGGGCGCGGTGGACTTGGCCGAGGCTGGCAGCGGCGAGGGGTTCGCGATCGAATTCTTGGTAAATCTGGGCCAGGGGCATCCCCATTTCCGCTTCGATGATGGCGATCGCCTGATCCACCGGGAACTGCGGCACTTGGTCTTGCAGCGTGACCAACGCCCGCACATATTCCAAGGGCAGCAAATCGGCGCGGGTGGAAAGCGCTTGGCCGATTTTGATGAAGGTCGGCCCGAGATTGATTAGGGTATCGACCAGCCACGCGGCCCGCTTCTGGCGATCCTCAGTGGAGTTTTGGAAGCCGAGGCTGTCACCCCAGAGATACATGCCCAACTTTGCAGCGGAAACCGTCACGTCCACTTGCCGGGCCAGTGGTGTGTAATTGCGCTGTTGCCAACGCCTCGGTTTCGATGCAGTAACGGTAGTTAACATAGTTTCACAGCATATTATACTCAGTCTTCCCCGTCCATCTCATGGGGATTTGAGTAGATTCCCATAATTCAATCATCCAGCTAAATGTTCAACCTAAATAATCTCACTCACAAATAAATCTCGTCCCCCGTGTAAGGGAATGGCAGTGAGGGATCCGGGTCGATCGGCCAGTCGGATTATGCCAGCAACTTTTCCATCACGCGTTCTACCAGTCGGAACGGCGCAGCGCCAGCGGGTAAGGCTTTGGGCTGCTGATTGCTAAAAATGTAGTAGATATCGCCTTCATCCGTGACATCGAAGGTGGCGTCGCATTCCCTGGCCCAGGTATCTAAATATTGGCGGGCGGCGGCGGGTTCTAAGCGGGTGGCATTGGCGAAGCCGAGCAGGGAGATCCGGCCTGTGTCTTTGCGCAACATCTGGTGGAACCGATCGCGCACGGCTTCGCGGGCCAGCCGCGCACTGACATAGAGCGAAACACTGCCGATCGTCAACGGAATAATCCCCAAGGGAATCAGTAGCAAGGTGGTTAGCAAGATCAAGCCCCAGCCGCCAATCTGACCCAAGGCAATAATCAATAACAGCATCGCCGTGACGCCGCCACCGACGATCGTCAACAATAGACCCAAGGCTTTTCCGAGACGACCGAGAAACTGTTTCATGGCGGATTTCCGTGAATCGACGGGGCGGACTGCGGCGGGCGCACGGCGCATGGCACCATCATATCGACCGTACCATCAATGTAATCGAATTTTCGCCTCGATGGGGCGGCGGTTAACCCACAACCGATCGGGTAAAACCCGCCTTAACCCAGCTGACAGCCACCCGCTGGCACATCCCGCAAATCAAGGGTTTCAAACATCACTATTCGGTTATGTCGGCCAAATTTAGTCCAGGGGGGCAGATGTGCCAGCTATGGGGCGATCGCGCCGACGATCGCACTGATGACCATCACCACCATCAGGACGTAGGAAAGCCGAACCAGTAACCGGATATTGCGGAACTCATCGGTCATGACGCTTCTGGAGCCTCACCGACTGGGGGCACACCCGTAATGTAGGTCGATAGCAGTTGAATCAGCCGATCTTGCCGATTGAGCCGATCGTCAGTGAGTAGGGCGAGGGTCTCGACGGCTCCGGCGACGGTGGCGACGGTTTCACGCAACTCGCCGATACTTTGCCGCAGATCGTCGATCGCGTGGCTGTTTTCGGCAATGTTGCGGGTGTTCTCGGCAGAGATGGCCAAAACCTGGTCAAGGTTGTGGTTGATTTGCTCGATGGTTCTGTCGGTCATAATGGTGCGGTGATTAAAGATAAGCACATTCTAGCGCTTCACTGGAGGGGTATCCGGGGGGCGCTTTCTGTAGCAATTTCGCCATTGCGATATTCATGAGGCAGAATGGGCCGGGATAGTAGATGCACCCTGACGAAACCAGAAGCCGATCGCCACCCCGAGGGAACGATCGGTTTTTTGTTCGGGACAAAGCAATGAGTTTCCAAAAATACGATCGAACAGGCTAACAGCGACAAACTCGACTTCGATTGGGGTATCAACGTCGGTATGTTCCCATGATGTGAGCCAGGGGGCAAGTCGTCCGAAGTAAACCATCCCATTAGTCATCCCCCAGATCAACAAAGGGCCACGTTTGGATCAGGTTGCCGCCGGGGGTTTCCCAAGTGTCGGTATCATCATCGCAAGTAACTGGAGTCACCGGGACTTCGTCTTGTGAGACGTTTTGCCATGGGGCAACGATGATACCGATCGTCGTGCCGATCGGTATCATCGTTGTTCGAGCTAAACCATCCCTGGTGATGATTTGATCGTGCAGTGCTACACCGACCTGAAGAACCCGGCATGGCGTTGGGCCTATGGCATGATTGCGGCCTATGGCCTCCGACCGCACGAGGTTTTCCGCCTTGACCTTGACCTATTGGGTGAGGGCGATCCGGTGTGCCACGTCGGCGACAACACCAAAACGGGATTCCGGCGCGTCTGGGCCTATCACCCTGAATGGTTCGAGCAATTCGCCCTGAAGACCGTCACCGTCCCACCCATCAAGCTCGATCGGGAAAACCGCCGACTGGGTGAATCCGCCGCCGAATATTTCCACGAAACCGCGCGCCTCCCCTTCACCCTCTACAACCTCCGCCACGCCTGGGCCGTCCGGGCCACACTCTACGGGCTACAAGACGCCCTGGCCGCGCAACAGATGGGGCATTCCCTCGAAGTTCACAATTCGATTTACCAAAAGTGGATTGGCCGCGCCGCGCATCAAGCCGCCTACGAAGCCACCCTCAAAAACCCGCTCCGGCCCCAAGCCCCATCGTTCCCCAAATGAAAAAGCGAGGCTCGAAAGCCCCGCTCCTATTGCTTTTCAATTAAAATACCCCCAGGGGAATTCGAATCCCCGTCGCCTCCGTGAAAGGGAGGTGTCCTAGGCCTCTAGACGATGGGGGCCTAAGTATGTTGCTGCGCTTGCGTTTGAACGTTTCGCACCACCTAAACTAAGATACTCAACCCCTGGGGAAATGTCAACCACCTGACAAAAGAATCCGATTTGGGCTGTCGGGGTGGCGCAAATATGCGGGTGGATCAAGCCATGGACTGGATGAAGCTGGGCCGATCGGCGATGAAAATTTGGCCAAATTACAATTAGATGGTGAAATTTATGGCAAAGTGTGCAAAATCACAGTAAGGTTTCCTGACGGTTGTCGTGACTAGACGTCGTCATGACAACCTTAGAACTGTCCCTTCCCTGTCCGATCGGTTGAGCAAAGGCGCTAGGTTAGGCCTACGTTGAGAATTTTCAACCCCATTGCTACGATGTCGGCCCGATCTGACTGCACACCATGATTTCGTTTAAACATAATTTTGTGAGGTCTAAGTTTGAGGGGTTTCTCCCTCCGATTTGGACGCCCCCGGCCCCGGTGCCGCCTCTGACCACCCGCCGCCCCGTGATTCGATCGCGCCGGGCAGGTCGCCGATCGGCGATGTCGCCGTGGCTGGCGGATGTCGCCTATGAGTTGAACCACCGCTTCTTACTGCCGACTTACTTCGATCGGATTACGGTGACCGGACAGGCGAATGTGCCGCAATCCGGGCCAGTGATTTTTGCGCCGACCCATCGATCGCGGTGGGATGGGCTGTTGGTGCCCTATGCGTTGGGCCTGCACGGGACGGGGCGCTATCCCCGCTACATGGTGACGATCGATGAGATGCAGGGCTTGCAAGGCTGGTTTATTCGGTGCTTAGGGGGATTTCCGGTGGATACCCGATCGCCGGGGGTCGCGAGTTTGCGCTATGGCATTGAATTATTGCACCAGGGTCAGCCGCTGGTGATCTTCCCCGAGGGCGGTAAGCTGCTGGAAAATCGGCGGGCCGGGGTGAATCGCTTGCATCCGGGGTTGGCGCGGATCGCGGTTCAGACCCAGCTGACCCAGCCCCAGTGCGATGTCAAAATCGTGCCCCTGGCGATTAATTATCGTGATCCCCGCGTTGGCCGTTGTACGGTGGATATTCAGATTGGCGCACCGCTGACGGTGCGCGACTACCACGATGGCAGCGCCAAGGGCAATGCCCGACGGATGACTGGGGATTTGGCCCAGGCGTTGCGGTGCTTGAGTCATTTGCCGGAGACAGTGCGGGTCGGATGAGGATGCTCTGAGAGGCTTGTGGCTTGTTGTAAACGCCATGATCCCCCTGAATCCCCCTTAAAAAGGGGGACTTTGAACGGCGGCGATTTTAGGACGTGGCTTTTTTCTGTTTGCGCATGGCGTCTTTGCCGAGCTGGATCGTGATGTCGGAGGCGAGATCGCCGGAGGTTTCGATTCGGACTTCGCCGAAACCGAGGGCGTCGCGGATGGCGTTGGCTTTTTGGCTGTCGCCTTGCTGGGCGACGATGCGGGTGACGCTGAGGCTTTCGTTCCAGGGTTGGCCGATGCCCGCGTCGGTGTAGCCCACTTTTTGCAGGTTGTCGAGCACGCTCTGGGCGAATTCCGGTTGGGCGGTGCCGTCCTGGATCGTGACGCGGACATTGGCGATCGCGTCGTCGTCTTCCTTCAGGCTGCCGAAGCTAAAGTGCCGCGCCATGATGTCGTTGATCCGATTCGGACTGGGGAGCCAATAGCTCGCATCAAATTCGCCGGGATTGCTAAACTCACCGGGCAGCATCAGCATTTGGGTGTTGGAGCGGTTGACCTGGCCACTGAAGCCGACCAAGGCCACCAGTTCTTCGACGCTGAGGTTGGTGTCGAGGTGAGACTGAATGACTGAGAGGATTTGGGGCAGGCGGGTCATGGTGGCGGGATTGAGCGCTTGTTCCATCAACGATCGCATCACCATTTGCTGCCGCTGAATCCGGCCAATGTCGCCATACTCGTCATAGCGGAAGCGCAGCATTTGTAAGACTTGACTGCCATTGAGGTGCTGGCGTCCGGCCTTGAGGTTGATGTAGAGGTGCTGACTATCATCCTGGTATTTCATGTCCTTGGGCACATGCACCGTGACGCCGCCGAGGGCATTCACTAGGGCTTCGACCCCTTGGACATTGAGGATGACGTAACGATCGATGCCGACGCCGCCCAGCAGCTCACTGGTGCTGCGGGCCGCGAGGGCGGGGCCACCTTCGGCGTTGGCGTCATTGATTTTGCGAATGCCGAAGCCGGGGATTTCGGTGCGGGTATCACGCGGGATCGATAGGACGGAGAGCTTCTTATCTTCGGGGTTGAACCGCAGCAACAGCATCGTGTCGGTGAGTCCCTCGAAGGAATTGACCAGGGAGTGATAGCCCTTGTTTTGGAGTTCGGGGGGGACTTGCTTCAGATCGGTGGAAAGCACCTTGGTGCCCATCACCAAAATATTCACCGGGCGGGTGAGGGCGGGCATCTTCAGATTACCCGTGCGCGAAATGCCCCCTTTGCCAAAAATCGAGGCTTCCGAAGCACTGAATTTCCGCTGCATCAATGGCGTCGCATTCAGCGACATCGCCAGCATTGCGCCCGCTGTGGCGGAGAGCAGGCCCACGCCCGCGAGGCAGAGCATTAACCAGTTAGCCCGACGGCTGCGTTTGGTCGGCGGCTTGGTGGGGAGATTTTGGCTGGGCTGGCCCGGTTTGGCGATGCCGGGGGTCGATCGGGCGATCGGCAAACGGACAGATTTTTGGGGTTGAACCGGACGTTGATTAACTTTTTTCACGAGGTGCTGGGCCAAACGAGTGAGAAGGGGGCGATTTGCAGCCGGAGGTTGAACCTCTCTTGACGCGATCGGCACCGGGTACGATCGGACTGCGGGTGGTAGGGATCCCAAAGCATGAATCCGGTGGTACATTCGAGCGCCAAACCGGGACAATCAAATTTTGGCAAATGGTATCAAGATTCTAGTGGGTTATCGGCAAAAACTGACAATCTTTTTTGGCTGAAAATACGGGCCTAGGCTTTGGCCGCATCCAGGGCGAGGGGAATGGTGACGGTGAAGGTGGTTTCGTGGTCGGATTTGCCGCCGCAGGCGTCGCTGGTGGCGGTGACGCTGCCGTTGAGATGTTGCAGTAGACTCTTGACCAGGGCAAGGCCCAAGCCCGTGCCGGGAACCGCTTGCTGGGTCATCCCCTGACAGCGGCGGAATTTTTCGAAGATAAAGGGCAGTTCGGCGGCTTCGATCCCAATGCCAAGATTGGTAATCCGCACCACCACATTATGGGCATCGGGTTGGACGACGTTGATCGTAATGGCGGTGCTGGGGTCGGCGTATTTTCCGGCGTTGGTCATCAGTTCCAGGAGAATCCGCTTGACGCTGGCCGCATCGGTGGCGAGGGTGGGCAGGCGATCGGGCAGACTGATATCGAGGCTGAGTCCCTTCATGCCCCACCGCTGATCAAAGGCCGATCGGAGCGTATCGAATAGCTCGGGCAAGCGAACTTCTTGCACCTGCATCACGACCTGCTTCGTTTCCAGTTCTTGGAGGGCGAGTAGGTCATTCACCAAACTGGTCTCTTGGGCACATTGCTTTTCGAGGATTTCGAGATAGCGGGTGCGCTTCTCCTCAGGCAGGCTGGCTTCGCGCAGCATCCGAATCGCCATCATCATGCTCGTCAGCGGCGTCCGCAGTTCATGGCTCAAGGTGCTGAGGAATTCGTCCATCCGCTGGTTCATCTGCCGCAGTTTTTCGATCTGCTTGCGGGTGATTTCGTAGAGCTTGGCCTGCAATTCGAGGCTTTGCTGTAACTGGGCGGTGCGCTCTTCCACCAGGGATTCGACTTGGCGCAGGGTTTCGGTTTGGAGCACGGCGGAACTGAGCTGGGCCGCGAGCAATTCCAACAACTCCACTTCTTCGATTTGCCAGGCGTAGTCCTGACTATGTTGGACGGTGAGGAAGCCGAGGACTTTATTCTTGCTTTCGAGCGGCACCATCAAGAGTGACGGCATCAGCTCCGGCGATAGCAGTGGCGCGGTCTGGGAATTTTTGAGTTTGTCCGTGAATTGGGCGGCGGTATTGAAAATCAGCGGTTGGGAGCCACTGGTCATGGCGTGCTGGCACAGCCCACAGTCGGAAATCCAGAAGGATTGGCCAGGGACGACGCCGTTGTGACCAGCGGCCGTGGCCGGGGCGGGATTGTCTTCGAGTTCGGTGGGGAAGCGCGACCATTTGGCGTCGATAATCACGCGGGCCTTGGGAATCCGCTCACTCGATCGGATGCTGTGGCGGGGATCCCAAAACCGAATCCGCAAGACCATGGCTTGATCGACATTCAAGACCTGGGCGGTGCCTTCGGCCGCGATTTTGAGGATTTCGGAAAGTTCGGTGTTGTCCTGGATCGCCATGGTGAGGCGACGAATCAGGGCCTGATATTTGGCTTGCCGCTCAACCTGGGCATGGAGGCTGGCAATCAAATCCTGAGAATGATCCGCCGATCGACCAAATCCTGGTGCCGGGACAATCGATGGAGCAATGCTGGTGTCGTAAGGGGCCATTTGCAGGGGCGCTTGACTATCAGTGGAATGGCTGGGGTCGGTGGAATAGTTTGGTTCGGAGACACGATCGCGTGACGCATCACCAAGTGCAACGGCTTGCTCCCGAGGGACCGCTGTAATTGATTGATCGGGAGATTCCGCTGAAATGGGCGAAATTTTCACTTGCATCCTGCCATGTTGCCAATATTGAATGCCGAACTCGGGTTTCGCTGCCGCTGTAATCCGTAATTACACTGAAAAATAATTCAGGTATGGGTGGTGGCGGAACGATGTGAGCAATGTATCTCTCAGATTACCGTGTTCATTCCGTATGCGTATCCGTAATTTCCCTACGATCTGGGATTTTGCTCGAAGAAGTTAGGGACGAAACGGATCGGATGTTGGGTAACAGGTTACACGATCGGGTACGGAATGACTGGTGAAAAATCTTACTGCTAGAGCGGTCGATCGGGCAATGGGTTCGCTCCCCGCTTGCCGAAATTTAAGGCCGATCGAGTATAAAGGGGGGCGATGGGTGAAATAGTGTAGTACGCTTGAACGTGCAGCCCGCGCCAAACCGCACTTTTGGCTCAAGATTTATCGTTTAACTGGCGCTTCTATGACTTCCCAGACTGTGAATTACGTCGTCGGTACGGTCAAGGGGCCGGGTGAGACGGGGAACCAATATGTGTTCATCACCTCGGACAATCGCCATGCCAAGATTGGGGAATATGTCTATTACGAAGTCGCGGAAGGGAAGATCCTGCGGCGGATTTTGGGCAAGATTTCGACCTTGCGGTTGATTGACCATCTGCCCGATCGGATTTTTGCGGATGCGTCGATTCGGCCCCAGGCGATCGCGGCGTTGGTGGGGCTGACCCACGACAGTCCCGAGATCTATGAAGTCGGGGTGGATTTGATCGGGTACTTCGATCGTAACCTGGGCTTCATGAACCCCCGCAAAGCCCCCGATCCCGGTGCTAAGGTTTTCCTCGCCGATGATGCGATGTTGCAAAATGCCCTGAACCGTAAGCAGCCGGGAGAGATTGGCTCGGCGGAAATCGGGTCGCTGCTGTTGCGGGAGCCGGGGGCGGTGCAGGTGGCGCTGGATGTGAAGGAATTGGTCAGTACCCACATGGCGATCCTGGCCGGGACGGGTTCGGGGAAGTCCTATACGGCGGGGGTTTTGATCGAGGAATTGCTGCGGCCCTACAACCGGGCGGCGGTGCTGATCCTGGATCCCCACGGGGAATATCACACGCTGTCCGAGATCCAGGGGCATCCCGATTTCGTCGGAGCCGATGGCTATGCGCCGCAGGTGCGGGTGATCGCGCCAGATGAGATTCGGATTCGGATGTCGTCGTTGGACTACTACGATCTATTGACGCTGTTGCCCCAGATGAGTGAGCGACAGCAGGCGATCCTCGATAAGGGGTTTCAAATCTTGAGCAAGCACCGATCGGGCCATCGCTGGAATGTAAATGACCTGATCGCGGCGGTGAATGAGGCCGATACCAAGGTGGATGACGAGGGCGCGGAGACGATCGGGTCGTCGGCCCAGGCATTGGAGTGGAAGTTGCAGAAGTTGGAGCGATCGCGGTATTTCCATGCGTTTGAGCATTCGATCGCGCCGCGTGAATTGTTCGAGCCGGGGAAGGTGACGATCTTGCAAATGAATGAGATCAGCCAAGAGGAGCAGCAGGTGATCTGTACGGCGGTGCTGCGATCGACGAATCAGGCGCGGATGGCGACGCACCGGGGCCAAACCGACGAAACCGATGAAAATCATTTGCCCTATCCGGTGTTCATCTTGGTGGAGGAGGCGCATCGGTTTGCTCCGGCCCATGAGCCGTCGCGGTGCAAGCAGGTGTTGCGGACGATCTTGAGTGAGGGGCGGAAGTTTGGGATTGGGATTGGGCTGATTACCCAACGTCCGGGGAAGATCGATGCGGATGTGTTGTCGCAGTGCATGAGCCAGTTCATCATGCGGATTATCAATCCCGTCGATCAGGAGAGTCTGAAGCATGGGGTGGAGGCGGCGGGGCGCGATCTATTGAAGGAATTGCCCGCGCTGACGAAGGGGCAGGTGATCGTGTCGGGGGCCTGTGTGAATTCGCCTGTCCTATGTAAGGTGCGGACGCGATTGACGCAGCATGGGGGTGAGACGTTGAATGCGCCCGCAATGTGGCAGCAGCATTTCCAGGGGCATCAGGTGCAGGCGCGGAAAATTGAGGAGGCTCCGGTGGCGATGGCGAAGAAGGTGGTCAGGGCGGGAAGGAGTGTGGATTAGCTATCCCTACGGGAGGCTTCGCCAACGGCTTC
>JANOQX010000049.1:0-6324 GCA_031415035.1 Cyanobacteria bacterium VAR_4_metabat_243
GATGGATATGGATTCATCGGATTGCCGCAGTTGATCAGCAATTCCAGTCTACTATGCTACGACCGATTTACGGACTTTATTTAATCCTCATTCCTTAGGATTCCCAGCAATGTACCAAATCAAAATGTGAGTATCGATGAGCAGATTCATAGCCTATTTATTGGTACTCAGAAAATTCTTCCAGTGGGGCATCAAAATCATCCGCGATCGAGATTTTACCTTTGAGAATCCCGAATCCATTGCGCTTCTGGTTTATCGATGGTGCCTCGACCTGACCAAGCGGCGTTTGATTAAAATTCTCAGCAGTCTTGGCAACACGGTAGGAAGTCAAATACTCAACATAATGCAACGCTTCAACCTGGAGCGATTCGGGAAGCTGCAAGAGGAGTGAATTAATACTCGCGATCGCGTTGGTTTGTAACATTTTGCCTACCTGCTTGTCACTCATCCGATTTTAGCGTGGATTCGGGGGAAGCGACCAGGCTCATCGTGGGGCAGGCGAAGGATGACCTTGGGGGTGCGATCGGGTTGTTGCGCGATGACCTCCGGTCGGTCGGAGACCATCGGCTACTGAGGTTCGCGATCGTTCCTCTGAGCTAAAATGGCACCTATGAGGTCGCCGCAATTCCAGGAGGCAAAATGTTAACCAGCATTGAAGGCGTTTATCGCAACGGCCATGTCGAACTGACAGAGCGTTCCAACGACGTGCGGGAAGGGGCGCGGGTCATTGTGACCTTTATCGAGTCAAGCACGATCGATCTAGCCGCACAGGGCATTGACCCCGCACAAGCCGAAATCTTGCGAACCAATCTCACCACCTTCTCAGAAGATTGGAATAGCCCCGAAATGAGTATTTACGATGACTACGATGCCGCCAAAGCCAGCCTTTAAACGGGGCGACGTGGTACTCGTCAGCTTCCCAAATGCCGATCGAACCACCGCCAAAACCCGCCCAGCCCTAATCATCCAAACCAACAATTTACAGACCGGACTCCCGCAGATTATCGTCGCCATGATCACCAGTCAGATGTTGCGATCGGGCCACCCCAGTCGTGTCACCATTCGGCTGAATTCCACCATAGAGAAGCAGTCTGGCCTCCTGTCTGACTCAGTGGTGATGACCGATAATGTGGCCACAATCACCATGTCAGCCGTGCATCGAGTGATTGGCACGATACCCACAGCGGATGTCGATGTCGCCCTAAAACACACGCTCAATTTACCCTAGGTCTACCGATCGCGCTCATCGTGGGGCAGGCGAAGGGATAGTCTTGGGGTCGATGGGTTGGGGCGCGATCGGCAATTGTGGATGAACGGGCGATCGTGCCGGAGCCACTAGGCATACGGATAGTCAGGAGCAATTGTCATCTGCTAGAATAAATAGCCTCGGTGTTCTTGCATTAATCGACCCAGCAGTACTTAGTGGGGATAATAATTGTGACAATTCAAGAAATTGCGATCGCTAAATTGACACAACTACCAGAGCCGCTCCTGCAACAAGTCAGTGATTTTATCGATCGGTTAATGAGTGATCCTAAATCCAGCAGTATCAAACCTGGAGATGCGATCGCGGAAACTTGGGCGCGTTGGTTTGAAGATAGCGATCAACTGAAAACCATCCCGACTGAGCGAAACAGTGATTATCAACAACTGCTGCTTACCAAGTATCGGCAGCAAGGTTTAGAACTATGATTTTGTGCGATGCTGGAGTCCTATTTTGTTTAGTTGATCGGACGCAACCCAAGCACAAAGACTATCGAAATGCGATTCCCTCCCTTGCCTCACCCTTAATCACAACCTGGTCTTGCCTTACAGAGGCGATGTATCTGGCGCTTCATCGTGGTGGTTGGCCGATGCAAAAGCAGCTAGGTCAGCTTCTGCTTGACAGGCTTCTAATCGTATACGAAGTCGAAGCGGTTGACTACAGGCGTTTGTTGATTCTGATGGAGCAATACCGCGACAGGCCAATGGACTTGGCCGATGCCACTCTGGTTTTAGCGGCTGAAAAGACTGGGCATCGGCAAATTCTCACCCTTGATTCGGATTTCTTATTCTATCGAATTAACGATCGAGAGAGTTTTGATGTGATTCAAGTCGAAGAATAAAGCACACCAGCAAAAATGCGAAATACGATCGCGCTCATCGTGGGGCAGGCGAAGGGATCGCCTTGGGGGCGATGGGTTGCGTTGAGCATCCTAGTTGACACCCATTCTTTATTGTAGCTACAATAAAGAATGGACATTGAATTTGATCCAGTCAAAGATGCCAGTAATCAGGCAAAACATGGTGTTTCTCTCGCTCTGGCCGCAGAACTCGATTGGGATGCCGCTTTGGTCTGGGTCGATGCGCGGTACGAGTACGATGAATTGCGGATGATTGCCCTTGCACCAGAATCCATGTCTTGTACTACGTGGCATTTGTCGATCGTGAGGAAGTTCGCAGAATTATCAGTTTACGCCGCGCTAACCGTCGTGAGGTAAAACACTATGTCGAAAATCTCTAAGCAAATTTCAATTGTGATGCCGTCGGTGGCAGAAGATAAGGTGATCACGGCGGCGGCAAAGCACGATCCTGACGCACAGCCACTGACATCCAATCAACTCAAGGCCATGGTACCGCTCAAGACACTTCGCGGTCGTCCAAAGTCAGAGAAAACCAAACAATTGGTCTCCATCCGCTATAGCCGCGAGGTCGTTGAGTATTTCAAATCAACTGGTGATGGTTGGCAATCTCGAATGGATGAGGTCTTGTTGAAGTATGTGGCGCAGCATACTCACCGCACCTAATCGTTATCTAAGCCGATCACGCCAAATCATTGCCCTGGGTGAAAGACCGATGACCTCCGGTCGATCGTAGACCATCGCGTTCATCGTGGGGCAGGCGAAGGGATGGCCTTGGGGGCGATGGGTTGGGGTTCGATCTGGCACTGAGGTTATCGATCGCCCCAATTTCCCTCAACTGGCGATCGCTAAACCCAACTCAATTTGGTCATAGACATCCGCATATTTTGCCTGGGCCAACCGCAAGTCATATTGCACCTGCAAGTTCATCCAAAATTGGGCACTATTGCCAAAATAACGGGCGAGCCGCAACGCTGTATCCGCCGTGATGCCACGCTTTCCAGCAATGATTTCACTAATGCGGGTTTGTTGAATCCCAATTGATTTACTTAATTTGTAGGCCGTCAATGCCATCGGCTCCAGAAAATCCAAGGCCAAAATTTCACCAGGATGAATCAATACAAGCGGCTCAGTCATCGTTGATAATCCTCCCTAAACTTAGTGATAGTCCACAATCTCGACCCGGTCGGCATTGCCGCTATCCAACCAAACAAAGCAGATGCGCCATTGATCATTAATCCGAATGCTATGCTGACCTTCTCGATCGCCCGCCAACTTCTCTAACCGATTTCCCGGTGGCACCCGCAAGTCGTTAATCGAGTTTGCCGCATCCAAAATCAGGAGCTTACGGAGTGCCACTCGTTGAATATTGGGTGGATACTTCCGTGACCGATCGCCCTGAAAGATCAGTTCCGTCTCTTTTGACTCGAATCGAACAATCATGTCTCCATAATATCGGTTTCCGATACTATTGGCAAGCAATCTTGAATTAGGCGAAAGACCGATGAGCGCTCATCGTGGGGCAGGCGAAGGGATAGCCTTGGGGGCGATGGGTTGGGGTTCGATCTGATCGCGCCTACTGAGCTAAAACGTGGGGCGAGTGAATGTCAATCAGCCAGTTCTCATCGATCACTTCAAGACTGTCGTTCAAGATCAGACTGAGTTCCCCGATCGGGTTTTCTGATCCAGGAATCTTCAAGGCATATTTGAAATTAAGCCAAGGAATCCCGCCATTGTGATTTGGGGTGACACCCAGCGAACTGCTAATCACTTCTGGCGTGGGGCTTTGGCTGAAGCGAATCGTTTCATAGAATCGATCGTCCTCATCCCAGTAGCCATTAATTTCGGCATTGCAGGCTTGGATATGTTGGACGGCGATCGCGCTGGGGTCGATCGCGGCGACGGTTTGGCTGACGTTGTGCCAGATGGGATGCGCTTTCAGGGTAGTGGTCACAGCATTTACTCCATTAGTGAGTCGTTATTTTGCCGGGGAAGTAGAGTACCGCTTCTACTATTCTGCCGTGAAATCGTCGGTCGCCCCCTTTTCCCAAGATTTTGGATTTCAGATCGTAGTCGGCGACTTCCGACGGGACAAGTCCGATGTTGCCAGTAGCCGGGACAATGCCTTTGTTGATGGCCTTGAGATGCTTGCCGACGGAGTCATATAGCGTGCCCATCTGGATCTGAGTAGTGCTAAAGGCGACGAGTCGCGGCTCGATCGAGCAATAGACGATTTCGGCTTCAATCGCTTGCCACCGATCGGGAAGCTGGGGCGGGTCTGCGCTCATATTGATCGGGGGCGGAAGCGATTAGATATGGATATTGTCCTCGATCCGGTGGCTTTTGTGAATTAGCCCTGGGTGAAAGACCGATGACCGACGGTCGGTTGTAGACCATCGCGCGCATCGTGGGGCGTTTGCGTTGGGATTGCATTGGGGCGATCGTAGCAGATTTGGTCGATTTGCCCTACATCCGATCGAGCACCTGAATCCCCAACAAGCTCAACCCCAACTTCAACGTCCGCGCCGTCAAGTCACACAACGCCAACCGGGAAGTCCGTTGCGGCTCCTCGGCTTTCAGCACCGGGCAAGCATCATAGAAGGTGTTGTATTTTTGACTGAGTTCAAACAAGTATAAACACAGGCGATTCGGAAACAGCTCGATCGCGACTTCGTTAACCACACCTTCGAGCTGCAACAAGTGTTTCGCTAGCGTTAATTCTGCTTCTTCCGTAACGTTGATACTTGCGCCATCTAACTGACTAAAATCGATTTCGCCTTTACGACTAATACTTTGTACACGGGCATAGACATACAGCATATAGGGTGCGGTATTTCCCTTGTCGGCCAGCATCTTCTCGTAGCTGAAGATGTAGTTGCTGGTGCGGTTTTGGCTCAGATCGGCGTATTTGACAGCGCTTAAACCCGCAATTTTCGCGACGTGGGCTTTGAATTCTTCGGGTTCCGATCGTTCGTCGGCAGTCAGCCGATCGTCGAGCAATTGCCGGAAGCGAATTACGGCGTCATCGAGCAAATCGCGCAGTCGCACCGTGTCGCCCGATCGGGTTTTGAGTTTCTTGCCATCTTCGCCTTGCACCAAACCAAAGGGCACATGGACGATTTCCACATTCGCTGGAATCCAATCGGCGCGGCGGGCGACTTGGAAAAATTGGGTGAAGTGATTCGATTGGCCGGAGTCGGTGATGTAGATGATCCGATCGGCCTTATCTTCCCGAATCCGATAACGCAATGCCGCCAAATCCGTTGTGGCGTAATTAAATCCACCGTCGGTTTTTTGGATAATCAGTGGCATTGGCTGACCTTCGCGGTTGGTAAAACCGTCAATAAAAACACATTGTGCGCCTTGGTCTTCCTGGAGCAATCCCGTTGCCGCAAGATCGCTCACCACCGCCGCGAGAACGGGATTGTAAAACGATTCGCCGCGTTCGGTGAGCTGAATATCCAGCAGGTCGTAAATCACGTTGAATTCGCGCCGCGATTGCGCGCAGAGTAAGCCCCAAGCCTTCCGGCTCTCGGCATCGCCCGCTTGGAGCTTCACCACTTCGTTGCGGGCCGTGATCTGAAACTCTGGATCCTCGTCAAAGCGGGCTTTGGCTTTTTTGTAAAACGCCACGAGATCGCCCAGGTCGATCGCGTCCGCCGTGATCAAAGCCGCCGGAGCCACTTCCCGCAGATAGGTAATCAGCATCCCGAATTGCGTGCCCCAATCGCCCACATGGTTGAGCCGCAGAACGTCATGGCCTTGGAATTCCAAAATCCGGGCAATGCAGTCGCCAATGATCGTCGATCGCAGGTGGCCGACGTGCATTTCCTTGGCGATATTCGGACTGGAAAAATCGACGACGACTTTTTGGGGGGTGGAGGCACGGCTGACGCCCAACCGATCGTCCCGTTGCATGGCGGCGAGTTGCTGATTCAGGTAGGCCGCTTTGAATTTCAGGTTGATGAAGCCTGGCCCGGCGATTTCGGGCGTCTCGAATAAATCCGACACATCCAAGTTGTCCACGATCGTCTGAGCGATCGTCCTCGGCGGCTGACCCAACCGCTTCGACAGCGACATGGCGACATTGACTTGGTAATCGCCAAACTTCGGATTCGTCGTGGGCACCAGCACTGGATCCGTTCCGGCCAGTTCCGGCCCAAAGGCGGCGATCAGGGCGGATTCAATCTGGGTCTTGAGTTGG
>JANOQX010000050.1:0-8414 GCA_031415035.1 Cyanobacteria bacterium VAR_4_metabat_243
GAAATTGTAGGGTGGGCACTGCCCACCACTTGATGATGTGTTTGAATCATGAATTGCTGGTTAGGGCAGCGGCACGATCGTCAATCCATAATCCATCTGCGTCTGGGCACCATTGGTTTGACTAATCGATCCAGGTAATGGGGCCGTGTCACGCGGATCGGCGCTGGCGACCAAGGCAATATAACGATCGGCCACGGCTCCGGCCTCCTGGGTGGGGTCAAAGCCCCGCCAACCCGCACCGGGGAGATAGACTTCGGCCCAGGCATGGAGCTGAAATATATGATCGGGGGCCGGATCGGCGAAGCATTGATAGCCACTGACAAAGCGGGCCGCCAAGCCCACGGCCCGACAGGCTTCCATGAATAGCACGGTTAAATCACGGCACGATCCGTAACCCTGTGACCAGGTATAACCAGCGGGGAACGGGGCACCCGTTTCGCGGATGACGTATTTACAGTGGTGGTGAATTCGCTGGTTTAATGCGGTGAGAAACTGACTGACATTGCCATTCACGGCAAGACTCACTTCTTCCGCTAGTGTGACGACGGCGGTATCAATGCCCCGCCAAATGGGGCCGCAGAGGTACGGTGTGAGTTGACTGAGCAGGGAAGCCGGATAATTCAACGGCAAGGTTTGTGCCCAGGGTTCGAGCAGGTAGTTGAAGGGGTTGGTGCAAAGGGTTTCGACTTGCGATCGGACGGTGACGATGAGTTGACTCGTCGGTGCGGGGGCAAACCATAGCTTGACGATCGTATTGCCATCGAGTTCGGTGCTGGGGGATTGTTGCAATGGTGCGGGGCTGACTTGTAAATCCAGGGATTCTAAGCGTTGAGCCGCGTCACTGCGCGGACAGAGCCGCACGTCGTGCGGTTCGAGCCGGACGGGCTGGCTGTAGGTATAGGTGGTGGTATGTTCAATGTTGAAGCGCAAGGGATGTCTCCACGGCAAAGAATGTTTCGCTGATCGCGCTGCCGACGCTGTTCATCCGCAGTTGTAGATCATCCAAGGTTTCGTGCAGACCCGTTTCGATCATATCGTCGATCGTTAGGTAATCGAGGTCGGTGCGCAATTTGCCGAGGGTGCGCTCGACCGGGGTGCTCCAGGTGCCGATCGGGGTGCCCATGATTTCATGCAGCGATCGTTCGACCTGACCGACACAAAACCGAATCGATCGGGGAAACTCGGCATCGAGCATCAGAAATTCCGCGATCGCGTTGGGTGAGAGTCGATGCCCGCCGCGTTTGCGATACATTTCGTAGGCACTGGCGGATTTGAGCAAGGCCATCCACTGAATATCGTCGAGCATACTGCCGACATAGCGCACCGACGGCAGCAAAATAAAGTATTTCACATCCAAAATCCGGGCGGTTTTGTCAGCCCGTTCTAAGTGCCGTCCAATCTGACCGAAATGCCAGCCTTCGTTGTGGGTCATCGTCGCATTCATCACCCCAGCGAATAAATGGCTGGACAACTTAACTTGCTTAAAAAAGTCCGACATCTCCATCACGTGTCCCGCCTGATCCGCCTCATTCACCATTAAGTAAAAGGCATTGACCTGCTCCCACATTTCCGAGGAGATGATTTCGCGCACCGATCGGGCATTTTCTCGCGCCGATCGCAGGCAAGACAAAATCGAACTGTCGTAGGTCGCGTCAAAGGTGAGGAACCGAATCACATTATCGGCAGTGACATGGTCGCCATAACGGGCTTGGAACTCGGCCAAATCCCCCGTGGTCAAAATCAACGGATCCCATTGCTGTGCGGTACCCGGCGGCGAATCCAACAGCAGCATCAAGTTCACGTCAATGAACCGCGCCACATTTTCGGCCCGTTCGACATAGCGGTTCATCCAGTAAATTGACTCAGCAACACGACTTAGCATTTGCGGCTCCGGGGTTTCGATCCTAAACTCAATCAATTGTGATTTGCGACATTTAACGATCCCCCGTGCATCCCCCTTAAGAAGGGGGACTTTGCATCAACAGGGGGACTTTGAATCCGGTTCCCCCTTTTTAAGGGGGTTAGGGGGATCGGGTCGGCTGGGATTAAACCACCCAAGTATCTTTGCTACCCCCACCTTGGGAGGAATTGACGACCAGGGATCCCGGCTTTAGCGCCACACGAGTCAGTCCACCGGGATTGACATAGATCTCTTTGCCGTACAGAACGTAGGGTCGCAGATCGACGTGGCATCCGGTATAGCAGTCACCCAGTAAGGTGGGGACGCGGGACAGACTGAGCGTCGGTTGGGCGATGTATTTGCGGGGGTCGGCTTTGATTTTTTCGGCGAAGTCGGCCTGTTCGGCGGCGGTGGATTGGGGGCCGATCAGCATGCCGTAGCCGCCCGATTCGTCAGCGGCTTTGACTACGAGGCTGTCCAGGTTGGCGAGGACGTGGCTCTGGTGGGCGGGTTCGCCGCAGAGATAGGTGGGAACGTTGGCCAGAATCGCTTCTTCGCCCAGATAATACTTGATCATCGCCGGAACGTAGGCATAAATCACCTTATCGTCGGCGACTCCCGTGCCGAGGGCATTGGCGATCGCGACCCGTCCCGCCCGATAAACTTCCATCAATCCCGGTACCCCAAGCTGGGAGTCCGATCGAAACACTTCGGGATCAATAAACTGGTCATCGATCCGGCGATAGATCACATCCACCCGTTTCAACCCCTTGGTCGTCCGCATTTTCAGGTAGCCGTCGGCCACCACCAAATCCCGCCCTTCCACCAATTCGACCCCCATCTGCTGGGCCAAAAATGAATGTTCAAAGTAGGCGGAATTGTAAATTCCCGGTGTGAGCACGACCACCGTGGGATCGGCGAGACTCGGCGGCGCGAGATTCAGCAGGGTTTCGAGTAAGTAGCTGGGGTATTCTTCCACGGGCTGAATCTGCATCGTGTCGAACACCACGGGGAAGGTGCTCTTCATCACCCGCCGATTTTCGAGCACATAGGAGACGCCGGAAGGGCAGCGCAGATTGTCTTCCAGCACAAACCATTGACCTGCCCGATCGCGCACCAAATCCGTCCCCGTAATGTGACACCAAATATCACCGGGCGGCTTGATCCCGTGGCAGGCTTTGAGGTAGCCGCTGGCCGACTCGACCAATTCGCGGGGCACCACCTTGTCGTTGAGAATTTTCTGATCGCCGTAGATATCGGTGAGAAAGAGATTGAGTGCGTGAATTCGCTGTTTGAGTCCCGCTTCGAGCTTTTTCCATTCGGCTCCGGCGACGATGCGGGGAATGATGTCGAAGGGCAGGATTTTTTCGGCCCCTTGCTGATCGCCGTAGACATTAAAAGTGACGCCCAATTTGAACAAGGCCACTTGCGCCGCCGCTTGTCGCCGTTGGATTTCTGGCCCGGAGAGCAGGGTCATCCGCTCAATCAGCGGGACGGCTTCGGGACGCGGTTGGCCCGGCGCGACGAAGAGTTCGTCATAGAAGTCACCTGGATCATAATCATTGAACTGCATACAGGGACGCTACAAGACACGACTGAAGTGAATCGATTGGCTTCAGCATAAGTGCCGTGAAACCCCCAAACTGTATCACGTGATACTTTTTAATCTTGAGCAATCGGCGGATCGGGGGCGGATGACTTGCGGCGACGACAGCGATCGGAGCAATATTTCACTTCATCCCAGCAGCTTTCCCACTTTTTGCGCCAGGTAAAGGCGAGGCCGCAGACGGCACAGACTTTGGTGGGGAAATCGGATTTCTTGCGTTGACGGGCCATGTTTCGCGGTAAGGTTTTGCCATTGTTTGAATTTAATTTAGCGTATTTTTTAGGGATGCATGGTGGGATTGGCCGATCGGATACGAATTGTGTTGATGGCACCCGCCGGGGCGCGAAATGTCGGCTCGATCGCGCGGGTGATGAAGAATATGGGACTGACGCAGTTGTGGCTGGTGCAGCCGGAATGTGACTGGTGGGGCGAAGAGGCGCGGCATATGGCGGTGCATGGGTTGGATGTGTTAGAAACAGCGCAGGTTTGCGAATCGTTGACGGTGGCGGTGTCGGGCTGTGGGGTGGCGGTGGCGACGATCGGGCGGGAGTGCGATCGGGCGATCGTTGATCCGCGTGAAGGCATGGCGCAATTGGTCGCAACCGTTGCCGGGTCAGAATTGCAGGGCGCGATTATTTTTGGGCGTGAGGATCATGGTCTGAGTAATGCGGATCTAGACCAATCCCAGATCTATGTATCAATTCCGACGAATGCCGATTATCAGTCGTTGAATTTGGCGCAGGCGGTGGGGATTTTGGCCTATGAGTTGCAGTTGGCTTTGGGTGGGGCGATCGTGCCTGTGGCGGCGGGTGAACCCGTTGCGGATTTGGCGCAGGTGGAGGGATATCTTCAGGATTTGGAATTGTTGTTGTTAGAAATTGGTTATTTACAGGAACATACGGCAGCGGCGCGCATGGCGAAATTGCGGGATCTATTACGGCGGAGTGAACCAAATGCAACGGATGTGGCAATGCTGCGGGGCATGATTCGGCAGGTAAAATGGGCCGTACGATCGGATGAAACATAATCACCCAATGCCCAACCGCCCCCGATTATTGCGGTGCGATCGCCGATAGTTCCTGATCTTCCTGCTGATCTTGATCCTTGAAATCATCATCGGCACGTTTTTTCACGATCGGTTTGTGCGGTATTTTCTGGGTGATGTTTTGATTGTTGTATTGATTTGTTACTTTATTCGATCGTGGTGCGCTATCCGACTGCGGGTTTTATTGCTGGGTACTTTGGCCTTCGCCTTCCTGGTCGAATTGGCGCAATACGTTGACCTGATTGGTCGGCTGGGCTGGCAACATTCTGAATTGACCCGGCTGACGATCGGTTCGACCTTTGATTGGACGGATTTGGTGGCCTATACGATCGGGACGGGACTTAGCTTGATCATTGCGAAAGTTCGCCGGATTTAGGCACAATATAGATTGACCTTTCTGCGTAACCCCATGACGATCGCCACTGCCCCCGAAATCTACGATGGTCACTTCGGCCCCTTCACGATTACCGATGTCGATCGGCGTGAGGTGGTGATTTATCGCGCCGGACTCACGCTGGCCGCCGTCAGTTTTGCGGTGGGCGTGGGGGGATTGCTGACGATCGGGCCGGAACCTTGGGTCTTAAATGGTTTGGCCGCGCTGTATGGATTATTTTGGTTGGGTCTCGGCGTGAGTCTGTGGTACATCCACATTTATATGCGGCCGTTGCATTTGGCGCTCCAAGTTTTTTGGGCGATCGGTGGGGTGGCGAGTGTGGTGGCGGCGATCGCGGTGCCCCAACCCCTGGCATTGACGGTTTATCAACAGCCCTTGTGGATTTTGGGGATGGGCTTTACCTTTGCGGCGCTGACGGGGATTTTCTTCAAAGAAGCGTTTTGCTTCAATCGGCTGGAAACCAAGTTCCTCACGGCTTTAGTGCCGGGATTGCTGCTGGGTCACATGCTGGGATTGTTGCCGATCGGGGTGGAGCAGGCGTTACTCGTAATTTGGGCGGGGTTGTTCAGTATCTTTGCGGCCCGGAAGGTGATTCAGGCGATTCCGCCGGACATTGGCGATAAAAGCGTGTTCGACCATCTCAAGAGGGAAGCCCAAACGCATGCCGTCTGAACAGTTTAGTGCGATCGAAAAGCTCGCGTTGCTTCAGCTCAAAGGGGTTGGCCCGACGGTAGTTACCCGGTTGGAGCAGATTGGTTTGACCTCCCTGGCGCAGCTCCAGGGCCAAGACCCGCTGGCGATTACCAAACAAATTGCCGACATGATGGGTTCGACTTGCTGGCATAACAGTCCCCAAGCCCGATCGGCGATCGCGGCAATTATTGACCTGGCCAATCAGACGGCAGGCGATTAAGGCCCAACCGCGCCGACCTGAATCCCCTGATCCTTGATCATTTCGTTACAAAACAAGTCCTTAGTTGCGCCCGATCAACGCATTTCGTCGCGATCGTTCTCATCTGGAAAATCCCGGTCAATGAAGGGTTTGAGGCATTTATCCGGGGGGATTATGAGCGCGATCGGTGTAACTCTTGATGTTTCTCGTTGCGGAATAGTAACAGTTGTATCATCTTCGTTGCGATCCGGTTTTCTATCACGGGGGCCGACTATCTTAGGTAAAGCAACATCTTCTCTTAAGCTTTTATGCTGAATTCTGCCATTAATCCATTCCTACTGCGCCGATTTTGGAACGTCGTCGAAACGACGCAGGCTAATCTGTTGCTACACCTGGACGATCCGACCCTGGTGCGGCACTTGACCGATGACCTGAAAGTCCAGCAAACCCTCGATCCGGAGGAAACCACGGCGGTCAATCACTACATCCGGTCGAAGCTGCCCCTAATTCGCGATATCGCCCAAGCGCGGTTGACGCCGGAATTTTGCGGCTAAGCCGATCGTCATGATCAATGCGGCCACTAACGTCCTCGCGGATTTGCGGTCGGGGTGCCCGGCGCTTGCCGCTGGCTCACCAAAGTAAAACTTAAATAGGCGGGCAACAATAATGCCAACACGCCGATCGCTACGATTAACCGCTGCCAACCGCGACGACTCCCACCATACACACTTCGATAGGGGTCAAAGCCGAGGGTTTGCGGGTCAATCACTTCACGCATGGCGATCGGGCGCTTGAAGCGCAGTCGGTGGTCGTCCAATTTTTCCAGCAAGATCCAGCCCGCGATCGCTTCTTCATCGCAGGCTTGCTGCAACACCGCCGGACTCCGAAACAAATCGGCTTCAGCCCGGAGCAGCTTAAATTCCCAGCCGACGAGTCGGGGATCGCGATCGCGTTGATGGCGGTTGCGGGTCTCGTGCGTCTCGATCGTCTCCGGGGAATCGTAGGGTGTCAGCAGCTCTTCTTCGCGCTCCTCCGATTGCTGTTCTTCGGTCTGGGTGCGATGCAACCACAGTCCGGCGATCGTCCCTTGCAATCCCGAATATCCCATTACTAAACTGAGCAGCATGATTTCACTCACGGGGGTTTGACTCCGACGCGCACTCCGGCGTATGTCTCCCATTCTCGCTCTGATTGGGGTGGTTGAACGGCGGATTTTGTGGTGGAATGGCTTACGGCTTGGTCGGCTCGATCGGTGCGCTGTTGGCTGCTAAATAACCCTCAAGCCGGAAATCTGGCCCGATCGCTTGAATATTTAGATCCGTCAGGGATAAAGCCTGTGTCATTTGGCCGAGTCCGAGGTCACCGATCGGGGAGAACTGGCCCGATCCCCCAATAATTTTCGGCGCGATGTAGGCCCAAACTTTCTGGATTGCGCCCGCTTGCAGGGCGGCGGCGGCCAGGGTGCCGCCACATTCCCAGAGCACGGTCAGACAGCCCCGATCGTAAAGCTGCGCCATGACGGCAGCGGGGGTGAGATCCGCTAGCTCAATTACTTCAACGCCTTGGGCACGGAGGGTGGATTGCCGGGTTGGATTGGTGCCGACGTTAGTAAAAACGATCGTGGGCGAGATCGTCGTATCCCAAAGATGGGCGGACTCGGGCAAATCGAAGGATCGGCTCATGACGACGCGGAGCGGATTATGCGACGTGACGCCGTGGGTGGTCAGGTGCGGATTATCTTGGCGGACGGTATTGCCGCCGACGATCACGGCATCACAGGCCGATCGCAGTTGGTGTACCTGCTGTCGGGCGGTCGGACTGGTAATCCACTGGCTATGTCCGGTATGGGTGGCGATTTGACCGTCCAGGGTCATGGCGTATTTGAAAATGCCAAAGGGGCGCTGGTAGCGGATCCGATGGACAAAGGCTTCGTTCAGTTTTTGGCAGTCGGCCTCGGCGATCCCAACGACGACTTCGATTCCGGCTTGGCGCAACCGATCGATCCCCTGTCCTGCCACCAACGGATTGGGATCGACCATGCCGACGATGACCCGCTTCAGTCCCGCCGCCACGATCGCGTCGGCGCAGGGCGGCGTGCGTCCGGTGTGGCTACAGGGTTCGAGATTCACATACAGCGTGGCACCTTGGGCGGCCTCCCCGGCTTGCCGTAGGGCAAAGACTTCAGCGTGCGGTTCTCCCGCTTTGGGGTGAAATCCTTCACCGATCACCTGGCCCGCTTTGACAATCACCGAACCCACCAGGGGATTGGGGGCCGTTTGCCCGATCGCCTGTCGGGCCAATTCCAGACAACGTTGCATGGTCGCTTGGTCAAAGTCGCTCACGGTAAAGTCCTGCAAGATTCAGGGTAGAAGATGTTTTAAAAGGCATCGACTGTCATATTCAGCACTCAACGATCCCCCCTAACCCCCCTTAAGAAGCAGGGTGGTTTCATACAACGGAAGATAAATATTGGAAGCACATACCGACAATTCGGAGGTAGGAAAATGAGGATGGACTGATTGTCGTAATTCAGTCGAGTCAGCCCATGAGCCTCATGATCCAATTAAAGCAAATTCC
>JANOQX010000051.1:0-42980 GCA_031415035.1 Cyanobacteria bacterium VAR_4_metabat_243
GCCCCCTTTTGACCAACCGTGGGTCACCAAAAGTCACACCCTTCACTTTCGCATCATGAATCAGAATTGGATTATCCATGCCTAACAGCTCTTTCAGAGGGCGATCCTAGTTTACCTTCAACTTGTGTGTACACGGTAGCCTTTTGAAGGGGGGGTAGGGGGGATCGTGACGTTTGCCTGTGACAGACAATCCCCTTTAAAACATCCGCTCAAAGATATTCCTGCAAAATCGATCGGGCCAACTGACTCGTCTTCTCCCACTGAAACAACCGCGATCGGGCGATTCCTTTCTGACTCAATTCCGATCGCAGTCCCGGTTCCAGCGCGATCGCCCGCATCGCCGCCGCAATTTCACCCACATCGTAGGGATTCACGAGCATCGCCGCATCACCGCCCACCTCCGGCATCGACGACACGTTCGAGGTAATCACGGGTGTCCCGCAGGCCATTCCCTCCAACACAGGCAACCCAAACCCCTCCCACAAACTGACAAACACCAAGGCGATCGCCTGATTAATCAACTGCGGCAACTCCGCATAGGGCACATAGCTGAGAAACTTCACCCGATCGCCCAGTCCCAGTTCCACGACCTGCTGATGCAACAACGGCGTATACCGATCGTCCGGGGGACCCGCAATCCAAAACTCGTAATCCGACGGCAACTGGGCAAAGGCACTGATCGATCGCTGGATATTTTTGTATGCGTCATGCCGCCCGACATAGAGAAAGTAATTTTGGGTCGTCAAATCCAGGGGCCAAAAATGCGCCATATCGTAGCCCAGCGGCACCACCGAGAGCTGCCGCGCCGGAATCTGGTAATACTGCATCGCGTCATCCGCCGTCGCCTGGGAGTCGCACAGCACATGCTGCGCCTGCTTCAACACCTGGGGAATGTAGTAGCGAAAATAGGTCGTTAGCGGCGATCGGCGCGGAAATCGCAACGGAATCAAGTCATGTAATGTCACCACCGATCGGCAGCCCGCCCACAACGGCGCTTCCGGAATCGGCGAAAACAGCAGACTGGCCCGCCGTTGGCGGTACAGTTTCGGCAGCCGAAATTGGCCCCAAAGTAGGCGCTTGCCATGGCCCTTCGTGCCAAAGTCCGGGTTCAAATCCGCCGGGATCGCCTCGCAGTCAAAGCCCGCGATCGGCTGGGGCGTCAGCAACAGCGGCTTGAGCGCTTGCAGCGCAGGCAACAGATTCCGGGCGTAGATCGCATGTCCCGTCGGCTTGGTCGGGATAAACGCCAGATTCACCAACAGTCGGCTCATAATTCCACCCAACCGCCTTAGAGTGCCGGATTCGGGTAGAATTCCTGGACTTCGCCGTGGGACCAGAACGCTTCAAGGCCGTAATACTCGCGCTCATCGGGCAGCATCACATGGGCAATCACATCGCCGTAGTCCACCACCACCCAGGAACCTTCGTTGTAGCCCTGGAGCGCTCGTGCCTTATAGCCAAAGACTTCAAAGATCTTGTCATCGATCGACGTGGCGATCGCCCGCACCTGCACATTCGAGAAGCCCGTGGCAATGATTAAGTAATCCGCCAACACTGACACTTCACCGATTTTGATCAAGACGATCGTGCCCGCCTTACGATCGTCCGCCGCATCCGCAATCACCCAAGCCATTTTCTCTGAAGGGTCGGTGGCCGCCGTAATCGCGGGATGGATCGGCGTGGTGGAAAGATTCGTCATGCAGCCGTTGGACCTCAAAAAGTCGATCAAATAATTATGTTGACTTTAACATGTCTGTCCGATCGCGGTGGCTCCAATCTGTTGGGGGAAAAGGCGAAGGGTAGGCTAATGGTAAAATATGGACGAAATTGATTCACACCCGCGCCAAAGCGCGCCAGAACGCTATGTACATGCCCTATTGGTGGCTCGTGATTCCGGGAATGCTGCTGTCGATGTGGGCCAGCTTCCAAGTCCAAGGCACCTTCCGCAAATACGCCCAAGTCCGATCGAGCCTGGGCCGCACCGGAGCCGAAGTCGCCGAAGCCATCCTGAGCCACATGGGCGTCACCCACGTCCGGGTCGAGCCAGTTGCGGGCCAACTCACCGACCACTACGATCCCGGAGCCAAAGTCGTCCGTCTCTCCGAAAGCGTCTACGGCTCCGACTCCCTCGCCGCCGCCGCCGTCGCTGCCCACGAATGCGGCCACGTCCTCCAGGATGTCCAGGGCTACAAATTTATGAACATCCGATCGGCCGTCTTCCCCGCCACCCAGATCGGCTCCAACCTCGCCCCCTTGATCATGATGGGCGGCACCGCCCTATTATTTGTGGCTCAAGGCGGCCTCGGCCAAATCGTCCTCCTCGTCGGCATCGCCCTGTTCTCCGCCGTCGTGCTGTTCCACCTGGTCACATTGCCCGTGGAATTTGACGCCTCCAGTCGGGCGCTGAAGCTGCTGGACGAACTCAACATCCTCCAAGGCGAAGAAAATCGCGGTGCCCGCAAAGTTCTGAACGCCGCCGCCCTCACCTACGTCGCCGCCGCCCTCGCCTCACTGCTCCAACTGTTCCAGTACATCTTGATCTACCTGAACGCCACCCAGCGTCAGCGGCGTTAACCCGCACAACTCCCCCAACCCTCCCCACCATGGCCACCAAACGCACCCCCAAACCCACCGACGACTGGAACTACGAAACCACCGTCAGCCAAATCGAAACCACCCTCAACCAAATCGAAGGCGGCGCAATGGATCTCGCCGACGTCTTCGAACAATTCACCACGGCGATCGCCCAACTCAAAGAATGCGAGGCCTTCCTGGGCGATCGGCAGCAGCAAGTCGATCTACTCATCGAAACCCTGACCGAACCCGACTTCTAGAGCGATCCCAAATAGCTCAACAAGTCCGCCATCGTCTGCTCACTGGGCTGGAATTGCGGCATCGGCGGCGTTTTCCCACTAATCACCTGCGCGATCAAGCCCTCACGGGACTTGCGCGCCGCCACCGATCGCAGACTTGGCCCGACATTGCCGTTCCCCGTCGCGCCATGACACACCGCACAATTCATCTGAAAAATCGCCTGTCCCTGCGGCACATCCCCCGGCAGGTTCAACACCGTCCGCACGTAGGCCGCATCAGTGGGCCGCTGCGCCATCCCCATCAACCCACTGGTGCAGATCAACAAAACGCCCAGCCACAAGGCGGATAGGGTGCGGGTGGCGATTGTCGGAAAGCGGAACATGGGATTCACTAATATCCAGTACTTAGCAAAACTTTATCAAATTTCCGATCGCTTGACTACGGTAATCGGCCCCCAGCCAGGGGATTTGTTGCCAAACTCACCGAATCGCCCCCGAAGATCGTAGACTAGAGGGATAGAAAATTTGACAGTTAATTTGCTTTGTCGAGGAGATCCGCAATGGTTGAACCAATTTTGTTAGGACTCGTGGTGGGTTTGGTGCCCATCACACTGGCGGGCCTGTTCTTTGCCGCTTACACGCAGTATCGTCGCGGCAACCAGTTCGACGCTGACTAGCCCTTCGCTCCCGATATCACCCAAAGCGCCTGCGGACGATCGTCCGCAGGCGCTTTGGCGTTTTAAACACCGCCGCAAATTCACAGCAACAACGTCACATCAGCGTCATCTGGGCTAACTAGATTAAGTCTAGCCATCGCACCCATCACACCACCATGGAAACTTTCCTGATCAAAGACCTCATCCGCACCGGACTCGACATTCTCCTCGGGGCCTCCGACTGGATGATGTGGAATATGTTCTTGGCGGTGATCCCGCTCTATCTCAGCCTCTATCTGTTCCGCGACCAAGCGATCGGCACCGTCTGGCTGCGCCATCAGATCCAGCAGCGCATTCCCGCCCCGCTCCGCGCCAGCCTTTGGTCATTCGCGGTGCTGGTGTTCATCGCCTTCCTGCCGAATGCGCCCTACATCCTCACCGACGTCATCCACCTCAACCGCTTCATCCTGGAGTACGACTCCCGCTGGGTCACGGGCTTCATCATTGCGCCGCTGTTTTTTGGCTTCATCGGGCTGGGGTTCTTGGCCTATGTGGTGTCGTTGATCAATGTCGGCTACTACCTACACAAACGCGGCCAAGGTCGTTGGATCCCCCTAGCCGAACTGACGCTGCACCTACTCAGCGCGATCGGGGTATTTGTCGGACGATTCCCGCGCCTCAACAGTTGGCATTTTGTCACCCAGCCGATTCGCGTCGCATCGACGCTACTCAGTACAGTCTTCTCCCCCGCCGGACTTCTGGGCATCCTCGTGGGCTTCCTAATCATTACCCTGCTGTACGTTCCGAGCAAAGAAGTTGTCCTCGCGGTGGCGGCCTACAGAAAAAAACGCTTCACTTCCGCAATCTGCGAGTAATATTTATCACGTTAGTTTGGTTAAACTAAGTGTTTATACGGAAAGTGGCTACGAGCGGGTATTGGCGGGTTCGCCCATCCTGCCCGCTCGTAGATTTTCTTAAAAAGCCCTCAGCTAACTGACTAATCGGGACTAGTACCGGGTAATCGGTCCACTGCTTGGCGTGATTTTTTTTGCGTGACCGATCGATTACCTTTCCATGTTGGCTGTGGCGATATGGCTGGTTCCTGAGAAATCATCACAGGTTGCATCGATTAATTCATGAATATCCTGAAGCATCGGCTAGCGAAACTGAGTTTGCTAGCGACAGTTCCGATCGTCTGGGGCGTCGCCGTTCTGAGCATGGCCGCCAAACCCTCACCCTGGGTCAAAAAAACGGTGATATCGGGTGCGGTCAAAGCGGTACTGAGCTATGAGCGATCAGCTGCGGCACCCCGCTTTCGGGATGTGCAGTTGAAGATTTTTCACAATGGGACGCGGGTGTATCAGGAAGCGATTCCGCGCGATCGGGTGGATGATCAGGTGTTGGCGGAGCAGGCGGAGACGGCATTTCAGGTGCGCGATCTGGATTTGGATGGACAGCCGGAGATCATCGTCGATCTATTCACGGGCGGGACGCATTGCTGCACCTATTCTCAGATTTATCGGTTTGAGGCCAGCAGTGGCAGCTACCAAGCGATGCAACATAAGTGGGGCAATAGTTTTTACCAGTTAGCGGATTTTGACCAAGATGGGCGGCCCGAATTTCAGAGCCGGGACGATCGGTTCACGGGAAAATTCACCAGCTATGCGGCATCAGCAAATCCCATGCAAATCTGGCATTTCGACGCGGGTAAAATGGTCGATCGGACCCGCGACTATACCGCCCCCGTGGAAGCCAGCGCCAACCAGCATCTCCTGGCGATGCAGCGGACTTCGAGTAATCCCCGCGATGCGAGGGGTGTGATCGCGGCCTACATGGCCGATCGGTATACGCTAAACCAGGGCCGCGACAGTTGGCAGTTGATGGAGAAGCTGTATCAGGGGGACGATCGGGAGAAGTTCTTTCGTGAAATCGAACAGTTTCTACAACAGACAGGTTACACCAACGGCAACGGGAATAAAAATGAAAAAACCATCGCTAAGACTGAATTGCGCGATGGTTTGACGGATAATTAGGGGGATTCGGGCGTAGTATTGTGTTATTTGAGAATAGCCATGATGACTACAGCCTCTAGATTGTCAGCGATCCCAGGTGGTCCAGACGCTCAATGGGCATACATTTGGGTGTCAGTTGATCGCATGTTTTTCCGGTATACGCTTTAACCCGCGAAGGCGGACTGGATGGGGGTGGGGCCGATGTGCGGTTGATTCCGGTATGGTCAATTGGGGTTGGGTGTCGATCGACCCTCCCGAAAGTCAAACGGTGGTTGGGCAGAGCTTTTGGGAGGGATGAACCCGGATGGTGAGGATATACGCTAAGCTGGCTGTATGATCGTGAGTGAACCTGTATGGAAGCACAACCAAAAGAAATTCGATATTACGTGACAGAGGAGGATGTTAGTCCGTTTCTTGTTTGGTTTAAGGCGCTGCGGGATGGCCTTGCTCGAAATCGAATTGAGATCCGGCTAAAACGAGTTGAACTTGGCAATATGGGGGATTGTAAGTTTGTTGGAGAGGGGGTGTATGAGTTGCGTGTCGATACAGGGCCGGGATATCGCATCTATTTTGGCCAGATGGATGAGGCAATCGTATTGTTGCTCTGTGGTGGGGATAAGGGCAGTCAGGATAAGGATATTCAGTTAGCACAGAAATACTGGAGCAATTATGAGTCAAACCAAGATTGAGCAGAGCAAGAGTTATCGCGAATTTTTGCTGGAGAATCTTCAGGATGAGGCCCATGCGGCAGGGTATTTGACGGCGGCGCTGACGGAAGAAGATGCGGATGCGGCTTTTTTGAAGCAGTTGATGCAATCAACGATCGATGATGTGATTGAGGCGCGATCGATTGATGGAATGGTGTTGCCGGAGGTGAATGCATTGCGCGATCGCTTTGCTACGGCGCAAACGAATGGTTCGGATATTCAGGTGTTTGCACGGTTATTGGATGCGTTGGGATTTCAGTTAACGATCGTGCCGAAGTCTGGTGAGTAGAGCCGATTCCCTCCGGGAGGTTTCACCAACGATCGAACCCAACCCCCGATCGACTCTCCCGAAAGTCAAACGGTGGTTGGGCAGGGCGATTTTTGGCGGCAGGGTTCGGCAATGGGAAGGGCGATGGTCTACGGGCGGTCATATTTGACACTGGATTGTTATAATGGAAAAAAATCCTGTAATTGCCATGCAAACCACTACCAGCACAGCGATTCCTGACCCAGCGGTGATGGAATATATGGAACAGCAAGCCCAGCAGTTTGAAGCGTTGCGATCGCAGTTGATCCAAAGCCATGGTCGCCAGTTTGTGTGGTTTGAAGCGGGGCAGGTGTTGGATGCAGATGTGGATTTTTCGGCGTTGTGCGATCGGGTGATGCACTTTGCCGCTGATCGTCCGACGTTCATCCGTCAGGTTTTACCAGTCGATCCGCAACCGATCGTCCGCACTCCATTGAACCCGATCGGCTAAATCATGGCGACGCATTCGTATACCAACTTGACGGTCGGCCTGCCGCCGATTCCGATCCTTCGGATCAAGCTCGGTGCTCCAAGTTCAACAAATTCCCTGAGTCATGATATTCAAGGCATCCTGGATACGGGTTCGGATTGCACATTGATGCCAATTCCGGATTTGCTCAAGGTGGGCGCGCGGGTGATCGATCGGGCAATTCGGATTCCGGTCTGTGGTCAGATTGTGATGGCGACTCCCTATGCGGTTGGGTTGAGATTTGACACGTATAGCATTTCATCCTGTGCGGTTTTTGGTTGTGCGGTAGAGGAAATTGGCGAGTTTAGTATTATCGGTCGTGATCTGATGAATCGCTACCAGATTCTGTTTAATGGCTTGGCGTCAGAATTCACGGTGTTCTGACGCCAATGCCGCTGCCCAACCATCGACGCTCCCGAAAGTCAAACGGTGGTTGGACAGGGCGATTTTTGGTGGCAGGGTTTGGCAATGGGAAGGGCGATCGGGGAGGGGCCGATCGCTTACTGGTGGCTGCATGATGTGTGATCGGCTATGATGGGGAAGTCAAGCGAGCAGCGGTTTATCCCTATGATTGCGTCAGCGATAGATATTGCGACATTGGTGGTGAAGTCTCCTGAAACCTTAGGGGGACGGCCTCGGATTGCGGGAACGCGGCTTTCGGTGCAGCGTGTTGCGGCTTGGTACAAAATGGGGCTGAATGCGGAAGAAATTCGCGATCGGGTCGGAACGGCAAGTTTGGCGCAAATCTACGCGGCGCTGACGTATTATCACAGCAATATAACGGAAATCGAAGGCTCTTTGGCTGAGGAAAAGGCTGAGTATGAGCGGCTTTCAGCGACGATGGAGCAGTCGGCATGAGTGATGTGCGGTTGTACATTGACGAGGATGCGATGGATCGGCGGTTGGTGGATGCGTTGCGCGGGCGCGGGGTTGATTTTTGTCAGTTGCATGGTCAGTTTTTGGCGGAGGGGCGGGATCATGCGGGGATTGTGGTGTCGTTGCAGGATTACGCGATCGGTGAGCAGATGCGGCGGCTATTGAAGCTGATGGCAGCACGATCGGCGGAGTCGATGGTGAATCAGCTTGTGTTTTTGAGTAGTTATTCGGGTGAAGTTTAAGCAACAAGCTGATCGATCCCAAATCGAACCCCACCACCGCTAATCGACCCTCCCGAAAGTCAAATGGTGGTTGGGCAGGGTGATTTTTGGCGGCAGGGTTTAGTAATGGGAAGGGCGATCGGCTTCTGGAGTGAGGCCGATCGCCCACTATTAGCTGGATGACGTGATATCAGGCCGCGACTAAATTGGGATTGTTTGAAGTCAGTTCTAGATGAACGACTAAGAGCTGATCGGCGGGTAAGATTGCCATCGCATATTCGCGGCCTTTGGCGTCAGCGAATTCGACCAGATAGGTTTGTGGTTCGGCGTAAGTTTCCACGACTGTTCCCACAAGGCCGATCGGGAGTATGTCGTTCGGAATCATGTCTGGCTCGACCTGAATCAACCGATCGCGCTTCAGTGGCGACAGGATGGCGACAGTATCAAGGAGTTTTGGGTAGGTCATAGTCATTTGATGAAGGCCGTGACTAAACGCGGTGTTTCGGTGTTGTGGGCGATTTCCCAGGTGGTACGGAGTTGTTCACCGTCGGTATTTGGTATATCCCAGTCTACCTTGAATATTTGTCCTTGGGGAGTAGGATCTTGCTGGACGACATCGCCTTCGATCGCGGCTTGTTGGATGAGGGCGAAGAGGACATCGGCGTTATCAGTGGTGATATTGAGGACAGCTTGAAATACACGAGCTTTATGTTTGCCTCTGGAATGGTCGAGGTTGAGGCAGTAGCCAGTAAGTTTTTTGATCGGGATGATGGCCCGATCGCCATTGGGGAGTTTCATAGGCATTGATGAAAAATTCCACCGTTATCATCGCTGATTTTGGCGGCAAGCACCGATCGGGATTCTTCGCAAAAAGTCGAACCCCACCGCCGCTAATACACCATCGGCCCTCCCGAAAGCCAAATGGTGGTTGGGCAGGGCGATCGTCAAGCACAGGTGAGTTGTGGGCGGGCAAAATTGGTATAATCGGTATTGACTTGAGTTTTGGGAGGGATGGGATGCCGGAGGTTGCGCGATTTTATGGAATATCAATCAAAATCTTCTTCGGGGATCATTCGCCACCCCATTTTCATGCTGTGTATGGAGAATACAATGCTTTGATCGGTATTGAAAGTTTGGAAATTATTGAGGGTGATTTGCCAAATCGGGCGGGGAAGATGGTGCTGGAATGGGCTGGCAAGTATCAAAGTGAGTTGATGGACATGTGGAATAGCCAAGAATTTTGCAAGCTACCACCGTTAAAGTAATTAGAGGTTCAGTGATTTATGAAACCCCCTAAAATTGTTGCGGCTCAAGCGATCGATGATGTGACGTTGGTAGTTGAATTTAGTAATCACGATCGTAAGCAGTATAGTGTTGCTGATTTGTTGGATAAGCCGATGTTTTCGCCGCTACGGAACCCCAGTTTTTTCAGGAATTTTCAGGTAGACGAGGGTGGATATGCGATTGTTTGGAATGATGAGATTGATTTGAGTGAGTATGAGCTTTGGCAGAATGGGACGGATGTTGTTGCGGTAGAAGGCGATGGTCTTCGAGCGCCCATAGCTCATCGCGTTTCAGTTTCAGGATGACCCAATTGCACACTGCTGCGACCGATCGACTCGCCCGAAAGTCAAACGGGGGTTGGGCAGGGCGGTTTTTGGCGGCAGGGTGCGGCAATGGGAAGGGCGATCGGGTATGATTAATGCCAGAACGTCTTGAATCCCCATCCATGACCGATATCCAAGGAAAGGCGCGCGATATTCTCGATCGTCTTGTTGCCATCGACTTTCAGGATTGTTTGCCAATCAATCGAAATTTTCAACATCTCCCGCGCTGTCCTGGCATTTATGCGATTCGCCATCGGACTGAGGGACTGCTCTACCTGGGCAAAACCAATGATCTGAGCACCCGGTTTAGTGGCGGACACAAAGCCTTTACCTGGGCATGGCTTGATCTCTACCCACCTGTCGAAGTCCGCATCGCGATCGCGCCGCTCGACCAATGGGGAAATCCAGCGCTATTATTGGCAGTAGAGGGGATTCTCCTCAGAGCCACCGAACCGCCTTACAACGTCAAAATTCCGCTCCAACCATAAACCTATGCAAACCACGACGCTCGAACAACTGACGCCCTCTGCCGCTCAGGTCATCCTGGCACAGCTTCCCGATCGTATCCAACAAGCCATCCTCAAACGTGCCACCGAGATCAACTATCCGATCGAAGCGCTGCTCGAAATGGCGATCGCGGGTTATCTCGACAGTGAAGCGATCGGGTTCGCTGACTGCAAGCCCGATCGGGGATAGTAATTGATTTGGCAAAGTGAATTAACCCGATCTAATCCCACCGCCGCTGACCGATCGACTCTCCGGAACGTCGATCGGTGGTTGGGCAGGGCGATTTTTGGTGGCAGGGTTTGGCAATGGGAAGGGAGGTCGGAGAGGTAGGTGGCGGTGGTGCGGTAGAGCTGGCCGCTGTTTTGGAGGTTGAGGAGGCTGTCGGTTTGGGTCAGGTTGCTGATGGGGGTGATGAGGGACTGGCGGGTTTGGGCGTTGAGGAGGGCGACTACGCGCCTTAGCGCGTAGTCGCCAACGAAGGTGTCGCCGGGGTTGAGGGGGCTTTGGTCGAGGTAGGCGTCGGTGAGGGTGAATTGGAGGGTTTTGGCTCCGGTGGGGATGATGAAGGTTTGGCTGAGGTGGGCGAGGAGGGGATCGTCTTCGCGGAGGGTGAGGTTGGCGTTGGTGACTTGGATGCTGCCACGGGTGTCCCATTGGGTGAGCAGTTGGTCGGCTGGCTATGTTTTGGGGCCGTTGGTGATGCCGAGCATGGGGGTGGCTTGCTGAAGGGCGCTGATGCCGTTGGCGAGGTGGATGCTGCGGTTGGTGGGGGTGCTACGCAAGTCGGTGAGCATTTGGAGTTCGAGTGTGCTGGGGAGCTTTCTCATGCCGGGGGCGAGGTAGGTGCTCATCAGTTTGGTGGGATCGGTGAGGTGGCTACGATCCTGGGTGAGTGGGGTGCTGCTGTAGCCGTTGCCTTGGAAGGTGGGGGTGCCGTTGATGTTGGTGATGCGGCTGTCGGAGGTGGGGTTGCCACTGATCAGGCCCGCGAGGTGGCCGAGCATTTGCTAAGGCAAACGCTGCGCGAACGTGGAGGATGGTGGTGAGGAGATCGTAGTGGCCATAGGCGGCGGAGCCAAGGGTGGCGCGGAAGAGGGTTTCCGAGTTCAGGGTTCCAAATTCAGAGTTTTCCCAGGGGGTGTTGTCGATGAACCAGCCGAGGCCGTTGGCGTCGGTGTCGAGGGTGAGGGTGCCGGAGGTGGGGCGACCGGAGGGATCGAAGCCTGTGATGTTGGCTTCGGCGAGTTGGCCGGTGGGGAGATCGGTGATCGCGATATTGAGGTTAAATGGGGTTGTCCCTGTGAGGAATTCTGTCCAGGTGGGGATGGTTGTGTTTTGGAGGTTGAGTGACTTGAGCGGAGCCGATTTGTCCGGAGCCTATCTGAAAATTGGAGCCTTGGGCTGTGCCATTTTGCGGGGTAGTAAAATGAGGGGAACTATCCTGAAGCAAGCCATTCTGAGAATGGCTGATTTGACTGATAGCGATTTGACTGATGCTAATCTGGCTGGTGCCCGATTGATGGAAGCCAACTTCACCAGAGTAAATTTGACTGCTGCCATTCTCACTAATGCCGATTTGACTGACGTTATTGGCGATAGAAGATTCATGGAATTGAATGCCACTTTGTTCTGGGGAACAGTCTTGCCCGATGGGGTTAGACAAATCGCCCCTGAGTATGATTTGGTCTGGGACAGCCAAAAGTGGTGCGATGGGTAAACCAGCTGCTATTCTATCAAGCTGTTGCAAAATATCGCTCTTAGATCGATTCTTGATTTCTCGTTGAATTTCTGGAGCTATGTTTGACAAAAATTGATAGCAGATGGCAGCAAGCGTAGGGTGGGCACTGCCCAAGATTTTCCGGTTTCGCAATGACCGACCATTATTTTCTATTTTTCACAATAATCCTTGACTTGTGGCTTTCAATTTTTTGTTATTTCAATAATTTATGATGTGGGCAGTGCCCACCCTACGTTTTAATCGTTGTTTATTTGTGATGTGGATGGTGTCTACCGTATCGTTGCATTTAACGAGGTTAAATTCACGATCAACCTATCCCTTTCCTACAACGACATCCCCAATCGGCGGGATATTTGCCTTGTTGCACCCAACGATGAAAACTCGATAATTCCCACTCATGCGGACATTGCGTTAATCCGTGTTTGACGGGGTTGGCGTGTAGATAATCACAATGGTTCTGAAAATCACGCTCGTCCCGAATGGTATGTTCCCAAAAACGGCGCTGCCATACATCACTTTCCCGATGTTTTCGGCGCGATCGGGAAATCGTCTCTGGGAAATAATCTTTCCCTCGTAATGCCTGCGTAAATAAAACCTTCATCCGACCAATGCGTTTGGAATAATTGCCATCCCCCTCGGGCATTGTCCACAAAAAATGCAAATGCTCCGGCATCACAACGCCCGCCACAAACTCAAACGGCATCGCCGCCTGCACCGTCTTCAACGATCGGCGTAAATATTGAACATTCTCCGGATTCTCAAACAAAGGAACACGTTGATACGTCACCACCGTCAGAAACACACTCGAACCCGGAACATAAAAACGACGATATTGCGACATCGGGATAAAAACATATGGATGAAAATGCCCATTCATGCACCACCGACATCGTCCAGACACCCCAAGAATGCCCAAAATCCCACCAAAACGACCATTCACATCTCAAACCCAGTCTCACCAAATCCGCCAGCGATCGTCTGAGTAGGCGGTTGCGGTGCCTTTCGCTTTCGCTAGTTTGATCGTCTTCTCTTCGTCGTTACCGCGTCTTCAAAGTTGAGGAACATCCCTCAAATAAACTTCTGTAACGCCAGCCCTAGAAATAACCCAAACAATCTGCCACAATGGAGTCGATCGACTTATCCACACAGGTTTTGTTATGCCAAAGGGAAAGAAGCCAACCGGAAAGAAGACGGCACTGACCCACACCGATACTGGATTTGGCGTTAAACCGATCGACGTCGCCGCCAAAATTCGGAAGATCGATCGGCAGTTCAGCGAGGGCGACAAACAACTGGCATACCGTCAAATCCAACAGCTCTGTCACCAACATCCCGACCAAGCCGAACTCCAACAATTCATGGCCGAACTCGCCTTAGAATTTGGTGATTTTGTCCGGTATGGCCAAGCCTGTGCCCAGTTGATCCAGCTCCAACCCCATAATGCACACCATTTCTACGGTTTTGCCAGCGCATTGGTTACCGGGGCACAAGTTTTATTAGCGCGGCAAATGTTTCTTCAGGCGATCGCCCTCGATCCCGACAACGAACTCGCCGATCGTGCCCGAACGACCATCGCTAGCATCGAAACTAACTTTGACGAATTGCTCCTGCCCGCCGATCTACCCACCGATCGTGATACCGCGATCGACCTACTGATTAAACATGAATGGGCACAAGTGTATTTGAGTTGGGGTGAATACGAAAAATGCCGGGAAACGGAGCAGGAAGTGCTCCAAATCAAACCGAACATGCTGCCCGCCCTGAATAACCTCAGTCTGATCGCCTTTGTCCAAGATGACTTGATCGCCGCGATCGACCAATCCGAGCAGGTGTTAGCGATCGCCCCCGACAACATTCATGCACTCGCCAACTTAGTCCGCTACTGCGTTTTAGCCGATCAGGTCGATCGTGCCCAGACCTTCGCCGATCGGTTGAAACTGAGTCAGGCCCCGGCTTGGGATCCCTGGACGAAGAAATTGGAGGCATTCAGTTATCTCGGCGATCAGGCCGCGATCGTTGAAACCTGGGAAGACTTGCAGCAAGATCCAGCCGCACTAAAAGCGTTGTCCGCGATCGAATTGCATTATGTTGCCGTCGCGATGGCCCGACGTGGCGATATTGATCAAGCCCAACGGCTCTGGCAACAGGCATTGCACCTCGCACCAGAATTAAGCATTGCCCAAGCCAATTTAGACAATCTGTATCAGCCTGCGGCCGAACAACATGCGGCTTGGGCCTTTAGTGCGGAACATTGGCTCTCCACCACAATGCGGCAGCAACTCACCACAGAACTGTTGCTGATCGTCCAAGCCAAGCAGAAAAATACTAAACAAAATCAAAACATTAAACAGGTTTGCCAACACTATTTCGATCAGCATCCTGAAGCCATGATCTGGGTCGAAATCATGCTCGATCGCGGTGATCCGACGATCTGCCAAGTCGCGATCGACTTAGCCAAGAACGCCGATCGGCCCCGTCTCTGGGACGCGCTCCACCGTTTTGCGTTAGGCCAGCAAGGGGCGGACAGCCTCCGGCATCAAACGGCGATCGCGCTCGTGCAGGCCCAACGGCTTGAGGCGGAAAATGTACGGATGTGGCTGATGGGGGAATGGCAGGAGATTGCGTTGTTGAGTTATGAGTTTCATGACGAACGGCCTGCGCGCCATCCCCGTACCGTCGAGAATTTACTGAAACCCGCATTAATGTTATTGCGGACTGGCACAGTTGCGGGTGCCGTTGAGGCCGAAGCGCTATTGCAGAAAGCCTTGGCGATCAAATCCGCTCCCGATTTATTAAATAATTTAGCCGTCGCTTATCAGCTACAGCACCGCGATGATGCGGCAAAAGCCTTGGCCGAGCAGATCATTGCCGACTATCCCACCTACATTCCCGCACGGGTCGTGCGGGCCGGATACCATCTGCAAAACCATGAGACCGCCGCCGCTGAAGCCTTGCTCAAGCCGATCCTGAAGCAAACGAGAATCCAGATTGATGATCTTGCCACGTTTTCCGAGGGTTATTTGCGACTGCTGATTCAGCAAGCACAAATCCAACCCGCCAGGAGCTGGTTAGAGCTTTGGTCGCAGGTCACACCCGATCATCCGCGCATCCCCATTTGGCGACAGCAATTGAGTTTGTTAAAAGTGCCAGCAACGATCGGGAAGTTGGGCGATCGACGGCGATCCGGTCAGCGGTGGAAATGATCGGTGGTTGGGCACACTTTGCGGAAATTGTGCTGCCCCGGTTGAAGCTACAGGGAGTAACCTAAAGGCAAGTCGATTCCCTTCGGGAGGTTTCACCAACCTGACTAGTCTGAGCCACCCCTTACTCCCCGCAACCCTATGAAAGTTGGATTAGAATTTGCCTTGAGCGATCGGCATGTTGATGCGCAGCAGGATAATTCCCAGCGGCAGGTCGCGATTTCGGTGTTTGCGCTACCGGAACCCGTGGTGGGTGCAATTGCGACCCATCGTGCGATCCCCCTGAATCTCTGTCTCGTGCTCGATCACAGTGGCTCGATGCGCGGTGCGGCGATGGATACCGTCAAGCAAGCCGCCAAAGAATTAATCCACCGGCTCCAACCGGGCGATCGCATCACGATCGTTGGATTTGACCACGAAGCGAAGGTCATTGTCCCGAACCAAACGATGGTCTCCGACCGACCGGAGGTCATCGAAAACCTGGCCTGGATTGAAACTCAGTTGAGCCAGATCGCCGCTGTTGGCGGTACGAATATCGACGCCGGAATCAAAGCCGGAATTGAAGAACTCGCCAAGGGCAAAAAGGACACGATCTCCCAGCTCCTGCTGCTCACCGACGGCGAAAACGAACATGGCAACAACGATCGCTGCCTCAAACTCGCCGAACTCGCCACCAGCTACGCCATGACGATCAATTCCCTCGGCTTCGGCGATCGGTGGAATCAGGATATTCTCGAACAAATCGCCGATGCGGGAGGTGGTGCCTTGGCCCATATTGCGACTCCGGCCCAGGCCAGCGCGGAATTTGCCAAACTCTTCGATCGGGTCGAAACCATCAGTCTGACCAATGCCTATCTGCATCTCCAGCTCCAAAATGGCACCCGCCTCGCCGAACTCAAACCCGTCGCCCAAGTCAGCCCGGACACGATCGAATTGCCAGTGATGTATGAAGGTGACACCGCGATCGTCCGGCTCGGTGACATTATGGTGGACACGCCCCGCGTCATCCTGGCGAATCTCTACCTGCCCCAGTTGCCCGCAGGCGAGCCGACGATCGCCCAACTGCAACTCTGCTACGACAACCCCGCCACGGGCGAGCAGCGGCTCCTCAGTGCCCCCATGCCGCTCCAGGCCAGCGTCCAGACGACCTACGCAGCCACTCCGAACCCGGAAGTCCAAACCCACATCCTCGCCCTCGCGAAATACCGCCAAACCCAAATTGCGGAGCAAAAGCTGGCTGGGGGCGATCGTCAAGGCGCAGTTACCATGCTCCAAACCGCTGCCCAAACCGCCCTGCAAATGGGCGACCAGCAAGCCGCCGCCGTGCTCCAAGGCAACGTCACCCAACTGCAATCCGGGGCCGAACTCTCCGAAGCGATGCAGAAACGCACCCGCATGGTGGCCAAAACCTTGCTTCAAGCCAGCGAACCCACGGGATAGGGCCGATCTCTAACCTGGGGATGAATTGTTTGCGGTCAAACTCTACCTCCCGATCGGTGGATCTCTGGCTCAGGACTGATGCCAAGGGCGATCGTGGCTTCCTAATATGAGGCGAAGGTATTGCCCTACCGGAACTCCCCCCTGTTTGAAGCCTGAAATGATGCATTATGCCCCTGTTATTCCCGATGCGGCCACGTTGTTGGCCCAGGTCGGTGTTGTGATTATTGGTCGCAATGAAGGCGATCGATTGGTGCGCTGTTTGGATTCGGTGATCGGCCAGATCGGCGCGATCATCTATGTGGATTCGGGTTCGATCGATGGCAGTGATGCGGCGGCGCGTCACCGTGGGGTCGAAGTCGTCAATCTGGATATGTCCCAGCCGTTTTCCGCCGCCCGTGCCCGGAATGCCGGATTTGCGCGCCTGCGGAAAATCGATCCGACCCTGCGCTATGTCCAGTTTGTCGATGGGGATTGTGAAGTGTTGCCGGGATGGTGGTTGGCGGCGGTGACGGTGTTGGCGGCCGATCCGATCGTCGTGGCGGTGTGCGGGGCATTGCGTGAACGGTACCCGGAACAGACGGTGTTTAATCGCATTTGTAGTGTGGAATGGAATTGGCCGCAGGCGGGGGAAGTGTCGGCTTTTGGCGGGAATGTGATGCTGCGATCGTCGATTTTTGCGATTATCGGGGGCTATAACAATTTGGTGATTGCCGCCGAGGATGATGAGCTGGGTGTGCGGCTGCGGCTAGCGGGTGGGAAGCTGATGCGGCTCGATCGGGAAAGCATGATTCACGATGCGAATATCACCCATCTGGGCCAATGGTGGACAAGGGCCAAGCGCTGTGGCTATGCTTTTGCGGCGGTGGCGGCGTTGCATGGTCATTTGCCAGAGCGGAAGTTTGTGGCGGAGTTGCGGCGGACGTTGCTATGGGGGGCGATCGTGCCGTTGGTGATGCTGTTGTTGATTTGGCCCACGCAGGGCGGGAGTTTGCTGTTGGGGTTGCGGTATCCGGTGACGATCGGGCGGACGATCGTCGCGGCGCGGCGGCGGGGTTTTGGTTGGTGGGATAGTTTGGTGTGGGCGATTTCCTGTGGGCTTTCGCCATTTCCTGGGGTTTTGGGCGTGGCGAAGTATTATTTGACTCGCGATCGGCCCCCTGAGATTATGGAATACAAGCGGGCGCGATCGTAGGTTGGGTGCAACGCAGTGTAACCCAACAAATCCAGGGTGTTGGGTTGCGCGTTGCTCCACCCAACCTACGATTTCACCTTTTCTACAGGCACGATCGGGCGCAATGTGATGCCCAAGCCTGGTTCACTATTCGGCACGACGCGCCCATGTTGGAACAACGCACCGACGAATGGATCATCGACTAAGTTCAAATGACTATCGAGATCCAAATGATCCGCTAACGGCGACAGTTGGGCCAACGCACTATTCATCAATGTGCTATCGGAATAACACCCAAACATCACCTGCATCCCAAAGGTCTTCGCCGCATGAATCATCCGCAACGCCTCGGTTAAGCCGCCACATTTATTTAGCTTGATATTAATCCCATGCGCCCGATCGACGAGTCCGGGAATATCCGCACTGGTGAAGCAACTTTCATCGACAAAAATTGGCAGCGGCGACACGGCATAGAGTTTGGGTAAATCGGCTTCCTGCCCGCGTGCGAGGGGCTGTTCGATATAATCGATGCCCTGCTCGGCTAGCCAGTAAGACATGGCGATCGCGTCTTTGAGATTCCAGCCACCATTGGCGTCAATGCTGATTTTTTTGATTTGGGGCGCGGTTTCCATTACCATTTCTAACATCGCTTGGTCAGCGGCAATCCCAGCGGGGGAACCGAGTTTGACTTTTAAGGCTTGAATTTCACTGCTCATTGCCAACCAATTTTTCACCCGTTCTTCGGCGGCGACGGGCGTACTAATCCCGATCGTCACGCAAGTCGGCACAATATTGTCGCGATTCAAGCCCCACATTTGCCACAGTGGCAGTCCCGTCGCTTTGCCCAACCAATCATGCAGCGCCATATCTACGGCCGATCGGGCGGCGGAAGGCACTTGGGAATCCTGGAGTAAACGATCGATCTTGTCGCGTTCGACGGGGCTGTACGGACTCAAGAGCGGGATCACCCGTTGCAGCGATCGGGCGATCGTTTCGGTGGATTGGGGTGGGCCACCGGCTTCGAAGGGTGAAGCTTCGCCCCAGCCTTCGATCCCATCATGGTCGATGCGGACGAAGAGGTTGGTGGATTGGGCGGTGGTGCCGCGACTGATGGTGAGGGCGTAGCGTTTGTTGACGGTGAAGGTTTGCAGCCGAATTTGCATGATGCGATCGTAATTTGATGAGTCCGTAGTTAAGCCTATCAGGCTTGGGAGACAATCGAAAACCGCGACTACGCTGAGTAATCATATTCAATTTAGGCGACAAACGAAGTATCGATATATACTGGATACGCAGGCTGTGCATAATGCCTGGTTATGGTGTATTCGATCGGCTTCTAAATTTATCTCATATTGCTCAAAGGATTATTCGTATGGATCAGAAAGCCGCGATCGGTCTTGGCACCGTGCTTGTGGGAAGTACACCGATCATCAAGGCCGCAGCAAGCGCGATCGGTATTGCGAAAACTGGTACGGCCATTGGCTCATTGTCTGGCGCAGCACATGCCAGTGCCACAGCCGCATGGATCGGTTTTGGCAGTATGAAAGTAGGGCTGTTTGTGATGGCGGCATTGCCTGTTGTTGGTGCCCTCATACTGCTAAATGGAATTTGGCAGCATGAGCATGGTGTGCCATTAGTTGACTGGTATGAAGAAAGCTGGAAGGATTACGAAGTTCAGCATGAGCTGAATGAGTTGAAAGCGCAAGTTCAACGCGATCCCAATCATCAGTTCATTTCTAGAGAAACTCCAGCAACTTTTGCTCAGCAAGAGCGGATATTTCGGGCACTTGAAGTCGAAGCCGAGCTGGATAAATTGAAAGCGCAAGTTCAACCTGATCCTAATCATCAGGTCATTTCTAGAGAAACTCCGGCATCCCTCGCTCAACAGAATCGAATATTTGAGGCACTAGAAGTCGAGGCCGAGCTTTATCAACTCATACAGCAACTTCAAGAGGGAATTATGGGAACGTATGGTTATCCAGCATTGAGTGTCTGCGAATCAGGAGACTGTTATGTCTGGGCTTTGTGGACGAGTAAAGTTGATGCCGAGGAATTTCTTGAGAAATCTAGGCCAGACTTATCCTTGCATTGTTATCGTTATGGAAAAGTGCCATCGAAAGAGGCCGCCTTAGCAGAGGCAAGCAAATTGGTGCAGCATTTCCAACAGCTTGATGACAGAGGGGCAAGGGCAGTTAGCAAAATCATCATCAAAAAGCAACCATCCCTTCCACCAATTCAACCAATAAACCACGGTGATCTGATTCAATCGCCGCCCACAACTCGCCCCGATCCCCTGGCGGAACAACTTCAGAATCTACACGCGCTGATCGGGTTAGCTGGCGTCAAATCGACCGTCCAAGAGTTGGTCAATATTGCGATAGTCTCGCAGATGCAGAAGCAAGCTGGATTGAAATCGCCGACTATCACCAGACACCTTGTGCTGACGGGTAATCCAGGCACAGGCAAAACCACGGTCGCCCGAACTTTAGGTAAGATTTACAGCCAGCTCGGCGTACTTTCCAAAGGCCATTTCGTTGAGGTCGATCGTACCCAGTTAGTCGCTGGACACATCGGCCAGACTGCCCCAAAAACGAAACAGGTCGTTGAATCGGCTATAGGCGGCGTTTTATTCATTGATGAGGCTTACTCGCTAGTGCCCGACGGTCACAAAGACCCATTTGGTGAAGAGGCGATCAGTACACTACTACGATTGATGGTTGATCATGCCGATAATTTAGTGGTGATCGTAGCAGGTTACAAAAACGAGATGACACGATTGATCGAATCCAATCCTGGATTGAAGTCCCGCTTTTCCCGATCGATTCATTTTGCCGACTATGCACCACCGGAATTGGTCGAAATCTTTCAGTCCCTTTGTACGCAACATGGATACCAAATCTCAGCCGAAACGTTGGAAGCTATACATTGCTTGGTCATGGCGTTTGAGTCACGCATTGGCGAACTGGGCAATGGTCGATTCGTGAAGAATATCTTCGATCGGTGTATTGCCATTCAGTGTAATCGTTTAGCTGCCGCAGCTAATCCATCAAAAATAGAACTTACAACGTTTATAGTCTCTGATATTCCTACACGTAAACTACTTGAGGAGTATTTGGCATAAAAATAGCAAGGAGAATTTTCTGCCAATCAGCCGAGCTAGATTAAAATAAATTAGTTCGGCGATATTCCTTGTGCGTGAATTCCGAAGCTATTTAAAATAATGAAATTATTAAAAGGAGCTAATCTAACCATCCAAACATTTCCTGATTAGACTGAAATCTCCTTCGCCCAACAAAAATCTGCTTTCCTCCAAACTCTAAGCTCATAATATCTTCTGCTTTTTTCAAAGAAGATATTTCTGACTGACTTCTTCCTTGGTAATAGGATCTGATTTCAGGCTGATATTGACTTAATAAATCAAAGAACTGTTTTGTCAAAGCGACATTATCCATAGTTGATAATATCGGGGAAATTGATGCTAATCCTATAGCAATTGGTGGACACGCGGTTGCAATACTCATCAAAACAATACTTGAAGCAGATTCCCTCAAGACACCTGACGTGACTTCCTGAAGCGTGTCTAGCGCCGCTTGTTCTGCAGAAGCTTCTCCACTTGCAAAACGCAGTGCATTTTTCAGCAGTGAATATGGAATATTACTAGATGTACCATTAATGAACTCTTCAGACAAAATTCTTAAGCTTGGATTAAGGGAATCATAGAAATCGGTGAATAGGGCTTTATCGTCAAGCGTAGACTGTTGGTGTATTGGCATGATATTCGGCATAACAGGATAGTAAGTAGCTGTGAAAATCAATAAAATCTATTCATTACCCTAATATACGGGGAGAAACACCCACATCAGGGATATTGAGGATCTTCTCACCACCAGTGCTAAAATTAAATCATTGCAGCCGTGGAGCCACCGAATCATGTCCCCAATCGGCTGCCCTGCATGACTGGCCTGCCCACTATGCACAACTTGCCTAGCGATGATCCATTGGAGCCTGGTTTGCCCGACGAATTTCATGGCCTACAGTCGAAACCCTCAGCCTCACCGACTATTCCGATCGGCGATAATCAGCTCACATAACGCAAACGCCGATCGCCATGAGCGGAATTAACCGTGATCTTGAACCCGACATCCGGCACATCGCCAAACACCTGCCCGATACCCCCCAAATGCAACGCCTTCTTCTTGAAGCAGGCTCCGCACACGTTTTCAATAATCTCGAAATCCTCCAAACTGTCGCCCAAGCCATCATCGATCGGGGCGAATCCATCGGTAACATTCGCGGCCACGAACGCTATGGACTCTACTTTCCTGAGCCGATCGGGTATAGAATTGATACAGAAGGTCGCCGCCTACCCCTCGATTACGGTGAAATCAAAATCAAAGGAGATCGCTACTATGTCATCCCCCGCACCCGACCTAGCCGATAACTGGGCATTTACCGAATTGTGGATTGACCCCACTGCCTCACCGCCCTACACCCTCATCCTGCTCACTGACGCCGCTGGAAATAGCAGCGTCTACGATCCTGCCGAAAACTACCAAGTCATTTTTTCCGGCACCTACCAAGACACCAAACTCTGGTTGCTAGAAGACGAATATGAGCGTGTCAATGGCCGGTTTGAAACCGCCGATCGCCGATCGCCCCAACCAACTGCCGCCTGACCTCCGATCGTCATCGTCGAATTTCCTCTCCGCAGGCACCAAAGCCTACCAAATCATGCTCCCCCAGAATTGGGGATGCCGCATCGGTATGATTAAATCAACGCGCCTGCTCGATTTCCACCAAATAACTCGCCACTGCCTCCCCCAGCGTTTCACAAGCTAATCGATCGACAGCCACCAAATCATCCCCAAAAAACACTTTACCCGACTCGATCGTCTGTCCTTTGTCCGGCTTCCAATCTTTGCTAACTAATCGTTGATGCGCATCGACGACCGCGCCATCGAATAAATGCCCAATGCAAAAATACACATCATATAAAACCTGCGGCACCGACGGGCGATGCAATTGGCCCCGTGAATTGGCGCTTCTGGCCTTGTATTTGGCGCGGGGGAATAGGCCATAGAGATTTTTGAGTGACGCTGAGATTAATGGCTCATCTTTCAGGATCGTGCGCTTAAACGTGCCCACCGAAATTCGGCAATCGACTTCCTGTAAGAGCTTTGGTGCCCACATTGATTTGAAGCGGTGGGGATAGGGGGCGCGATTGGGATATTCAATGCATTCCAAATCATCGGCGTCGAGTAACTGCATTCCGTTATCGAGGATGTTGTACAATCCGTTTTTGCTGACGATCGTGACTAAATCCACAGGCGAACAAACGCCTTCGACGATGAGGATTTCGGCGGTGGGGTTGGATGTTCGGAGCGATCGGAGTACCTGGCCCAAGACGCCCATGCTGACGGTGACGGGTGGGCCGACAGGATAGCCTAAATTGGGTTTGACGAGGATGCGCTTGGCATTTAACGCCGCCGCAGGCGGCTGATAGTCGAACGCCGCCGCATCACCCTGTTGAAGATTTGTCATTGAAGAAATTACTGCAAAACAACTGCTTGTAGTATAAGCCAGATCCCCCTAACCCCCTTCGGAAGGGGGAACCAGAGTCAAAGTCCCCCTTTTTAAGGGGGATTTAGGGGGATCATAGCTGTTGTAACGATCGACTACACCGCTTCACCCATCCGATGGAACGCCGATCGATTCAACAATATTTCCCCATAACCAGGCACCCAAGCAACCCAAACATCCACATCCGCCGCACAAACCAACAACGCTACATCTTCAGCGTATTTGGCCGGAGGATTGCGGAGCTGCACCCACAAATCGCGCTGCGGCATGAATCGATCGATCGCGGCAACTGGACGATCGGTTGAAGACTGAATGGCGACTGAGGCGACTTGTCCCATGATCGGAATCCTCTTGATTTGTATTCAATGCTACAAAACTTTTGAGGGGTTTGGTGGGTTCGATCGTGAAACTTAAACATTCGCCGCCAACACTTCCGCTTGCCGCACTTCCGCCTGTCGCACCGCCGCCAACGCCATCTTCACCACATCCACGCCCGCACCGGGCCGACTCGCATTCTCCGTCAAAATCCGTTTCCACGTCCGACTCCCCGGCTGCCCCGCAAACAACTGCAACATCGGTCGCACCAACCCATGCAACCGCCAGCCCCGTCCCGTCCAATCCTCAATGTACGGATACATCGCTTCCACAACGGCATGGCGCGATCGCGGCAAAGTATCCTCCCCAAAAATCAACCGATCGGCCTCGGCAAATAAATAGGGATGATCATATGCCGCCCGCCCAATCATCACCGCATCGACTTGCTGAAGGTGTTCCAACGTGGATTCCAACGTGAGAATGCCGCCATTAATCTCGATCGGTAAATCGGGAAAATCCTGCTTCAGGCGATACACATCCGCGTAGCGCAACGGCGGCACATCGCGATTCTCCTTCGGACTTAAGCCCTTCAGCCACGCCTTCCGGGCATGGACGGTGAACCGCTGACAACCCGCCGCCGCTACCGTTTTGACAAACTGCGCCATGGCTTCGTAGCTATCCTGTTCATTGACGCCAATCCGATGCTTCACCGTCACAGGCAACGGCGACGCCGATCGCATCGCCGCCACACAATCCGCCACCCGCTCCGGCTCCAACATCAAACAAGCGCCAAAATTTCCACTCTGCACTCGTTCACTCGGACAGCCGACATTCAGATTAATTTCGGCATAGCCAAACTCCGCCGCGATCGTCGCACAATCCGCCAAATCCTTTGGATTATCCCCGCCCAACTGCAATACTAGCGGCCCTTCGGCGGGGTCGAAACCGAGCAATTTCTCCCGATCGCCATGCTTGATTGCCTGACTCGTAATCATTTCCGTATACAGCAACGTCCGCGCCGAAATCAGCCGCAAAAAATAGCGAAAATGCCGATCGGTGCGATCCATCATTGGCGCGACGCTGAGTTTGGCTTGGAGGGTGGGGTGAGGGGACATGGGCGGGAATTGAGAGTTGAGAATTGAGAATGACATCCCAATCGTAGGATGTGTTGTCCCGCAGGGCAACGCATCGCCACCGTCACCATTTGGGTGGTGGGCCGTGCCCACCCGACGATTTCTCTCCCACCGCCGCGCCTAATCTTTCTTTTTGTCTTTGTCGCAACCACAGTTTTCCTTCAGAATCTTCTCAAATGATTCGCCAAATTGGTGCGCTGTGCTCTTCTTCTCTTTCCCCGGAGGAAACAAAACCGAAAACACCAAACCACCAAACACGATCGCTGCAAACATCATCAAAGCTCCTGACAAAGCGAAATATCCGTAACTGCCCCGATTCTAATCAGGATAATTACGCAGGAGTTCGGCCAAACGTCTTGTCGATCTCAGGTTTTGGCGCGATCGCGTCCCAACCTACGACAAATACTTATCCAAAAACGGCACCACCCGATCGGCCAAGCCCGCCGGATATTCCTCATGCAACCCCAACGCTCCCGGCATCCGGATCACCTGCACCCGCCCGCCAAAATGCGCCACTACCTCCGCTTCCTGCCGGGACTTCGGCGGCATCTGCTCCCCGATCACCATCAGCACGGGCAGCCGGATCGATTGAAATAACTTCATCCAGTCCTCCCGACTCCGCAACGGATCAAGCGCCCCGGTGACAAATGCCGCCGCCGCCAATCGTCCATTCCGCTGCCGACTCAACCCCTGCTTCACCCGCAGCAATTCCGGCGTAATCGCACTGCGGTTGGCGAACACGTGTCGCCCATACATCCAGCCCAAAAAGCCCTGGGTCGTATTGGCCCAATAGAGCAATTGCCCGACGATCGGCAGATTCACCAAGCGCTGCACCCATTTAAACCACCCGCGCTTCGACTCGCCCATCATCGTCGGCAATGGCCCGCGCCAGGTCGGCGACAGCAACACCACCCATTTCCAGGGCTGGGGCTGCTCCTGAGCCAGCTGCATCACATAGCCCGCCGTATGGCCCGCCGCCATCACCACCACGGGTTGCCCCAACACCTCCCAGACAAAGCTCCGCAACAGCGCCCGATAAACCTTCGGCGCATAGTCGATCGGTGGCCGATCGCTCTGACCAAACCCCACCCAGTCCAACACATACACCTGATACCGCGCCGCCAGTTCCCGCGCCAGCCCCGCCATCTCCCCCCGGCTACAAACCGAACTCAAGGCGGGCAACAGCAAGATTGGCGCGCCTTCACCCAATACCTCATACACCACCGCAATCCGGCGGCCTTCCCACAGCCAAGCGTAGCGGTGCACCATGCCGCCAAAGGCCGCCGCTGGCAAACCCGCCGCCGAAGGCAATCCCGACACCAGATTTTCCGATATGACGATCGACGGCTCATTCATCGCAAATTCCTGAGGGGCAAATCATCCCATTGGGCCGGATTCATTGTACGGCTTTTGGCAGAGGCGCTGATATCGCGATCGGCACAAATATTCTCTGCCCAACTAGCCGTAGGGGGGATGGGTCACCCCTGCGGTTAGTTGGCACCATACGGAGCCTGCTGGATCGATTGGGAACGCGATCGTCCTGAGTTCGTCATCATGCTCAAACCCCCCGTCCGATTTCCCGGATGGGTTGCGGATTGGGTGTGGGCGGGGCCGAAGTTTGTGTCCGATTATTCCATCCATTCGCTAGGATAAATTCAGGCACAGCGGCATGGCCCGATCGTTGTCTTGGCTCGCATCCTACCTTGAGTTGATTTTGGCCCCTGGTGTGGCTCTACCGTAAGAGAGAGACAAAACCGCAAATTCGTGATCCGACTCCCTCCTAGGTTACGTCTAAAAAATAACCATCGAGGCACTGATACCCGTCAGCTCAAAATGTTAAGCTGCCCCATACTGGCTTGTTTGAGATTCGATTGCCCCGCCGGACTTCTACAGGATTCTTATGACTTCAGCCAATTCAACCCAGGTCAAAGCCCTGGATGTGCCCACGGCCATCCTGCAACGCCGATCGATCAAAACCTTCGAGTCCACGACGATCGCGCCGGATATTCTCAATGAGTTGCTGACGCTGACGGTGGCGGCTCCCAGTAGCTACAATCTCCAGGATTGGCGGATCATCTTGATCCAAGACGAAACCCAAAAGGCGGGGATCGCGGAGGCTTGCTTTGGTCAGAAGCAGCCGATCCAAGCGCCCCTCACTGTGGTCTTCGCCGCCGACCCCAACGCCTGGAAAAAAGACCTTTCGCCGATCTATGAGCAGGGTTTGGCCAAAGGGGTCTGGACGCCGGAAACCGTTGCCTATTTCAAATCGGCGATTCCGAAGTTTCAGGCGAGTCTGGGCGATCGGACGCGGGAATATGCGGTGAAGGATGCAATGATTGCGGCGACGCATTTTGTGTTGGCGGCGGAGAGTTTGGGGTTGAGTACTTGTTTTATGAATGGGTGGTCGGAGGAAAAGGTGAAGTCGGTGTTGGGCATGGCGGATGAGCCGGATATGGCGATCGCGGTGATTGTGCCCCTGGGTTATGCGGCGGAGCTGCGGGGTAATCCCGGTCGGCTGCCGTTCCATCACAATGTCTTCGTTGATACGATCGATCAGCCTTACCGGGGCTAATGTGCTATTCATGAAAGGGTAGTCGCACTCATTGCTCTTTTATGAAACGTCGTAACTTGCTTACTGCTGCTGGTACCCTGGCGATCGCGACGATTGCCACCCGCGCCACGGCCCAAACTGACAAGACCAAAACCACTGCCGCGATCGGTAAGATGGTGCAAATTGGCCCCAAGTTTGGCGGGTACTATGTCGCCCCCAAGCTCGCCCTGGGCAAAATGGCTCCAGCGGTGATTGTGATCATGGAGGCCTATGGGCTGAATGACTATGTGAAAGGGGTTTGCGATCGGTTGGCGCAGGCGGGTTATGCAGCGTTGGCTCCGGACTTTTATCAGGGCGAGTCGTTTAAGTATGACAATTTGGCGGGGGCGGTGGCGAAGCTGAAGACGATGCAGGACGATCGGGTGATGACCCAGTTTTGCGACAGTATGAAGTTTGTGGAACAGCAGCCGAATATTCAGATGGGCGGCATGGGGGTGATGGGATTCTGTATGGGGGGTCGCTTTACGTTTTTGGCGGCGGCGGAACATGCGGATAAGATCAAGGCGGGGGTGGCTTATTATGGCGGCGGCATTGCCAATCCTGATGGGAAGCCCGATGGGTTGGGTCGGCCCGATTTGTTGAACAAAATCGACAAGATCAAAGCGCCGATCATGTTTATGTACGGCACTGAGGATCAGTTGATTGCGGCGGAAGAGCATCAGCGGGTGGCCCTCGCCATGTCGAAGGCGAAGAAGTCCTATTCGATCAATGTGTTTGCGCAGGCGGGGCATGGGTTTGATAGCGATCGGCGGGAGAGCTATGCGGCCCCGGCAGCGGAGGAAGCCTGGGAGATGACATTACGGTTCTTCGATCGGCATTTGAAGCTGGTGTAACAGTCATGAAACGCGATACGATCTTTTACCAAATCTTTCAGCAGTCGCCCAATTTGCTGTTTGATTTGCTGCCCATCCCGATCGTGGACAAACGCGGCTACACCTTTGATTCGGTGGAAGTGAAGGAGACGGCCTTTCGGATCGATGGGGTCTTAACCCCGCCGGATGCCAGTGGGGATGTGTTCTTTATTGAAGTTCAGATGCAACCCGATGCGCGTTTGTACGATCGGATGCACAGTGAAATTGGCATCTACAGCTATCGCTATCCTGAACGGTTTGACACCTGGAAAGCGGTGGCGATCTATCCCAGTCGAAGTGTGGAGCAATCCAGTACGAAAGTGCCACCTGAGTTGTTCGAGAGTGGGCGGATTCGGCCTGTGTACTTGGATGAATTGGGCACGATCGCGCAATTGCCGCCCGGTTTGGGGTTGATGGTGTTGACGACGTTGGAGGGGGAGGGCGCGATCGCTGAAGCCAAGGGAATGGTGAATCGAGCGCGCCAAACGATTGATGAAAGTGCCATAATCGGGATGGTATCCACGATATTGGTCTACAAGTTCAAAACATTAAGCCGTGACGAGGTAAATGCGATGTTGGGCTATGAACTCAAAGAACTAGAGCAGACGCGCTTTTTCCAAGAAGTGCGTGAGGAAGGTCGTGAGGAAGGTCGTGAGGAAGGTCAGCGAAGGTTGGTGCTGATGTTGCTCGATCGGAAGTTTGGCCAATTGTCACCAGCGAATCAGGCGAGGGTGGCGGCTTTGGGTGGAGATCGCTTGGAAGTCCTCGGAGCGGATTTGTTGGATTTCGCCAGTTTGAAGGATTTGGAGCAGTGGTTTGAGGCTTAGGCCGATCGGATGATGTTGCCCGATCGGTGAGACGGTTTCCGGTGGCTGATCGGAGAAATGCGATCGGCGATCGGCTGGGGCCATTAGTCGATCTGGAGTTCGCGGAGGAAGTAGAAGCGATCGGTGCTGGAAGCCTGGACTATACTGCCACGGCAACTTTCTGATGCTGGAATTCGCGTTCTTGGGCGAGGGTTTTTCGATAGTCACTAGCTTCAGCGATTTTAGTGAACTTTATCTCAGAATTGCAAATACCGAGTTCGCGATCGATTTGCTCGACTGCTTGCACAACTTCTTCTAAAGACACGCGGAAGAACTCTTTACGCTCGTTTGCCTTATTCAATCGATCATCTTGGAATCGCTTGTGGAGACGCGATTCCAGCTCTGGAGCATTTTTACAGGAAATCATGGCATGTACATCAAATGGAAAAGGAACGGAAGCATCACCTAGTTCCTTGACTCGATCCATAGGCTGTAAGCGCCTTGTCATGCCAATTTTGTAAACTTGATCTCCAAATGATCCAATGTTTGAAATAATATAAACATGTCCAGATTTAGTCATTTGGGCTTGAGAAATAACCCTTTGTTTGTTAGCTTCTGCCTCTATAAGCCGCTTTTGCAGTTCCTCAATTTGCTGATTGAGCTTCACTTGGGCCTGACCTGTTGCGGCTTCTAGGTCTCTACGAGCTTTTTCCAGCGCATCTTGATACTGGCGTTCTTCTTTCTCTGCATCTTGTGTAGCCTTTTCGATTTCTCGCATGGCTTTTTCATCTTCACGCATCTGTTCCCGAATTACTCGTTGTTCTTCCTGTTCTTCTTGCCGCTTCTCCTGGAACTCATGAGTTAGGTGTAGTTCCTTGAGTTTAAGATCGAGGAAGTGTGAAGTGATTTCGCAATGGGTCGTTGTAGACAGCTTATTTAGATCCTCATAGCATTTCCTGATGCGACTCTCCATTGTCTGAATATTATTGTATTTCACCTTCATCACAGCCGCATCACATTCGCCATTAAAGGCACGGAGAGCTAGTTTTATGAAGTTGTCAGTCATTTTCTTGCCTTCTTTGACACTGCCGCCAACACTCCATTCTGTACCGCAGACAGCAGCCTTTTTATCTTTGATTAGTTGTTTCTGCTTACTGCGAATTGCATCTAGGCGTTGCTTATATTCTACAGCTTCTTGAAAATCGTACTTTGATTCATAAAATCCAAAAGCCTCAACAATCTCCTGCTCCTCTAGCATTTTCAGCTTCTTTTGCAGAACTTCAATTTTCGCTGTAAGTTCACGTTCCTCAACTTCTGCTTGCTGATCGAGGAGTTGCAGGCGATCGGTAAGCGTTGAAATTTTGATTGACAGTTCGTTTGAAATAGCTTCGCGATCAATCAATCCACCATATTTTTGATTTACTGATTGTACGTGCTGGTTAGCTTCTTCAAGTTGACTTTGTATATCAATGTAGTAGCTGTTGACCGTCTGCAAGTGTCTGCTAGAGTCGTCAAGCTGCTGTTTGATTTCTGTGTAATGCTTTTGGTGCTGGGTTTTTTCTTTTGCTACTAAGACGAGGGCAGTAGCTAGACCGATCGACACAAGAAATAGTAGGAATGTCATAATAAATAGCTCAAATTTTCACAAAAAATATCGATGTCCTCACCCCGAAAATATGCTGTTGAGAATCAGCAAACTTGCTTTGCTGGCAAATAAAGTACATGTGGTTTGCTGCTATTGATTAGCTCAGGACTTCCAAGAATCAGTTTCTGTTCCTTTAACCAAATAACCACTTCTGTATTGTCGGGATAATATTGTTGAACGAATTTTATGAAATCATCGATCGTGCAAGATTTTTGAGACCCACCCATAAAATCTTGATGAAACTGATTATGGACTTCCTCGGAAAGTGTGATCAAATTTGCGGTAGTTGCCGCCAGATGGGGATATTCTGATTGAGAATATAGATGGTGCGCTGCCAGCTTGATTTGATTGATTTTATTTTTCTCAGTTGCGCTGACTTGACAACGCTTTTTATCACGTTTCTTTGCGTCATCCATTGCTTTGGCAATGTCTTTTTCGCGTTTAATAATACGGTTAACAATATCGGCAACTTGCGGCTGAATTACCATGCCAACGTCTGAGCACCATTCGCGGCGGTTCTTCTGTGTAAGATTGTCCTTGAAGGCTTCAGCCAGTTTGCCAATGCCAGAAAGTGAATAATGTAGCCCTTGCTCGTCTCCAAAGTCATCGAAATCCTGGCCTTTAATGAGTGGCTGTCTGCCTGCTTCATCGACTCGCTGCGCTGCTTCTGCCATTTTCCTTAAGTAGTCTGAGCGGGTGCCAAAAATTGTCACGGCATCAGCTGACGAAATGAAGAATAGACCATTGCGTTTAACGAGCGAAGAACAATTGTCCAGAATTTTCTCACGAATAAATGCTTGGCGCACGTTCTGCTTTGTATGGAGAAACCAATCTTTGAGCCTGTCCCAGAAACTTTCCTGCTTGTGGCTCTCCAAATACTTGGCAATTGTATAAGCCCCAGTTGAGGTGTATTCGCGCAAACCCGAACTCTGATTGACGATGCGATAGTCTTTTCCTGCCTGCAAATCCCATTCGTCATCCGGATCGGCATCAAAAAAAGTCTCAATGTCGATTAACTCTTGCTCTTTGACGCCTAAAGTCTCAACGAGTTTTTTCGATGATATATATATTTCTGCCATCTTAGAATGTCTCCGTTAGGCTTTTATAGAATGTTGTGAGTCGATCGAAAACTTTGGCGTCACCTGTTTCTCGGTTGTCTGGGTGATAAACCTTACTGAGATTGCGATAGGCTGTTTTGATTTCTTCTGTTGTTGCTGTTTTGGGATTGAGACCGAATATCCGCCACGGCAAATCGTAGTTGAAAATGTTGATGCCGTTGATGCAGCCACCACCTTCTTCGCTTTCTTCGTTGGGTAAGATGCCAACTAGCTTGCGATACAGAGTCTCCAGGCTCTCCTTCTTTGATAGGTTGATGCCTTCGATCCCACTCGTCGCCAGTTGAAAACGGTTGTTCTGTTTGAGTCCTTTGATGTCAGAAACGCCGAATTTATCCAGCACCGCTTGTTTGAGTTGTCCGACAGTTAATGGTTTTGCTTTCTTGGCTGTGACGACTTTTGGTGGCTTTTCCTGCTTGCTTGCTGGTTTTTTTGCTGGCTTTAGTTGTGTTTGGACAAATACTGAAAAACTCTTGAGAATCGCTAGATCATAGCCATACTGCTCTGAAATGCGCTGTGCTTCTAGCTGAATTGCTGCTTCAGCTTCTTGGGCACGCTTTGATGTTGCCATTTTTAGATACCCCTAAAATATTGGATTGCATTGCATGGTGGCGTTATCCAGCAGATTGTAAATTACTGCATTGAATAAGTCTTTGCTTACTTGCAATATCTTTAGTTTGCACAGTTTTTTGCCCGATTGGATGACTGCCCCATCTTGGATCAACTGTTCAACGATCGACCTATAGTCCGCTGCCTTCTCACTCGATTTCTTCACTTTTCCCATCAGGGAACCCTGACTTAAAGCCCCATCCCAAAGGGCCATCAACAGACGCACCGTCCGCTGACTTGCAACAGAATCAACCATAAATTCCACCTTACTCCGTGACTAATCCATAAAACTGCGACAAACATTGGCTTTCCAAGTCACCTTGAAAACCCACAAGACCTATAAAACTGACAGAAATACGGAAACTTCTGCTAGAAACACTTACTCATACATTAAAGAACAATGAGCATCCGTATGGTTTCCGAGAAAATACGGAAAGTTTACGATCGCCCGATCGAATGCCGCCGCGCCGCCGCGATCGCGGCTTGATATTCATCCCAATTTGGGTCATCGGCATATTTCCCCGCGACGGCCAACCAAGGATTCGCGACTGGCGTCAACGCCAAATCCAAATAGGCAATCTCGCCAGCCGCCAACTGCCGTTTCACCTGTTGATCAAGTTTCTGGAGCGCATCTTCGCGCGTATCGCCCTCAACCGAAAACCCGGCCCAAGCCAACAACTTCGCAATCCACACCCGTTCTGACTGTTGGGTGACCAGAACCGGAGAAGGCGATGAGATTTCATTCCTTGAGGCGGAAAATGGGGTTGCCGTCATGGGAAGTCATCCGCTGAGTGATTGGATACCGCCATTATAGCTTAAGTAATTCGCGCTATCTTGTCCCGATCGCGTCCTACAGCAATTCCAAATTCAAAAATCATCGATTGACTACGTCCCAATCCCACCCGCAGCTCAAGCGCGGGCTAGTAAGGAAACCCGGCTAAACCCGGCTGGGGAGTTTTAGCTCTGTTCTGAGCACCCTTGAGGGTGGTTTCCTTACTAGCCCGCCGTTAACGCGCGGGTGGGATGCCAGCGGAGTCAGTCAATTTCCGAATTTGGAATTGCTACGCCCCCTAGACCCCCATCTGCTGCCGATAAATATTTTGATGATGGACAATCCGACATTCCAACTGACTCGCCACCCCCGGCGTATACACCCCACTCCCATAACCCCGTTGCACCCCCGCCGCCAACGCCGCATCTTCCCCAAATAGTCGGTCATACCAAACATCGATCGACGGTGCATCGGTCACATCCGGAAACAACGTATAAGCCTCGGTGTAGACCCGACAAGTATCGATCGTCACGGGATCAACCCGCTCAATCCACAAAGTCCCATCCGGCAACGCATACAAATGCATATTCGGAAAAATTCCAAAAGTGTACGTCGCATCATTGAAGATTCCGGGGACTGGAGGATTGATTAATGTTGATCGATAGCCATCATCAGCGGGCGATCGCAACATATTCACATACGCATCCATGTCGTATTCGTAAAACTTCGTCAAGCCGTGGGAGATCTTCAGCGTCTCCCGGTGGGCCACATTTACGTGATAGTCGCAGAGACTATTGTCGTGATAGGCTTTCCAATTGCTGTTGATCACCACCGATTTTTGCAGAAAGGGCTGCATCTGCGCAAAGGGATAATCCGCCATCATCGTCGCCGCGATGCCGAGAAATTCGGTCAGCGGCGGGGTGAATTCATTCAAGCAAACGAAGATCAACGAATTCCATTCGCTCACGCGCACGGCGGCCAAATGATAATCCGCCAGGTTATCCGCATCCGGGAAATATTTCTTCCCTGGTAGACCCGTCAGTTCGCCATCCAGGTTATAGACCCAGCCATGGTAGGGACAGACCAGGCAACTGCGATCGCCCTTGCCATTACTCCGCAGAGGGGCGGCCCGGTGGGCACAGACATTGTGGAATGCCTTGAGTTCACCCGTGGGCGTGCGGGTGATGATGATGTTTGATCCAGCGACTGCGATCGTCAGCGTCGATCCCGGTTTGGGCAACTGCGTCGGCGCTCCCGCGTAGATCCAGTTGGCACTGAAGATCAGCTTTTGCTCGATCGACAGCCATTGGGCCTCCGTGTAGAACGCGGGATCGAGGAACGTGGGTGACGCACTTGCGATGGCTGACTGGGAAGACTTCTGGGCGGGCGTCTGGGCGGGCGCGAATTGCATACGATCGAGGAATCCTGTGAGAGAATTTTTTAATTTAATTGAAATTACTCCCTGACCACCGATCGGCAAGCGACGTTTATGACTTCTTGGCCTTAATAAAGATCATTCCCTGATATCCCTTATAGTTATCATCCGCATGTTCTAGGGTTTCGGCTGAAATTGTTTTGATCAGCATACTATTGGGCCGGAAACCCGCTTTGATTAAGGCTTGTACCAAATCCATCTCCGTAATCGACACCGCCGAATAATTCCGATCGCTGACGCTGTAATAGTTCGCGCCTTGGAGGGCGGTCATAATCAGGGTGCCACCGGGCCGCAAGGTTGAGCAAATATTGCCCACCACGGATTGCCATTGATCCATGGTTTCGGTGATTGATTCGGCCACAAAATTCGCGGCGACAACGTCGTAGGTTTGACGGTGATTGTCTTTGAGTGGCGTGGCGGAGAAGGCATCACAGAACAGCAGATGGGTAATCTTCTGGCGCAGCAAGTCCATGCGTTGCTGGATCGCTTCCGGCGTTACGTCCTGGCGACGTTCGCAGCGCAGCGCTTGCTCAAAATAGCGATCCCAAAGATCGGTGCTGCGAATGCCCGAAACCCAACGGTTGATCTCGGCCAAGTTCTGCGGCAAGAAATCGGAGAAGTGGATTTCGCTGACGGCGTTGGCGGCACTAATCAGCGAATACAGGGTCGGCCCGCCACTAAATTCCAGCATGACGCTATCGGCGGGCACATCGCGATAGGCCTCCGCAAAGAACTTCAGCAATTCTAAATTTTCTGGCCCGATCGCGGCGTAGTATTCGGCTAAATAATTCTGTGCTTCAAAAGTTTCGTACGTATCAAGTAGCATAGCGGTGCGGAACTCTCAAAGTGGTAGTGGATTGATTTCTACAACCACTCTAAACGTCCTGACCGGGCTACTTCCTGGGTGCTTCCACCGCACTGCGGATGAAGACTCCGTGAAGCAAAAAGCCGGTTCTGGGCGCAATTGATGCTGTTCGGATAAAGTACACCGAGACTTGACGGATATCCCCGCTGCCGATCGGTGAATATCACGCGCCGATCGAGGCCGATGCTTCCCCCGATACGACCGTATACTTGATCGGCAATTGCAGAATAAAGGTCGTCCCCACGCCCAATTCCGTCTCGCAGGTCAAATGACCCTGATGCTTTTCGGTGATCACTTCGTAGCTGATGGACAGACCCAATCCGGTGCCTTGCCCGATCGGTTTGGTGGTGAAGAACGGATCGAAAATCCGCTGCCGGAATGCCTCGCTGATGCCCGGCCCATTGTCTTGAATCCGAATTTCGATTTGCTGGTCGATCAGGCGCGTGGCAATGGTAATAGTGGGCTGATAGGTTTGGCCTTGGGCGATCGCCGCCGCGCGGCAGGCGGCTTCATGTTCATGCAACGCATCCGCTGCATTGCCCAGGATATTCATAAATACCTGATTCAGTTGTCCGGCCAAGCATTCCACCGGGGGAATGTCACCGTAGTCGCGCACGATCACAATTTCCAAGCGATCGGGGAGCGCTTTCAATTGACTGCGCAAAATCATCAAGGTGCTATCGATGCCGAGATGCAGATCGGCGGGTTTGACATCGACTTCATCCATGCGGGAGAAGGTTTTGAGCGATGCGACGATTTCGACAATCCGCTCCGCGCCAATCCACATCGACTCCATCACCTTCGGCAAATCCTCCATCACATAGTCCAGCTCGATGGCTTCCGTTAGGGTAGTAATTGCGGGTGCTGGATCCTGGTATTGCTCTTGGTAGAGCTTGACCAGGGCGAAGAGATTCTCGATGTAGCCATTGGCATGGCTGATGTTGCCGTAGATGAAGCTGACGGGGTTATTGATTTCATGGGCGACGCCCGCGACGAGCTGCCCCAAACTCGACATTTTTTCGGTTTGGACGAGTTGACTTTGGGTTTGTTGGAGGGTGCGGAGGGTTTGTTCGATTTTTTGGGCTTGGGCCTGGGCTTGGATTGCCAGGGTTTCTTTTTCGGTGAGGGTGGCGCGGAGTTGCATTTCGGCGACTTTACGATCGGTGATATCAAAGATCACGCCGTCGAGCCAAAGCACATCGCCCCGGACATCGGCGATGCCCTGACCTTTCTCGTACATCCACTTGATCGCGCCATCGGCACAGATGATCCGAAACTCGACGATATAGGGCTGGAGGGTTTCGAGCGCGGCATGGACGGTGGTGTTGACCCGATCGAGATCGGCGGGATGAATGATATCGATAAAGTTGCGTTCCTTCCCTCGGATAAAGTCACTGGCCAGATAACCGGAGATTTGGACAATGTTGTGGCTAATGAAGTCCATCGTCCATTCATTGGTCATGCGACAGCGATAGACGGCACCGGGAATATTCGCGATCAGGGTGCGGAATTGTTCTTCGTTATGTTTTAGGGCCACCTCGGCGGCTTTGCGCTCAGTAATATCGCGCAGGATCACCACGTATTCTCGAAAGCTATCATGCTCGCGATCGGAGATCGCCAGTTCGATGCTGTGGTGATTGTGGACGAGGGATTGTTCATCCCGTTTGGGCCAATCGGCCGGATGGGGGGCCAAGCCCGAAACCATCGCCGCTAAGGGTTGAGACTGAAGTTGCGCGTGGTTGAGTCCGAGCAACTGGACGGCGGCGGGATTGATCTGGCGAATTAGGCCATCTTCGCCCACGACCACAATGCCATCGGAGGCGATCGTAAATAAATGCTCGGCCTGTTCGCGGGATTCGGCGATCGCGGCGATTTGGGGCAAGCTCGTCCAGCAAGCGATCGCCACACTGACAAACGCCCCGATCATGATCAAGACCAACAAGAAATCCTGGGATTTGGCATTGTCGCTATGACTGCCCAGGAACCAACCGAGGCTGATCGTGCTGCATACCATCAGCACCAAGATCAGTACCTGAAAGCCAATAAAGTCCTGCACCTGGTGGTGGGTGCGGGGTGTGTCGCGGCGCACCCACCAACGGGGTTTGAGCATGGCCAGCGGCAGGCGGCGGATCAGTTGATCGGTCCCCAGTAGCCCGATCGGGAACAGCAAGCCCAACAAGAAATCCTGCCAGCCCCAAGCCCAACCGCCCACACAGAAGATCACCACTTCCGCCGCAAAGATGCCGAGGGTGGTGCGGCCCAGAAGGGTTTGGGAGTTTTTGGCGTTGAGTCCCAGGCCCAGGTGGAACAGCATGATACTGAGGAAGTAGCTCGTCACCGTCACCATGACGATTTTGACGATATCGCCCCAGACCAGGGTGACCAGACTGACCATCAGGGTGGCAATTAGCGCCGGACTCAAGACGCCCCGCCGCGAGACAATCCCAAACACCGGGGCTAAATGGCCGTCCCGCGCCATTTGATAGAGAATCCGGGGACTGTTCGAGACCACCGTGGCACAGCCCAGCAAACAACTCGAAGCGACCAAAAAGGTAATGAACATCGACGTCCAAGGTCCCCAGAATGGCAGCGCCGCTGCCGCCAAATTCGCCAGGGGATCGCTGCCCAGATTCGGGGCGGTGGCCAATCGCATCAACACCCAGGAGCCGCCCCAGAAGATCGGCGGCATCAGCACCGACGAGATTGTGAGAAAGCGCAACGATCGGCGCGGATTGGTACTATCGGCGATGTAGGAGGAAGTGGTTTCACAGCCACAGGCACTATAGACGGCGATAAAATACCACTTGGCCCAATCGGTGAAGGTGAGGGGCTGGGCCAGGGCGTTGCTAAACCAGTCCGTCGGCCAGAATCCGGGACTGGCCGGGGCCAGGGCGAGCCAGCCGAGTCCGGCGGCGCTGAACATCAGCAACAATCCCATGGCCACGGCGGCGAACACTGTATGCAAAATCGCCAGGGCGCGGGTGCCACTAAAGGCGACGACGAAGCCAATCAGGGTAAAGCCGACTTTGAGGAGCAAGTTGGGGCAGGCGAGATCGGCGGCTTTGAGGTTCGCTTCGACCAGATCCGCCAGAATAATCGCATTGATCGGCAAATAGCTGACCCAGCCGAGGTAGTAGCCGATCGCGGCATAGCGACCGAGGAAGGGATAGTCCTTCAGCAGCCGGGTGGCGTAGTTGGGGGTGCCGCCTGCGACATCGGGCCAGACACTGCCGAGCCGCTTGACTTGCAGGTTCAACAACATCCCCACCAAGACCAATGGCAGCCATACCAGCATCGCGGCGGCCCCCAAGGCGGCATGAATCGCCGGGGCGGTACTCAGCCAGGAAATATGGCTCGTCACACCAAAGCTCGCGGTTTCGAGCGGGCTTAACGATCGCTGGAGGGGACGGAAGACAAATGGCGATCGGGATGGATCGGTGGTGGTGTGACTGGATGGACGATCGGGATGATCGAAGGAGGTTGCCATTGGGCGCTCGCAAAGGGAGAGAAGGAAATCAACTCCCTTAGATTGCCCCGTTCCTCACCCAACTGCGCTATCCGATCCACGGATTTTTGGGGGAATACCTTTCTGTCAAGGGTTGTACAGTTAGCGTGGCAAACTTGGTTAGAACTCAAACTTTAATGTGCTTGATCCGCCGGTAAGCCGATCGGGCGCACCTTGGCGATCCCTTAGAATAGAGCAGTCATCCCTTCCCGATCGCCCATGAATGCCTCCAATATTCTGACTCAAGCCCAAGGCCTCCGCGTCAGCGATGGTCAAATCAGTCCGTTGCTCGATGGCGTTGACCCCAACCGATCGCTGCTGGTTTTGGTCTGGCCGCAGCTCGGCGACTTCGATAGTCTGGAATATGCTTGGTGGCTGCAACGGGAATCGGCCCAGTTGAAGGATCTCGAAATCCGGGCGATCGGCATTGGGAATTTAGCGGCGGGTCAACAGTTTTGCGAATATACCGGGTTTTCGCCGGAGCAACTGTGGCTCGACCCGATCGCGGCCATCCATCGTGAACTCGGGCTATACGCCGGACTGGCGCTGAAAGTGCCGGGATTCAAACCCGCGCAAAATGCTTGGCTGAATCTACTACTGATGTGTGCGGGGATTGGTAGTCCGGGGACGTTGACTGAGGTGTTTCGGGGGTATCGGGGCGATCGATCAGCCCCGCAGTTAATTGCCGATGGTGAAACGGTGCAGGCGACGCCCCTGCCCGGATTGACGGGTGAAGTTTTCCGTTATGCGGGCGGCAAGGGATTTCAGCGTCCGTTTGAGCTGGCGACGTTGCGGTTGAAGAATATGTCGGAGTCCCTGGGCAAATGGGGCACCTACGTCCCCGATGCCAGCTACATTACCCAACGCGGCGGCACGTTTTTGTTCAATCCGCAGCGGGAATTGGTGTATGAGCATCGCGATCGGGGGATTTTGGGGTTTGCGGCGAATATGAGTCAACCGTTGGCGTTTTTGGATGGGTTGGTTGATGTCGAGTTGATGGTTTGATGCCGCAGTAGCGATCCCCCTAGCCCCCTTCAAAAGGGGGGACAGGAGAAGCGTCAAAGTCCCCCTTTTGAAGGGGGATTTAGGGGGATCGTTAGCATTGCCACAAGCCGATGATTATGCCACCCCAACCTGCGCCAACAAACCCTTAAATAACCCAATCCCGTCGGTGTTGCCCAATCCCGCATCCGAACACCGTTCCGGGTGCGGCATCATGCCCATCACATTGCCCTTGGCGTTGCAAATCCCGGCGATATTATTCAACGAACCATTAATATTCGCATCCGCATTAACATTGCCGTGGGCGTCACAATAGCGGAACAATACCTGTTGGTTATCCTCGATCGACTTAATCGTATCGGCGTCGGCGTAATAGCAACCTTCACCATGGGCTACAGGCACGGTAATCACCTGACCCGCCTGGTACGCCTGAGTCCAAACCGTGTTCTGGCGTTCGATTTTCAATGGCACCCGATCGCAGATAAAGTGCAAATCCCGATTCCGCATTAACGCGCCGGGTAATAGTCCCGCTTCGGTCAGGACTTGAAAGCCATTGCAGACGCCCAAAACGTACTTGCCTTGGTTGGCGTGTGCGATCGTCGCTTGTAATACTGGCGAAAACCGGGCGATCGCGCCGCACCGCAGATAGTCGCCGTAGCTAAACCCACCGGGCACCACCATCACATCGATGTCGGCAATGTCGCTGTCCTCATGCCACACCATCCGCGTTGGTTGACCGAGCAAGCCCTGCGTCACCCAAGCCATATCCCGATCGCAGTTGGAACCGGGAAACACTACCACACCAAATTTCATTTGTTCATCCTCATGTTGGTTATGCCCGATTGATTGTTTGTCGCGATCGTCACGATCCCCCCTAGCCCCCCTTAAAAAGGGGGGAACCGGATTGGAAGTCCCCCTTTTTAAGGGGGATTTAGGGGGATCGTGGCGATCGCGCCCAAACCCAAATCCTTAATCAAACCGCCGCGATCGCCGTCAATTCAAATCGATAATTCTCAATCACGGGATTGGCCAACAATTGGTCGCAGACTTTGTCCAACTGCACCTTGGCGGCGGCTTCATCCGCTGCTGTGAGGGTCATTTCGACGAATTTGCCAATGCGGACGCGATCGACGTTGTCGTAGCCCATGTGTTTTAGCCCGGATTGGACGGCGGTGCCAGCGGAGTCTAAGACCGAAGGGCGAAGGGTGACATAGATTTGCGCCTGATAGGTTTGGGCCACGGGTTTAATCCTGGAATAACGTCGATCGGAATGACAACTCATTGTAGGACAATTGCCTCCCCTTTCGATCAGCGCGAACGGAACCGATCGAGTAAACTCAAAGGAACGCCGACATTCTCCCGCAACCGCCGCATGGAACCCCGCCGCACGCCCAGCCAAGACCGCATCCTCACTTGCCTCAAAGGCTGCGCCGATCCGATTTCGGCCCAGGATCTCTACATCGAATTGCGATCGCAAAGTCAGCCCATGGGCCTCGCGACGGTCTACCGCGCCCTCGATATGCTGAAAAAATCGGGCCTTGTCCAAGTGCGGACGCAGCCCACGGGCGAATCGTTCTACACCACAATCCAAGAAGATCGCCATCATCTGACTTGCTTAACTTGTGGATTGTCCATCCCGATCGATGAATGTCCCGTGCATCATCTGGAGCAGGAATTGACCCAAGCGCACCAGTTCAAGATCCACTATCACACGCTGGAATTCTTTGGGTTGTGCGATCGGTGTTCGGCCCAAATGGCGTAAGTGGATGGCTTAAAAGGCATCGACTGTCATGTGTCGCAGTCAACGATCCCCCCTAGCCCTTAAAAAGGGGGGAACCGGATTCATTCAAAGTCCCCCTTTTGAAGGGGGATTTAGGGGGATCGTGGCATTTGCGACAAACCGGGGACGGCGTGTCAGGGATGACGCATTACGCCCGAGGATTCTCAACGATCGCCATCATGCTCTGAATCGACGCCGGAATACTCGCCGGATCCAAGAACAACACCTTGCTACTGCTGCTCTTGCCGATCGTTTCGCCCATGTTCATGTAGCCCAAGGCCATCAGCAACTGTGCCGCTTGGCTCGCGTTGGGATCAGCATTCAATGCCTGGGTGACGATGCTGACGGCTTCGGCGGTGGCTTGGGCCTGGAGCACCTTTTGTTGGCGGTTGGCTTGGGCTTCGAGCACGATCCGCTGCTGTTCAGCTTCGGCGGAAAGGACGGTGGATTGCTTGCGGGCTTCGGCGTCGAGCACTTGGGCTTCGGCTTTACCGCGCGCACTGTTCACGGCGGATTCGCGTTCGCCTTCGGAGGTCAGGACAGCCGCCCGCTTTTTGCGTTCGGCGGACATTTGCAGTTCCATCGATTCCATTACGGCTTTGGCGGGGACGATGTCCTTCAGTTCGACGCGGGTGACTTTGATCCCCCAGGGTTCGGTGGCTTGATCGAGTTCGCGCAGCAGGGTTTCGTTGATCTTTTCGCGGGCGGTGAAGGTTTCGTCCAGTTCCAACTTACCCATTTCGGCCCGGACTTGGGCCAGGGCGAGGTTGACCATGGCGGCTTGGAGGTTTTGGACTTTGTAGTAGGTTTTGGCGATATCGACGATCCGCCAGTAGATTACCGCATCGGCCGCGATCGAGACGTTGTCGCGGGTGATGCAGTTTTGGGGCGGGATGTCGAAGACTTTTTCGCGGATCGTGTCGCGGTAGGCAATCCGATCGAGTCCCGGAATGATGAAGTTCAATCCTGGCTCCAGTTTGCGGTTGTACTGACCGAGGCGTTCGACCAGGGCTTCATTTCCCTGTTCGACGATTTTGACGGTGGAAAGGGCGGCCCCTCCGGCGATCACGATGGCGGCAAGGTATCCAAACATAAAGCTTCAGTGCTCCTAAAAAATCCTGAATTTCACTAGTTAACGTTCACAACAGCAATTTCAAATTGCTTGACTCCGCTGTTTGCCCGCCCCGCGCGTGAACGGCAGGGCTAGTAAGGGAACCCGGCTAAACCCGGCT
>JANOQX010000052.1:0-15713 GCA_031415035.1 Cyanobacteria bacterium VAR_4_metabat_243
ATTTGGTTTGAGGCCCCTTTAGGGGTCTTTCCTTTCTAGCCCTGCCGTTGACGCGCGGGGTGGGCGGTGCCGGAGTCGGACAAATTCTGAATTCGCCAACAGAATCTTTTAATCCAAGGCGGGCCACAAGGTTGTCCTTGAATTTGGCTTTGTGAATGGCCCGATCGGTATATCAGCAAAGCCAATGGTTACCGTGATGAATTGCGATGTTACAAAACTCAACAGAGCGCTCGTGGCAAGGCATAATAGAGATAAGGATCAACATTTGTTTAGGAGGTCGTGATGGTTTCATCAATTCAAAGGACTGGCAAAACGACTGCCAAATCCAGCCGTCTGACCATTGCGTCAGCGGAAATTGCCGAGAATACCACCACCATTCGCTCGCTCGATTGGGATCGCGATCGGTTCGACATCGAGTTCGCCCTCCAGAATGGCACGACTTACAATTCTTTCCTGATTCGCGGTGAGAAGATTGCCCTGGTCGATACGTCCCATGAGAAATTTCGGGATTTGTATTTCAAAGAACTCACCCGCCTGATTGACCCGCAGCAGATTGATTACCTGATCGTCAGCCACACGGAGCCGGATCACAGTGGATTGGTCAAGGATTTGCTGGCGCTGAACCCGGACATTGTGGTTTACGCCGCGAAAGTCGCCCACCAATTCCTCGCCGAACTCGTACATCAGCCGTACAACCAAGTGCAGGTCAAGAGCGGCGACAAACTGGATCTGGGGAACGGGCATGAACTGGAATTCTGCACTGCGCCGAATCTACACTGGCCCGATACGATTTTTACCTACGACCACAAAACCCAGCATCTATTCACCTGCGATGCCTTTGGGATGCACTATTGCGATGACCAGACCTTTGATCAGGATCTAGATTTAATTACTCCTGATTACAAAATCTACTACGACTGTTTGATGGGGCCAAATGCCCGATCGGTGTTGTCGGCAATTAAGCGGATGAACCAGTTGCCAGGGATTCACACGATCGCGACGGGTCACGGGCCGCTGATTCGGCATCATTTACCAGAACTGGTTGGACGCTACGAAACCTGGAGTAATGCCCAAGTCAAAGTGGCCACGAACGTCGCGCTGTTCTATGTTTCCGGCTATGGCGGCAGTGATAAATTGGCGGAGTCGATCGCGAAGGGCATTCGCAAAACGGAAGTGATCGTCGAAGAAATCGATCTGCGGATCGCCGAACCGAGCGAAGTCCGGGAGTACGTCGAAATGGCGAACGGCATTATTATCGGGATGCCGCCGCAGTCGGGGGATTTGGGTCTCGCGGGTCAAACGGCGTTGAGCACGATTTTGGCCGCAGTTAATCCCAAACAAGCCGTGGGTTTGTTTGAATCAGCGGGGGGCGATGACGAACCCGTGGATACGCTGCGGAATCAATTTAATGCCCTGGGATTGAAGGAAGCCTTCGCCCCAATTCGGATCGCCGATGCCCCGAATGACCAAACCTACCAGCTTTGCCGAGAAGCGGGCACCGATATGGGCCAATGGCTCACCCGCGATAAGTCGGTGAAGCAAATGAAATCTCTCGATGCCGATCTCGATAAAGCGATCGGGCGGTTGAGTGGTGGGTTATACATTATTACTGCCAAAAAAGGTGATGTTCAAAGTGCGATGCTGGCTTCCTGGGTGTCCCAGGCGAGTGTGACGCCACTGGGATTGACGATCGCGGTGGCGAAAGATCGGGCGATCGAATCCCTGATGCGCGTCGGCGATACCTTCGTGCTGAACGTGCTGGAGGAAGGCAATTACCAGACCTTGATGAAGCATTTTCTCAAGCGATTTGCACCGGGAGCCGATCGGTTTGCCGATGTCAAAAGCTATCCCGCCACCAATGAATCGCCGATTTTAGCCGACGCCCTGGCCTATTTGGAATGCGCGGTTTCGACCCGGATGGAATGCAGTGACCACTGGTTGGTGTACGCCACGGTGAATGTGGGTCGGGTGTCGCAGTTGGATGCGTTGACCGCAGTGCATCATCGCAAGGTCGGCAACCATTATTAGACGTAGGGTGGGCACTGCCCACCTTACATTCGCGATCGCCCTGTCCCCCAAATACCCGCGATCGCCGATATTCTGGCGGTGGGCACTGCCCACCCTACGATTTAATCCTCGGAGCACCCCCTATGACCGCAACCCGCCCCAGAGACGTTCAAGTTGCTGAAATCACCACTGGCACGATCGTATTTCGATCGCGCACGTGGGAGCAACTGAAATTTGAAGCCGAATATTCCCGCCAAAAGGGGACGACGGTGAATACCTATCTGGTGCAGGCGCGGGAAGTGGCGTTGATCGATCCGCCGGGGGCGTCATTTTGTGATTTGTTTATCGATGAATTGCAGAATCACGAATACTATCAGCAGATTGATTACATCGTACTAAATCACGCGAATGCGAATCGGATGGTGACGCTGAAGGCATTGCTGCCGTTGGCCTATCGGGCGCAGATTGTTTGCTCGAAACCCGCTGCGGCCAGTCTTCGGGCCGCTTTCCCCGATATGGAATTGCCGCTGTTGATTGTCCGATCGGGTGATGTGATTGATCTGGGCGAAGGCCATGCGCTGAAAATCATTGCGAAGCCGACGCCGCGCCATCCCGACGGGATTGCGGTGTTTGACACGGCGACCCAGGTATTATTCACGGATAAGATCTTTGGGTCGCATGTTTGCGGGGATGAGGTATTTGACGAAAACTGGAAGGCGATCCAGGCCGATCGGCAGCATTATTTCAATACGATTCATGCGACGCAGGCGAAACAAGTTGAGGATATTCTCGATAAATTTGCGCTGTATCCGGTGAAGTTCTACGCTCCGGGACATGGGCCGATCGTCCGGTATAGCTTGAGTCGGCTGATGATGGACTATCGTGACTGGTGCGATGAACAGAAGCAAAAGGCATTGTCCGTGGCGTTGCTCTATACGTCAGCCTATGGGAATACTGGCATGATGGCGAATGCGATCGGGCTGGGTTTAAGCAATAACAATATTTACGTCGAATCGATCGATTGCGAATACGCCAGCACCGAAGCCGTTGTGGAAGCCGTCGATCGGTGTGATGGATTTGTTATCGGTTCGCCCACGCTGGGTGGTCATGCGCCAACCCAGATTCAAACCGCACTGGGTTTGATTTTAGCCAATGCCTCGAAGACGAAATTAGCTGGCGTATTTGGCTCCTACGGTTGGAGCGGGGAGGCGATCGACTTACTCGAATCAAAACTGCTGAACGCGGGCTACACCCTCGGTTTTGAATCATTACGGGTGAAGTTTAAACCCACGCCGGAAATGCTTCAGCAATGCGATGACGCGGGCAAGGAATTTGCCCAAACGCTGAAAAAACAGAAGAAAGATCGCACGCCCAAGGCGATTAGTGAAGGTCAGGTCGATCGGACGGATCAAGCGATGGGCCGCGTCGTTGGCTCCCTTTGCCTCCTCGCCTTGCAGCGCGGCGATGCGAAGGTGGCATTCCTCACTTCCTGGGTGTCCCAAGCGACGTTTAATCCACCGGGATTGACGGTGGCGGTGCCGAAGGACAAAACCGAAGGCATCCTCGATCATTCTGGTGATACCTTTGTGCTCAATGTCCTGCGTGAAGGCAGTAGCATTCCCAAAGCCTTTCAGAAAATCACGATCGCTAGCAATCCCCTGGCCGAGGTGGAAACCGATACCGCCCGCAATGGCAGTCCCTATCTGAAGGAAGCGTTATCGTATCTGGAATGCACGGTGCAAAATCGGTTGGATTGCAATGACCACTGGTTGCTGTATGCCGTGGTGAATCAGGGGCAGATTTTGGATGCTAAAGGCGTTACCTCGGTGTTGCACCGCAAATCGGCGAGTCCGGTTTAGGCTGATTGCCCCGATAATTCGATCGGCAAGTGCATGACGAATTCCGTTCCCTGACCCATTTCCGAAATGCAGGTTAATTCGCCGCGATGTTTTTCTTCAATGATTTGGCGGCTGATCGGTAAGCCGAGGCCCGTGCCTTTGCCGACGGCTTTGGTGGTGAAGCTGGGTTCGAAAATGTGGGGCTTCACGGCTTCGGGAATCCCTGGCCCGTTGTCTTTGATCCGAATCGTGAGATAGTTTCCGATCGGGTCGAATTCGGTGCTAATGACAATTTGATTTGGCTGTTCGACCAAATCGGCATAGGCCAAATCCCCCGCCTGATTGGCTTCTTCCAACGCATCGATCGCGTTGGCGATCAGATTCATAAAGACTTGGTTCAATTGCCCCGGATAGCATTCGATTGGGGGGATGTTTTGATATTGTTTGACAATGGCGATTGCGGGGCGTTGTTCATCGGCTTTGATTCGGTGGCTCAACAGCATCAGCGTACTATCTAAACCTTCCTCAACTTGATAGTCCACGGTATTGCTCACATCCGCGCGCGCAAAGGTGCGAAGGGACAAACTAATATCCTGGAGGCGCTCGGTGCCGTCGTTGATCGATCGGACGATTTTGGGCAGGTCGGTGGTGAGATAATCTAGATCGATGGATTGGCGGAGGGCGTTGATTTCGGCGTCGGCTGGGAGTTTTTGCTGGTAGAGATCGATTAAGCGGAACAGGTCATGGGCATAGGTGCGAATGTATTCCAGATTGCCGCTGATAAAGTTAATCGGATTGTTGATTTCATGGCCGATGCCGGAAACCATTTGTCCCAGGGTAGACATTTTTTCGCTTTGGACGAGTTGGAGCTGGGTGGATTGGAGTTCGGTGAGGGAGTTGGTGAGGGCTTGGGTGCGATCGGCGACTTGTTGTTCCAGTTGCAGGGTCAATTGTGACAGGCGCAAATGCAGCTTTGTCCGCGCAATCACTTCTTCCTGCTGAAAGGGTTTGGTAATATAATCCACCGCGCCGAGTTCTAAGCCCCGCACCTTATCCAGCGTGTCGGATAACGCCGTCATAAAAATAATCGGAATATCCTGGCTACGCGGATTCGCCTTCAGTCGCCGACAGGTTTCAAACCCATCAATCCCCGGCATCATCACATCCAATAAGATTAAATCGGGCCGTCGGTACTCCACCTGCTCGATCGCCGATTCACCATCGGCGGCCATCAGCGTTTTCCAACCCTGACCTTGTAAGGCTTCGGCGAGGACTTTGAGGTTGGTTGGCGTATCGTCAACCAGGAGGATGTGGGGAGCACTGACCGTTTGCATAATCGTCTAGATGGACGCTGCCATGGAAAAGGATTTGAGGAACTGACGGATTTTACCCGTTTGAAAACTCGCGGCGAAGTTGTGAATTTCGCTGGCAAAGGGAGCAAACTGCGGGTTTTCCTCAACTAGCTCTCTTAGAGTACCCTCGATTGATTCGACATCGCCCATCATCGACAGATGATAGAGCATTTCAATCACGGCGGGACTCGGTGGGATGATCGCTAGGGTGGCATCGGTGGGGGTGGTTGCGGGCCGTGGATCGGCATAAATCCACTGGACGGATAGGAGACTTTCCAGGGTCGTGAGCAGGCCATTGAACTGAATCGGCTTGGGCAGGAAGGCATCTGCGCCAGCAGCCAGACTGCGGGCTTGGTCGGCGGCGAATACGCGTGAGCTGGCGACGACGATCGGAATGCTTTGGGTCTGGGGATGTTGTTTGAGCTGTTCGATCAAAGTAAAGCCATTCATCTCCGGCATATCCAAATCGAGCACGATCACACTCGGGAGATGGGCGATCGCGGCGGCTAATCCGGCCACCCCGTCCTGCGCTGTCTGCAAGTCGAAACCAATGCCCTGGAGCAATTCGGTCAAAACTTGACGATGGTTGGGATCGTCATCGACTAGGAGCAAACGGGGCGCGGGTTGATCCGTGGCCCGATCGAGACCGATAATCGATCGACTTTGGCCCGCCGCTTGGGGCACTTGCCAATCATTCACCGCCGTAAAGGCACTATCAAACCAAAACACACTGCCCTCACCGATCTGGCTACGCACTTGGATTTGGCTACCCATGAGTTCGGCAATGCGTTGGCTGATGGCGAGGCCCAGTCCGGTGCCTTCGGTTTTGCGATCGGCTGCGCCTACCTGCTCAAAGGCTTGGAAGATTTTGGTTAATTGGGCTGCATCCATGCCGACCCCGGTATCCTCGATTTGGAAGCGGATTTGGTGGGCGATCGCGTCGGTGGATGGGGCTTGACTGATCCCGGTTGCCGCATCGATCGTCGGGGTGACGCGCAGGGTGACCCGGCCTTGATCGGTGAATTTAATTGCATTGCCCAGAAGGTTAATTAATACCTGGCGCAGGCGTTTTTCATCGGCTTGGATTCCGGTGGGCAGGCTGTCGGCAAGGATCAGCTGAAACTCAACGCCCTTTTGTTCGGCCCGGATGCGACAGATTTCGCTGACGCCGTTGAGGAAAATCGGCAGATGAATTGGGGTGGGTTGGAGTTCGAGTTTGCGGGCTTCGATTTTTGAGAGGTCGAGGATGTCGTTGATCAGCATCAACAGGTGGGTGCCGCATTGATGGATGATGCCGACGCCTTCGCGGGATTTTTTGGGCAATTCGGGCGATCGTTCCAACACCTGCGCATAGCCCAAAATTCCATTCAACGGCGTGCGTAATTCGTGACTCATGTTGGCGAGGAATTCGCTTTTTGCCTGGTTGGCGGCATCGGCGGCTTGCTTGGCGAGGAGCAATTCCTGGGTGCGATCGGCCACCTTGATTTCCAGGTTTTTGGCGTAGTCTTGCAATTGCCCATTGGCGGCTTCGAGGGCGTGATTGCTGTCTTCGAGCTTTTGCTGTTTGCAAATTAGGGCACTACTGGCAACGCCAGTGATAAATGCCGCGAGCGCGGGGGTTAACGGCAAGAGCAAGCCATTGCCAAATGCGATGTAGCTCGCGCCGACCAGCGCGCCACTGAGTCCCAAGCTGATCCAGAGGATATTGCCGCCGCGCATCACTCGTTTGACGCCATCGCTGGACAGCCAGCAGCAGCCCAAAATCCCGGTCAAGCTCCAAAACACAATCCAGCCATTGGTTTGCACTGCGGAGAAACCGATGAGCGTCCGGGGGGCGACTTTGGCCGATTCGACTAATTGGTGGGCGATATTGGCATGGATAATCACACCGGGGGTGGCGTCCCGTTTTGCGCCATTCAGGTTACCATAGGGCGTACTAAAAAAGTCATTGGTACTTTCGGCGATCGAGCCAATAAATACCATGCGGCCCCGCATCAGATCGGGTGGAATATTCCCCGCGATCACGTCGCGCATGGCAATGCGGCGGAAGGCCTGTTCACTGCCATACCAGTTGAGCAATACCTGATAGCCGCCGCTATGGCGGGCGTCGTATCCGGCATCGCCTGGTGTTAATTGCTGAAATTGGGATTTACCGAGGCGATACTGCTGGGTTTTGGCATCGACCATTTCCAGATTAATCCCATCCGCTGCCAAGTATTTGAGCGCGACATGGGTGGCGAGTCCAGCTTTTTCAGCGGTTTCGGGGTCGGCTTCCTGTGGATCGATCGCCGTTAGCAGCGCCCGTCGAATATAGCGATCGTCATCCAAGACTAAATCGGCGATCGCCACTTGTTGCTGGGCTTTGAGGACTGGTGAAGGTCTCACCCGATCGCCCGTAATTTTTTCAATGCCAATTAAATTCGGGGTGGTGGCAAAGAGCTTCGCGAGTCGATCGTAGCCTTTACCCACGGGCAAATCACGGTATAGATCCAGCCCGATCGCGCGTGGATTTTGGGCGCGGATTTTTTCTAACAAGTCGGCGAGGGCGTCATCGGGAATCGGCCATTGCTTGACGGCTTGGATGTCCTTTTCATCGATCGTCACGACGATGATTTGGTCGGCGGTGGCTTCGCCCGGTTGGTTGGGCGGGCGATCGGTGGAACCCACGGTGCGATCGCCCGTGCGCTGCTGTACCCACTGATCGCGCACCTGCCATTCCGATCGATTGAATAGACCGAAATGCTGCATGGCGATCACCCCCAGGGTCACAGTGGGGGTAAGCAATACAATGCGCCGATAGCGATACAAAGCTGACTTGAAATTACACCACATAGGTTTCGAACAAGGGTAATGGCGCGGGCGTCATCCGATGTGATCAGGCCTGCGCCATGGGCTAAAGGAATGGGGTTGCAGGTTATGGCGCGATCGTCGCGACTAACGGCACTTGGCTGACTTCCTGGAGTCCGACGGATTCCAGCAGTTCGGCCCAATGTTGCTTCAGGTCGGCCCGATCGGGCTGGCTGGCCTGCAATTCGGCCAACTTGGCGGCACAGTCATACCAGACGCCATTGGCTCCTAGCACTTCGGCCTGCTTCAACTGATCGGGTTGGGCCATGGCGGCGGCGATCGCGGGTGAAGCTTCGATCCGTTGAATCCAGCCATCCACGTAGGGGGTGCTGGGATTCAATTCCCCATCGACTTGCAGGGCCATGTACCACTGGTAGTCCTGGCCGACGACGAGGGCGGGGGCATTGGCGGGTAGGGCGATCGCCACCATTCCAGCTTGGCCGGAAACGCTCAACTGTTGTTGATAGACCATGTTACCGGCGGCGTCCTTCAGGCTGAACACGGCGCTCGGTGCGTCGGACTCCGGCACATAGACCATAATCGTCGGTCGCGCCGCGATCGTTGTGCCGCTGTAGTTCTGCGGCAGCAAGGCCAGCAAGGCCGTTGGCCCTTGGCTGTTACTAGTCGTGTTGCTAATATTCAAGTCATAGCGGCCAACGCGGGATGCACCACCGGAGGCCCGACGGGGCAAGCCTTTACCCGCAGCGGGGCGGAAGAAGCGGCCCCGTGATGCACCGCCCGTGGCCTGTTGTGGGGCACCTGTGCCCGTGGGCTTGAAGAAGCCGCGTGACGCGCCGCCCGTGGCTTGCTGGGGCGCGCCCGTGTCTGCTGGCTTGAAGAAACCGCCGCGTGACGCGCCGCCCGTGGCTTGACTGGGGGTGCCCCGATTGGGGGCGGGACTAAACCCGATCGCCAAGGACTGGGTTGCGGTGAGGCCACTGCTAGCGGCGACCAACAACATGACACCGACTGTCCGAGCGAGATGGAACTGTTGCATAGAAAATTAACCCGGTATGGGGTAGGAAAGTAGGATAGGAAGCTCGGAGAAGCACGCTGGCAGCAAGTCCCTGGGCAGGAAACCTTGAATAGCACCATGCTAAACAACCCGATCGGCCAAACTCGTGGTGAGAATTACGGAAGTTTTGGGCGGCGATCGGCGAGGTGGGCGGGCCGATCGCTAATCTCAGGAATTTCACCTAAGCCACCTGGCGGAGCGGCCCGATTATTGCCAGTTGCCCACCAGGATTACCCCCGACCAGAAAAACGGTTCGCGGAAATCGGTTTTTTGTAGCAGGTGCAGTTGGGCTTGGCGCAGGGCTTCGGCTTTATTTACCTGGGGCGGTTGGAGGTTTTTGTAGAACTCGCTCATCAGCAGTGAGGCGGCCTTGTCCTTGACCGGCCAGAGGGTGGCGATCGTGGAGCGCGCACCGGATTTCACCGCCAATCCAGCCAGGCCCAGAGCGGCCCGATCGTCCCCAGCGGCGGTGTCGCAGGCACTCAATACCAGTAGCTCGATCGCCTGACTTTGGCGACCTTCGCGGCTGCGGAGCAGTTCGGCCAGCTCCTTGACGTTGACCCGACCATCCCAGGTGAGCAGGAAGGTGTCTTCCATGCGGGAGCTGAATTGGCCGTGGGTGGCGAGATGGACGATGTCGGCTTGGCTGCCCTTAATCCGATCGGCCAGGGCATGTCCCGTAAAGGCTTGATTCAACAAGGTGGAACTGCTCATGGTCTGGGCGATGTTTTTGACTTCAGTGGCGACGCCAGGGAGGGCCGCAAAGCCCGATCGGGCATCGCTAATCCCGCCGATAATCGCGCTGGACTGACGTTGACCCATGGATCGCGAACTCATCAATTGCAATCCGGGTGACAGTGTGACCGCGTATTTTTCGATCAAATATTGCTGGCCATCATGCAAGGCCGACATCGGAATATTCCGCAATCGACCGTCCAAGACGAACACCAGGGTTTTGGTGTCCTTGAACGCGCCAGTGGCGGCGGCGGGCCGAATCAACCAGTCATAGAGCTGCTGCGATCGGGCCAAGCGTTCACGGGAATCGGCCACGGGACTGAGCGATCGATACATCGCCGTGATCGCCTGATTGGTCGTCGCCTGGGATTGCTCGATGCTGTAGTAGCGCAACGGCTGATCCCCCGTGGACAAAATCACCGCCAACCGATCGGGCAGAATAATCGGATAAACCACCGTGGCCGTGGGATCGAGCTGGTTGATTTGTTTGGCTTTATCTAAGCAGGCTTCGCGGAAGAAGTTGTCTAGTTCCGCCACTTGCAGCGATTCGATTAAATCGCGAGCTTGCACCAATTCCCCCTGTCCCGGCTGGCCTTCGACCAACAGTTCGACCAATTCGCGATAGACGGGTTCGACACTTTCGCGATAGGAAAATTGCACATCTTGGTTAACGGCAATTAAATCGCCGCGAATCGCTTGCAGCGATTTTACGGCTTCGTTGTAGTAATCGATCGCCGTCGATCGTTGGCCTTGTTGTTTGGCCAGCCGCCCCATTTGCCAAGCCGATTGGGCGATCAGATTATCGGCCTGCAACGATCGAGCAATCTGGAGTGATTTTTGGGTCACGGCTTGGGCTTCGGTGCGCTGCTGGGTGCGATCGTAGAGCTGGCCCCACTGATTCAGGGCATAGGCTTCGGCGGAACGATCGTTGATGGTTTGGGCCGATTTGACTACCTGCTGGGTCAATTGGGCCAACTCCTTCAGTGGCATCAGCTGGGCCGGATCATCGAGGTCGTTCAGGGTCGCGACAAAATTAATCGCGGTGTAGAGGGAGGTGCGACTGGGCGCGAGCGTGGTTAATTGCTGCTGGATCTGCTGGGCGACTTGGGTGGCGACCTTCGCTGAATCCGGAGATTGCCCCTGTTCGATCAGCAATTGCAATTGGCTGAGTTTGGCTTGCAGTTGTTCGGTGGGATTTTGGGTCGATCGTTCGGCCTGTTCGAAGTAGTCTAAGGCCTGTTCATAGTTTTCTGCGGCCACGGCGAATTTCCCGAGACTGAGCATTACCGGGCTAATGGCGGTGCGATCGTCCAGGGCTTGGGCGGCTTTGAGGCTACTTTCGAGGACGGTGCTGCCCGTGGGATCGCCCATGGTTTGTAGGGCTAATCCGAGCGATCGTAGGCCCGCGACTTTCATGACGGAATTGGGCAGTGGGGTTAATTGTTGATTAATTGCTTCCAATTGCTGGCGGGCGCGCCGATAGAAGCCCAATTGTTGGAGCGCCTGGGCTTGGTTGATTTGGCTGCCGAGGCTGCCCTGGGTATCGCGGGTTTGCTCGTAGTAGGTTTGGGCCTGTTGCCAGCGATCGAGGGCGGTTTCGGCCTTGCCTTGATGCAGCAATAAGCCCGCTTCGGTATTTAAGACCTGTGCCCAGAGGGGAGCGGCGGCGATTTTGGGCTGGGATTCGAGCAGTTGGCGACTCTGGCCGATCGCTTGCTGGGCTTCGGGCCAACGTGACAATTCCTGGTAGGCCAACGACAGATAGCTTAGACTCAGGGCTTGTTGGGCCGGATTGGATTGTTGTTTGAATTGTTGGGCGGCTTGTTCCCACGTGACGATCGCCGCGTTTAAGTTGCCCGCCTGGTACTGTTGGCGGCCTTGCTCGATCGGGTCAGCGTTGGGTTGAGTCGGGGCGATCGGTGGCGTGATGGCCGAAGGCCGGTCGGCGACCATCGGGCGGGTGGCCTGGGCCGGATGCATTGCCATCACCCCGAAGCAACTGAGTAAACTCAGCAGTCCGAGGGCAAACCAGCGAAATAAAGCGATTCGAAACATAGTGCGGTGGGTGAAGGTTTAAGGGGCGTAATTCAGCGAAAAATACAAACCACGATCCTGGAGCGATCGTTTTTCACCCTCCAAGCGGCTCAGGGGAATGCCCCAATCCAATCGGGCCGACAGGCCACCCTGTTTCCATAGTAAGCCGATGCCCGTGCCCACTAGCGTATTGCTAGCGCTATTGCCTTTGGTATTCCAAGTGGTGCCGAGATCGAGGAAGGGCGTCAGTTGGAGGACGCCGCTACCGCGTTTGCCCCGGATTAACGGCAGGCGAAATTCGGCTGATACCAAGGCCCCGCCGTCACTCAATAGCGCATCCTGGCGGAATCCCCGCACCGTCGCCTGTCCGCCCAAGCCAAACTGTTCCAGGGGCAACAGCGAACTGCCCGCCAGTTGGACATCGCTCTTGAGCAAGAACTGGGTTTCGGGGGCTAATTGGCGCAGCCATTGGCCCTGTCCCCGCCAGGCGAAGAATTGGCGATCGGGGGCATTATCGTTGATGTTGGCGTTAAACCACGGCAGCCCCAAACTAAACTGCGATCGCAGGGCAAATACATGCTGCTCACTGCGCTGGGTGTATTCCTGGAAAAAGCGTAGGGCACTGACTTTGGTGCGGCCTTGGGCATCGGCTCCGGGCGACAGCGGGAATGGCCCAATGTCATCAATCCCCAATTTGGTTTGGCTGGCTTGGTGGGAGAATAGCAGGCCCAGGGCCAGTTCTTTGGTGGGTTGTTGAATTAGCGGTTGGCGCAGGCCGAATTCGTAGTAGCGGGACTTGGCTTGAATATCCAAGGCCGTAAAGGGCTTTTCGATTACGTTGCTTTTCGTGCTGCCGAAGTTGAACCAGACATTGCCATCCTGGGGATTGATGGGCAGGCTGTAGCTGAAGTCAAAACCATTGCTGCCCTTGGTGTTGGTATAGCCCACGGAGAGCGTATCGCCGAAGCCCAGGAGATTTGATTCGACCAACTGGGCTTTGCGCCGGAAGCTGCCGACACTGGGCGATCGGGAGTTGTCGAGGGTAAATGAACTTTTGAAGGTTTTCGCTTCTTGGATATCGACTTTGAGTAAGTTGGTGCCGGGTCGGACGCCCGCTTGGAGATCGGCGGAGACGTTGGCGATGCGCGGATCGAGCCGCAGCATTTGCAACTGTTCCAGTAGATCCGGCACATTCAGGGGTGCGCCGGTTTTCGGTTTAATCCGATCGCGGATATAACGACTCCGAAGCCGCTGGTTGCCGCTGACTTGAATCGCTTCGAGTTGGCCCTCCACCACTTGGATTTGCAGCACGCCGTTCTGCATTGCTTGGGGCGTAATGATTGCGCCCGTGGTGGCGTAGCCCGCATCGGTGTAGTGCTTGGTGATCGCCGATCGCACTTGCAGCACTTCCGCAAAACTCAATTCCCGACCCGTAAATGGGGCCGTAATCTGGTCGAGTTCGGCGGCAGTGAATCGGGTATTGCCCAGAATTTCGAACCGATCGACGCGAAATTTCAGCGAATTACCCGCGTCCGGCACGGGCGTACTCGGAGTATCGCTGGCAGGTGCGCGATCGGTTAAGTCCGGCGGTGGCAGCAGTTCGTCCGACAACGACGGTGTCGCCAGGGGTTGATCTGGGGCGAAGGTGCGGGATGTGATCGGGACAGTCTGCGCGATTGTGGTGGGCATGGCCAGTTGGCTAGCCACCATCACGCACCCGATCGTGGCATAACGGGCGAGGGGGAAAACCATCGAAAAACCTACTGGGCGCTTGGAACATCAGACGCGATCACGTCACGGGGTTGGCGGGTCGAACTGAGTATGCCCAAATTCCAGCCAAAATCGCTTACTTTGCACAAGTTGCCGAAATTGGGTGGGGTGGTTTTTGGGGCGGGCCGACAATTCGGCGATCGGGCTGTCCCACGGGCTTCCCCAAAGTGCCCGATCGCCGGATAATCAGAAGTACCTTCTGTTGACGCCCGCCATGCCGCATCCCCCTGCTTGTCCCCCCGCCCTCAACTGGCTCCGCCCGATCGCCAATCAGTTTGTCCATCGGGGTAGCGTCACCCAAATCTGCCCCCTCGGCAATGGCAACATCAACGACACCTTTTTGATTACGGTCGATTCGCCGATGGTCTACGACCGACCGGAGGTCATCGATCATCAGTTCGTGCTGCAACGGATTAATACCCAGGTGTTTCAGCAGCCGGAATTGGTGATGCAAAATATGCGGATTGTCACCGAACATATCCATGCCAAACTCCAAGCTCAACCGCGCGATCGGCCCTGGGCCACCCCCCGCGTCATTCTGACCCAACAGCACCAAGATCATTGGATCGCCGAAGATGGGGCCTTTTGGCGGGCGATTAGTTTTATTGATGGGGCGGAAGTATTGGAGTCGATTCAGGATGTGGGCCACGCTCAGGAAGTCGGTCATGCGCTGGGCACCTTTCATGCGTTGATTAGCGATCTTCCCGCTGCCCAATTGGCCGATACGCTAGTCGGATTTCATATTACGCCGCAGTACCTTCAGCATTACCAAACCGTTCTCGCCGCCGCCCAGCCGCATCTCCAAAATCCCCGGCCCGAAGTCGCTTATTGTTTGCAATTAATCGCCGATCGGGCTAGTTGGGCCAGCATTCTCGAAACCGCAAAAGCCAACGGCACATTGCCTTTGCGTCTGATGCACGGCGATCCAAAGGTGAATAATGTCATGGTGCATAGCGCCACCCAAAAGGCGATTAGCTTGGTGGATTTAGACACAGTGAAACCGGGATTGGTGCATTACGACATCGGCGATTGTCTGCGATCGGGCTGCAATCCGCTGGGCGAGGAAACCCAAGGCTGGGAATCCGTGCGATTTGAGCCGGAACTTTGTCGGGGAATTTTGCAGGGCTATTTGAGCGAAGCGCGGGGGTTTATGACTGACAATGACTACGCTTATATTTTTGAAGCGGCTCGGCTGATTGCCTTTGAGCTGGGATTGCGCTTCTTTACTGACTATCTCGCGGGCGATGTTTATTTCAAAACCAAATATCCCGAGCATAATCTGGCGCGGGCCTTGGTGCAGTTTAAACTGACCGAAAGCATCGAAGCCCAAAAATCCACGATCGAAAACCTGATCCAAGCCCTCCGATGACCACCCATTCTTTCCAATTACAACCGTTTCCCGGCAGCACTGCCCCGGATATTCAGATCACAGGTGTTGTTACCCGCGATCGGCGGCAATTAAATATTATCTATATAGTTTCAGGGGCGATTGACCATATCCAACTTCCTGCACTCAACCCCCATCCTATCCGGCAATGGGAGCTGTGGGAGACGACTTGTTTTGAATGCTTTTTCGGCGGGCCGGATGAATTAAATTATTGGGAAGTAAATCTTGCACCGAATGGAAATTGGAATGCCTTTGCCTTGACGAATTATCGGGAGGGAATTGCGAACGAAGACGGGATTGCATTGATCGTGATTGCCCCCGATCGTACCGCCGATCGATTCACCCTATCCGCGACGATATCATTGGACGCGATCGTGCCCGCCCATGAGGATTTGGAACTGTCCGTTACAGCCGTGATTCAAACTTTGGATCAGGGGTTGAGTTATTGGGCGATCGCCCATCGTGGTGATGTCGCCGATTTCCATCGACGGGACAGTTTTGCGCTGAAACTGGCGCATTCCCATCAATGATCTTATCGGAAGGCCCCCAACCCCCAATTCTGGGGGCTTCGGAATCGCTTTCTCCCCCAGAATTGGGGGCCGGGGGGCCTCCGGTCGATTGATTGTGAGGAATCGCCTAATTCACCAATCGTTGCATGGCCTTGGCGATCGTGTTGCCCGCCGATCGGCCCAGGCGTTGGATCGCCCGTTGCTGCATATCCGCAAATT
>JANOQX010000053.1:0-7918 GCA_031415035.1 Cyanobacteria bacterium VAR_4_metabat_243
AATTGCGATTCTGCCGGAAGCATGGCAGACGTTTCAGACGATGACGAACAAGGTCTTTGCCCAATCGTTACGACAATGGGCGGCACGAGTCAATCTGAAACGATTTCGTAAATCGAAACGCGGGCCAAAGAAAGCCACAACCAAAAAACCGTTCGACCCAAAACATCCCCATGTCGCCACGGCTCGATTACTCAACAACCAATAGTAGTACAAATACTCACCTTAACAGGGGTAGCCTTAATAACTAAAGCTGTGGCAAGCGTATAATCTCCAACAAAAAATGTGAGGTCGGGTGATGTTTGAGAAAATTTTGGTGGCGATCGATGGGACGGAATCGAGCCAAACAATCTTTGAACAAGCGCTAGAATTGGCTGTGGCCAAGCAATCAGCGTTAATGATCCTATATGTGCTTGAACCCTTTGATGATAGTTATATGGGTGCGGCTCATACCGAACTGGCTTACTCAACATTTAAAGTGCATATGGATCAGCTCAAAGCCAGAGAGCAAATTGGCATTGATCGGTTGCGATCGCTGGAAGAACAAGGCACCAGACGCGGTATTGCAACCGAATTTACCCAGAGCGTCGGCAATCCAGGCAAGTTGATTTGTGGATTAGCCAGGAGTTGGGACGCGGATCTAATTATGGTTGGACGGCGGGGTTTCAGTGGGGTGAGTGAGTTTTTCATGGGTAGCGTTAGCAACTATGTGCTACATCATGCCCATTGTGATGTCTTGATCCTGCATCGGCTTGCGCCAGTTCCGCCGCACCGAGAAGTCGGTGCTCCAAATAACACGCCACAGAAATAAATGGCTGATCGTAAACGGTGACGATCGCGGCATCAACGACATCCGGCAAAGTGGGTAAATGCTGAAGCGGATTTTGGCTTAGGCTATACTTGATTTTAATCTAATCAGTTTCAGGACTGTGGAGTTTGGGGGGTGTCGTATTCGAGTTGGCCGTACTCTAATTTGATAATGCGATCGGCCACGTGAAAGTAATGATCATCGTGGCTGATGACAAATACAGTTTTGCCGCGCGATCGGAGATCCGGCAAGAACTCAGTGTAAAAGCGTTGACGGAAGATTGGGTCTTGGTCGGCGGCCCATTCGTCGAAGAGGTAGATCGGACGGTCTTCGAGCCATGCGGTGACGAGGGCGAGCCGTTTGCGTTGTCCGGTGGAGAGGGCGGTGGTGGAGAAGCGATCGCCGTCGAGTTCAACTTTGTGGTCGATTTTGAGTTGTTTTAAATGCGCTTGGATTGTCGGGGCGAGGGTGGCGGTATCAAGTCCAAGGAGCCGATCGAACAGGTGAAATTCGGCAAAAATAGCGGCGAAGTATTGGCGATAGGATTCGCGGTTGTGATCGTCGATCGGTGCGCCGTCGAGCAGGATTTTGCCGTTTTCGGGGGGGTAGAGTCCCGTGAGGATTTTGGCTAAGGTGGATTTGCCGCTGCCGTTGCCGCCGACGATGAAGATGATTTCGCCGGGTCGGAAGTCGAGGGTGATCGGGCCGAGGGTGAAGACGCTGTCATCGCGATCGCTCTTGTAAGTGTGGTGGACGTGCTGCAATTGCAGGGATTGCCATTGGGGGTTGATCGCAGTGGGTGCGGTGAGCGGTTCGGCCCGATCGGCGAGAGAAAGATTGAGGGATTCGATTTTTTCGAGGGCGATCGTGGCTTGGCTGAGGTTGGGGAGGCGGGCGATTAGACTTTCGAGGGGTTTGGTGATGAAGATGAAGGTGAGCAGGTAGCCGGAGAGGGTGGCGCTGGCGATCGGGAAGAAATTTGGGAGGACGAAGAGCAGGACGCCGAAGGAGAAGAAGAAGGCGAATTTGCCGAAGTTGTCGATCAGGGAGAACCAACTGAGTCCGGCGGCTTGGTGGTGGCGGTATTTGGCGGCGGTGGTTTGGAGGTCGCCCGTGAGGAAGGCTTGACGGCGGCGGTAGTTGAGTTTGAGTTCTTTGGTGCCGTCGGTGATGGCGCGGAAATGGCGGAAGAGGTCGTCTTGCTGGTCGCGGCCTTGCTTGAGTTCGCGTTTGGCCGATCGGAGGATTTTTTTGTACAGGCCCAAGAAGAGCAGAATGAGCACCACAACGAAGAGCAAAACTTGCCAGGAGAGCCACAAAATGTAGGTCAGACCGCCCACGACCATAGCGAAATCGATGACGATAAAGGGCAAGATCCAAACGGCGGTGGCGAGGGCTTGGACGTCGTCGGTGAGAGTGGCCATGAGTTTGGCGGCCCCGGTGCGATCGAGTTCAGCAAGTTCGGCGGCGAGGATTTGGCGACCGAGGGTGAGGCGGAGGTTGAAAATCGCTTGTTGGGCGAGGCGGATCAGCAGAAGCTGGGAGGCGATTCCGGCGATCAGGGCGGTGGCGGCGATCGTGATGAAGGCGACGATCGTGGTGGGGGCGATCGGGGTTCCCCACTGGCGAAGAATCCAGTTCATCAGGGCGATGACTCCGGCACTGCTAAGGCCGCTGATCAGCCCGGTGATGGTGGCAAAGGCCAACATTTTAGCGGAGGATTTTAGGAGAAAGGTGATCAGGTTCATGGGCGATCGGGCGGTGCAGGGGCGGAAATGCGGTAGCTTAATAATATTAGGCTAGTTCAGTCATGGACTTTGGGGTTATGAGGTGGGTTGCGAAAATCACGATCCCCCCTAGCCCCCCTTCAAAAGGGGGGGACATGATTTAAAAGTCCCCCTTTTTAAGGGGGATTTAGGGGGATCGTGATTTTCGCGATCGACGGTTGATTGAGGATTAACGTGTGTCTGGGACGATCGAGGGTGAAAGTGATGGGTGATGGGGTATTACCAAGTTTCTCGATCGTGGTGGAAACGGAGAATTTGGCGACGGCGGATTTGCAGGGGTTGTTGGATGCGATCGATTGTTTGGCGGCGCAAGATCCGTCGCCGAGTCAGGCGAATGAGGTGTTGTTGATTGATAGTGGGGATATTCCAATCCCGGTAAAGCAGCAACTTCAAATCCAATATCCTTGGTTGCAAATTCACAAAGCCCCAGCGGGGATTACCTATTACGGGGCGAAGATGTTGGGGGCGGAGTTGGCGACGGGGAAGATTTTGGTGTATTACGATTCGGATTGCATTTATGAGCCGCAGTGGTTGGGGGTGATGCTGCGATCGTTTGCGCCGGAAATTCAAGTGGTGGCGGGGGAGACGCGGACGCGGGGGATTGGGGTGTATGGGACGGCGATGGCGTTGGCGTATATTTTTCCGCAGTATTCGGGGCAGGTGGGGTTGCAGGCGGGTTCGCAATACTATTTGAATAACGTGGCGTTTCGGCGATCGTTCCTGTTGGCCCAACCGATTCCGATCGCGTTGCCGTTGTATCGCGGGAATTGTGTGATTCATGCGAAGCAGTTGACGCGGGATGGGGTGACGATTTGGCGGCAACCGGGGGCGCGGGCGACTCATGCGCCACCGAATGGGTGGGGGCATTTTTATTGGCGGTTTTTGTTGATTGGGTATGATTTGTATTGGCAGGGGCGGGTGCTACAGGATTTGCATTTGGATGTTGCGAGTGTGGGGCAGGAGGCGAAAGATCCTACGGTGGCGGGGTTTGGGGGGAAGTTGAAGGTGTTGGACGATCGGGTGGGGAAGTTGGTGCGGGGGAATCCGTGGCATTTGTTTTTTATGCCGTTGGGGGTTCCGGTAATTTTTGTGGCGGTGATGTTGATTGTGGTGGGGTATTGGGTGACGGTGTGGAGGCCGAGGGTGTTGTTGGAGAAATTTGAGGGGGAGCCGCGATCGCTTGGGCATGGATAGCGGAATAAAACCGACTACGCTGCCAGATCGCCCCGCGCGTCAACGGCGGGCTATGAGCGAAACTCCCCTGAAGGGGACTCAGATTACTTTACTGAAATTGTCTGATTAAACAATGGCTTTCTAGCTGGCTTTAGCCAGGTTCCCTTACTAGCCCGCCGTTGACGCGCGGGGCGGGTGTAGCGATCGGCGATTGAATCTGGCGTTGGATGATTCGCCGATCGCTCCATCTGGCGATGCGTTTTCGCATTGCGAGAAACGCATCCTACCCCAAATAAAACTTGGTTTCCAACTGTGCGCGTTGTGGATGCTGCAAGAATTCATCCTTGTATTCCCGCTGTTTCTCAAATAAATAAAATACCGAATGCGATAACCCCGGAAAAACGCGGGATAACCCACGGGCGATCGGACGCGAAAACGGATAAAACTGCGCCCCGCCAAAGCCTTTGAGCTGATACCCACCGGGAAAACAAACTTCAAAAAATTGCGGTATCTCCTGCGGCCCAAAGCCCCGAATATGCGCGGAGTAGCTTTTCATTTGGCTGGGTTGCATCCCCAAGGCGAATCGCACCCGATTGTGGAACGCGCAAATATTCGGGACGCCGATGATTAGATGCCCGCCGACTTTGAGGGTTTGGCTGATTTGGTGGCTGACCCAGAAGATTTCTTTGAGGTGTTCGTAGACTTGGTTGGCAATGATCAGATCCACGCTCGCGTCGGCAAACGGTAATCGATCGCGCTCCAAATCCATCGTCCCCAACTGAATCCCCGCTTCTTGCAACAGCTCGGCATTCATATCCGCGAAGTCAATGCCGTAATATTCCGCCTCAGGGAAATACTGCTGCACAATTCGTAGATCGTGGCCGTAGCCGACACCGAGATCGCAGGCGAGTTGGACATCACTCAGACTCGCGGCAAATTGCCGGATGATGTGACGGCCATATTGCTCTTGGACATCGACGAATTTTAGCCACCGGGAACTGGCCCCCGTGCTACCTGCTTCAACCATTTACGACTCTCCTGGCGCAGTGATGATGCCGTCACCGCGAATTTTCAACTTGCGACCCCGCCAGTAAATGGTACGCCCATAGCCCCCCACCAGCCAAATCACAAAGCTCAATCCATCCCGCAACGGCAACAGCCAAAACCACCGCCGCAGTCGGGGCGCGTCCATGTAGTGAGTGGCGATCGCGGCCTGAACATACCGCACGAGCAGGGTGACGATCGTCAACCCGATCGCCCAGGCCGCAAATCCCGTCAACCCCAACAGCAGCAAACAATACACGGGGCCAAAGCAAAAAATCTGGGCGTAGTAGATTGGGCCTTTGTTGAACCGGATGGTGCGTGACCAGCGGAGTTCGCGTTCGAAGAGTTGGCCGATCGATTCCTTCCCCGTGTCCGATTCGAGGACGTAGCGCGACAGTTCGATGCGGTAGCCAGCGGCGGCGATCCGTTTACCGAGGTTGTAGTCGGAGCCAATCCGGTTGCAGACGATGCCGCCAGCGGCGTTGAGGGCCGATCGACTCACCGCCATCGTGACGCCGATGCCGAGCTTCACGCCGCCATCCAACTGACGGGCAATCAACAAACTTGGCGTAAAATCACAGCACCGCGCCAGAGAAGCCAATGCCGCCCCCACATACCGTGGATTGCGCGCAATGTAGCTACAAGTCACCATGCCCACGGCGGGATCGTCTAATGGTGCGGTGACCCGCCGAATGTAATTGGGAGCGACGCAAACGTCACTATCCGTAAAGATGATCCGATCGGCGGTAGTGCTCTCCAGCAGGTAAGTCCCATTACTGTCCTTATGGTTCGGGCCACGGGGGGGCAGGTCGGTGATCAGATTGGCCCGATCGGGATAGGCGGCGATAATCTGCTCGACGATCGGCACTGCCGGATCCGCCGGATCCATCGCCCCAAAATGCACCTGGTAATTCGGGTAATCCTGCTGACAGAGGGACGTCCAATTTGCCCAAGCCCCTGCATCAATTCCGCGCACGGGAACTAGGATAGCAACGGCGGCTTCTGCATCCTTAGGTTCACTCTCCCCAAGGCGAAAAAACTGCCAGGTCAAGATCGCGCCCGCAGTATAGAAAACGATCGCGCCCATTATCAGGATCACGCATAAGATCGCAAGTACTATTATTAGGTTGTCGGTCAAGCCACCCGTCATGTTAACCTCGTTACGCTACCCCGATCCAAGCCCATGGTTGAACTGCAAACACGCGCCCCCAATCCCCAGAATCCCACCTTACCGCAACTGAAGACTTGCTTCGATCTGTGTCAGCGGTTAACGTTGATGTATCGATCGCTGGCGTTAGTTTGCCTCGACGAAACCTCGGGCAACATCTTTATTTTGGCCGGAGAGGAGACAGAAATCCTGATCTTCCCCGACGGGCGATGGATGTTTAAAGTGTGACCGTTAGTAAGGCCTTATGAAAGCTGAATTCCAAGGGATGACCCGCAAAGAGCTACGATCATACCTGCTGAACCACCGCACCGACCTCACGGCGATTAGCGCCTACGTGCAGAAAATCAGCACCGAACCCAACTGGGTCACTTGTCCAGCCCTCAATTCACCTGCGGATCTGGACAACTATCCGGATTTTCTCGACAAGGTGCGGCGGGAGACGACCTAGCGCGTGAGTCCATCTCAATCCAGAAATCTCCACCCGCTCATTCAACCTAAAGATTATTTGAACTGGATAAATCTGACCGATCGGGGCAGTTGCCGCGATAAGATCAGTCCAACCAAGTTTCACGTTTTGTTCTATCGAGGGTTGTGATGACTGCAAACTATCGTCTAGAGACACAGTGTCTACATGCGGGTCAAACGCCTGACCCCACCACCATGTCGCGGGCCGTACCGATCTACCGCACCACTGCCTTCACGTTCAGGGATACCGAGCATGCGGCGAATCTGTTTGCTCTGAAGGAATTGGGCAACATCTACACTCGCCTGATGAACCCGACCAATGATGTGCTGGAGAAGCGCGTGGCGGCCATGGACGGTGGCGTCGCGGCTTTGGCGGTATCGTCGGGCACCAGTGCAATCTTCTACAGCATTATCAATATCTGTCAGGCGGGCGATGAATTCGTTTCGGCTTCCAACCTGTATGGCGGCAGCTACACGATGTTTAAGGACATCTTGCCGCAGTTTGGGATTAAGGCGAATATGGTGGATTCCCGCGACCCGGAGAATTTCCGCAAGGCGATCACGGATAAGACGAAGCTGCTGTATTGCGAGACGATCGGCAATCCCGGCTTGGATGTGGCCGACATTGAGGCGATCGCCAAGATTGCCCATGAAAATGGTTTGCCGTTGGTGGTGGATAGCACCTTCACGACGCCCTACTTGTTGCGCCCGATCGAGCATGGCGCGGACATTGTGGTGCACTCCTTGACCAAGTGGCTGGGTGGCCATGGTAGCGGCATCGGCGGCATCATGGTCGATGCGGGTAAGTTTGACTGGACTTCGGGCAAGTTTCCGTTGATGAGCGAGCCTGACCCCAGCTATCACGGTATGCGCTTTGCCCATGATTTGGGCGAGCTAACCCCATTGGCTTATACCCTGCGGATGCGCTTAGGGCCGCTGCGGAACTTGGGCGCTTGTATCTCCCCGGACAACTCGTGGCAGTTCCTCCAGGGGATCGAGACCTTGCATCTGCGGATGGAACGGCATTCATCGAATGCCATGGCCGTGGCGGAGTTCTTGTCATCCCATCCGAAGGTGGAATGGGTGCGGCATCCCGGCTTGAAGAACGACCCATCCTACGCTCTGGCGCAGAAATATCTGAAGAACGGCACCGGTGCCATGGTGGTCTTCGGGATCAAAGGTGGCGCGGCAGCGGGTCAGAAGTTCATCGAGCAACTGCAATTGTTCTCCCACCTGGCGAACGTTGGCGATGCGAAGAGTTTGGCGATTCACCCCGCCACGACCACCCACTCCCAGTTGGGTGCCGCCGACCAAGCCGCAGCGGGCGTGACGCCAGAGCTGATCCGCTTGTCGATCGGGATTGAGCAAATCGACGACATTCTAGCCGACCTCAAACAGGCCTTGGGCTAGAACTAGAACCCCCCTAGCCCCCCTTTCCAAGGGGGGGACTGGAGTTAGAGTTTTCCCCTAAAGGGG
>JANOQX010000054.1:0-36509 GCA_031415035.1 Cyanobacteria bacterium VAR_4_metabat_243
CCGTTGTCGATCGATGTGGAATGGCCAGTGGTTTAAGGGATTGTGTCGTAAATAACGATCCCCCTAAATCCCCCATCAAAAGGGGGACTTTGAATTCTGTTTGTCCCCCCTTTTGAAGGGGGTTAGGGGGATCGTTATTTCACCTTTTCCGCCCAGAAGGTTAACGTCTGAGCGTTGCCATTATTGTAGGTCGCTTGATTCATCACACTGGGGGGCGGCGCACTGGTCGGATTTTCCTGATTGAGTTTGAGCGTTCCCGAAATCGTCCCATTTTGAATTTTTGCGCTAATCCCGATCGTCGTGACAAAGCAAGTCCCAACCTGCCGATCATGGCCGATCATGGCGATCGATTCCGCTTTATTTTCACTGGCAAAGGTGCCGCCAAAAGTACCTTGCAGGCGGGATTGGGGCGATCCAACATGGGCGATCTTACCCGCTGTCGGGGGCGTGGGACGGACAAGTTCGGCCTCGGGCAAAATCATTGCATTAATAAATCGCCCCGACTGCTCCACTTCCAACAAACTATCGCGCAAACAATTGGGCATCGTTGGCGTCTTGAGCCGATAGATTCCGGTGATTTTGGGCTGGGGTTTGAGCGTCGTTTCACCGTATTTCGTCACGGCTTGAAACAGCCCGATCGCCAGTCCGATCGTCCCAATATAAAACAGTCCCAATTTCCAACTAATTCCTTGCATGATCAAACCGACCTCACCCAAAAACAATCCCAAATGTCAACGTTAATTGCCCATGCGATCAATCACCCGTCGCCCGCGTAATCAGCAGCGAAGACTGGCACTGAATCGCCAATTCATCGGTGTAATGGCCCAAGCTCTGGGCAATGCCACTGCGACCACTAACGCCCGCAATCACCAAATCCGCCGTGCCGGAGGCCGACACCACCGCCGCGATCGGATCGTCCGTTTCGACGATCGGAATCGCAATCCGATCGCGGATTTCCGGGGCGAGCTGATCGAGGATGGCTTCAAAGCTTTCGGCCAGTTTGATATCCTTCAAGCGCAGGATGCTGAGTTCCCGTGTCGGATCGTTGGTCAGCAAGCGCAGGGCGATTTTCAGGCCCAATTCGGTGTGGTGATTGGCGGCATAGAGCAGCATCAACCGCTGCATTTTGGCCGAATGCTCGGGCCGATCGATATACACCGCGACATCCGTGGACGCCGATCGCAGAATCTGGCCGACCCGACCACCAAGCCGATTGCTGCTAAAGACCGGACGATGCCAGCCCAGCAGCACCAAGTCGATCTTCTCCCGTTGGGTCAATTCGATCGTCGTCCGGCTAACATCCTGTGACACCTCAACGATCGGCAAAATCTGATTCACGGGCAACCACCCCTGGGATAGCGCCGCCAATTCACTCCGCCGTTGGGCCAGTTGTCGATCGGCTTCCAGTGGCATACTTTCCAAGGAGTAGTTATCCTCCACCTGCACCAGGCTCATGGGATAGACCCGATCCTGGCTGTCAGGGGTGACAATTTGGGTGGCGAGTTTGATCAAGGCATTTTTGGTGCCGGGATTGGCGACGGGGACGAGCACGCGGTAGCCATCGGCATCGGCAAACAGCCCCGATTGGCGAATCAAATGTTTCGGATAAGTCCATTCCAGCAATGGCGAAGTCATCACCGTCGTAATCAACGCCATCATCACCAACATCGTAAACAACAATGGCGTAATCACGCCCAAACTCAAACCGATATTCAGGACAATTAGCTCGGTTAAGCCGCGTGTGTTCATCAACCAACCGAGGGCCGAAGCATCGCGATGTTCGATGCCAGAAACCCGCGCCGCCGCATAGGTGCCGACATATTTTCCAGCGATCGCCACCACGACAACCAAGGCACAGAGTCCCCACAACGGCGCACTATTCAGCAAGCCAATCTGCGTCCGCAAGCCGCTATAGGCAAAGAAGATCGGCATCAGCACGATCAAGACGAAGTCCTCGGTTTTTTCGGCCAATTCCTGGGTCAGAGCCGTATCCTTCGGCATCATCGCCCCGATCAGAAACGCGCCGAAGATCAGGTGAATCCCAATCATCTCCGTCGCCACCGCCGAGACCAACACACTGCAATAAATCAAGGCCAGAATCGACTGACCAAGCTTCGCGGCGTGGGTATAATATTTGGCGATTTGGCCGAGTAAGGGCCGCACCGCGAGGATCACGAAGGCAATGTAGAGCAACGATCGCAGCACCACAGGCAACGCACTTTCCATGCTGTTGGTGCGGGTGACGGAAATCGCTAGGGCTAAGAGACACCAAGCCGTGACATCATCCACGGCGGCGCAGGTCAGAGCCAGGGTGCCGATCGGCGTATTTTGTAAATTATTTTCCGTCAGGATACGGGCCAGTACCGGAAAAGCGGTAATCGACAAGGCCGCCCCGAGGAACAGCGCAAAGGCCGTAAACGACACACCCGTATTCGACAACAAGGGAAAGAGCAATAGCGCCAGCAATAATCCCAGCGAAAACGGCACAAGAATACTGACGTGGGACACCAGTACGGCGGTTTTGAGATTGCCCTTGAGATACTTCGGATCAAGCTCCAGCCCGATCAGAAACATGAAAAAGATCAGGCCGAGATCTTTGAGCATCCCCAACAACGCGATCGACTCAGCGGGAAATAACTGCGTCGCGAAGTCCGGGGCAATCAACCCCAATAGCGACGGGCCGAGCATAATGCCCGCCAAAATTTCACCAATCACCAAGGGTTGTTTGAGCCGACGAAAACCCAAGCCGACCAGCCGCGAGAGGCCGATGATCAGCACAACTTGCAGCAAGACCAAAACGATCGTGTCCAAATGCATCCTAAATTTTCCAGGGAATCACTTTAATCAAGCGGTCGCTCGACCCTCAGAATAGCGATTCTGACGGCAGAGCGCAAACTTTTGGGCAATCAATCTCCGGGATTAATTCAGCCCCACGGGGGATGCGGTTTGGGGAGTTTGATGCTGTGGCTGGGGTTGGAGCGGTGGCTGGGGTTGGAGCTGTTGTAAGTCGCGTTTGGCGGGTTGGAAGTCGGGTTTAAGCCGGAGCGCCTGTTCGAGGGACTCGATCGCCTCGGGAATTCGCTTGAGATCGACGAAGACCCGGCCCCGCCAGTACCAAGGCGTGTGGTTCTGGGGTTTGAGGACGATCGCCCGATCGAAGCATTCGATCGATTCGCGGTGGCGTTTGAGCTTGAGCAATGTCCCAGCCAAACAGCACCAGAGCGTGGCGTTCTCCGGCATCGCTTGGATCGCCCGATCATAGGCCCCGATCGCCTCTTCATAGCGGCCCAGGGCGACCAGCAGATTGCCGCGCCATTGCAGCACTTCGGGGTCGTTGGGATTGAGCTGGATTGCCTTGTTGTAGGCGGCGACGGTTTGACGATGCTTTTGCAGTTTGCCGAGGATGCGATCGCTCAGTTGGGTGGGCGAACCCGATGCGCCCAATTTGGGCAGTTGATTCAGGGAGGGGGCGGTGAGCGTCGCCGATCGGGCCGCTACGGAAGCGATGCCAGTCATCGCGGCGACTTCGCCCGGATCGGGATCGAGCAATTCGGTCGGCTCACTCGGCCAACTGAGCACCGTAATATCGTCATCCAATTGATCATCCGGCGCGATCGACGGCGGTTGCATTTGCAAGCGCTTCAGCATCCGACTGCGGCCCACAGGCGCATCCGACAGGCTGTGATCAATCTCCATGACTTGGTTGTAGGACAGCATCGCCGCTTCGTACTGGGCCAACTGCTCCAGGGACTGCGCCCGCGCCAGCCAGGCGCGGGCATGGTTGCCCTGGGTTTGGAGAATCGTCTCGTAGCAGCTAATCGCTTCGACATCGCGACCCAAAGCCGCCAGGACTTGGCCCCGTTCCAGCCAGCCAGCCAAATGATGCGGCACCAGTTCCACGGCCAAATCGAGGGCGGTCAAGGCCGCTTCATAGCGTTGCTGACGGGCCAGGGCGATGCCCTGGCCGAGCCAAGCCTGACCATCGTCGGGGTTTTCCTTCAGGAGGGTGTCGGCCAGCAGCAGCACTTCGTCGTAATGCCCCAAGCTCAACAGCTCATCGAGGCGACGCAGTTGGTTCAATAGGCGTTTGCGGCTTTCGATCGCCAGTTGGAAGTTGGGTTTGATCTGGAGGGCGCGTTGGTAGGCATTCAGGGCGATCGCCAGTTGGCCGAGGGTTTCGAGCACTTTGCCTTGGTCGTACCAGGCCCAGTAGTTTTGCCGATCGAGTTCGATCACTTTGCGATAGCTGGCCAGGGCTTCTTCCAGTCGTCCGAGATTCTCCAGCACGAGGCCGCGCTTCGACCAAGCCGTGGCACTGTCTGCCGCCAATTGCACCGCCCGATCGTAGCAAGTCAGGGCCGCCGCGAATTGCTGCAAACTATCGAGGGTAATCCCCCGCTTCAACCAGGCGATCGCGTTCAAGGGATTGCTCTGAATCGCCGCATCGTAGGCCGCCAGCGCCTGACGGTGGGCGCTCTGCTGGAAGAACGCATCGCCGCGTTCAATCCAGGTACAACTGTTGTCATCCACTTGGTGGGCTTGGATCACGTCGCGGTTCAACGTCCGCAGATCGGTTAAAACCTCCGCCGTACTCTGGTACCGCTGGCGAAAATCGTAGCGCACCATCCGATCGATAATCGCCGCCAGGGCCGAATTTACACTGACCATCTGATCGCCATCCGCGCCCAGTCCATCGCGCCAGCGGACTTCATGACTGTCGGGGTCGATCGGCAACTGCTTCGGCAAAATCCCGGTCAACGCCTGAATTGCAATCATCCCCACCGCATAGAGATCACTGGCAAAACAGGCTTTTCCGGCCAATTGCTCGGGGGGCGAGTAGCCCGACGATCCCACGGCCACGGTCAGCGACGGCGTATCCGGCAACCAATTCGGCGTCACCAATTGCTTCACCGCACCAAAATCGATCAGGACGATCGACCCATCCACTTGGCGACGAATCAGATTGGCGGGTTTGAGGTCGCGATGGATCACCTGATGCTGATGCACAAACTCCAACACCGTCAGCACTTCCAACAGAAAATCCAACACCTCCAGCTCCGAAATCATCCGGCGTTGCTTGAGTTCTTGGCTCAAGACCGTCCCCTGAATAAATTCCTGGACTAAATAAAACTCATGATTCTCTTGAAAATGCGCCGTCAACCGGGGAATCTGGCTGTGGTGACCCAGCTCATGCAGCACCGTCGCCTCCGATTCAAACAGTCGCTGCGAGGCCGCCAAGGCGTCCGGGTGATTCGCCTTCGGCTGCAAATGCTTCACAACACAAAATGGCCGACCGGGTAAATGCTGGTCTTCCGCCAAAAATGTCTGCCCAAACCCACCCCCGCCTAAGCGACGGATGATTTGATAGCGACCTCCCAGGAGTGGATTTGTCATAAATCAGCCGCACAAAACCGGAATAGATGCCATTGATAATCCGTATCCCCCCTAGATTTCCCGATCGCCGGGCCGATCGGTACAGGGGAAAATGCGGATCTTGTCACCATTCTAGTCAAACCGCTAATTAAACTGCTTCATCGCCCGCTGGATATCACGCTGATCGTCCCGCCGCCGGACAGTGTCGCGTTTGTCGTGGAGTTTTTTGCCTTTGCCGAGGGCGAGATCGACTTTGACCCAGCCGCGTTTGAGGATCATTTTGAGCGGGACGAGGGTGAGGCCCTGTTGTTCGACTTGGCCGATTAGTTTGCGGATTTGTTTGCGGTGGAGCAGCAGTTTGCGGTTGCGGCGGGGTTCGTGGTTGAAGAAGTTGCTGGCGGTGTTGTGGGGGGAGATGTGGACGTTCATCAGCCAGACTTCGCCGCCCCGAATCAGGGCAAAGCCATCGCGCAGATTGACTTTGCCATCACGGATCGATTTGATTTCCGTGCCAACGAGTTCGATGCCCGCTTCAAAGGTTTCGAGGATCTCGTACTCGAATCGCGCTTGACGGTTGTCACTGACGATTTTGAAGCCTTCGGTGGGTGGGTGCTGCGCCATGGTGTGTCTTACTTTGATTTGTTGCCAGTGCGGCCTTCATTTTCCCGACGTCGCCGATCGCGCCATTCACTGGTGGTAATGTAGACCACGCCGAGCGTCACACTCAGCAATAGGCCAAAGGCGGCCACGACCAACCAGCCAAGCAGGGGGGATTCCATCGTTACTTCCAAAGGGACAAGAGTGGATAAACCAAAATAGCCACCGACGCAAAGCGTTGGGTTCAACTCAATGCAGCCTGGCAGCTATCCGAGTACGAAAAATTCAGTGCAGCGGTTAGAGACCGTTGCGACCCCAAACCACCATCGCGATCGAGAACGTAAACACACTCAGCAAGCCAGCCCAACCCAAGGAAATAATATCCATAACAGCGTTTTGACAACTCGAAATACAAAACAATATCTCTAATCATAGGCGAAAGTCGGCGGATGTGAAACCGCACAGGATAGAACTGGGCAAGATTTTTGAGTTTCATTTGCCGCCATGCCGCCCAAAAAAAACGGATGCCCCATCTGAGACATCCGCCAATTCGCAAACCTAATTGTTCAAATTCCATCTAACCGTAAGGTGGGCAATGCCCACCCTACGTCGGCAAATAATCGCGCACGTTGCCGCCTTCGAAGGAGTCGCGGGTGGAGGCCCGACCCGGATCGAAGCCTTCGTTCCGGACGCGACGGCGTAAGTCGCCTGCATCGGGACTGGACTTGACCGCATCATCGGGACTAATCCGACCCAATAGCACCAATTCGCACAGGGCTTGGTTCATCACCTGCATCCCTTCATTGGTATCGGTTTCCATCAACTGGAAGGCTTCGCCTTCTTCGTTCTTCAGGAGGTAGTCGCCCATGGCCAGGGTGTTGATCAAGATCTCGTGGACGGCGGTTCGACGACCATCGGTGGTCGGCAACAACTGCTGCGAGACGATCGACACCAGGGACTCGATAATCTGAATTCGCATCGCGGGCTGTTCGTCGGGGTTGTAGATGTTCAGTAGACGATTGATTGTCCCGATCGCGCTCTTGGTGTGCAAGGTACCCAAGACCAAGTGACCCGTTTGAGCGGCTTTGAGCGCAGTTTCCACCGACATCCGATCGCGCATCTCGCCGATCAGAATGACGTCGGGATCTTCCCGCAGCACGGCCCGCAAGGCATGGTTGAATTCCTGGGTGTGGAGACCGACTTCCCGCTGACTGACGAGGCAGTTGATCGACGAGTGAACGTACTCAATCGGATCCTCGATCGTCACGATATGCCGATGTTCCGTCTCGTTCAGGTGACGAATCATCGCCGCGATCGTCGTCGATTTACCCGAACCCGTTGGCCCGGTAACCAAAATCAAACCCTGGGGCTTGGCCACCATCGGCTTCAGCACCTGGGGCAGACCCAAGCCATCGATCGTCGGCACATCCAACGGAATCAAACGTAGGACGATCGCGCCGCCCATCAAGCTATCGAAACAGTTGACCCGACAGCGCAGGAAACCGGGATAGAAGATCGCCGTATCCATTTCCTGTTCATGCTTGAACCGCTTCACCTGTTCCTCGTTCAACATTTCGCGCAGGAAATGCTCGAAGATTTTGGGGGTGACGACGGGCAAATGGGGCTGGGTCGTCATTTGACCCCGGATGCGGAAACGCGTATGCTCGCCCACCCGAATGTGAATATCCGACGCGCCCTTGTCATGGGCCATCCGCACCAGCGACTCGATCGTCTCACCGCCGCCAGCGGGTTCGGCCACCGTCAGCATCGTGTTCGGCGCGTTGGAAGCAGGCTGCGGCACGGCGGCGGGCTGCGCGGCCCGCGCGGCCTGTTGCCCCGCCTGGGGAATCGCCACGCCAGCACTGGTCGTGCGGGGAATCATTGGCGGTGGTGGCACCGGTGGCCGCGAAGTCCCTTCCGCGCGGGGCGGCGGCATGCGCGGTGGCATCCCACCAGCGGTTGCCCGAGGATCAAGGTTCTGGCCCATTGCTGCACTGCCATCGGAATGATTTTGTTGAGTCATAAAAAACGTCAATCCGCAAATTTAATCTATACGCCCTAACAAAACTGAAGCGGACGATCGCCCGACCACTGAGCGGTAGTCCTCAAAAATAATTTAAGTTTGAATGACTGCGCTGAGTTTTGATAGTTTTTAAGTTCTTGACTTCTCGATTCTACTGGCACTCTCCCAGGACAGCCCACCTTTTCTACGTATTTTTGCTGTTTTCAGTATGGAATTCGGTCAATGTGCTGATCTTTTATACGGAGACACCCGCAGAGAAAAATTCTTTCTTTGACAAAATAACCGATCGTCGGGCTGCGTCAAGCGTGACGGGTCGGGCCTTGTACGATCATCAGCAAGCTACGATAATGGGCAAGCCCGATCTCGCGCTCCCTTGGGAATGGAATCCTACCGATGCTGAATTCAACTGCGGCTCACCCTTCGCACCGCACCGCCTATTTGTTGGTGTTGCATGGCAGTCATGATCCGCGCTATGCCCAGGCGATCGCCAACCTCACGACGCAATTAAATCCCCACTTCGGCCCACCCAAACCCTACCGCATCGCCTATCTGGAATGCCATCCCACCACCTTGGCGGCGCAGATTACCGACTTTGCCCAGACCGTGGCAGCCCAGGGGTTTGGGACAATCCAGTTGGTGCCGCTGTTCCTGCTGCCGGGAGTGCATGTGATGCAGGATTTGCCAGCGGCGGTGGCGGCGGCCCAGACGGCATTAACCACGGCGGGCAACCCGATCGCCCTCGTGGTGCAGGATTATCTCGGGCATCCCGATGCCGATCGGGCGCAGTGGTTGGCGCGCCTCGAAGCCATGTTCCCATTGGATGAAACCCAGGGAATCCGCCTGCTGGTGGCCCATGGCACGAAGCGATCGGGCGGCAATCAAGCGATCGAAGACATGGCTTGTGCCTTGGTGGCGCGGACGGCATACTGGTTTGTCCCCCCGAGTTTGGCCGATGCAATTGCGGAACTGAATGAATTGGGCGTCCGGCATGTGGCGATTCTGCCCTACGTTTTAGTCGAAGGGGCATTGACAGCGGGAATTGATCAACAGTTAGCGGCACTGGCGCAGCAGTATCCAAATGTCCGCTGCGATCGGTTACCGTCGCTCGATCAGTCAGGAGTTTTGCTTGCGGAAATTTTGGCCCGTTGTGCCACCACCGCCGCCGCCCAAATTGAGCCAACCGCGTCGATGACCGACCGTTCTCTGATCGAGACGCGGCGCGAACGGTCGGAGACCATCGGCACGGTTTACCTCGTCGGCGCGGGTCCCGGTGATCCGGGATTGCTGACCCTGAAGGCCAAAGCCCTCCTGGAACAAGCCGATGTAGTGATTTACGATGCCCTGGTCAGCAACGATGTGCTGGCAATGGTGCACCCCGACGCGACGCTGATCCATGCAGGCAAACGCATGGGCCAACATTCCCTCCTCCAAACCGAAACCAACCAACTGCTAATCGACTGGGCCGGACGCGTCGCCCGCGTCGTGCGGCTCAAAGGCGGCGACCCCTTCATGTTTGGGCGCGGCGGCGAAGAAATGGCCGATCTCGTCGCGGCGGGCGTCACCGTCGCAGTCGTCCCCGGCGTCACCTCCGGCATCGCCGCCCCCGCCTACGCCGGGATTCCCCTGACCCATCGAGACTACAGCTCATCCGTGGTCTTCGTCACCGGACATGAAGCCGCCGGAAAATATCGTCCCGCGATCGACTGGCAACGCATCGCCCTTGGAGCCGAAACGATCGTCATCTATATGGGCATCCACAACCTCGAAACGATCGTCACCGAATTTGTCGCCGCCGGACTGGCAGCAGACACCCCGATCGCCCTCGTCCGTTGGGGCACCCGCCCCGAGCAAGAAGAACTGATCGCCACCCTCGGCACCGTCGTCGCAGTGGTCGCCGATCGACAATTCCAAGCCCCCGCCATCGCGATCGTCGGGGCAGTGGTGAATTTTCCGGCCCACCTCGCCCAATTAGCCTTGGCAAAACCGTCAGTCAACTAGCCCGGATCCCGCTCGAGTTTTTTACTAATCCAACCACTCGCCCCGATCACCAACGACCCGGCCATCAAAATCCCGATCGCCGGTTGCATTACGGGTGTCCAAAGCTGATACCAAAGTTCAAGACCCAAATCAATCTTGGCCGATCGGCCGACAAGTCCGATCGCTAACCAGCCAAAGCAAGCCAAGACAAAGAACAGGTTGATCATTAATAGCCAGTTCAGCCACCGAAAAAATTGTGCTTTCATAACGCCAGTGCTTTGATCAAAATGATTTTTGCTGCTCAGTAGTCATGATACGGCGTTGGTCACCCGAACGGTGGATCGCGCGATCGCGGGCGTGAGTTTTTCGCTGGGAAGTTCTAAACTGAGGTACCCAAACACCCTGCAAAACTAACTCATTTTCAAAGGAAAAATCGCCCCGATTGCTGCTCTGATCGGCTGTAGGCGTTAGTAAGATTCTATGCGGCAGGATATTTGTTGTGAATTTGACCTCCCCCTCCATGCCAACCATCACGCCACTTGATGCGGCGGCCCTGGCCCCAGAACCGCTGCAATTGCTCTGGCAAAATGCCAGCACCGGGGCGGTCAGTCAGTGGGATCTCGATCGTGCGGCTCCCGATCGCCCCACCACCCCGATTGCCGTACCGACCCCGACGCCTGCGGCCAATTGGCACCTAGCGGGATCGGGGGATTTCGATCGCGATGGGCGAGTCGATCAGCTTTGGCGACAACAATTCACGGGCGAAAATCAACTCTGGCTGGCACGCCATCCCCGCCAATCGCCAAATACCCCGATGCCCCCGATGGTGATCAATTTGCCTCAGGTGCGCGATCGGCTGTGGCAGATTGCCGGGGTGGCGGATTTCAATGGCGACCAGCAATTGGACATCCTGTGGCGACATCAGGTCTGCGGCGAGAACCAACTCTGGCTAATGGATGCGCTCCAACCCAAATCCCTCGTCGAACTCGCAACGATCGCCGATCGGCAATGGCAAATCGGCGGACTGGCGGACTTTAATCGAGATGGCCAAACCGATATCCTCTGGCGCAATCAGGCGTCCGGGACGAATGGCGTGTGGCTGATGCAGGGCAGTCAAGCATTGACCCAATGGCAGTTGCCAGAGCGGCGCGATCCGGATTGGCAGATCAGTGGCGTGACCGATGTGAATCAGGATGGGTCGCCGGATCTGCTGTGGTGGCACGCCCCCTCCGGCGCGAATCAAGTCTGGCTGATGCAGGGCCAGGAGCAACCACAGGAATTGAGCCTCGATCGTTGGGCTGATCCGGCTTGGCAATTGGCCGCGATCGCCCCCACCCGTGCCGCCATGGCCGCCGCCATCCCCAACGCCGCCGCCGCGCCATTGGCCACGCCCCCACCGAATCAATTCAGCATTCCCCAACCGACGCGCTTGCCCCCGATCGAGCTAGCCGTCACCGATTTCACCCTGGCCCCGGTACCGATCGGCCAGGATCCCCGCGAACGGGCCGTCACGGTGCAGTTCAACCATGCCAGTCCCGGCACCGATCGGGTCAAATTGAGCTTCTTCCTGTCGGCGGATGCGGTGATTTCGCGCCGCGATCGGTTCCTCGAAGCCGTCACCACCACCGCCCTGCCCAACCAACTCACCACGATCGGCCAAACCCTGCAATTACCGGATCAGACCGATCCAATCTGGCAGCGCACCGCAACGGCCAATGCAAACGCCCCAACCACCCCACAACCCTTCTACCTCGGCGTCATGATCGAGGGACTCAACACCGCCCCCGAAACCAATTCAGCCAATAACCTCCGCAGTGTTGCCCTGAGCCTGGTGCCGCCATTATTGCAGTCCTATGAATTTGTCTATGACTATGCGGGGTTGGCTGACAGCGGCTTAGCGGACTTGCCGGGGGATTCCTACCGAGGGCGGGTGATTGCCGCTGGTGGTACCTACACGATCGGGCAGTCGATCGATATTCTCGCCGATCGCAACCAGGCAGGCAGTAATGGCCGTTATCGCATCACGGACAGCCAGCCCTACCAAGGCGATCAAACCACGGGCTGGGTGGAAGTCGTCGAATATTTTGATCAGGAATCCGGACAGCGGTATCAGCCAGTGGGAGCCGTGGGCCGCGATTACCTCGGTAGTGAATCGGGTTATATTCAGCCCCGCCAGTCCAACGGCGATCGGTTTGGCGCAGATTTTTATGAGGCGGATGTTGATGTGACGCCGCCTGTGGCAGCGACCGTGGCCGTCGCTGCCGTATCGCCCGACCCGATCGTCCAATCCCTAATCAACCCCTTTGCCAACTACTGGGACACCCGCGCCAACGGCGGCATCATCACCTACAGTTTCTACCAAGCGACGGGCGGGGCCTACGGTGGCTCGGAGCGGGTATTCCCAGTGAATGACGGGATTCAACGCAATGTGCACCGGATTTTTGCCGATTTGGAACGGATTATTCCAGTGCGCTTTGTGGAAGTGACCGAAACCGCGACGACGGTGGGGGCGATTCGCTATCTATTGTCCGATGGCGAAGGTGATCCATTCTACGCCTACACCTACTATCCCGGTCAGACGATCGGCGGCGATGTCCACCTCAGTCGGGCGATCGGGGAGGTGGCCGAAACCGGATTTGCAGCAGAACCCGGCAGTTATGGCTATCGGGCGTTGTTGCATGAAACGTTGCACGCCCTCGGCCTGAAGCATCCGGGCAACTATGACGCCGGAGCCGGTACAGCAGCGGCCCCGTTTCTCACCGCCGCGACGGACAACAGCACCAATACCGTCATGAGCTACAACCAGTCCGGAGCCTACGAGATCACGGCGATGGACTACGACATTCGCGCCCTCCAATTCCTCTATGGCACGCCAGCACCCGACAATGCCGCCACCACCTATCAGTTCACGACCTTAACCCAATATCAAGTCGGCAAAACGTTATTTGGCGATCGCCGCCGATCGACGAAACAGACGATCGCCGATAACGGCGGCACCGACACATTAGATTTTTCGGGTTTGACGATCGCCCGCGATCATCGGTTTGATCTGCGGCCCGGCGGCATCCTCACGGCCCAAGCGGCCTACAACGCTCAGGGCTATCGCGATAGCCAAACCCAGCAACAATTCCTCACCTCGGAATCCGGGGTCGTGCTATCCAGCACAACGCTAATCGAAAATTTGATCAACTCAACGGGCAATGATTTCGTGATTGCCAATGCCGCCGCGAATCAATTCTCCGGTTATCGCTTAGGCCAACGATCGGGCGATGACGTGATTGCCCAGTCCGATCGAGCCGACCAAGTGATTTTGCAGGACTACGACCCCTTTGATTTGCAAGCCGCTGTGAATGATGAGGAATTGCTGATTCGGTTGGCGGGGGACGGCACCCTGCGGATTTTGGATTATTTCCGCCAGCCGTTGGATATTCGACTGAATGGCCGCAGCTATCGCTACGATCGGACGATCGGGTGGGTCGCCGCCGGGCCTGTGACAGTTCCGCCATTGGGGTCAGCGCCGATCGCCCAAATCCCGGCTGTGACAGTTATTGGACTGGTTTGAGGCGGCTGAAACGGCACCAGCATAATCGGCCCGAAATTGTCCCCCGCAAACCTAACTAGATTTGGCCGATGGCGGGCGCGAAAGTTCGGTGGATTGCCCCACCGCTTCGATCGGGGCCTTAAGTCATCGTAGAGGAACTTCCCTGTTGACTTAAGGACATATTCGACCATGCGTGCAGATCTTGCTGGAAACACGCTGCTGACAGCGCGCGATGTCGCCGCAGCGGTATTGACATCACCCCAGGGCTTCTACGACAGCACCAACCAAAATGATCAGACCGACCTCTATCGTCTGAGTCTGAGTAGCCAAAGCCAAATCCTGCTGCAACTGAGCCAGATGACGGGCGACTCCGATCTGCAAGTCCTCGATCGGACGGGCAAACAACTCTACGGCTCCAATCAGGCCAGCAAATTAGCCGATACGCTGACGCTCGATTTAGCCGCTGGCGAATATTTCATCAACGTCGCCAATTTCTCTGGGGACTCGGACTACTATCTGCAAATTGCCAACGCTTCGACGCCGCCACCGACTTTCGTCGTCGATTCGATCGTCCCAATTATCCCGCCTGCCCCGATCGAGCCAGTCCCACCCACCCCGGCGATCGACCCCAAAATCGGGGCCAAAGCCTTATCCGGCCAAGTCCCGATCGATGCGCTGATCAATACCGAGGGCAGTTATTGGGACAGCCGCGCCAATGGCGGCGTGATCACCTATAGCTTCTACCAGGCGAGTTCTGGGCCTTACTACGGCAGCGAACAGGTGTCCGAACTCAACAGCGCCATCAAAACCAGCGTCCGCGCCATCCTCAAAAATCTCGAAACCTATATCGACCAACAGTTTGTCGAAGTGGCCGATACGCGCAGCAGCAGTGGCGTCATCCGCTATATGTTCTCCGATGGCGGCGGCGGGACCAATGCCGATTACTACGCTTATTCCTACTATCCTTGGTCAGACGCGATCGGCAGCGACGTGCACCTCAATCCGATCTGGGATGCCCGATCCTACTCCAGCTTCTCGAATGGTGCGGGCACCGATGGCTACACCACCCTAATTCACGAAACGCTCCACGCCCTCGGCCTGAAGCATCCCGGCAACTACGACGCCCTCAGCGATCATAACGAAGGCCCATTCCTCGATCCGAACCAGGACAACAAATCCCACAGCGTCCTCAGCTACAACCGTACGGGCACGGCATCGATCACCCCGCTCACCTACGACATCCGGGCCTTGCAATATCTCTACGGAGCCAAGGCCACCGCCGCCACCGACAGCACCTACCAATTCACCGCGCCGACAAATTACACCCAAGGCGGCCAAACCTTTGGCAATGCGGGGCGGATTTATCAAAGTCTGTGGGACACGGGCGGCATCGACACGATCGACCTCTCCGGCGGCAACTTCGACTACCACGTTGATCTGCGGGATAGCGGCCTCGTCACCACCCAACTCGGCCTCACGGGCAGCAACTACACCGATATCGTCACCCATCAAGGCTTTGTCGCCCCACAATACGGCACCTGGCTCAGTGCGGGCAGCGTGATCGAAAATGTGGTTAGCTCGATCGGCAACGATCGGATCATCGCCAACACCGCCGCCAATCGCTTTTCCGGCTACGGCAGCGGCAACTTCGGCAAAGACCAATTGGATAGTACCAACGGTGCGGATTGGCTCGATCTCTCGGGTAACCAACGCCGCAACCTACGGCTGAGCAGTAATGCCGGAGATTTGGTGATTGACTGGGGCACGGGTGAGTCGATCCGCGTCACGGGCTATTTCGGTGCCAGCGCGGCGATGAAAATCCTGATTGAGGGACAGGCATTCACGGCCACGGCTTTGGGGAGTTGGCAGTTGGCTTAGGGGGTATAGCCGCGTCAGTGGGGAGGTGAAATAGCGGTATACCGTCGGAAAAAGATGACATGCACCCGCACACAACTGCCAAGAAAATTTACGCTGTATTGATCAGGCTAATCATCCCAGTACTTGCGTCTCTGACGAATCAGCGAAAAAATGCAGCTCGACTCCGCTATTCTCCCACCTTGGGTTGAAACCCAAGGCTAACAGCTAAAGTCCGTTGAAACGGACTAAAGAGCAAGCCCTGCAAGCATTTCAACCCGTTTCAACGGGTTTTCGCTAAGAGCCTGAGGTTTGAACCTCAGGCGGTTCACGCGATCGCCCCCCTAATCCTCCAACCCAACCCGCTCCCCAATCCGCAACTTGGCCGATCGTGCCCGAGGATTGGCCCTAGTCTCCTCATCCGACGGCAAAATCGGCTTCTTCGTCAACACCTTCAACAGCGGATGCGCCTTCATGTGGTGCTTCGTAATCCGGTCTTCCAGACTGTGAAAACTAATCAACACCAGTCGTCCCCCCGGATTCAGCCAATTCGGAGCCTTCTCAATCAGCTTCTCCAACACCTTCAATTCCTGATTCACCACAATCCGTAACGCCTGAAACGTCCGCGTCGCCGGATGAATCCGGCCATTGCGATAGGCATTCGGCGCACATTTCCAGACGAGGTCGGCCAGCTCCTTGGTGGTACTGAAAGGCCGCGCCAGCGCAATCTGGCTGGCAATCCGCCGCGACAGCCGCTCCTCGCCATAGGTGAAAATCACGTCGGCCAATTCCTTCTCCGACCAAGTATTCACCACGATCGCGGCGGTCAATTCCTGACGCTGATCCATCCGCATATCCAACGGCGCATCCGATCGAAAACTAAACCCCCGATCGGCAATGTCCAACTGCGCCGAACTCACCCCCAAATCGGCGAGGATGCCATCGAATTTGCGATCGCCCACCTTAAACCGGGCAAAATTACGCCGTTCAAAGGTCACCCGATCGGCGAATTCCGCTAAGTTGCGCGCCGCCGCATCGAGGGCCAGCGCATCTTGGTCGAGTCCCGTCACGTGGATCGTCGGCTCGGCCTCCAGCATCAGTCGCGCATGGCCACCGCCACCTAAAGTTGCATCCAAGTAATGGCCGTCCGGTTGGAGATTGAGGGCCGCGATCGTCTCCTGGGGTAAGACGGAAATATGCTGAAATTCAGGGTTCGCTGGGGTTGGATTTTCTGGCATTTGGGTCACTTATGTTTAGCTCCTTTGGCCGCCGTGCCGACGGCTTCTGAAATATTCGAGAGGCCCGCTGCGTCCAGCCGATCGATCAATCCTGTCATCACCCGCTTCGCCATCCCCGGCCCTTCGTAGATCCAGCCAGTGTAGACTTGCACCAAACTCGCTCCGGCGGTGATTTTTTCCCAGGCGTCCTCGGCGGTGAAGATGCCGCCCACGCCAACGATCGGCAGTTTGCCTTTGGTGTGGCGATAGATCAGCCGAATGACTTCGGTGGAGCGCGATCGCACAGGTTTGCCGCTAATGCCGCCTGCGACCTCGGCGATCGGTTTGCCACCAATCATTTGCGTCCTCAGGCCGTCCCGCCGAATGGTGGTGTTCGTCGCAATGATTCCGGCGAGTTGGGATTGCTGGGCCAGATCGACGATCGCCCGAATGTCGTCATCGGCCAAGTCCGGGGCGATTTTTACCAAAATCGGTTTGCCCGCTGTGTTCTCGGTTTGTAAGGCGGTGAAGATCGGTTCAAGTTGCTCGATCGACTGGAGCGATCGCAGTCCCGGCGTGTTCGGCGAACTGACGTTAATCACAAAGTAGTCACCCAAATCCTTGAGCAATTTAAAGCTGCCCAAGTAATCCGCTGCCGCCTCTTCCAGCGGGGTAATTTTCGATTTGCCAAGGTTGACCCCGATCGGGATGGGGCGATGGGTTTGACGGGCATCGAGGGCGACCAACCGATCGCGCAACTGCGCCGCGCCTTGGTTGTTGAACCCCATGCGATTCAGTACCGCTTCGTCCTGCATCAGCCGAAACAAGCGCGGTTGGGGATTGCCCGGTTGGTCGTGCAGCGTCACCGTGCCGAGTTCCGCAAACCCAAAGCCAAAGTGCGACCACAACCCCGCCCCCACCCCATCTTTGTCAAACCCAGCGGCCAAGCCCAGGGGATTCGGAAATTCCAACCCAAAGTGTGACTGTTGCAGGCGGTGGGCCGGAAACTGGTAGGACGCATCCAGTCGATCGAGCACCCAATGCCGCCGCTCATCCGGTTGGCGATCGAGCCAATCGAAGACCTGCAATATCTGCTGATGCAACCACTCCGGATCGGCCCGCAAACCAGAGAATAAAACGGGACGTAGAATTGATTGATACAGGTCAACCACAATAATCCTCAGTTACAATATATTGCATGGGCAATTCGACGCCGACCGATCGCGCGCCAATCCCCAGTCCATCTCACCTCAGGCTGGATTATCCTACCAAACTTTACTCACCCAGAGGTTGGCATGAATTTTCGCCAATTTCCGTAGACTCCCCGTCGCGATCGGAAATTTTCGGGGCACCATTAGGGGGATTGGGTGATCTATGAATTATTTATCTTTTTAAGTGCCGCATGCCGACATCTATGGGTCCTGTTAAAGCGCCAATTACGGTGGAAGAGCTACTGGTGAGCTTGGGGCAAGTGTTGCAGTCCCTGCGTGAAGCGGGGGACACACAAGCCCTGCTGGACAACACTTTGGCCTATCTCAAGCGTCAATTTAGCGACTCCGGCTTGATCTGGCTGGGGCTGTACGATCGGCTTGACCATCGGCTGATTGGCAAAGGCGGCGTCTTGCCCAAAGGCGGCGCGGAACAATTGAAACAGCGGTTTAGCCTCACCTCCGGTGACCTGCTCGAACAAGTCGTAATTCAGCAACGGCCCGTGGCCGTGGCCGACCTGCGCCAGGAAAACCGCGCCCGTGATTGGCAGCAAATTGCCACGCGCCAGGGGATCCAAGGCACGATGATCTTCCCCTTGACCCACCGCGATCGCTGTCTCGGCGTCGTCATGCTAGGGTCAAAAAGTTGGGGCACCTTCCCCAGCACCCATGAGAAAGCCGCCCTGGTGATGATCATGGGCGAAGTCGCGGCGATCCTGGCCCGCGTCGAAACCGACTGGGAACAGCAGCAGATCAAACGCCCCGAACAACCGCTGTTGCGCCTCACCGATCGGCTGCGATCGTGCAATCACCTGGGCCAACGCCTGGAAGCCGTAATCGAAGAAAGCCACCGCTTCGTCGGCGCGACCCGCACCAGCATTTACTGGTTTGAACCGAAGCAACGCTATTTCTGGCGGCGGGTCAGCAACCAAAATCGCACCACCGTCCTCCTCGACCACCAAGCCCCCAATTCCGGCATCACGGTGCAGGATGTCGGGCCGTTCTACCAAGCCTTGATCAACGACCAACTGGTGCAGATCAACCGCGAACATAGTTCGATCCGCCAGGACATTGGCCAGAAGCTGCTGAATTTGTTGCGGGCACGATCGTTGATGGTGGCCCCGATTCTGTACCAGCGGGAGTTGATCGGCTTCCTGTCCGTGGAGGGCGCAGAACATCACACCTGGCAAGACGAAGAGCAGCAATACCTCAAGGCCGCCGCCCAATTGGTCGCCCTGGCTGCGCCCCTGGAGGAAATGGAAAGCGTGATCCAGCAAAGCCAGCTGGATAATGGCCTGATCACCGATATTTCCCAGTCGCTCTATAGCAAAGCCGATTGGCGGCAGACCGTGACCCGCACGGCGGAGCTACTGAGTAAGCGGCTGAAGAGCGATCGGTTACTCGTGATCCTGCACAATCCCGACACCGGCGAATTCGACATCTGCTACCAGACCCATCCCCGCCATCGCCGCCCCACCAATCAACAACTGACCCAACTGAGCGAACTCGACCACCAACTGCTCGAACGCCAAACCGCCACGATGACGATCGAGAACTGGGAGGAAGATCTGCGGTTTGGCGCTTGGCGGCAGCCGCTATTGGATCTGGGGATCAAGTCCAGCATGATCTGTAGCACCTCCCCCGGCCAAACCCTGGAGGGCGTCCTGCTAATCGGCAACGAAACCTCCCGCTCCTGGACTCAAGCCGAAGCCAACCTATTCCAAATCGCCGCCCAACAATTGGGCCTGATCCTGCACCAGTGGCAGCTCCAGCGCCAACAACAGCAAACCCAAAGCCTCCAACTGACCCTGCAACAGGCGATCGAGCGGATGCAGAGCTTCAACCGCCGGGAAGATCTCGAAAGCTTTGCCCTGAATGCCCTGGGTCGGGTAACGGAATCGCCGCTGGCGCTGCTACTGGGCTGGTTCCCCGGCGACAGTCACGCTCAAGTGGTGCGGCCCCAGGAGCTATTGGACAAGCGCTTTGCGATCGAACAAACCCCGATCGACATCGCAACTGACCCACTGATTCAACATGTCTTGGGCCAACCGGGCCTGATCGACATCGACATCACCCAACTGCCCAGCGCCAGCCGCGCCTGGTTCCAACTGGCGCTCAAGGGCAACACCGCCCCCCAAGGCCAAATCATGGCGATCGCCCTGCGCAACAGTGATCCCGCTGGCACGCCCTTCGGCGTGGTGTTGGTGGCGGATATTGGTGATCGGCGCTGGAGTGAGCGCCACCAACTGGCTTTTGCCACCTTGAGTCAGCATTTGGCCTGGTGTCGCCGATCGATGCATTTGGCCACCCGCTTCCACGCCCAACACGGCCCCTTGGCCCAACTGGCCTGGTACAAGCAACGTCACCTGGAGACGATCTATCGCAGCGTCAACCAGGGCGTCCAACGCCTGCTGGACATGAACAAACCCAACCAGGACATGCTCGCCGTCACCCGCCAACAACAAATCCTGCGCCAGATGCAAGATGTGATTGGCCCCTTGGATCAAATGCTCGACCAAGAATCCTGGAGCTTGCAGTTCAAATCCGAGCCGATGCCGCTGATCGGCTTGCTGCGCCGCGCCCTCGATGGCGTCGATCGGGTGGTCAAGGCCCGCCAGCTCTGGATGCAAGTCCACCACGACGGCAATCCCCTGGTGCGCGGCGACGCCCACAAGCTGGAATTCATGCTGTACGAGATTTTGCTCAGTGCCTGCAACCGATCAATGCTGAGTAGTCGGGTGGACATTTGGTGTCGGCAACTGGATCCCAATTGGATCGAAATTGCGATTACCGATAGTAGCCAACTCAGCGCCGCCGTGATCGAGGCCGTCAACAATGGCCATGGCTGGGACAACCTCCAGCCCAACCCGATGGATGACAGCACCGGTCGCCACCTGATGATCTGCAAAATGTTGGCCCAACAAATGGGCGCAGAATTTAGTATCTTTGCGCTGGAGGATCAGCGGATCATGAGTCGGATCGTCCTGCCGATGATCAAAGACCGATCGACGGTCAGTACCCATGACAGTGGGACAAGTTCATAACCCGAATTCCTCTGTACAAAAAATGAGTGAATCCACGGTGTTGAATCCACGCACTACCGATACAATAGGGGGCAATCAGTCGGGATGGCATCAGACAAGCGCTGAGCAACAGCAGGAAGGGTTGGAGTATGACATTTAGCGCTGGATCCGGGCGCAGCAAGCGCCATAGTCGGCGAAATCGCCCCGGTCAATCACCTACCCAGGCCGCTCCTCGGGTGGCCACAACCCGCTCCGCCCGATCGACGACCCGCACTGCCACCACTTCGCCGCCGCGCTCTCGCAAGTCACGCCCCGATCGGACGCTGCGGGGCAAGCTTCAGCCCCTGGTATTGCCAAGTCACTTACCCAGTTGGCTGCAATCCTTGATGCAGGTACAGCGGGGCGTTTTGGTTGGGACGATCGTCCTGTCCACAGTGGCCTTGGGTACCTACGGCTGGTCGGTGTATTCCCAACAGCAGTGGGGCATGGCCTACAACCAGCTCCAGCGGCTCCAACGCAACGAGCGGCAATTAATTTCGGGCAATGAAATGATGAAAAATCAGATTGCCCAACAGGTCGATCCCAAGACCCTGGGGTTGGCTCCCCAGAAGGCGGACGACGTGATCTTTATCAAGCCCGAGTCGGGGGCAGTGGCCCCGCCGGATGAGGCCGCGCCCACCGCGCCCACCGATCGCGCGCAGCCATTGGGGTACTAACGGACGATCGGGTCGGGGATTCGCATGATTTTTAGGGTGAGTGAACGTGGTAAGGGTGAGAGGCAGTAAAATTCCGAGTCGCAACCTCGGCCAGCGACAGTCGGCCCGAGGCCGATCGGCGACGGGGCGATCGGCCGCGCATCGGACTTTCCGAATTCGCCTGCCGCGTTGGCTCGAACGTCTGCCCCAGGCCCGCGCCAATTTGACCGAAGGCCGCTTGATCCTGGTGTGGTTGATCCTGCTGGTGGGCTGTGCCCTATTGGGGTGCAATTTGCTGCGGCTACAAGTGTGGGATACCGCCACGATGGTGCGCCGCGCCAAACAGCAGCAAACCGAATATCTGCGGCCCTTTGTGCCCCGCCGCCCGATTACCGATCGCAATGGCAATGTCGTGGCGATCGACCAACCCGCCTACGAACTTTACGCCCACCCCCGCTACTTCAAGCAAAGCCCCGAAGCGATCGCCGCGCTGATTAGTCCGATCATCGGCCACCCGAAGGACGAACTGCTGAAGCAATTCGCCGCCAAGGAAAGCGGCATCAAACTCGAAAACGGCATCAATGAAGATGTGGCCCGCCGCCTCAAGGGCCTGGTGATTGACGGTTTGGAGCTGACGGAATGGCAGCAGCGGCTCTATCCCCAGCAAAACCTGATGTCCAACATCATTGGCTATGTGGACAACGCCCAAACGCCCCAAGCCGGATTGGAATACAGCTTCCGGCACATCCTCGAACAATCACCCAAATCTGTCCGGCTGAATCACACCGGCGATGGCATCGTCCTGCCCGATGGGATCCCCAATGGCTTTGTCAACCAGGACGACCTGCGACTCCAACTCACCGTGGACAGCCGATTGCAGCGGGCAATCACGCCGATCGTCGAACGCCAGGTGAAGAACTTCGGGGCCAAGCGCGGGCTGGTTCTCGTAATGGATGCCAGCGACGGTGCGATCCTCTCGATGGTCTCCTCGCCCAGCTTCGATCCGAACCGCTACTACGAAGCCAACGACATTTCGATTTTCAAGAACTGGGCCTTGACTGACCTGTATGAGCCAGGTTCGACCTTCAAGCCGATCGTCGTCGCCATGGCACTCGAATCCGGCTCGGTCAAACTCGACGATTATTTCAACGACTCCGGTTATTTGGAATTTGATGGTTGGCCGATTTACAACTCCGATCGCGGTGCCCGTGGCTCGATCGACCTGACCCAAGTGATCAAATATTCCAGCAACATCGGCATGGTGCGCGTCGGCCAAGCGATGAAGCCCGACACCTACTTCAGTTGGCTCGAACGGATTGGTCTCGGCCAGAAGACCGGGATCGACCTGCCCTTTGAGGCCGAAGGCCAAATGCATTCGCGCAAAACCTTCGTCACCTCGCCCCTCGATCGGGCCACCACATCCTTCGGCCAAGGCTTCTCCATGACCCCGCTGCAACTGCTGAAAATGCACGGAATGCTGGCCAGCGGCGGCAAAATGGTCACCCCCCACATCGTCAAAGGACTCTACGACAGCGGCGGCAAACCCTACTGGGAACCCCAACGGGCCATGCCCAAACAGATCTTCACGCCCAAAAACACCCGCGCCGTCCTGCGGATGATGGAGGAAGTGGTGGCCAACGGCACGGGCGACAAAGCCCAGGTCGCAGGTTATCGCGTCGCAGGCAAAACCGGCACGGCCCAAAAAGCCGGGAACCAGGGCTACATCGAAGGGGCCTACATCACCAGTTTCGTCGGCATCTTCCCGGTGGATAATCCCCGCTATGTCGTCCTGGCCGTCCTCGACGAACCCCAGGGCCAAGTCTACGGGGGCACCACCGCCGCTCCCGTGGTGAAGGAAGTGATCGAAATTATCGCCGGGGTCGAGAAAGTCCCGCTGAGTAAACCCGACGCCAATGCCCCCTAAAATCCCAAAATCACCCGCCAAAAGTAACGGAAAATCACAAGTCCGCTTGATTTTGGGGTCGGCTTATGGAACAGTTTGGTTGAGCATAATTTTGACGTAGGGTAAAGGGCACCATGGGTAAATCAATTTCGCACCACCAATCGCCGCGCCGATCGCGGGCCCTTGGAGCCATCCTGGGGAGCCTGGCACTGATGGTCGCAATGCCGTCCGCCGCCCAAGCCCAAGCGCGTGGCACCACCGCCGAATTTGAGCGGGCCAACCGGGTCGCCGAAGCCCTGCGCCAGGTCACCCTCCTGGGCAACAGCCGTAATCCCGGCTATTACAGCGATTGGCAAGTGAAGGGCGATCGGATTCCCCTGTGGTCACGCCAATGCCTCGGTCGCAGCCTCACCCCCGAAGAATTTGCCACCAATCAAGCCGCCGCCACCGCCACCGTCACCTGCATTGTCCAGGACATGTTCCGGCAGGAAATTCGCAGCGCCCAAAATGACGAAGGTCTGGCAATTCGCCGCATTGCCGCCTGGTGGGTGACGGGCGATCCCAGTCGCTTCAACGAAGATAATATCGCCGCCTACACCAAGCGGGTGCTGAGTACTTATCAGCCCAATGGCCTGGTCACCGCCGCCCAGCCCGCCCCGGCCAAGCCCGTCTATATCGCGCCGATTAATCCCGGCAGTCCCCAGGCTAGCGTCCCGACGCCCCAGCCCGCGACTCCACCGACCCCGATCGGTCAACCCACCCCAATCGGCCAACCCAACCCAATCACCGTCCCGACGGAGCTGTTACCCCCAGTCAAACCGCGACAGGGAGCCATTACCCCGGTACAGCCGACGCCCACGCCGACGCCCGCCAAACCCACCACCCCCGCCCAACCCAACCCAGTGACCGCGCCTCCCACCGCCGCCGCTCCCGCCCCCGGCGCGGCCCCCACCCCGATCAAAGCCAATGGCACCAACTTCTACGATCGGTACATGCAGGAAGGCTACACCGCCAGTCGGGCCAAGGACTATGCCAAGGCGCTGTTATTCTTCCGGCGTGCCCTGGATGAACGACCCGATGACAGCTACGCCACCACGGCGGTCAAAAATATGGAAGCCCAGGTGATCCGCTAGCCTCAGCCATTCGCTCCCCCCATTCACCGCACCAATACACCTTAAATTCCCCCGTCTGAAGCACCATGAATCCTACTCGTCGTCTGTTTTGTCTGCTTGGCCTGATCAGTGCCGTCATCAGCCTCCCCGCTGTGCCCGCGATCGCCGCCCCCCAATGGACGAAGGTCATCGAAAATGGCGTGGGCGATCGGTTTTTGATCGATCGCAATGCGATTCAGGCTCAGGGTACGACCCGCTTCTACTGGGAATATCGGGAGTTTGTCCAACCGAATAACCCGTTCATCGAAGTGCCCCTGAGCCAGCCCGTGGAAGGCGCAGTCGTCCGCTGGTCAATCAACTGCACCAACAAAGCCCAACGGCTACTGCGGATCAACGCCTACACCACCGATCGGCAGTTGATTCAGAAGTTCACCTACGGCGAAACGGGCATTGCCGTCACCGCCCGTCCCGCCAGCAGCACGGCCAAAGTTGGCGAATATGCTTGCAGTGCCAAGCTGTAACAGTTGACGCTCAGGGCATTGGGCCGATCGGTTGAGCATCGCGGCGTTTGGGGCACCCTAGGATCAAGCCGCATCCACCCCCGCCAATCCACCCCATCGTCCCTTTGCCCATGCCGCGCCCCAAAAAATCCTCCTCGGGCCGTCGATCGGCGCGCCGGAAACCCCCGACCCCGACGGCCACCCCATCCACCAAACCCGCCAAACTCACCAAAGCGGAACGCCAAGCCAACTTCAAAGCCCAACTGACCCAGCAACGGGCCAAAGCCAAAGCCCGCCAAGAACTGACCAAGTTTATGGCCGGGGCGTTGATTCTGGCGGTGGTTTGTGCGATTTTGATTGGCATTGTCGGCGGGATTAAGGGCGCTGTCGCCGGATTTGCCGCCGCCTTTTGCCTGCTGCTCTCGTTCAAATATCCCTGGCACGCCCTCTATGCCTTCTTGATCTACCTGCCCTTGGGCGGCACGATCACTTACCTGCTGGGCAACAGCCCGATCATGCAGTTGGCCAAAGATGCCTTCTACGTTCCCGCGCTGATCGGCGTCATCCAGTTTTGCAAACGCAAGCGGATTAACTGGTTTGTCGCGACTCCACTGAAGCTGCCGCTGTTTGCCCTGTTGGGGTATTGCATCCTGGTGATCCTCGTGGTCAATGGCAGCCAGCAATTTTTTCCGATCTGCGAAGCGGCCAAAACCGGCGGCGTTTGCAAAGAACAACCGATCGGTATGGGGATCCTCGGTCTGAAGGTCTTCCTCGGCTATGTGCCGCTGATTTCCTGCGCCTACTACTTGATCAAAACCAAGGAAGATTTTTATCGGATCTTGCGGATGTTTGTGGTGCTGATTTTGATTTGCTGCACCCTCGGATTTGTTCAGTACATGATGCTCAAGACGGGTCGCTGCAAAGGCACCGTGGGCGAAGGAGCCGAACTATTCAAAGCCTCCCTCGGCTCCCGCTGTCTAGTCGGCGGGTCGCTACTCTACAGCGAAGAACAGGGGGTAATTCGCCTGCCGGGGACCTTCGTCGCACCCTGGCAGTGGGGCTGGTACTTGATTGCCAGTGCCTTCTTCAGCTTTGCGATCGCCTTTAACGATCGGGTCTGGTATTGGCGACTGGCGGGGATGGCGGCCATGGCCCAGACCATGGCGATGGCGGTGCTGTCGGGTCAACGGATTGCCCTAGCGATCGTCCCGATTAGCTATGGGCTATTGATGATCACCACGGGGCAAATCGTCAACTTCACCCGCTTCTTGCCGATCGTGGTGATTTTGGGATTGGCTATGGTGGGGGCGATGGCCGCCTATCCCGAGGTCGTCAGTGAGCGGATCGACAGCTTCGTCAGTCGGTGGAATGCCGCGCCGCCCACGGACTTCATTGCCCAGCAATTTGAGTTTGTCCAGGATTTGTCCGGCGTATTGGGGCGCGGCCTGGGCCGTGCCACCAACTCCGCCCGTGCGCTGGGCGAGACCAAGCTGATCGAAACCTACTTTCCCAAGATTTTGTACGAAATTGGGCCATTGGGGTTGTTACTATTTCTCGTTCTTGTGACCACACTAACGGTAATCACCTTCCGGGCTTATCGCCAAGTCAAGGACAAAAACCTTCGGGGCATCGGTGCGGCACTGTGGACGTTTCTGTTGTTCATTAGCTACAACACTTACTACTACCCGCTCGATGTCGATCCAGTGGCCGTCTACTACTGGTTCGTGGCAGGTATGATTCTCAAACTCCCCTTGCTCGATCAGCAAACCGCCGACGAGCGGTCAGTGGATTCATCTACCACTTCTTCCCGACGTGAATCGCGCCGCCGATCGACCAACGATCGATCACCGCCACAACCCATGCCGGAATCCTTCGAATCCCGGCCCGATCGCAGTGCCCAAGCCGATTCGAATTAGCCATATTTCGACCCATTTCACCCTCACCCCATCGGATCTTCCCACCGCACTATGGCTCTCCCTTTTATCTCTGTGATCATTCCCACCTATGGCCGCGAAGCGCCGTTGGTCAAAAGCATTGAAGACGTGCTGAAGCAGGACTATCCCCAGTTCGAAGTGCTGGTGGTCGATCAGACGCCGACCCACGAAGCCGACGTGCAGGCATTTCTCACCACCGCCAGCGATCGGGGCCAAATCACCTGGATCAAACTCGACTGGGCCAGCCTCCCCGGTGCCCGCAACTACGCCGTGCGCCGCGCCAAAGGCGAAGTCATGCTCTTCCTCGACGACGATGTGGAATTGCCCGACGGCTTCCTCACGGCCCACGGTCAAAACTACGCCCGACCCGAAGTGGGAGCCGTCGCGGGTCGCGTCCTCGATCGGATGAAGCTAAACGACTTCAAAGCGGGATTGGAAATCACCACCTTGCCGCCCGAAGCCATGGATCCCGCGATCGCCTGGTACCACATCAATCTGGTGCATACCACTCAGCCGCAGCAAGTTCTGAGTGCGCGGGGCTGCAACATGTCCTATCGCCGCGAGATTTTTCACCAGCACAATATTTGGTTCGACGAGCGATTCCGGGGCAGTGCGATCCGCGAGGAATCGGACTTTTGCCTGCACCTGCGGGAGACGGGATTGATCGTGTGGTACGACCCCAGTGCGGATTTGGTGCATTTGGGCGAGGAAACGGGCGGCTGCCACGACATCACCACCAAGTCGCTGAAGTACCAGATGACCTTCTACCACAACCATTTCCTCATGGGCCTGAAGCATCTGACCTTCTGGCAATGCTGCCGCTTTTTCCTGCGGCTATTTGACTGTCATGTCTTGGGTCGGCCGCCCTGCCATAAGAGCGGTTCGCCGCTCAAAATCGCGACGCGATTGGTATTCTACATCGCCGGATTTGGCGATGCCGTCTGGACGCAGATCAAAGGATTGTGGGACGACGGCCAGGCTTATACGGCTCGCGATCGGGAAACCCAATCGGCGGTTGTGCGCAATCCCCACCCGACAATCTCCATCCAATCGTAGGGTGGGCAATGCCCACCTCAGCCAAAGATAGGTTGGAATTTGGAATTGTTGCAGCCCAACCAACCCCGCGATCGCACCGCGAAAATGGTGGGCAATGCCCACCCTACGATTTCTCACCCCACCGATCGACCCCATGAAAATCCTCGTTGCCAGCCATTCCTACATCATCGAATTGAACCGAGAGAAATTGCGTGAACTGGCGCAGTTGTCACCGGCGATCGAAGTGACGATCGTCGTGCCGAAAAAGTGGCGTCCCGGCGGCGTGATGAACCACACGATCGAGACCCAACCCTTCCAAGACGGCAATTTCCGCGTCGTCCCGCTGACCAACTACAGCCAAAACAACCAAGCCCTACTCAGCTTCGGCCCGGAACTCATCACCCTGCTGAGGTCATTTCGGCCCGATGTGATCCAAGTCGAGCAAGGCGTCAAATCCCTCGCCTACGCCCAGATGATCACGCTGAACAAACTCCTGGGATTGAAGGCGAAAATGCTGTTCTTCACCTGGTGGAACCTGCCCTACGAAACCAAATTCCCCCTGGCCCAACTCGAACGCTACAACTTAAACAACTCCAGCGGCATCGTCGTCGGCAACACCGACGGTTTCAACGTCCTGCGCGATCGGGGTTACAACGGCCCGATGCGGATCATGCCCCAACTTGGCGTCGATGAACAACTCTTCCAAGCCCAGCCCCAACCGGAAATCGCCGCCCAACATGGAATTCAGCCCGAGGATTTCGTCATCGGGTTCGTCGGTCGCTTCGTTCCCGAGAAAGGTCTGAAAACCCTGTTCCGCGCCGCTGCCAAACTAGAAAATCAGAACTGGAAAATGCTGTTGCTCGGGCGCGGCCCGATGCAGGCGGAATTACAGGAATTGGCCAGTGAACTGGGCTTCGTCGATCGTCTCATCCAAATCGAAAGCGTTCCCCACGCCGACGTCTACCGCTACATCAACCTGATGTCCGTCCTCCTCCTGCCCTCCGAAACCACCGACGAATTCAAAACCCTCACCGCATCCGGCTGGAAAGAGCAATTCGGCCACGTGCTAATCGAAGCCATGGCCTGCCGCGTCCCCGTCATCGGCTCCGACTCCGGCGAAATCCCCAACGTGATCGACGATGCGGGGTTGGTCTTTCCTGAAGGTGATGTGGCACAACTCACCGATCGGCTCACCCAACTAATCAGCGACCCCGACTACGCCCAAGCGATCGGCCAAAAAGGCTACCAGCGCGCCATGGTGAAGTACACCAATTGCGCGCTGGCCAAGGATCTACTGGAATTCTATCGATCGATTTAGTAAAACGAGTCCAGATCCAGCGCCGCGCTGCCGCCCTCTTCGAGCAAATCCAACACCTTCGACAACTGCCACCAGATCAACCGCCCCACTAGCACCGCCATCACCGTCGCTAGCCCATAGGCAAACTTCGTCGGCACCCCAAAAATCTCCACCCCAGCGGCCAGGAAAAACACCGAACCCGCCCCAATCCCCAAATACGGGGTCAGCAAGCGCCAACTGCGCATCTCATTCAGGGTCTGAGTCGATTTCTGCTGCTGCCATTCTCGCAATAACTCCTTCAACACACCCTGGAACGCCAAGCCGCAGAGCACCGCTGACACAAAGCCAAAGATCACCATCAAATAAGGCGGCTGCGGAAAATAGGCGTAGTACGCGGCTAAGGCCTGAGCATCGAAATCTGACATTTCCATCGGTGGTTCCAAGAAGATTTTAAATGAGTGGGTCGATTACAAAAGTTTACACTACCTACTTCACCCGCGTCGAATTACCGGCGGCGCTGCGGGTCAGGGTCGAAATTGCCGCTGGAATCAGATTCGCCGCGCTCGCTGTGGACACCTGAATCAGTGCATTCCAAGCCGCTCCAGCAATCTTGTCGGGCTTCACATCGGCCTTGACCAAGTCCCACAGGCGGCGGACTTCCTCGGTATGCAGGCGATTGTCTTCGGTCAACGACATCACGATCAGTCGCCGCAGGTACGCCCCATCGGCGGACATCAGGTACTGCATCCCCAATTGCGCCGTCGGCAACACATCAAACTCCCGATCGGTGCGGGCAATCTGAATCATGTTCTCCAAGCGCTGCCACTGAAACTTGCCATCTTTGAACAGCACTTCCAGCAAGCGGCGGCGCAGGCTCTCGGATTCGCCCGTTAATAGTCGCCGCGCAATGTAGGGGAAGCCAATCTCGACAATCTTAAAGTTGGGATTCAGGGTCAGGGCCAAGCCTTCCTGGGTCACCACCGATCGGATAATCAGCGCAAACTTCGCGGGCACCCGGAAGGGATACTCGTACATCAACCCCGAAAACTTATCCGTCACCACCTTGAAGTTAAAGTCACCGACACTCTTGCCGATCACATCATCAAACACCGCTTCCAACGCCGGAATAATCGGTGTAATATCCGTGCTCGGCGTCAAGAAGCCCAAGGCCACAAAGTCCTTCGCCAGTTGTTCATAATCCTTGTTGATCAAATGCACCAGGGCATCGACCAGCGCTTCCTTCAGCGGCGCATCGAGCTGATCCATCATGCCAAAGTCGATGTAGGCCATCCGCCCCCGCACGGACGATCGTGAACCCGGCTCCGGCGTCATGGCGAACAGATTCCCCGGATGCGGATCGGCATGGAATAGGCCATGCTCCAGCAATTGCTGCAATCCCGAGGTCACCCCAATCTGGATCAACGCATCGAGATCCATCCCCGCCGCTTCCACCGCCGCGATGTCGGTCAACTTGACGCCATCGATCCACTCCAGGGTCAACACCCGCTGACTACAGTAGTCCCAATAGATCTTCGGCACCTTGATCAGTGGATCATTTTTAAAGTTCTCGGCGAATTTTTCGGCATTCGCGCCTTCATTTTGGTAGTCCGTTTCCTCAAACAGCTTCGCCCCAAACTCGTCCACAATCAGCGCCAGATCGTCGCCAATATTCAATGGCAACAGCCAACCGAGATTTTTGGCAAACCAACGCATCAGATAAAGATCCAGCATCATGATCGGCTTCAGGTTCGGCCGTTGCACCTTCACTGCTACCGTTTCACCGCTGTAGAGTTTGGCTTTGTAGACCTGGCCGAGGCTGGCCGCCGCGATCGGATCCGGGGTGATTTCACGAAAAATCTCACTGACACTGCGATCGATCTCCCGCTCAATGATCGCAAAGGCCGTGGCATTGTCGAAGGGCGGCAACTGATCTTGCAGCTTAATCAACTCATTGAGAAAATCCTGGCGCACCAAGTCAGGGCGGGTCGATAGCGCCTGTCCCACCTTAATAAACGTGGGTCCCAAATCCGTCAAAATCCGGCGAATCTGTTCCGCCCGCGCCTGCTGACTCCCCTCTTCGCGGCCCAAAATCGCATCCAACTGCAATCCCAGCACAAACCCCAAAAACGCAAACCCGATCCGCCAGGCGCGCCACAGGGGCCGCCAAGGCTGCCATCGCAAATGCCGCGCGATCGCGTCAGCATCATAACGCCGAAATTCTTCCGTCGGACGATAATCCACGTTCATCTCCCAAAGTCGGCCAGAGCGCCCGAATGCGCCGTTGCCCAGTATTTACTCATTTTAGTATGGAAAACTACATAATTGCGCACCACAGTTCCGGCGCAAAACCCCTCAACGGGGATACGGGTTTCCGGCGAGGGCTTGACTTCGCCGCGCAAATGTAGTATTTGTATTACATGGAGATTTCACCCCCCGTCACAGCTTCGACATGTCGTGACACCGACTCGTCAAATCGGTGTGTTATCAAATCGATGTCAGCCCCAACTGGCTCGATCGAATCAGTTTATTTGTACTATAATATTGATCCAAGATCCTTCGGGAATCGATCGATGTCCGGGTGTAGTTACGGGTGTATCTAGTGGGCGGATGAAACCTCTACTCGATCGACCCAAATTAGTACGGTTATCCCAATCCCCTTGCCCCTAGCGCAATTTCCACCAGACCCTGATGATCAAGTCATCCATAATTTCGGAGGTGATGTTTCGATGAGCCAGCAATCCAAACCACCCAGTCCGCACGTATCCCTAGTCAGGGACAATCGCCCCCAGCGATGGGCGTGAGCATGACTTAAGTCACTTTACTTTCACTGTGGTTTGACCTAATCTCAAGCTAAGTGAAGTCATTACGACTTTAGTTTTTCTTCAACTTGGTACCCCTACATGCCAGTTGAACGCTGCGCTTAACTGCCGGGTTTTGCATTCACGCCAGTCTTTTGTTGTAGTGGTGTTCGTTCATTCACCTCAAGTTGATTGCCGATCGCGCCTTGCCCGATCGGAGTTTTTTCCCATACCGCCCAAATCCTGACTGAAGACGATTGATCTCAGGGGTTTTCGGCACTTTTTTACCGATCATCCAGTCTGACGAACTGGGACTTTTGCGCTTTTACCCCAACCTGTTGAGTTTAGTTTTCAATTTCGGGAGTCAATGTAATGGCCACAACAAATTCCACCCACCAACCGCCGCTCTACACCGCCGATATGGTGCGGACTTACCTGCATGAGATTGGTCGTGTGCCCATGTTGACCCATGAGCAAGAGATCATCTACGGCAAGCAAGTGCAGCAAATGATGGCGCTGCAAGCCGAGAAGGATCAACTCGCGATCACGCTGGGCGAAGTCCCCACCGATGCCGCCCTGGCAGCGGCCCTCGGCCAAACTGAAGCGGCGATTAAAGCGGCCTTGCTCCAAGGCAATCGGGCCAAGCGCAAGATGATCGAGGCCAACCTCCGACTGGTGGTGTCGATCGCCAAGAAATATCAACGCCGCAATTTGGAATTCCTCGATTTGATCCAGGAAGGTTCCCTTGGCTTGGAGCGCGGCGTCGAGAAGTTCGACCCGATGCGCGGTTATAAGTTTTCGACCTACGCCTATTGGTGGATTCGCCAGGCGATCACCCGAGCGATCGCCCAGCAGAGTCGCACGATTCGGCTACCGATTCACATCACCGAGAAGCTGAACAAAATCAAGCGCACCCAGCGGGAATTGGCCCAGGTCTTGGGTCGCAGTCCGACCATGCCGGAAATCGCCGCTGAACTGGAACTCAGCGCCGCTGAGATTCGGGAATACCTGATGATCTCGCGCCAGCCCGTGTCCCTCGATTTGCGCGTCGGCGACAATCAGGATACGGAGTTGCAGGACTTGCTCGAAGACGACGGCGAATCGCCCGAAACCTTCACCATGCAAGCTGCCATGCGTCAGGATCTGAAGAATCTAATGGCCGAACTGCCACCCCAGCAGCAACGGGTTTTGACCCTGCGCTATGGCTTTGGCGATGAGAAGGAGATGTCACTGGCGAAAGTCGGTGAGCGGCTCAATCTCAGCCGGGAGCGCGTGCGGCAGTTGGAGCGGCAGGCGCTCGAGCATCTGCGCCGTCGGAAAGCCTTGGTGCGCGAGTATTTGGCCAGTTAACCAGGCGCGATCCCCCTAGCCCCCTTAAAAAGGGGGAACCGGAAAATGCTCAAAGTCCCCCTTTTTAAGGGGGGATTTAGGGGGATCGATCAATCACGCAATTAACGATTAAATCTAAAATCCCCGATCGACGCACACCCCGCATCGATCGGGGATTTTTGGCGATCCGACCTTTTCCCCGACCGCCGATCGGACAATTTCCGACCGCACCCTCCGAAATTTCGGTTTACCGTCATGAAGTAGACAGTAGTGCGATTGTCACATGCATAACTGTCGGTGATTCAAGGTTAAGTCGTCATAAAGTAGGTTCGGTTATTTCCCTATGAATTCGCCATCCAATCCATCCACATCCTTCGATCGGGTAATCAATTCCCAGTTCACGCGCTTTTTTATCATTGGCTGTTTGATTTTGCTGTTGCAGATCCCGACGCTGATGCTGTTTGGCCTGGTCAACGATCGGCAAAAAGTCCGCCAAGCCGCCGTCGAAGATATCAGTAGCAAATGGGGCAAACAGCAAATGGTCGTCGGGCCGCGTTTGCTAATTCCCTACCTCAAACGATCGGGCAGCGCCGAAAAGAAAAACGAAGCCACGGTGCAAAAAGTCGCTACTTTCCTACCGAATGATCTGAAAATCGATGGCAAGATGACTACGGAAAATCGCTATCGCGGGATTTTCCAAGTCCCGGTTTACACCAGCGATCTCACGGTGAGCGGCCAGTTTGACGCCCCGGACTTTTCCGCTTGGGGGGTGAAAGCCGAGGATATCCAGTGGGATCGGGCCGAACTGACGATCCAAATTACCGATACCCGTGCGATTAGCGACCAAGTCAAGGTCAAGTGGAATAACGTCGATGTGTCCTTTGATCCGGGCCTCGGCAAGCTGCAATCGGGTGGGGCCATATCACCCAACAATCCCCCCCCCGATGATTACAGCAATCCCAGCCGCCTCGCGCCCACTCAAGCCAACATCAACAGTGGCTCCGGGATTCATGCCCCACTCCGCAAGCTAATCAAAGCCGACACCAAGGATTATCAATTCACCATTCCCCTCCAACTGCGGGGCAGTGAGCGACTAAATTTTGTCCCCATGGGCAAACTCACCCAGGTCACGCTCGACTCCAACTGGGCCAACCCCAGCTTCCAAGGCGGCTGGCTCCCAGAGCAACCGGAAATCAGCAAAGCCGGATTCAAAGCCAAATGGCAAATCCCCTTCCTCGGTCGCAATTTCCCCCAGCAATGGAGCAGCGAAGCCCCGATCGAGGATAACGTAATTTACCAATCGCAGTTTGGCGTTGACCTGTTTGCCCCGGTGGACAACTACCACATGGCCGAACGCAGTATTAAGTACAATTTTCTCTTCTTGCTGTTGACCTTTGCGGTGCTGTGGCTGTTTGAAGTCATGGCACGACTGCGGGTGCACCCATTGCAATACCTCATGGTCGGTGTGGCGATGTCGATGTTTTATCTGTTGCAATTAGCGCTCTCCGAGCATTTGGGTTTCCACTATGCCTATGTGATTTCCAGCATTGCCGTTGTAGTGCTGATTACGGGTTACACCATGTCCGTGCTGCAAGCCAAACGGCGCGGCGGCATCATGGGCGTCATGCAGGTCAGCCTTTACAGCTATCTCTATGTTGTCCTGGCCAGTCAGGATTATTCCTTGCTGTTGGGGTCGATCGGGCTATTTGGTTTCCTAGCGATCGTCATGTTCCTCACCCGCCGCATCGACTGGTTTAATCCGGGGAATAGTCGGCCCACTTTAGATGTCGCCGATCGCGTCGATTAAGTTACACCGTCCCTTGAATCAATTTGCCCATGAGACGTCGATCGGCTCGTGGGCTTTTTGCTTGGCTACACGGCCAACGTCAACTGCTTCGCCTCACGCGCCATCAAAGGTCGTAGTTGCGGCACTTCACCCACATTCAAAAAATTTCCCACCACTGTCGCGACAACCTGCGCCAAATCACAGGGTACCGCATTGCCAATTTGCCGATAGATCGAACTCTGGCTGCCCATAAACTGATAATCCAGAGGAAAGGTTTGAATCCGGATCGCTTCATCGATCGTCAATCGTCGCAGTCTTTTCGGTGCCGTAGCCAACGGCGCACCCCCAGCCATCAAGTGCCCGTGATACCATTCCACCCAACTCTCCTGACCAAAATAACAATGGTCTTGATCAATCATCGGCGTCTTATTCCCACCCATCGAAGCATGGAGCGCACAGGAATAGCCATCAGGGTTCAACGGTCGGCCCTGGCCATTAAACAGCATCCCCGCATAGGGTGATCGGCGCATCACGGGATTCCGCGCGATCGTCACCTTCGCATGACAAACCCGCTGATTTTGGGCCGAACCCGCCACACCTAACGGCAGGAGAATATCGCGGACTGTCGGCGCATTGGTTTTATAGCGCTCAAACTGTAATTCCAAATCGTCGATCGCGCCCCGATCACGAAAGCCAATCAAAAACATCCGTTCCCGCGATTGCGGCACCCCAAAATCCGCCGCATTCAACACAATCAGTTCATACGTATAGCCCAAGTCCCGCGCCACCTGAAACAGCTGTTGCCGAATTACACTCCACTTATCCAACACAGCCAACGCCTTCACATTTTCACAAACGAAGGCGCGAGGTCGGGTCAATGCCACCACCTGCATAAAAGCCCACAACAACTGACTCCGTGGGTCATCGGGATCCATCTTCCCCGCCACCGAAAAGCCCTGGCAAGGTGGCCCCCCAAAAACCAGATCAACCCCCTCAAATTGACGCATCCCATCCAAATGCTGGTTCAGATCACCGGGCTGAAGCGCCACCCCAGGATGATTTGCGGCGTAGGTGAGACAAGCATCCCGATCGATCTCGTTCGCCCCCACAACCTGAATCCCAGCGCGAGCGAATCCAACATCCATGCCACCTGCGCCAGCAAACAGCGACCTGAGTGCCTGACAAATCTATCGAAAACACTGTGGTATCAGGTCTGACAATCCAGTTGTCGAATGCGAGTAAACCAGATCGTGTCATAAAATGCCTGTTCGGCTTTTTTCGAGGCAAAACAAGGTTCTGGATCGCGG
>JANOQX010000055.1:0-2345 GCA_031415035.1 Cyanobacteria bacterium VAR_4_metabat_243
CCGCGATCCAGAACCTTGTTTTGCCTCGAAAAAAGCCGAACAGGCATTTTATGACACGATCTGGTTTACTCGCATTCGACAACTGGATTGTCAGACCTGATACCACAGTGTTTTCGATAGATTTGTCAGGCACTCAGGTCGAGCAGAGTCTCCAAAAAATGGAGCAGACCGGGATGATTCAAGCAACCCCGGAGCACACCGATCGACTCATCCAAGACTATCTCCGCTTGACTGAAGCCGAACGATCGCAAACACTCATCCTCGCTGGAACCAATCAATCAAGGCAGATGCTCACAGCGCAGATCCGCCGCGCCTTACAGCGAGAAGAGCTGCTAGAGATGAATCGCTGCCCAGTCACAATCCTACGCGCCAAAGACTTGACTACAGCCCAGGCGAACTATGCCCACAATTACACGATCGGTGATGTCCTCCTCCCGATGCGAACCTACCCCCGCCAGGGATTAGAGAAGCATCAGAAATACTCAATTGTTGGCATTAATCCCAGCACCAATCAACTGATCGTTCAAACCGCTGGCCAAGAAGTCCAGACGATCGACCCGGCCCATTGCCAGCGCAAATCCGTCTATACCGTCCAACGAATTCCCATCACCGTGGGCGATCGACTGCGTTGGACGAAGAACGATCGGGCCAACGATATTCACAACGGCCAACGATTCACTATCCGCGAAATTGACGCTGTTGAGAATGCCGAAATCATCGATGAACAGGGAAATATCCGCCATGTGAATCTCAGCGGCCAGCAACATCTGGACTACGCCTGGGTCAGCACGGTCTATGGCAGTCAGGGTCAAACCGCCGATCGGGTATTGGTCGCCCTTGACCACACCTTTGCGCGGGAGTCCCTCTATGTCGCCATGTCCCGCGCCAAGCATCACCTGACGCTCTACACCCCGGACAAAGCGGCCCTAACCCAACGCGCCGTCGTGTCCCGTACCAAGGAAAACGCCAGCGACTACATTCCCTTATTCCAAATGGTGAATCATCATGCCTCGCCCCCGCAAAGTGATCAAATCCGCGCCAATCGTCACGATCGAAATGTCGGAGAGCATCTTGGAAACCGCATTGCTACAAGCCTTGCAGCCCATACGTCAGGAAATCAATACCCTCACCCAAGAAAACTTGAAATTACAACAACAATTAACCGTCTGTCTCGAAGCACAAACGCGATGCATAGAACCTTTGCCGCAGGCATATCAGCAAATACTCACCCGGCAATCACAGATGCATCAGGATTTACGAATATTACTGCGGCAATTAGACCAAGAGTCCACACAGAGCGACTTGGCCGCGCAGTTGGAGAAATTGGTACAGTCATTACGCAGCTTGAGTATCGGGATGCAAAGCAATACCAACTTACAACAGCAAATCTCCGTCTCCTTGGCGAACTTGAATCAACGATTGAATTACAGCAAGCACGAAGACATTCCATTTTAGATGCGAGTGATTTGCCCCATCAACCGCAGCAAAATCGCTCGGTCAAAAATACAACACAGAATCACCGAAGCTCACCGCAATCTCACCCAAGCTATGAACCTCAAAAGAAGCGCAGTCAGGGCTTTGAGATGGATTGACAACATGATAAAGTGAAGATCATGACTGACCCCAAAACCACGATCGACCACGACGAGTTGTTCAAAAAGCTACTGACGACCTTTTTCGTGGAATTTATTGAGCTGTTTCTACCGGAAGTGGCGGAATATCTGGACGCTGATGGCGTTGAGTTCCTCGGCCAAGAATATTTTGCCGATACGACCACAGGTGAGCGGCGCAAGATCGACATCTTGGCCAAGGTGAAGTTTCGCGGACAAGATACGGGATTCTTGATGCATATCGAAAACCAGTCTTATGACCAAGACACCTTGGATCGCCGGATGCTGTTTTATTTCACGCGGTTGTATCAGAAGTTTTTATTACCGATTTACCCGATCGTGGTTTTTTCCTTTGACTATCCGCTCAAAGTCCAGAGCAATCAGCATATCGTCGCCTTTCCCGATCGGAAGGTACTGGAGTTCAACTTTGCCACCATTCAGCTCAATCAGTTGAACTGGCGGGACTTTCTCAAACAGCATAATCCCGTCGCCGCAGCACTCATGTCGAAAATGCGCATCGCCCGCAAAGACCGACCGAAGGTGAAAGCCGAATGTCTCCGACTCCTGGCAACACTGAAACTGGATCCGGCGCGGACGGAGTTGATTTCGGGGTTTGTGGATACCTATTTGAAGCTGAATCCCCAGGAGGAGCCGATTTTTCAGGAAGAGATTGATAGAATGGGTCTAGCCGAACAGGAGCAAGTCATGGAAATTGTTACCACTTGGATGGAGCGC
>JANOQX010000056.1:0-47773 GCA_031415035.1 Cyanobacteria bacterium VAR_4_metabat_243
CGTAAGTGCTTTGCAGGAATGCCATTACCATTGACTCTGGATCGTCAGCTTGCCGTACTGCTTCATAAGGCAGCATAAATTCCTGCATATCTGGGCTGTAAAAGGCTGCTTGCGGTTGGATGGGATAATCCTTGAAGCCCTTTGGTGCTGGATAGGCGTAAGCGTAGAATGAGGCTTCGATTGATCCGCCGCCAAACCAAAAACCACAACTGCTCACCTCATACGAATAGGCTTCTCGCGTCACCCAATCTGCCATGTGAGGTATTCCACCCGGATGTTCGGGCGCGCGCCGTCCCGAAAAGCGCGTCACTGCTAGGTCAAAGCTGCCCCAGAAGAAATGGACTGGGCTACATTTGCCAGCATAACGAGAGCGGAAGATGGTCAGCAGGCAATCGGCTTGTACCAGAATCTGCCAAAACCGTTGAGCAGATTCTGCATCGTAAGCCGCATGTCGATCGTCTTGCTCAAAAGGAATGGGATCGGCCACTTCCTGCGGCATCGTCCAGATCTGGACTTCGATGCCCATGTCTTTCAAGGTACTCATCACGGCTTGATAGAAAGCAGCCACAGAGCGAGGAGCGAGGGCGATCTTTCGCATTATGCCATCGCTCGTTTCAATCAGGAGTTGATGTTGTAGGAAGTCAAAGGTGATTTGAAAGCTACGGAAACGATTCTCCACGGGAGAGGCTCCGCCAACGGGCATCGTCCCAGTCGTCAGCCCGCGTGGTGTGACATACAGCGTTGAATGCCACCAGTGATTCATTTTGGGTGCTAATGCTAGGCGAATTTTGCCGATGATTTGCGTCCACAGATGCAGTGTTTCATAAGTGTCTTGCCAAGCGGCAAGCGGTAAGGGCCGCCAACGATCGGTAGCGGACAGATGAGTGGCAGTTGTCATGTTACGAATCTCCATGCGAGTAGTTACTGTCATGTAAACATTAAATTCAAGAGTTGAAAAGTTGGATGTTTTTTGATTACTTTGCCCTACTTATCGGGTCTGTTGAGTGGCGACAAACAACATTTAAACAAAGCGCAAAGACTTTGCTCGCCGTGCTAACAGATTTGTTCTACTGCACTGCTACTCACAATTCATCAGAGCTTCAAGATCTGCCGTTACAATCTGCTCCAGATTTCGCGTAATTTTCTCGATGTCCCAATTCCACCAAGCAACTTTAAGCAAAGCTTGGATCGTCTCATCATCAAACCGTTGGCGGATGCACTTGGCTGGATTACCGCCAACAATCGTATAAGGTAAAACATCCCTCACGACGACTGACTTTGCTGCAATGATGGCTCCGTCTCCCACCTGCACCCCTGGCATCATGACCGCTTCATAGCCAATCCACACATCATTACCGATTACCGTATCGCCTTTGTAGGGCAGTTCTCCGGTTTGAGGGGTTACTTTCTCCCAACCGTTGCCGAAAATTTGAAACGGATAAGTTGAAAGCCCGTCCAACTTGTGAGTGGCACCATTCATAATGAACTTAATACCTCTTGCCAAAGCGCAAAACTTGCCGATGATTAATTTATCGCCGATGAACGGGAAATGATACAAAACATTCCGCTCGAAATTTTCTGAATCTTCTGGATCGTCGTAATACGTGTAATCTCCAACAATGATATGGGGATTCGACACCGTGTTCTGAATGAAGCAGATTTGCGGAAACCCCTTCATCGGATGCTTGTCTTTGGGATCTGCTCCGTACAAAATTGATTACTCCTTATAAGAGTGAGTTTCACGCGAGGTCAAACAACAAGATTTCAGCACTGGCTTCGGTCGTCAGTTCTAGCCGTTCTGGACTGTTGATTTGTACGCCATCGCCTGCTCGCAGTGATTCACCGTTGAGCGTCACGATCCCGCGTGCAACTTGAATCCAGGCAAACCGATCGCGCCCCATCTCAAACGCCACCCGATCGCCCGATGATAGAACTGAAGCATAAAGGTCAATATCTTGATGAATCATCAGAGAACCCTCTCGCCCGTCTTTTGAAGCCACCAGCCGCAGTTTGCCTTGCTTTTCGGCTAGAGAAAAATTGCGTTGGTCGTAGTGAGGGGTAATGTTTTGTCGATTAGGTAGCATCCAAATTTTCAATAAGCGTACGGGTTCAGTATCCGAATTATTAAATTCGCTATGTTGAATATCAGTACCGGCGCTCATGATTTGGACATCGCCAGGACGAATCACCGACCTAGTCCCTAAGCGATCTTCGTGTGCCACTTCTCCCTCTAAAATATAAGTGAGAATTTCCATATCCCAATGTCCGTGTGTCCCAAATATTGGAGCACCAGGAATGACTCGATCGTCGTTAATGACTCGCAGTGAGCGAAATCCCATCCGATTGGGATCTTTATATTCACTAAATGAAAACGTATGGTAGCTATCGAGCCAGCCATTTTGGATATGTTCTCGGAAATTGCGATCGTGAATGATGTGTACGGCACTAGTAACCATTTTCTGTACCTCTTTGTATCTGTTAGTGTCTTCGGTGTTGGTTTTATGTCCGTCATGACGGTCAAAATTCAGTTAATTAATTTACCTATTTGAGAAAGTCCAGCAGCACAGGATTGACCTGATCCGCATGAGTCCAGTTGATGGCGTGCGGGCCGCCCGGTATCACCACTAGCTGACTATGCTTAATCAGCTTCGGGAGCCTATTACCAGTGGAGTCGATCGGGAGAATGCGATCGGCATCACCCTGGATGATTAACGTCGGGACATCAATACGTGGCAAGTCGGCACGAAAGTCGGTTAGCCAAGAAGCGACACAGTCCAGCGTTGCCTTGGCTGAAGCCCCTGCCGCGACTTGCCAACTCAGCCGAATCGCGTCATCAGTGATGCGTGGGTGCAGATCCTCTAAACCGGAATTGCTGCCAAGAACATCAACATTGTAGAACTTGGCAAAGAATGCTGACAGATAAGATGGACGGTCGGCGACGATCGCGCCCTCAATCTCGCTAAAGACACGGCGATCGACCCCTTCAGGATTCTCCTCTGTCTTCAGGAGGAAGGGCGGCACTGGAGCCATCAGCACCGCCTTGCTGACTCGCTCCGAGCCGTACTTGCTTAGATAGCGCGTGACTTCACCCGTCCCCATCGAGAAGCCGACCAGTACCATATCCCGCAGGTCGAGTGTGGTAATTAGCTTGTGCAGATCGTCCGTGAAAGTTTCGTAGTCATAACCAACGGATGGCTGACTAGAACTGCCGAAGCCTCGACGATCGTAAGTAATGACTCGGTAACCCGCCTTTAATAAAACCGCAACCTGTTTTTCCCAAGAATGACCATTGAGCGGAAATCCGTGGATCAGAATCACAGGTTGACCCGATCCAAGATCTTCATAGTAGATATCGATCGTGCTAGAGTTTTCTTGACCCACTGTAATGTAAGACATTGAGAATCTCCTTTGATTTGTGTAATTTATGTGAACTATTTTGTTATTTGCGATCGAGAGCCGATCCTAATTGAGCTTAGTTCCCTTCAGTTCGACTAAGCACAACCAATCTGCCCCGCTCAACCAATCCCAATGAGTTGTCATGGTATTACCGTCATCGCTCAACATATACGTGGTGCGGTAGTCTTCTACGGTATACGTCCAAATACCATCACGGAAGATTCGCTGACCAAGATAAATCCTGCCATAATTGTCAAAGAGGCACGACGGATAGGTCTGGCTCGTCGCATCGTAGCCGATAATTTCCATTCCATTGATCGCGGCGTCGCCAATTTGTGAATTGAAATGGTTAACCAGAAAAAACCCACCTGGTAGCCACTCGTAGGTTTCCTCACCCGACCACCGGACGGATGAATCGTAGGGGTTTTCCCTCGACTGTCCTGATCCATACGACAGCCCTTCTAAATGCCACTTGCCCACAAATACATTCAGAAGCTGAATTTCAGCACTGGAGGCGGCGATTGGTGGCCCTTGAGACTGGAGTTTTATGTCAATTGTTTTCAGCATTTTTTGATCTTCCTAATAGTTTTAGCGCTGGTGTTAGCGTCGGCGATACTATACCAACGCTAAAAGTCTTTGCTGTGAGTAATGTGCCGCTTTAATTAAATCGGCGGCTTTTTCAGCGATCGCGATCGTTGGGGCATTGGTATTGCCTGTGACGATCGTCGGCATGATCGAGGCATCAACCACCCGCAATCCCTCAACGCCATACACCCGTAGTTCGGGATCGACTACTGCCATTGGGTCAATGCCCATTTTGCAAGTGCCAACTGGATGCCATACCGTGCTGCCAGTGTTTCGGATGTAAGCAATCAGTGCTTCATCACTAGTCACGTTAGCACTAGGAGCAATTTCGGCACCGCGAAACTGATCAAAAGCAATGTTGTGGAACAATTGGCGCGTTAATTTAATTGCCGCCACTGACTTTTGCACATCGGCTTCATGTTGCAGAAAGTTTATCCGAATTACCGGTGCATCTTGGGGATCAGAGGATTTCAAACTCACACTGCCGACGTTTTGCAGGTCGGTGACAGAAATGACCCCGGAGAATCCAAAATCAGCGGGAGTATAGCCCGGTGCTAACAGCTGGACAGGCGCGAAGAAAAACTGTAAATCGGGTGTAACCGACGCATCGTGCTGGCCATGGAATTGGCTATGCAAGAATAATCCCGCTTCGCCGATGCTGCTCGTGCTGGCAAAATGTAGATCCTGAGTTGCCTGATACACCACAGAAAGCAGAAAGTGGTCTTGCAGGTTTTGACCCACTCCCGGACGATCGGCCACGATCGAAATCCCCATTGCTTGCAACTGTTTTGCATCCCCAATGCCAGACAGCATCAGCAGCTTGGGCGAATCGAATGCACCCGCACTTAAAATCACTTCCCGATCAACCCCAATCTGGTGCAGCATTCCCTCACGCCGATATTCCACGCCAACGGTGCGAGTCCCCTCAAATAACAATCGCGTAACCAACGCTCCAGTTGTTACCGTCAAATTGGGACGGCGAAGCATCGGCAGCAGGAAGGCTGCCGCCGTACTATGGCGTTTGCCATCTTTAATGGTGCATTGATAGCGCCCGACGCCTTCCTGCTGCACCCCGTTAAAATCAGGGTTGTAGCGATAGCCCAATGCCATTGCCGCATCGATATATCGTTGAGAAATAACAGTAGGCGCGATCAAATCAGTGACGCTCAATTCTCCATCAGTCCCGTGAAACGGTGATGCGCCTCGTGAGGAATGCTCCGATTTCTTGAAATAGGGCAATATATCCTGGTAACTCCAACCAGGATTACCTAATTCCTGCCAGTGGTCGTAATCGCAAGGATTGCCTCGGATATAAATCATGAGATTAATCGCACTGCTGCCACCCAAAACTTTGCCACGGGGACAATAGATTTTACGGTTATTCAAGTACGGTTCTGGTTCGGAGAAGTAGCCCCAATCCACTTCCGAACCGAGTAAGCTCAAGGCGGCTGAGGGGTTATGGATCGCTGGTTTTGTATCGGGATTACCGGCTTCGAGCAATAAAACTGTAGCATCATTGTCCGCTATCAGACGGTTGGCAAGCACACAGCCTGCCGAACCGGCACCAATCACAATGTAGTCGTAGTGTGTCATTCCATTACTCCTGTTGTAAACTCGTTGGATAAGCTAGCTGCCGCGACAAGCCTGCTGCATCGAGAGGCGATCGTTTTTGTACACCTGTAAGGTTTCCGATCGTGAGCTATCCGTGCCATCCCACAACCAATATTCATAATCACGGTTGCGAAACCGATAGACTCGAACACCTTCTGCCGTGTGGCTCGTGCCTCGGCCTAAATTTAGGTCACCATTCTCGCTAGTAGAGCGGTAGAGCAGTTCACCGGACCCATACTTTCGCCAAATATTGATCTCATAACCACCTCGACATTTTGTACTGAGGATGAGATCAGCAGTAGAATCAGCGGAGGCTGGTAAAAGATTACCAGCCAAAGCACAAATCGGTAACGTAACGAGTAATACCAGACTTTTCAGTAATCCTTTCATAGCTCTCCTAGTGTTGTAGAAACAAGGTCTCGTAAGGCTCACATCACCTTAACTGCCTCCAAATCCATCAAGACAGACCAATCACCTTTACATAACCACTCCCAATGGGTAGCCTTGTTATTACCGTTATTACGAAAAGTGTACGTAGCACGATATTCTGTTCCGGTATAGGACCAGACGCCATCACGGACAATCCGATAACCAAAATGAACTCTGCCGTAGTTGTCAAATATCTGGCAAGGATAGGTTTGGCTCGCGGCATCATAACCGATCGTCTCGATCCCACTGAGCGGGATATTGCCAATTTGCCCCTTAAAATGGCGAATGAGAAAAAATCCACCGGGTAGCCATTCGTAGCTTTCCTCACCCGACCATCGAACGGATGAATCGTAGGGGTTTTCCTTCGACTGTCCCGATCCATACGACAGCCCTTCTGTCGGCCACTTACCAACAAATATATTCAGAAGCTGGAGTTCAGGACTGGGGGTGAGTGGTGGCTGTAGAGACTGGGGTTTTGTGGCGATCGCTTTGAGTGACATGGTGTAGCTCCAATCTTTTACGAATGTTTTACGCGATTTTCGTCAATTTCACATCCATCCAAGGAATCCAATTCAAACCGTCGCCCGCACGCTCCCATGTGCCCGTCAAAGTGTTGCCAGTACTAGCAAATACACCCGTGAACCGCACTGATTTTCCCTCGATCGTCCAAGTATGGTCACGCAGATTAGCTTGAAACTGGTCGGCGTTGCCGCGACTGTCGAAACTGCGACAGGTGTACATTTGGATCGAAGCATCGTAACCGATGAATTCGATCGTGCTTGACGCCTCATTCCCAATCTGTCCGTCCGCACGATGAACGAGGAAAAACTTACCCGACAGCCATTCATAGGTGTCGATGAAGGCGACCTTGACGGCTGGGCTATCTAGGCTGGCGTAGGTTTGTCCTTCGGTGTTCCACTTCCCGACAAATATTTGCAGACGCTGGATTTCAACACTGGGGGCGATCGCTTGCCCTTGAGATTGAAGTTTTATGTCAATTGTTTGTAGCATTTTGTCTTCCTATGGTTGATTGAAACGCCTACAGATTTAGGTTTTTCTACAATTCCGCTGCATCAAGATAGAGTTATCTTGATATACCTCTAAACTTCCAGACTGTGGATTGTCTAACGTGCCATCCCACATCCAGTACTCATAATCACCATTCTGAAACCGATACACTCGAACGCCTTCAGTCAATTGGCGCGTTCCTCGGCCCAAACTTAAGTCACCGTAGCGACTAGTTGAACGGTAAAGCAGTTCACCTGACCCATACTTCCGCCAAATGTTGACCTGGTACTGGCCACACTGCCTGCTGAGAATGAGGCTGGCTGTAGAATCAGCCGCCGCTGGCAAGGGGAAATTAGCCAAGGCGCAGACTGGTAGAGTCAGGAGTAATACCAATCTTGTCAGTAATGTTTTCATGGGTTTCCTAATATTGTTGAGTTTTTTAATTGAAGATCGTTGAAATTCAATTGCTTCTGGTTAAACATCGAATGCGAGAAGAATTTGCTGATATTTTGCGCTGACTTGTGTTGGATCATAGGCCGTAACCACGGTTTCAAACCGGAGTGCCTTAAGCTGTCCCACACCTTCGCTGATCTTGGTCAACTGTTCAACCGTTTGGAGTTTTGCAGTTACTGTTGCACCCGCTGAGCATAGCGCCGCAAACAGGCAGATTGGCTTCCAGGTGGCGGCTTGACCAACCGTTCCGGCTGTTCCAGCCAACACTGCGGCGATCGCGCCGAGGATAACGTTGGTTGTGCTATAGCGAGAATTTTTGCGTTTGAGTGTATTTTTTTGGGATTGAGCGGCTTCGAGACTACGATCGATTTGTTCTCGTAGCATATCGGGTTGCTTGGTCAGATTGGTAGAGTTCGTGTTCATATATGCCTTTCACCGTTTCAAGATTGGCAAACAATTGCGCTAATGCCGTAATCAATGACTCAGAGGAATTGAAATCTATTTCCGATTGCCTTCATTCTTCAGCATCTACTCTTTTTAGAACACTCAAGTTCATTGAGTTAAGCCGCAAGTTAGTTCTTCAAGCTAAAGATACTCGTTAAGCTGCCCGATTAGACCGGAAAAGTCAGCGCTACGTAAATCAACGCGGAGCTTGACCAAGAGATTGATCAGGTTGCCTGCAAAATATCCTGCTCTCGGGCCAGATTTTGATTCTGTTTGTTGTTGCTGCATTAAGAGTTGCCGCGATCGCGTTTCAATTTCTGATGCACTGCCAAATCGAGTCAGCAGCCGCTCGATTACCGGCTGAACGAGCAACTGCGATTGAATCTCGCGTAGATAATCCTTCGCGTGGACTTGAACCAGGGCATGACTTCGCAAGATGTCAATTTGAGGCATCTCAAACTCCATGCAAACCTGCTGCACAAATCTTTCCGTAACATATTCCATGACCACAGGCTGTAAGACAAAGCGTCCATCAGTTTTTTCGATCAACGATCGCTGGATCAGCGAATTAATCAGATGTGGTACGCTTTGTTGAGCGGTGAGGTCGATCGCATTTTCGCGGAGGTCGGCGATCGCGATAGGTTCGCGATGAATGGCAAACCAGAACAACATTTTCTGCTCAGCTCTAGTCAGGCGATCGAACTGATGATCGAGCAAGTCGCGAATATCTTCAAAATCAAACGTTCCTTGGACAACACAGGCTAAAGCCTCCGTAATACTGCCACTGAAGAGTTCTTGAGTTGTGACCGCGACCATCTTCAGCGCTAAGGGATTGCCCCCATAATGATGAATCAAGCGAGTCCATTCGGCGTCTGAACCCGCAAATGCTCCTTTTTGTTGAAAAATAGCGCGTCCTTCATCGGCGGTGAGTCCGGTCAACAGTAGCGATCGCACGACGCCCGGTTCGCCTTCCATTAGTCCGATTTCACTCGGTTTTTCTCGACTGGTCAGCAACAAGCAACTTTGATGTGGCGTTTGGCCAATGGTTTTTAGCACTTCTCCGTAGGCTTCATAGCCCGATCGCCACTTCCCTACCTGCTCACGGTGCAAAATGATTTCGGTATTGTCCAAAATCAGCAGGCATCGCCGCGATCGCAAGCAATCGATCAGCGCAGAAAACTGTTCAGTAAGCGTGCGGGGGATAACTGAATCTTCTTCATTGACCGGCATCAAAAACTTCAGCAGACTCGACAGAAGTTCGTCCAGCGGCGGCGCATTGGCTAGCGATCGCCATACAACCACTTCAAATTCCGCTTGCATTTGAACCGCTGCTTTGACGGCGACTGAGCTTTTGCCGATCCCCCCGATGCCCAGCAACCCTACAACACGGCACCGATCGAACAGAATCCATTCTCGCAATTGTGCCAGTTCCGTTTCACGACCGTAAAACACTGATACATCGATCGCATGGCTCCAATCCTGTTGCGAAGTCATCGGGTGGCTTTCCGTCTGCTCCCCTGATGTAACGGGCGAGGTCTGATCGACCTTCGTTAATTCCAACCCAAATGCTCGAAAGAGATATTCTAGCGACTGTCGATCGACGCCCAACTCGCGTTTGAGTATACGATAAAGCGTGTTGAGCGAAAGCCCCGTACGATCGCTCATATCTTCTTGCGTTAAATGCTTGCCCCAAGTTTCCTCCGATTCCACGTCATGCTTTGCCGCCTGAAACCGTTGCCATCCTTGAGGTGACAGGATGACTCCTCTAACCCGGCCCGAAGTGGGGTTGCCTTCCATCGATTTGTCTGCATTCAGATCCATATTCTTCTAGAAGGAATTGTGAGAGCGATCGATTGTTAGCTGTGGATTTGATGAGAAGAATATGGTCGGCATTATCATGGATGATTAACATCGGTACATCAATATGCCGATCTAATAGGCCAGGACGTTGCCATTGCTTTGAACTCTCACGGAGGTTTGACTATCACTCAGACCAGTGGCTTCATCCAGCGTCAGCACTAAAGCACCTGAATCATCAATTGTTGCCATAGTCACTCGCACGAACCCGGCATCAGGCCGCAAAAATGTGATTGTTACGGGTGCGGGAAGGTCTTGCAGCACAATATCGGTTTTAGCCAGTAAAGTCCGCTGTGACATGTGCCCGACCGCTTGGTATGTGATTTGGGTATTGGTTATATTCTTCAGATGCACATTCACCCGACCCGCTTGGAGTTGAACCATCCCGATCGGAGCTGGTTCAATGGGCGACAAGAGTGGTTTAAGCGTACTGACGGGAGTTGATCCGGGAACTAATACGGGTAATCGGCTTTGCCCATTGACCGATCGGGTCGCCGCATTCGGTGGACAATCAGCGGGTAAAATGTGGGTGCTGTTATATGGTTCTTCGTAATAAATCTGCGGACAGGGATTGGTCGTCGAAGTCGTCGCCGCCAAGGCATTGCTTGAAAGGCTGGCTAGCCCTATCAAGCTACTCGAAACAATACTGAACGGTACAAATAAGCGATCGATGTTAAAGTTCATCGTGTTCTCCCAGAGATATTTTATTAACGTGGTTTTGATACGGCGTAGATGTAGCGATCAAAAAGCCGCAGAATTTAAAATCTTGTTTCTAACAACAATGTAATTGATATTTTTTTGATTAGCCATACAAATTAGTTGATCATATCAATTGTTGATAATGCTGTATGTTGCTGTGGCAATCAAATTTTATTTACGAGAATATTTAGCCTTGAAACCCTGGCTATGATTGACAGTGCTTCTCCCTCATCATGTCAGACTGCCATGTGTTGGACATGCGGAAAGGCTGACAAGGGAATCTTTGAGGCATTTCAGCGGTTCACTGGGCAAATTGCCAGTCGCGCCGATGGTGAGAAATACTTGATTTGAATTTTCTGCTTTTATCTAACCTGGTTTTATGGTCTTTTTCAACACCTTAGCACTCAAGAAAAATGATTCTCTCTATCATTCGGTATACTTAAGGGGAGATCGCGCTGCCAAGGGGCATAGTCGGCCTCCGTGGTAACATCTTGAACCAGGCAAGGTATCCTGCTCGATCGGCCCGTCCGGTTGGCCCTTTACCTAAGTCTGTGCTTGTATGAGCTATGGGGCATCACGCTGAAACCGCTGCCGACGACATACGTAGAAGCCGAAGACTAATCGATTCGACCTTACGCGTTGGCTATCCGTTGCGCTAAGGTATCGAGCTGAATCGACGACAAGATGATGTAGCCCGAATGCATCATCATCACCGATCGCGTTCGTCGGCCATGAGTCGCATCGAGGAGACATTTATGCGATCGGGCTTCCGTAATCAGTCGTTTGACCGAAGCTCCCTCAGGATCGCTCGCCGTCTGAATCTGATGTAGCGCAACCATACTGCTGAAGCCGATGTTGACGAACTTGAAATCTTGCATGATGAAAGTAATAGAGCTTTATTCTGGGCTGATTATCGCGGAGGGGAAGGTGCGAATCAAGGTCGGAAACACGGATATCGTGTTCAGCCAAATTACTGATTCCTTTTTGCAGGGTCAATCCGTGATTGTTAATCCAGCTCAAGGGGGAAGATAATCCGTGGAAAATGGAGAAGTCTCGCGTTGTGGCTCGATAAAGTTGAGCCATCCGATGTTTGATTGGGTTTAATAAGCATACGGCAGATTTCACCTCCTCCAAAACCAAAACTCTGTTCCATGAGCTTATCGATTAACCCACTGGAATTGCCTTCAGTTTCTCTGCATGAACGTAAAAACCTGCCTAGCTGTACAGGCATTTATTTCGCGATCGATGCCAATGACCGGATTCTCTATGTGGGAAAAGCGAAGAGTCTGGTGACAAGATGGCGCAATCATCATCGTCTTCATAAGCTCGAAGCGATGCATCGCGAGGTTCCAGTGCGTCTGGCTTGGCAAGCCTGGAGCTTAGAAGACCTCGATGAAGTAGAGAAAAGCTCGATTCAAAGATTTCACCCATTGCTCAATCAGACCGCAGTTGAGTCCCCAGTGATCGTCCCCTCAGAAATTGTATTGCGCGATTTCCTGAAGGCTTTTTCACGTCGCTTGCTCATTATGGGAATTGAGCCTAGAACCACGGAGCGGCTACCGCATGTCCATCTCAAGTATGATTGGCAAGATTGGTCAGCCAGAGGGACGGCAGCCAAAATCAAAGCATATATTCAGCAGCATAGAGCGCAAAATACTAGCCTGAAGTTCAAGCGGCATCGGCATAGTAAATTTGAGGACTTTGCCGCAGAGGTATTTCGTCCTGGAAGTCGGGCACAGCGTACAACAGCACGCCAGCACCGTGCTTATAATAATCACTGGGAGTTTGCTTGCAATGGGGTGATTTTTCATATCACTCCCACTGACAACTACCGTCAGCATAAAATGCAAACTCAGATTGTAAAACTAGCCCGTGTTAATTTCCATGCTGTTGCAGAAGCACAATTTCTGGAAGCACAGACAAACAATGACTACGAGTTTGTAAATTTATCCTGCTACACATCTGATCCAGTGCCATTATTGTGGGGGAAGTCCTGAGCTGACGGTTCTAGCCATACTTCTCTAGCCAATTATCTAAGGCGATTTCAAGTAAGATTTCAAAATTCTTGCTGGGGTCATCATTCTCGATCAGCTTACGATATTCTCCAAGAATAAATGTGTCATTCAGTCGCTTCGCCAATTCAATAGCGCTGCTGAGCTTCCAGGATTGCCCAGTCCGTCGTGTCTTATCAGGACAGTGAACTAAATAAAAATCATGATCGGTAAAACATGGATAGCCTCCAATGTTAATGCGTAGTATTTGCTTGCGTTTTTGATGCGTATTCAAGGAAGGTAGCCACAGATAACAATTCATCTGTTTATGCTGTAGGCTCTTGGTGAGTTGGATTTGGGCGCACAGTTTACTGGCACCACGTCCATAGCGTACTCCAGCACCGTACTTGATTTCCTGCATTCTGAGATCGAAGGATAACAGTCGATCGCGCATTTGCAGATAAGATTGCTGATGTTCTGGTGGTAAATCGCTCAATAAATTGAATAGAAATCGCGATGGTTCTGGCACTTGATGCCCATCGGCAATAGCTTCTGGATAAGGGATTTTAGCTTTCAGTATGACTTGCCGATCGGAGTTCGATAGATGAAATTCTAGTCTCGATAAATTGTCGTGTAGCTTGAAACTGCACAGTTGGATGTTGAGGGTGTGGTATTTTAAGTCGGTGATTGTATCTGGGTGGAATCTGGGCGCGATCGCAATTAGCTGAGGTGACTTCTGATAGTCGATTTCATCATGAAACGGCGTCTCTGCTAGCAGTGCATCATAGTAGCGTGTCATCTGCTGGACAATGTATCGGTCTTCAGCATTCTTCAGTTCCAAAATGCACAGTTGTCCTTCCTGTCCGACGGCTAAAATATCGCAGTATTGTCCTCGCACAAAATACTGGCGACGTAACGGTTTCAGATGCAGTAGCGATTCTAGGTTGAGCCAGAGCCAGTCCTCTAAAGCGGCTTCACTACTGAAAGCCCACCGATGATTTCCAGTAGTGACAATAAGCGCAGGCATGGATGCAAAGTTCGTGGATAGTACGTTCAGCCAGTGGACTACTGGTAGTGAAATTATACAATGCCCCCAAAGAAAATACATCTTGTCAGCATTTTTGTATGAGAAAAGGGGATATTAGTAATTAACCTGAATCAGTTGGATTCGCTCTGACCCACTCTAGCCATTACTTGGGCAGAATCCCCAACGCCTTCTCGATTCGTTCCAGCTTCTCGATCGTCCAGGTCGATCGGGTATACAAAAGCTGCTGCGCCGATTGCAGTTGCTCATGCCACCGCCAGCCACTGCCGATGAATAGCAGCGTTGTCATCCACTGGACAACCACGGCACCCCAAAACCATTTCCGCCAGTCAGTATTCCCATTGGGTATCGGGAGTGGGGCGATCGTGTCCTGCTGTTGCTGCTCGTCGATCGCGGTCTGAATCTCCAGCAAGATCGGCTCCAACTCCTGACGTAATGCCTGGGTCAGATTCTGGGGCAGACTGTCCTGCTCGGCCTGCAAACGATTCCAGGAAGTACTCAATTGCTTGATTAGCGACTGCAACTGTGCTGATTCCGGCTCGAACGATCGTAAGGCACTCATTAACTTGAGCGAGTTTTGACTGGTTTCCTGCATCGCTTGGTTCTGGTGTTTGGCCAGTTCCGCCAGTTCGACGATCGCGCTGCTCCATAGGGTGACTTTCTCCTCCAAATTGGCGTTGGCTTGCATAAACGGCAACATCGCATCATCCTCGTCCACACCCAACTGCGCGGCTAACTTCCGACGAGCGATCGCTTGGGCTTCGGCTGTCTGACTATTGGTTTCCATTAACGCAGCCTCCCAGTGGATTCAAAGGCGGCATAGGCTTGATTCAGATAGCCGCGCACCGCAGACTGTTGGACAATCCCAAAGCCTTTACTTTGGTGCTTCAGGGCCGCATCGAAGGTGAGGCGTTGTTGCAACAATGTGTTGGCAATTTGGACGGGCAGTTTTGGGAGGGTGATGACCGGGCAATGGTATTGCTGGATGAGTTCTTGGGTATCTCGATCGTCATCGAAAAAGCCCCATTCGCTATATTTGAGATTCTTGATGACGACGTGAGGAATCGTTTCCCCAAACGTTTTCAGCGAGACGCCTAAGGACTTCATCGAGTCGTATTCCCCGGTGCAGACAAACCATTTCACCAATTCCACGTCAGCGGTTTTCGCGAGTTCGAGGATGTTGTAGTTCCGCAGCCAGAGGTCAAAGGCTTTATGGACGGTGGCCGGGAGATTGACCACCAGGTTTTTCTGTTGCCCGATCGCCCAATTCACAATGTCATTCGCCTGGTTCAGCAGGATTTCGTCTTCGGAGAACCGGGATACCGCCGCTTCCTTGTAAATCCCTTTGAAATCAGGACTGTCGATGTCAGCCTCGACGCCGAGGGTGGGGAGTTTTCGATCGAGGCAATATTGATATAGGGTACGGGCCAAAAACGATTTCCCGACACCGCCTTTATTACCATCGGCGAAGTGGATTCGCAGTTTCTGGGTGCTGGCTTTTACGGTTTTGGTTTCCGTTTTTCTGGATGTAGTGGTCGTCATGGTGAACCTCAGTGATTTTGGTTAATAGGCCAGTTGATTTTCGGCGGAGTTTTTTGTGGGACTGTGTTTCTCGATCGGGGCAGGTGATGTTTTCGGAGTAGGGGTTTTGGGTGTTTTCCGATCGGGTGACTTGGGCGTTTTTCGTTTGCGGTTTGATGTGTTTCTCGATCGGGTCGATTTGCGTTTTCGAGTGGGCGGGGATGCGGTTTCGCGTTGAACCTCCAGGTAATATTGGCGGAGACTACTGGCTTTGAGTTCGGGTTCGACCTCGACGATATTTTCCTCGACTAAACTGGCCAGGATAATCGGGGCAATTTCATCGTAGCTATATTGGTTTTCCAAGGACTGGGCAATGAAGTCCTGGAGACGGGCGACGAACTGTTTCACCGAGAAGGCAGTTTGCGTTTTCGGTGGCGTTTTTGCGATGAGCCGAATCAGCAGTGAATCAAACTGCTGCGGCTCAATGTGTAAGAGTTTCCCTGATGATTTATTGACCATCGCCCAACCTCATCAATGCGATACACGAATCCGTTTTCCAGACCCGCTCAGATTCATTTCACCTTAGCAACCGAATCCTGGAGGAAACATAAACAAATAATAAATAAATGCGTTTCTGAATAGTTATCATCGCCCCAGCTAATACGTTTAGAATTGATCGATCGATTTCAATAAGTTGGGTTTATGGAATGGCTATAAATGCGTTTCCCATTGTGGCGATACGTTAGCTAAGATGAATTACAGCGGCACCTCGATCGGCGTTTCGGGATGGGCTACTACTTTCCAGCATTCGACATTTTCCATTTTCGCGATGTATCGTTTTCCTGGACTGGGTTCTCTCGACTGGCGATCGACAAAATAGGACTCACTCCGCAATTGTGATCTCAAGACGCTCAAAAATTGACCCTTTGAAGCTCGGTGACAACCATGGCAGGCAAAGCAATCTTTCGCATCAGTAAACTCAAGAGCTTTGTAGCGATCGCGGGGGCGGAACGGCATAATCGCCGGACTCGCGCCACACCGAACGCTGACCCCGATCGGCGGCAGGATAATTTCACGTTTATGGGCGATACTGATCGCCCGTTGGTGGAACTGGCGCGGGAACGGATTGGGGCACAGAAGATTCGGAAGAATGCGCTGTTGGCGATCGAGGTATTTATCTCAGCAAGCCCAGTCTATTTCCGCCCGGAGGCGCTGGAACGAGCGGGCTACTGGGATAAGGAAAAGTTTGAGGCTTGGCTGGCGGCGAATGCGGTATTTCTGGAGCAAGAATTTGGGTCGCAACGCATACTCCGCGCCGACTGTCATTTAGATGAATCGACGCCCCATATTCATGCGATTGTCGTGCCGCTGACGGTGGAGGGAAAGTTGAGCTATCGGCAATTGTATGGTGGCAAGCGGACGGAGTTATCGGCGTTGCAAGATCGTGCTTGGTTAGCGGTAGCGGATTTGGGGATTGAGCGGGGTCAGAAAGGTAGTCAAGCCCAGCATCGAACGGTGCAGGCTTGGTATGCCGAAATTCAGCAGCCGTTGGGGGCCGATTTGGATGCGGAAACGGTGCGAGTGCAGCTTGCCGATCGTGCCCGAATGGCCCGCGAGAATCAACAACTGCGCGACCAAGCAGCGGCCTTGGCGCAGACGCTAGAAAAACGCAACCAGGAAAAGCAGGAATTGCTTCAACAAAACCAATTGATCCAGGGGCAACTCCTCACGAGCCATGCACAGGCGATCGAGTGGCGGGAAAAATATGGGCTCTCCTAGAACTCCCGTGAATGGCACCAGATCTAGCGCCAAGGCTCAGGTTGTACGATATCAGGCGGTAGCAAACCGCTCATAGCCATTCACATCCAGGGTTAATCGCTGGAAGAGACGTTTGACATCAAAGATGCCGTAACAGCGTCGCTTCAGCACCTTGATGCGGTTATTAAAACCCTCGACAAAGCCACTGGTCTGTCGTTCGAGAAAGTAGTTGGTGATTTCATCGAGCCAGTTATCGAGGGTGGTCAAGCAGGCATCAAATTCCCGGATTTGGCGGTTTCTCACCCGTTGACACCAGGCTTGAATCGCCTTTGTGGCGGTTTCTTTGGTGTGGTCATCGTCAAAAATATCGGTCAGTTGTTCACGTAAAGTATAGGCTTGCTCCAATTGCGGTGAATAATTGAACAGGCGGTTGAGTTGGGTCTTCTCGGCGGGTTGAAGGTCAGCGGCGCGTTTGCGGAATGGCCACATGACACCCTTGAGCAAGGCGTATTCCGGTTTGGCGAGGGTTTGTTTCAGGTGTTTGAATTCACGTTTACGCACCGCGTCGGCTCCGGCGCGATAAATGCGGGCCACATGAAACCGATCCACCACAATCACCACCTGGGGCAAGGCTTCCTGGGCGGCATTGACGTAGCCCTGATACATATCGGTGCAAACCGTGGTGATGGTGCGTTTCAAGTCACTGGGAATGGCCGATAGAAAGGCGAACACCGTCTCCTTCTTCCGGTCGCCCAGCACCGCGAGGACTTGAACGCCCAGCGCGGTTTTAGTCGTGATAATCGCCACAAAATCACGATGCCCACGCTTCAGCGAAATCTCATCAATCCCAATCACGGCAATTGAGGCAAACGCCGACCAATTCACCGATGTCTCAATCCAACGTTCCAACACCCCAGTCACGGTTGCTTCGCTGACCTGGAGTTTATGACTGACATCGCTGACGGTGGAATTGATTAATATCCGCAGTAACCATTGCTCATAGGCCGTGGTATTCGGACTGCGACGCTGATACCACGCGGGTTGCTCCGTCGTGGTCGGGCCGCCCTCACAGCGCCGGCAGCGATACCGTTTCGGACGTAGTTCCAGATAAACTGGCACCTCGAACAGCGGCAAGTGGCGTAACCGCAAGGGCGCGTCCAATCCGTGATAATCCGTAATCCGTTCCCCACATTTGTGGCAGGTCGTACCGCCCGCCACGCTTTCCACCCGAATCAACCACTCGGATTTTAAGGTTTGACGCACTTCCAGCACCCGTACATCGGGCAGATTGAGTGGGATCTGAATCTGGTTGTCCATTTGGCGGTTCCCCTTGCGGCAATGTCTGATCATGACACAACCATTGCCATCCCTCAATCCGTAACCACTAAATCTGGGGCGGCTTCACGGCAATTCTGGGAGAGCCGGAATATGGTCAGTTGGTTGACCCATTACGATCGGTGTCGTTAGAACAAGTGGCGGCAGCACTCTGCCTCGAATCCGACGATAAACCGCGTCCGACTTGGCGACATCAAGGCCACCAAATTCGGATCAATGGGTCGCAGTTTTATGACTGGGATGAGTCGCAAATGCAAGGCGGTGGTGGGGCGATCGATTTGGTGATGCATGTCCTACGATCGGATTTCAAAACGGCGGTCGCTTGGTTGGCCGATCGGTTTGGTGAGACGGCGGTGCAGTTGGCGGGCCGTTACCACGCGCAAATGTTGGCTGAGGCGGCGGAAAAGCCAGAATTTGCCGCACCGGATGAGGCACCGGAGCAATGGGCTGTTGTCCGCGCTAATTTCGTGTTTCAGCAGCTTCCGGGGGCACTGCTTGACCAATTGCATGAACAGGGTTTGCTGTATGCGGATGAGCGGGGTGCGGTTATCTTCCTACAACGGGATTTGATGACCCGATCGGTGACGGGGGCTTATCGGCTGAGTGAGGATGGCTTTAGTGGGACGCTGTTGGGTTCCGATCGTACCAAAGGTCGGTTTTATTGGTTGCGGGGTGGGGCGGCGACGGATGCGGTGCAGCAGGTGGTCGTGGGGCAGACCCCGATCGATGTTTTGGCGCTGGGGTTAAGGTCGCCGATGCCGAAGGTGCGGACGATGTATCTGTCGGCGGATGGGGTGTTGCCACTGGCGTATTTGCGGGGGTTCGCGGCGAAACGAGTGCGGGTGGCGATGAATCGGGATGCGCTGGGGGAACGGTTGGCGCAGGAAGCCAGGGAGGGGTTGCCTCAGGTGAAGCAGATGCAGCCGGAGGGGATGGATTGGGTGGAGAGTTTGCGGGTGGCAAGGGCACGATCAGTTAAGGATGCGGTTAGGGATGCGGTGCAGGGGCGATCGAAAGATGCTCAGATGGAGCGGTAGAGGCTTGTTTCCTGTCACCTTGAGCCGTAATTGTGATCCACGATAATCCAAGGCTTTATCCCATCAAAAAGTCAGATAGAATGAAGAAGTCAATTTGCCTCAAGTCGCAGATGGGGTTCAAGGTATGAATGAGCTGAAGTTGGTTTCCCAATATCCAATCCGACCAATGGTGGAAGGCGCGATTACCGCAGCGCTGCAAGATGCTGAGGCGGGGATTCAGACGACGGAACAGCGGTTGCGAGAATTTGAGACGAAGTATCAGATGCTGACTGAGGCGTTCGTTCAGCGCTATGAAAATGACGAGTTGCAGGAAACGCTGGAATTTGGGGAATGGGTTGGTGAGTATCGAATGCTCAAGGGCTTGAGGGACGATGTGATGCAGTTGCGGGGAATCAAGTTTGTTGCTTGAGGCATATTTTCGCGATGTTCAAGCCTTGGTTGTGGCTTGCCCGATCGTCCAGTCGGAAAATTTGGTCTATGAAGTTCGTAGCCGCGATCGGGGATTCATCCGAGGTGAGTTGACCTTCAAAGACGGTTCGGTGCTTTGTGTCCGGGAATTTGTCAAGGTAACTTCGGCGGTATTGCGGGAGATGTATGCGTATCAGTACATGGATACGAAGAATGGGCTGATTTTTCGATATGACAATACAGGCCATCACCAAAAGCTAAATTTACCAACGTTTCCGCACCATAGGCATGATGGCAGTGAGGCGAATGTTGTGGCGGCAGATCCGCCCACACTTGCTGAGGTGTTGCAGGAGGTTTCTGACCGATGAAGGTATCAGTCGAGCTAATTTACCAGGCAATGCCGTCCGATCGGGAGCTGGAAAACATTCGGGATGCTGGCCATAGGCTGACCTCAAATCGAAAAAGTGTTTCGGTGCTGGTGCTGGAAAGGGACGATCGGTATGCTGTGGTGCTGGAGTTCACGATGCCGACTGAGGCTCAGTACAAGGTCGTCGATCGGGTTGCTGATGAGGTTAGACGCTGGCTGATGGAGCCTTACGAAGATATGGGTATTAGGTTTGGAAAATAGTTGGGGTGAGATCGTCACGGCCAAGGCCAGCATCAAGTGATGGCTTAATATTTTGTATTGAATGGCAAATCTCGCGAAATGTTGGCAAAATAGGGGATAGCCTCTCTCTGAGATCGTATGCCCCGCGCTGTAATCCTGACTGCCCTCTCTGTCGAGTATCTTGCTGTTCGCGCCCATTTGAGCGAGCGGCGGGAGGAAGTGCATACTCAAGGGACAGTGTATGAGCGGGGTCAGTTTTTAGCTGAGGGCCAGTCCTGGGAAGTGGGCATCGTTGAAGTTGGCCCAGGTAATCCTAGCGCGGCGGTTGAGGCGGAACGGGCGATCGCGTATTTTAGCCTTGATGTGATTTTCTTTGTGGGTGTGGCGGGTGGCATCAAGGATGTGACGATCGGGATGTGGTGGTAGCGACGGCAGTCTACAGCTATGAGTTTGGGAAGGCGGGGCGATCGGTGTAATCGGCTGTGTGAGCGGATTGAGCGGCAGGATTTGCGGGCGGGGGTGCTGTTTCGGATGGCGGAGTTGGCGAGGCTACAGGGTGAAGCCGATCGGGCAGCGGAGTCGGCGCAGCAGGCGGAGGCGATCGCAGGGACTGAGGCTCCGCCGACGCGGAATCGGGCGGTGGTGTTTCGGGCGCAGATGCGGGGCGATCGGTGGCAGCGGTATAAGGTGCTGCGGTACAGGGGCCGGATGATGTTGACGCTGATTGGGGATTTGCTGGTTCATGCGCCGCTGGTGCTGGTGCAGTCGATCGGTTATTACAGTTTGTTTCTGGGGATGAAGCTGAAAGCCAAGATTATTGGGTGACTGCGAAGAAAAATGCCGTTCTAGCATCGAACCAGTGAAAATCTGTCATAATTGGCACCAGTAGCCCTCAATGAACCCGTATGCCCCGCGCTGTAATCCTGACTGCTCTCTCTGTCGAGTATGTGGCTGTCCGTACTCATCTAGCTGAACTTCGAGAAGACACTCATCCCAACGGGAGAATCTGCGAGCGGGGGAATTTTTCAGCGGGTAGTTTGATTTGGGATGTTTGCATTGTGGAGATTGATACGGGAAACACGGGGCCGCTCTGGAAGAGGAAAGAGCGATTGCTTACTTCAGCCCAAATATCGTTTTGTGTGTTTGCGTAGCAGGCGGCATCAAAGATGTGGTGATCAGTGATGTCGTGGTGGCAACGAAGGTCTATGGCTAGAAAACCCGTTGCTCAACCGACCGGAGGCGGAGCGGCAGGTGAAGGGGACGGATTACGCCAGCGATGTTGACGAAGCTGAGATATACGCCACACTCAACCACTGTAGATTCAAGGCCATCGTTCAGACTCGAAAAAAGGCATACATGAGAAATTTGGTGAGCCAAGATCTAACGCTAGCATTGCTATTCCAATATCCCCATGATAAAGACTATTGCAAAGATTGTGTTCTATTTTCGGATTGGAAGCAGCGCGTATCGCAAGTATCCTTGCACGTTCTAACCAAGGAAGTTCACCAGTTTGTTTGTATAGAGATAGTAGAGCATATGCACGCCCAGCTAATCCGCAGCAAAGATTTCCTACAGCATCAGATGATCCTTGATACGCATGCCACGCAGCCATATGAGCTAGTCGCTCATATCGTTCATCGTAGCCTAGTAACTGACTTGCCATAGTCCAGAGATAGACATATCCCGCTGCGCCATTACACCAACTGGCTGCAAGCATCGAGTTGTTGCCAACATCGCCGAGTTTCCTAGCCCAATTTAAACTACGTCCGACAGGCTGGCTTAGTTCGGCTAGCTGTTGCAATCGTTCTTCTAGTTGAGAGGGAACTACAGTGCCGGAAGCCTCGCACCATTGCATAGTTGCGAAAAGATAACCACACCAACCATGAGCTGCTCCTAGCGTAGTCATTTGTGTTCCTTCCCTCAGTGGCGGTTGGTTGTCCAAAATCAACCAAATATCCTGCAATAGCTTCTGACCGAAAGCTAGTAAAGCAGTAGAGTCAATGTGCAAAGGCATCACATTGAAGAGAATGGTACAACCAATGAGCAATCCTGATTTCCCAAACGCGATATCGATTTGATCGCACAATTCGCCAGCACTGATGAATGCTTCTACGGCAACTTGCTGTCCATGATCATCATTACGGGCGTGAGCGATTAGTGCCTGAACGCAGTGAACACCGCTTGCATGATGAAATAGCGAGCTTTGGCCAAATACCTCTTGGACAATCCCACGCTGTGAGTTCCAAAACGCATTATGAGTCGAAACATTGATTGCTGCATGAGTTGCCCAAATATCAGCGTTGGCAAGAAGCTTCTGGTCTTCTTGACTACGAGCGACTCTGAGCAAAAAGTATGCTATTCCAGCTCCGCCATAAATAATAGATGCCGTTGGAGGCTCTAGTCCCTGACTATACAAGAATCCAGGAATATGAACACGCTTGATTGCATCATGTAACAAGACTTGCAATTTATCACTTGTTGTAGAGCTTTGTATCGAGGATTTCAAACAAATTGCCCGGTCACTTGCAACAGCCAGGAGAAATGCTTCTAGCATTTTTGTAATCGATGAATAGCGATGTTCTGGATTCTTGGCAATTGCTCGACTGATACAAATTTCGACTGCTGTAAGGTTTTTAACACCATGATCACGAAATGGCAAAGGTGGATCATTTAGTAATTGAGCAATCATGACATCTCGTTGTAACGAAAATGCATGTGTGTGACCACCTGTAAACAATAAATACAATAAAGCCCCGATAGAGTACTGCTCCGAGTGAACGGATGGTACTAATTGCTTTGAAGCAGGTAAATGAGATTGGACAGCGATTTCAGGTGCCCGAAATAGATCAATGCCACCATGCAATCCCGCCAAACCAGCAACTGGCATAGTCGCAAAACCATAATCAATAATTGTGACCACGTTACGTGCATCAACAAGAATATTTCGAGGGTGAATATCTCCATGTAACACATCCTGTGCGTGAAGATGAATGTAAGCTCGGAGAATATTCTCAGCTATATTCAGTAACGTATCTCGGCATTCTATTTCTGGCAGTGCACGCGCTTCTTTTGCTGCATGGTAAAGATCAACACCACAATGCCAAGTAGTTACGATAAATGCACGTCCATCAAAATTGCCAGCCGCACACAAACAGGGGTTAATTTTACCATCTAGGCGAGTCAGTATATTAGCTTCATGGTGTATGGCAGCGATAATATGCTTATTGGCACTTCGACCGCTTACCTTAAGAGCAACATCTATTCCATCTTGGGTTCGACCACGGTAAATCTCAGTGTCATCTAATAAGTAGATAGATTCGACGATCTCAATATTGTTTAGTAACGCACCTGCTTCCAATAAGGAAACAATTGGTTTTGCCAAACCTGATTCAGCAGGGACTAATATACCCTCAGAAACGAGTATTTTCAGCGTCTCAAAAGCTCTGTCTAGTGTATTCAGTGGATCGAGAGCATGTGTAGTACTAAATTCAATAACGGCATCAACCACAGTCGCTGGTCTGCGAAAGCATTCCAACAGCATTGCTGTCTGCATGCCAACGATTATGGATTCAGTGCGGGTATTTGGCCGAGTCACATGGAAATCATCCGCCGCATTCATTAACTCTTGTCTTAACTTGGCAGAAAGGTTTGCAACTGGTGCAACAATGACATCCGGCGGTAGAACTAGTTTCGTGACTACTGTCATGCGGTCTCCAATGCTACTGGCCACATCCCATTACCTGGAATCCAGGTATCGATATCAATCCCAGACAGGCTTAGTCGTTCAAGAGCAAATTGCCATGGTTCCAAACTATTCAGTTCTGCCTTCCTAGCTACAATCAGGTATTCAGCTAAACAGCGTGTTACCCAGATACGCCAGCTTGTTGCCTGTAAGATTCCAGAAATAGCAGTAACTCGTGGCGGATCAGCTCCCCAAGAGAGAAGACCGTCCGTCGATATTGCGGCTGTGAAAGGTACACCATGTGCTTTACAGCCGATTAGCTGGGTCTGAAGTACTTCGGCAAACTTGTGTAAATCATCCAGATGCGTGAAATAGGCTAAAATTTTGTCCGGTCTACACATTCCAGCAATACCAACACCTATCTTAAAACCTGTTATTCCCCTCGCACTTGCTAAAGTGCCAGCAATCACTTCTAGAGCGGCACATTCCTCATGAAGGTCAGGACTAATATATAACTTGTAATCCGCGCGATTTATTTCAGTATGTGCAGACGATTCTGCTCTAGAGACCCACTGAACCCAGTACTCATGCATGCTTGGTGATGATGGTACGCGATACAATGCTTTACCGAGTAGCCTAATCAAAGGACTGTCTTCGTTAATTCCTGCAAAAGGAGCAATTTCGTCAGCACTGCAAAGAATTCTTGCAAGTTCGGGTGAAATGGGCTGACGACCATAACAATAAATTCGTTGACCAAGTTCAGCTTCAGAGAGGAAAGTTAGTTCCTGTCCATACTTTAAAGCAGAAATAGAGAGATCGGAATTTTTCGCACTCTTCTCATCAAAATTTTGAGGGGAAATTAGCTCAATCGCACAAGGACCACATATAAAATTGTCATTATGCAAAACCTGAAGCACTCCATCGACAACCAGCCGAATTATTTCATTATCTATACTTTGCTGCCCTAGGCTGCGCATGGCATGATAAGGAAAATGTCCAGCTTTGGTCAATGTCATGAATAGTAAGGCTGTATCGCAAGATACGGCAATGAAATCTAGACTAACGTTACTCAGAGGTGCAAGGACTCCATAGAGGTCGCCTTGATAATTAATTTCTTGGAGCCGTTGCTGATCGCTAATATTTAATCGGTCAAGAGAAACAACAGTGTACTCAGGATTTGCACGGAACGTAGAATTTCCATCGAAAATCGCCATATGCTTAGGTTCTCCTAATTACCCCTGTCAAAGTGACCGTTTGTAGTAATTTGACGTCCATACTTTGAACGTGAAATGTACATTTCAGGCTTTGACCAGATTATCTTCTCTCAACAAAGGTTGCCGATTGACGATTTTGAGTTATTGCCTAAAACTGCTTATCGCTCAAACCCTTAATTCATAAGGGTTTGAGCGAATGCTCACCTTAACAGGGGTTGGTTCTATTACGCATCTTCCTTCAATGCTTCTTGCATATTGGCAATATCTTCTAATTTCGTCTCAAGTTGCTGTTTTGCTAAGGCAGACGTTTGGTCAGCAAGTGCAAGCAGCTGTAACTTAAACTCAATTTGCCGCCTAAGTTTTGGCAGGTCTTCGGGAGACAAGACAAAGATTTCAGGGTCGATCAGAGGGCTGTAAAAATCTCCAAATCCTCCATTAAAGTTACTAGGAACTCCACAAGGCGGTGGCGGTGGCGGTGGTTTTGGTGGATCTGGACAAAATGCTGATTTCGGGGAAGCACCACAGCCTGTGCCACCATCTGGGCCATTTCCAAAGACTGGATCTGCCCTAACTCCCCCTGCCGGATCCATCAATGAGCCTGACCCACCACATGGTATCTGTATTCTGATCTTTTTTGCACTGAACATAAATTGCTTCCTCCACTGCATTCAGAGACTTTGTGGTAAATGGTACCACGTGTCCGATTTTTCTTATCAATATTTCAACACTTTTTTGACTGGATAAATATGAATTTCTGTTTGCAGGAAAATAATTTAATACCCAATATGTTGAAAATATGCCTAGCACTCGATGTTCAAGTTTTTGTTAAGAGAATAGGCAATGTGCGACTTTTCTAGGCATCACAGACCAGATCTTGAAATTGGAGCAAGACTGTCAACTTTGCTTCAGCCACCGCCGCTCACCACCCATGACACTCCAAGAGCTAGGAACCCAACTCCTCACCCCCCGCGAAAAAACCGAGATCATCCATACCCTGATGCAAACCCTGGGCCAAAACTCACGTGGCATCACCAAAACTCCCGGCGTCTGCGGCGGTACAGCCTGCATCGCCAACACCCGAATTCCCGTCTGGAGCATCGTCGAAGCCCGCAGCCTTGGCTACAGCGAAGCCGACTTGCTCACCAGCTATCCCACCCTCACCGCCACCGATCTAGCCCAGGCTTGGATCTATGCCGAAGCCCATCCTGAGGAGATTGCAACTGCCATTCAAATCAACGAGGCCGCATAACCGTAGCCAGACTATAGAATTATCAACCACACCAACGATATCGTGATTGGGAAGCCCTCGCCAACCGAGTCAACGCCGCCATTCTGGCCGAAGCGCCGCTAGAGGGTAAACTGGTTCGCGTAATTCGACCCGCCAAATAACTCGCACTACCCGGAGACCCCCATGACCGAAGACATCACACTCAAAATCTGGCTCGCAGAATACGACAAACTCAAAGCCGAACAAGCCCAGCGCATCGGCTTCCGCGACAACCTCCTCTACGTCACCCTCGGCCTCTTCGGCGTCATCATCCCCACCGCCATATCCAACGCCACCAACTACTACGCCCTCCTCGTCGTCCCCTGGCTCTGCCTCATCCTCGGCTGGACATACCTGATCAACGACGAAAAAATCAGCGCGATCGGTCGCTACATCCGCCTCACCCTCGTCGAGAAAGTCAAAGAGAAGACCGGACATCCCGACGTCGAATCCCTCTTTGGCTGGGAAATCGCCCACCGCAGCGACCCCCGCCGCAGTCGCCGCAAGATCGAGCAACTGGTCATCGACCAACTCACCTTTGTCGTCTCCGGCACGATCGCCCTCATCGTCTTTTTTCTCTTGGTACCAAAAGCCGCCCTGGCAGTCTATATTTTGGGTGGGTTTGAACTCATCCTGCTCCTCGTCTTGGGCTGGGAAATCATCATTTACGCCGACTTAGCCAAAGGCCGATAGCAATTACCTCCATGGGAGAATGAGATGTCCAATGCACCTTTCCCAATTACAGTCGCCAATCCTCAAAAATTCACAGTTTTTGCCAAGCCAACCTGGAACCGTTCACAAATCTTAGTGGAAGCTGGCCAGACCTATCGCCTTGAAATCCTACAAGTCACCCAATGGCAGGATGCCTGGATTCAGAACATCGATCCGACTCAGGGCTATCGTCTTTGGTATTTAGCTCCACTTGCGGGACTCCGGCGCTTCCCTCAGGCAAACTGGTTTGCACTAATCGGCGCGATCGGGAAAGACCGCAACACCTTTTTCCCGATCGACCAAACCCCGATGAAATACATACCCACCACAACGGGGGAATTTCTCTGCTTTGCCAATGATGCACCGTTTGCCTACGGCAACAATTCAGGACAGCTCACACTCCAAATTACCCGACTTTAAGACAGCCAGCCGCCACCAATATTTCCATTTCCTACAGAAATTCCACTTGCGCTCACCCTTTTGTGTGAGTACACTTTGATACAGAGCACATAAATATCCACTAAATGGGCTGGCCTGGGGTAAGGTCGGCCTTTTTCATGCATCGGTCGATCGGTAAGCACAAAGGCTCTTTACCCTTGCGAATCCCCGATCGCCTCCACCCGCTCCACCGACAACCCCAAAGCACTCGCCACCTGCTCCACATTCAGCCCCAACCCCAGCAACCGTGGCACCGCCGCCTGAATCGCCAGTTCCGCCTGCTCCGCCCGCAATTGTTCTGCCTCTACCTGCTGCTGTGCCTGCTGCGCCCGCGATCGCTCTTGCGCTACCTGCTGCTGCGCTTCTTCCACCGCCTGCCCTTGTTCCACAAAACTCGAAAACTGCCGACCACTGGGATCATACAAAACCAACTCCCGACGCGGCTGCCAATCAAACCGAATCCCCAATCGCGGACTCACCCAACCACTCATCCGAGGAATCTCCACCAGTTGATTGCCCCGCCGCTGCCATCCCTCCAACGTAAACTCATCGGGGTCGTAAATATAGTATTCCTCCACCCCATACTGCTCATAAAACTGAAACTTATAATCCATCGCTTCGATCCCCTTTCGCGTCTTATTACTCGCCGAGAGAATCTCAAACACCACCTGCGGGCCAATACCCGCCTCCTTCCATTGCATATACGATCGCCGCGCCCCCCGCGATCGGCCAAACACCACCATCACATCCGGCGCTTGACAAGGTGCAGGCGGCGTCTGCACCTGCACCGGATACCAAGCCAAATCCGCCGCAATAAATACATCCGCTCGATCGCGCAGCAACAGTTCCAGATTCTCCTTCAGCACCACAATCCAGCGATATTGCTCAGTGCTTTCGGACATGGGATTACCGTCATCTTCGGGATACAGGATGTCTTCAGTTAAGTTAAGAAAGGTTGTCATCGCAGAAACCTACTGAATGAATTAGCAACGGTAGCAGCCCCAAGTGCAATCGTCTTATGAGCATCATACCCCGCGAACCATGGTTGTATGTTAGTTCAAGATAACCATTTGCCCCGTTTTATGCCCACCCACTAGCGGATGGGCACAAAATCATAGCCATGCGTTGAACGGCTGCCCTCAATGATTTTGACCAGTTGAACTGGGGCGTTACGATCACCGGATGGCAGAAAAGCCACGTTGCGGGAAGCGCCGATGGCCGTAAAATCGGGCTGGCGCAGCGTCGCTTGAACCGCTTCACGGGTTTGGCCAAAAGATTGTGAAGTCATACTCAATTGTAGTGCTGTCCCCAAGGCTTGGGTTGCGTCATAGGCCATCGCCGTGCGCCAGTTAACATCACCGCCCCAGAGTTTACGCGATCGCGCTGCAAAATTCTGCGAGCCACTTCCCAAAATATGCCACGGCACGGCAACAAACATATTTTGACTCCAGGAACCAACGACTTCTAATGTCTCTGACGTATAAACATCGTCGCCGCCCAGTACTGGTAAGCGACTTTTGTTGGCTTTGACCACCTGGAATGCCCGATTCAGGGTGTTGCTGCTGCTGGCGAGGATAATCACATCAGCATTACTCTGCTGGGATTCTTTGAGACTGAGATTGGGATTGAAATTATCGTTAGCCAGATCATATTCTCTGACGACTTGACCACCCTGAAGGGCGATCGCGGTATTCAATTCACCCTTGAGCGATCGACTATAATCACTTTCAGAATTGAAATAGATCACGGCTCTTTTAGCGTTTAATGCGCCAATCATATGTTCTGTCAGTGCTCTAGCCGTAATTGAGTCACTGGGAATAGTCCGAAATAAGTAGGGACTTTTATTGGAAAGCTGTACCGCTGAACTGACTGGGGAAATGCTGACCAGCTTGCCTTTCGCATAAATGTCCGCAGTGGCTAGGGTAATGCTACTTGCCAGATGCCCCACGACGCCGAGCACCTCGGGTCGATCGACAAGATCTTGGGCAACTTGTTGGGCAGTTTTTATATCATTGTCGTCGTTAGCGATCGTTACAGCGAGAGGGCGGGTATTAATTCCGCCTGCATTATTGATTTCCGTTTGAGCTTGGGCGACGCCTCGCAGCACTTCACGCGAACCATTTGCGTCAGTTTTTGCGGGAATGCTGACGGCGATCGTCAGTGGGTTTTTGGTTAAGGCGGCGGCATTGTTCCGGTAGATTAGCGACTCTGGGTCATTCGGTTTTTGTTGGAGTGATCGCTCGAAGTGAGTACTGGCAATTTCGTAGCTGCCACTTTTGTACAACTTGATCGCATCGAGTTTATCTTGTGTCCCATCTTCAGGGAAAAAGGACTGTGTGCCAGCGCTAAGACGAGAACCCGCGCTTTTTGTGGCGCTGTCGCTGCTTGCGGGATTAGAGAATAACTGTTTGATACCACTAAACCCGCCCCAGAGGAGAAGGAATAGGCCGACATAGGCGATCGGGGGGATTGATTTCTTGGTCTTTGATTTGACAGTCATGGCGGAAGTCTCCTGGAGTATGGATTTAATTAATTACTTTGAGCGCACTTGAGGCGTGACAGTCGTTGCTCAATTTCACTATCGAGTGTGAGTTGGTCGAGATTGGCTTGGAGCTGTTCAGTGGAGTTTTCGGAGAGTTCCTGGAAAGCGCTGATCTGAATATTGCGGCCTTCGATCGCCGATTGGGCAGCCTCAAACTGATTACGGGCTGAGTCAACTTTCAGGTCACTATTGATATTCGCGATGACGGCTAAGGCTTCATTCACCTCCGCTAAGGATTTCAGCGTTTGCATTTGCGTTTGATAGGATTCCAGTTTGTGGCGCTCTTTGTACAATTTATCTTTGAGACTGCCGACACCCTGTTCGGCTTGTTGCACCTGCGCCTCAAAGCGGGGTAGCATTCGTTCAATCTCCAGTGCCCGCGCCATGGCTAGCCTTGCCGCTTCGACCTGTCCTTGTTCAAAGGCATTGGCCGCTTGCGTCTCCGATCGCTTCGCATCTGCTTGCTTTTGCAGGAATTGTTTCTTTGCTAGTTCGTAGGCGGCAACGGCTTTAGCCACTGATTCGGTGAGCCGATAGACCGATTGCTGCATGGCAACGAGCGATTCTTGTGCAACTTCAACGGCGATTTTCCCGCCCTGCTCCACGGGTTTGCCCCAGAGCCAATTCCAGGTGGCAAGCGTTACCCGCCCCGCCCGATCGCCCAAAACCCAATAAATCACCGATCGCTTCATCATGATTTCTCCCAAGGTTTGAATGGATAGCGCTACGTCGATCGTTCCATCAGGATCGACACCAAATACCAGGCACTCTCAATGTCGAAGCTGATAAGGCACCAGCATCTATGAGTTTCCGTACCCTCGATAAGTCTTCGGACGATAACCGTGTGCAGCGCGATCGCTTAAGTTCAGCTACTTTTTTCGGTTGCTTGAGATCCCTATAGGCGTAAGCTAGACTGTCCAGAGTTCGCTCTCGCCAGACTTCAACATTAGATTCACCTTGACGGCGATCGCTACTAAAAGCATCTTCATTTTTGACATAAGCCAATTGAATTGCGACTTCAGCGGCTTCTAACACCTGAATTGCTGTTTGCCGACGGTTTAGCTTTTCATAGTAGGGTGCAATTTCCAGCAAAATTTCGGCCCTATCAGCATTGAACTGTAGCTGTTTTTGCTCGTCTATCAATTGAGCCAGCAATTCCAAACTACGATGATTACGACCGAATTTAGTATTTAACTCAACTAACGCTAATTTTTGCGACAATATAATTCGTCGATCGCCAATTGCGTCGCGATCGATCGCGCCCAGTAAAGACTCTATCTGATCAAGCATTCGCGATTTGGCCGAGACTGTAAATTGACGAGAGAAATCCTGATCCCTTCCAACTCGGTCAGCCAGTTCTAAGAAAACTCGCGATCGCACAATGCAGTTATCAATGCTATTTGCAATTTCTGTCCCATATTCAAATCGTACCGCATCATTTAGGTTGAGGCTGTAATAACCAGAAAAATCAGGTTGAAAGTTCGGATTAAACCAAAGCTGCGAAGCCTCTCGTAACACTAATTGCTTTAAATTGGAGTCAGAAGTTAATCCAGAAAATTGTTGCGCAACTTCCGGGACAAGATAAACATATTCTCCAACCGACCGCCAGATAGTCTCTTGATGACTAGCCTTGGGGAAAAGTGCAACTATGCTGCGGATTTTATCAAGCTGCTCTGGCGTTGCTGGGTTATTCTTGGTTCTTTGTGCTGGAGTAAGAATCTCCTTTATGACAGGTACAACAGCTGCGCCCGCATATGACTTATCGTTATCCGACAATAGATTTAACGCCTCCAATGCTTGAGGAAATTGGTTGTTCAAAGCCATATACTTTGCAACGATGCCAATGCCCTTCGCTTGTTGATGTGATGTCTTCTCTGGGAAAATCTGAAGAAGTAATTGCAAGGCTCGATCCATATCCTTTGCTTGACTCATCGATTCAACTAATTCAATGCTAACTTCATCACGGAATCGACTGGGAGAAATTTTTTCAATTTCAGCTAAAGCTGTGTCCCATTGTTTAGATTGAAATAAATCTGATAAGGACTGTTTTATTTTTCGCCTTTCTTCGTCGGTTAATTTATTCCAAGAATCACGATCACCAGGATTGTACATATATTGGTCTAAATCAATTGGTCTTCTTGCCTGAAAATAGGTCTTGCATTCAGTTTTAATCTGGGGGAATTGGATTTCTGCGGCGATTACAGATTGAGTAGTCGTAGCAACTAATAAAATTGTGCTCAGCGAAACGATCGAAGATTTCATAGGGCACTGAGTGAAGAAAAGGGCTGTTTTGACTATCTTACAGAGAACTGGCGACCCTGACAAATGAGCACAAGCTCAAGACTGCGAAAAATCTAATGCACATAAGTCCCGGTAGAGCGATGCCTTTACCAATGACGATGAATGTCGTAATGATTAGCAAACTAAAAGGTATAGCCAAGTTTTTTGAGGGCATCCGTAGCCTCTTTACGGACGTAATCATTCTCATCTTTGAGCAATGGAATTAACTTGGGGATTACATTCTTCGCTGATGGCCCCATTTGCCCGATCGCATAGGCGACGCTTCCTCGAATATCTGAATCTTCGTCTTTGAGCAGTGGAGTCAGATTGGGAATCGCGGTTTTGGCTGATTCTCCTATTCCTCCGAGAGCGATAGCAGCGTTCATGCGAGTGTATGAATCTTGATCTTCCAGGAGTAAAGTTAATCTGGGAGTTGCGGTTTTAGCTGAATCCCCCATCTGCCCAAGGACATTAGCGGCTCGCCAGCGAACCTCCGAATCGACATCTTCAAGTAAAGAAATCAACTTAGGAACTGCGGTTTTGGCTGAATCCCCCATCCGTCCAAGCGCATAGATGGCACATCTTCGCACAATCATGTCTTTATCTTCGAGCAAGAGGATTAAACTGGGAATTGAAGCCTTGGCCGATTCGCCCATTCCTCCAAGGTTATTAGCAGAAGATGATCGTATTCTTCGATCTGGATGATTGAGGAGCTTGATTAGTGCTGGGACAGAACTACCTGCTGCTTCTACTTCTTCTGGTGTTCCCGCAAGAAATACGATCGGCAGGATCGGTATTCGCGCTTCCGGGGTCTGCGCTTGCGTCACCCTGGGCGCTCCACCAAACTGAATAGCGAACAAAAATACTATAATAGAAAGAGTTTTCTTCAGGTGCTTCATTTTCATAGGTTTATTACCTTGTTCAATGTCACTACTTTCTCAGATTGTTCAGCGCAGCGCGGCTCACTTTTGGCTCACCTTCAGCCCGACGGCTCAGCGCATTTCTGTTAGACTGGAGAATATTTAGTGATTCAGCGTCAGCAATGGCCACCATTCAAGCCTCCGAACCAGGAATAGTTCAAATCGATCAAGCCCGCCGCCGCAAAGGATGGCTGAAGCAATCGGAAATTTGGTGTCGGCTGGCGCAAACTTCCAGGGCGACGCTAAAGCGCTTCTGGCGCGGTGAAGCGATCGAGACCGGCACTTTCATCGCCATTTGCCAAGCGGTGGGGATCAACGATTGGGAGACGATCGCCCAGTTCGATCGCGTTTCGGAGAATTTACATCTTTGCTTGGGTTCAATGCCGGATGTGCCCACATTTCTGGGTCGCACCACGGAATTAGCGCAACTGACCCATTGGAGTCAGCAATGCCGTTTGATTACTCTATGGGGCATGGGTGGCATTGGCAAAACGTCACTGGTCGCCGAATGGGTTGAGTCGTTGCTGCGGACAGGCAAAGCGGCAGCGAGATTTGAAGGAATTTTTTGGCGATCGCTTCAGTCTCAGCCAGCGCTTGAAACCATTTCAGCCAGCATCACGAAAGTATTTCAAGGCGACCATCTGCTCGAAGTATTACAGCAACGACGGATTTTATTAGTGCTGGATAATTGGGAAGCGCTATTGGGGGACGGGGCCGCCGGACAGGTGAAACCGGAGTTAATCGCTTTCAGCCAGTTATTTCAGCAGTTATCCACCACGAGGCACAACAGTTGCATTGTCGTAATCAGTCGTGAACAGCCGATGGAATTGGCATTACTCGCTGGAACGACGCCCTTGATTCAGTCCCACAAGCTAGAGGGATTGGGCCATGATGCTGTTGCCCTACTACGACAGCGGGGATTGCAGGAAGAACCGACCGCGTGGCAGACACTGATTCAGCTCTATCGCGGTAATCCGTTGGCCCTACATATGATTTCAGGCTTGATTCAAGATATGTGTCAGGGTTCGGCAACGGCGTTTTTGAAGATGAATACGATCGTGGTTCACCAACTTGATCATGTTTTGACCGCACAAGTTCGATGTTTGTCGTCGATCGAGCAGTCGGTGATTCAGACGCTGGCTTTGGCTGATCGGCCCGTTTCGCGAGAATGGCTGCAAGAAAGTCTTAATTTGGCCAGTGGGTCGCAGCTATTGGAAGTCCTGCTATCATTAGAACGTCGATGTCTCTTGGAAATTCTATCCGAACCGACTGTCCAGTTTGCCTTGGCACCCGTTGTCCAGAAATACATTGTGCAAAAGTATCTTGTCCAAAAGCGGGCGAGACCGAGTTAAGTGATGTTGTATTGCCCTAATCCTGATTGCGACGATCGTAAAAACTCCAGCGAAAAAGCTGTATGTCAAGCCTGTGGTACGAACCTATTGCTTCAAGGTCGCTATCAGGTTATGCAACTGCTATGCCAACGCCAATATGCGGCAACTGAGTTATTTAAAGTAATTGATCTTGAAGATGCCTCAGCCCCGCTCATCCTTAAGACCTTAGTGTCTCAAGACGATAAAGTAGCCGCCCTGTTTGAGCGTGAACAGCAGCTTTTGAACCAAATAGTGCATGAGGGGATGCCACGGGGATATGCTGCTTTCTCCCTGGCTTTGGCTAGTGGCAGGCAAATTCACTGTCTAGTGATGGAATATATTCCGGGGAAAAACCTGGAGCAATGGATGCATCGACAGCGGGTGATTTTTCCGGATACTAGTGGAGCAATTACTCAATCCCAAGCGATCGACTGGCTCAAACAACTACTCCACACCCTCGACTATCTGCATCAGCAAAAGGTATTTCACCGCGATATCAAGCCCTCCAATATCATGCGAAAGCCGAATGGAAAGCTGATTCTGATTGATTTTGGTAGTACTCGGCAAATCACCGAAACCGTGTTGAGCAATCGGACGCGCACGGCAGTGGTTTCCTTCGGTTACACGGCACCAGAACAGATTTCGGGTAGAGCGGTACCCCAATCGGATATCTATGCACTGGGCAAAACTTTGATGCATTTGCTGATGGGCGATTGTTCAAATGAATTAAGCTTTATCCCCCGTCAGCCGATTTCACCCGCGTTTCACCGCTTACTGCGGGACATGACCGCTGCATCAGTGCGCGATCGTCCAGCCACGGCAAAGATTATCCTGAAACGGTTGCAGAAAATTGAACAAGAGTCGCTGCGACGACGCTGGCAACAAATTGGTTGGGGATTTGGGGCAGGTCTGATCTGCGGTGGGCTTGTCATGATTCCGTTGGTGCGCCAGATTAATTGGGAATTCGAGCGCGATCGACTATTCCCAAAATCGGCTTGCGATCAGCAATTGAACGACCGCATTAGTTGTGGCGAAGAATCATTACTGAATGAATCGGCACTAGAAGTACTGTTTGGCGATAAGGCGACGCAGGTAGCCGAGATCAGGCGAGATAGTATCCAATACTTTCACGATCGGCAATGGGAATCGGCGAAAATCGCATTGCAAACGGTATGGAATCAAACCCGCGATCCTGAGGTGCTGGTTTATCTCAATAATCTAAAAATTCAAACCGACCCAAAACTATATCAACAAAAATCCACAATCGCCGTTGTGATTCCTGTCGGTGGCAATCAGGCCGCAATTACCCGTGGACTCAGTATTCTGCGGGGTGTCGCTCAAGCCCAAGATCAGGCTATTCAATCGGGATTAGGATTGCAGGTGATTTTGGTGGATGACCAAAATGATGCACGGATTGCCCGTCAATTGGCGCAAGAGTTAGTGCGTCGTCAAACAATTCTCGCAGTTCTAGGACACCATGTAAGTGATGCGACCCTGGCGGCTTTGGAAGTTTATGACCGAGCTGGGATGGTACTGATCTCGCCGACTAGCACTTCGGAAGAACTAGCAACCTATACATTGAAGAAAAACAATATTTTCTTTCGGACAGTCCCAACAGATCGCGCCACCGCAACGTACATGGCATCGTTTTTGCTGAATCAGACTCGTGCTCGCACCATTGCCGTCTTTTATAATCCCGACAAGTCCTATAGCCGATCGCTAGCGGGTGCATTTAAAGAGACGTTTCAAGCCTTACAGGGCAACATCGTTAGCGATCCCCAAGGTCAATTTTATTTATCTTGTGCAGGCATTGCTTGTCAGCGTTCTCCTTTACAGATTGCTACAGCGATCAGATATGCCAAAAATCATGGAGCAGAAGCGTTCGTCGTATTACCTGACGCCTCTGAGAGTCAGTCGAATGCCTTTACTGATGCAGTTGCAATTATCAAAACAACCGGGCCGGATTGGGTAATTACAGGCGACACAATGGCTGGAGAAACGCAATTGCTAGCTTCGCCGATGGTTGGACGCACAATCATTGCCTCTACCGGTGATTCTAGTCCAGTAGCCGATTCAATTCTGAAGAAGTTTTGGCAATCACCGGCTGATTCATCTCAACAACCCCTTTCCTGGCATACTTACACAGCGTATGATGCCGCTCAAGTTGCGATTAGCGCCATTAAACAACGTAAGGGACAGAACATCGATCGGGCATTGCTGCGCGAACAACTTGCAGCTCCCAGTTTTTCCGCAGTGGGAGCTGCCGGGCCGATCCGATTTCGTGATGGTACAGGGGAATTACAGACTTTCAACATTGTGCTGACCAAAATATCGAAGTGTAAGTCTTTGGGACGAGCCGACTCTATCCAGTTTCAGGCGATCGGACAACCGAACTGTCCTGTACGTTAGAGTGGTTGAATCATAAATTGGGGCTCTCCTAGAATTGCCGTGGTAGAAATCAACTCGACACTAGAATTGGGCTTTGAAGATGGGATTTCCTCTTCCTCGACACTAGATGCAAGAGCTACCACGGGAGATCTGGTAGAGCCTAAATTGGGGCTCTCCCAGAATTGCCATGAAGCGTCCCCAGATTTAGTGACTACGGATTGAGGGATGAGAGGGATTGTGCCATGATCAGGCATTGCTGCATGGGGAAAGCCAGATGGACAACCAAATTCAAATTCCGCTCAACCTGCCGGACGTGCGAGTGCTGGAAGCGCGCCAAACCTTAAAATCGGAGTGGCTAATTCGGGTAGAAAGCGTGGCAGGCGGTACGACCTGCCGCAAATGCGGGGAACGAATTACCGAGTTTCATGGATTGGATGCCCCGTTGCGGTTACGCCACTTGCCCCTATTCGAGGTGCCAGTTTATCTGGAACTGCGACCGAAACGGTATCGCTGCCGTCGCTGTGAGGGTAGCCCGACGACGACGGAGCAACCGTCGTGGTATCAGCGGCGGAGTCCGAATACCACGGCCTATGAGCAATGGCTGTTGCGGATCTTGATCAATTCCACGGTGAGCGATGTCAGTCATAAACTCCAGGTCAGTGAAGCGACGGTGACTGGGGTGTTGGAACGTTGGATTGAGACATCGGTGAATTGGGATGCCTTTAGCGCGATTGCCGTGATTGGGATTGATGAGATTTCGCTGAAGCGCGGGCAGCGCGATTTTGTCGCCATCATCACGACCAAAACCGCGCTGGGCGTCCAAGTTCTGGCGGTGCTGGGCGACCGGAAAAAAGAGACGGTGTTGGCCTTTCTATCCGCGATTCCCAGTCACTTGAAACGCACCATCACGACGGTTTGCACCGATATGTATCAGGGCTATGTCAATGCCGCCCAAGAAGCCTTGCCCCAGGCCGTGATTGTGGTGGATCGGTTTCATGTGGCTCGCATTTATCGGGCCGGTGCCGATGCGGTGCGTAAACGCGAATTCAAACGCTTGAAACAAACCCTCGCCAAACCGGAATACGCCTTGCTGAAGGGTGTTATGTGGCCATTCCGCAAACGCCCCGCTGACCTTCAGCCCGCCGAGAAGACCCAGCTCAACCGCCTGTTCAACTATTCACCACAGTTGGAGCAAGCCTATACCTTGCGTGAACAACTCACCGATATTTTTGACCATGACCATACCAAAGAAACCGCCACAAAGGCGATTCAAGCCTGGTGTCAACGGGTCAGGAACCGCGAAATCCGGGAATTTTATGGCTGCTTGACCACTTTGGAGAATTGGCTCGATGAAATCACCAACTACTTTCTCGAACGACAGACCAGTGGCTTTGTCGAAGGTTTCAATAATCGGATTAAGGTGCTGAAGCGCCGATGTTATGGCATCTTTGATGTCAAACGTCTCTTCCAGCGATTAACCCTGGATGTGAATGGCTATGAACGGGTTGCGACCACCTGATATCGCACGACCTGAGCCTCGGCGCTATATCTAGCGGCCATTCACGGGAGTTCTAGGAGAGCCTAAATTGGCAAACAATGACGAGTTTCCCAGAATCCCTGTAAATAGATGCTAATAACTACTTGCACAGTCTTTACGCAATGGCAAATGAAAAACCAAAAAATGGCGATCGTGATAGCCTCCGTCAAAATTAAATCATTGCGATTACAACCAGTTGCCAAGCAATACATAAGCGGCCCAGTAGCGTGGTCGCCGATAGCTTGATTCTTCCTCAGGAAAGTTTTGTTTGAGTAGTGCGACTTGAGCGCGGCGCAATGCTTCGGCTTTAGAAACTTTTGATGTGGATAGTTCTCGATAGAATTCACCCATCAGAAGTGCCGTCGCCCGATCATCAACTTGCCAGAGGGATGCCAGGGTACTGCGGGCACCAGCGCGAATCGCAACCCCCGCAAGGCCCAAGGTCGCGCGAGTATCTCCAGTCGCAGTCTGACATGCGCTCAATACAAGAAGTTCGATCGGATCTAGCCATGGGCGATCGCGCAGTAAATTATCAAGCTCGTTCACATAAATCGCACCATCCGCCGCCAAAATATAAGTATCCTCGGCTTGGGAACTGAATTTACCGTGAGTCGCTAAATGCAGGATATTGAAAGGAAGTGATTGCACAGCCTGAACCAGTGATTTACGGTCAAAGGCTTGATCCAAAAGAATTTTCGTCTTCACACCTGCCTGCTGCATGAGGGTGAATTCTGTGTTAATTTCAGGTAACGAGGCATAGCCTTTGGCCTGAAACTCCAGTGATGGCTCGGTCAGACCCGCCGCGATCGCCATCAAAGACATCCCCTGAGCCAAGGCACGTGGCGGCAGCAGCTGTAATCCGATGTTTAAGGCAACTGCATATTTTTCGATTAAATATTGTTGACCGTCATAGAGCGCGGCCATTGGCAAGTTACGAAATTCCCCATCTAAAACAAAGACTAAGGTGTTCACACCGGATCGTAGTAGATCGGTTTCAATCGGTTGAATTAGCCAATTGTAGATCTGCTGAGAAAGCCGCTGAGTGACTTTTTCGGCGCTGGATTGGACGATGCGCGATCGTAGTTCTTGAAGCGTTTTTTCGGTGGTGTTTTTGGATTGAGTGACCGCGTAATTCCGCAAAGGCTGGTTGGGAATTTTAACAATCACTTGGAGTTGCTGTTCCAGGACGATTGGGTAGATGATTGCTGTAGTGGGATTATCTTGATCGACCAATTGATCGAGTACCACTGGCCGTTCATTGAGACAGGCTTCTCGGAAGAAGTCATCCACTTCTGCCAATTGGAGCTGATCAATTAAGGTTCTGGCCTGCTCTAAATTATCCTCATTGGGATTAGTCTCCTGAATTGCAAACAATATCGTCACAGCCTCCCGGTACACGGGTTCGACGCTGTCGCGAAAATCAAATTGCCCATCGCGATTGATTGCTGCTAGATTATGACGCAGCGATCGTAAGGTTGCAATCGCAGATTGATAGGCATCGTTTGCCGCAACTAAACTTCCCTGCGCTTTTAAGATTCGTCCCCGTTGCCACTGCCAGCGGTAAGCACTTTCGGGTGCTTGCAGCGTTTCGGCAATAAGTAATGCCTGTTCAGTTAAACGTTGGGCCGCCCGCCATTCTCCCTGCTGTTCTAGAAAATATCCAAGAGTGCCAACGACATAAGCTCTGGTAGATTGATCCTGGAGTTGTTCGGTTTGCTGCATGGCCGTATTGAGCAGCTCCGTAATTGATTGACTGAGGGCTGCGGATAAAGCTTGATCAGTTTGAGCTAACTGCCAATTGCGTAAGTGCGCGATTGTATTTTGGGCCAGATTAATATGAGCATAGGCACTGGCACGGCTGGAGGGCAATCGCACCAGTTGATTTTTGATCTGATTTAGTAGGGCAATCGCGGTTGGGCGCTGCTGTGGTTCTTTTAACAAGCTGAAATGGTTGATTTGCGCTTGCAGGCGGGCTAATAGCGTTGGTGCCGTCATCGCTGCCTGTTGATAGAAGCTGATCGCTAGCCCTTGATCGCTGCTTGTTCTGGCTGTATTACCCAGGCTAAATTGGGCCGCGCTAATGTGTTCGGGTGATTGGAGTCGTTGGGCAATCTGGAGACTAGTTTGGAGTACTCGATGGGATTGAGCTAAATCACCTGTGAGTTGTAGCGTGTCACCCAGCGATCGCAAAGCAATTACTTTTGTGACCGAATCGGGCTGTGGTTTTAATGACTGCTCTAGTTTCTCTAGCATCGTCAAGGCACGACGATATAATCCTTTTACTTGAAATGCCTTAGCTTGATTCAACTGATTGCGTAACAGTCCGGCTTGATCTTGAAGCTGGACATACAGTTTTTCCGATTGCTGCCAGGTGTCGATCGCTCGATCAGTCCGCCCCATGGCCAAGTCTAATCCACCCTGAATCTCTAATGCTTGTGCTAAAGCCTTTACAGCCTCGCTTTTGGGTTGACTGCTCGAAAAATTCAACAGTTCTAAGCTACGCTCGATCGATTTCTGTGCATTGGGCCACAATCCCAACTGCTGATATGCCAGGGTAAGATTGCTCAAGGTCGCAGCTAGTTTCAAGGTTGAACCTTGGGTTCGATAGATTTGGGCCGCTTGTTGGAAAGCTGTGGCCGCCGCCGTAAATTGGCCGGATTGATAGGCATAAGTCCCCTGTTCGAATAACGATTTGGGTGTGGTTTGAGCGGCGATCAATGCGGGCGGCAGTGCTGAATCACGGGCGATCACGGGCAGCACGATCAGTCCAACTGTCAGTAAGAACAGCATGATCGTGAGGATAAAGGTGGTTCTAAACTTGAATTGCATAGTGTTCTATATCCCTCTGGCCGCACAATCGGGAGAAGCGATTGCAAAACGCTGTGGAATTCTTGCAACAAGTCGCACACGCCCCTGTTCATCCTTGAACCATCCCTTTGCTTCAAGAATCTCATGCGCCGATGCAATAGGATTAGCTCGATTATAATCAGCTTCCGTGGTCTCATCCTGCGGCAATTGTGCTAATTCTATCAAAGCCTCCTGTTGTAAAAGAGGAGCAATTGGGCTATTGGGTAAGCCACCTGTACCTGTAATGACAAACGAACTTGACTGTTGAATCGCTTTTGAGGCGCAGCGTCGATCGATTTTGTTCGAGGGGTCAATTAATCCAGTTGGCAGGGGGACTAATCCCCGGTTGGGATCTAATTCTAGTGTGTTTAGCGTCACGACACCGCTAACGCCAAATGTTGAGCTAGCGGTAATATCACTAAAGGCAGTGGGGCCAGATTGGAATTGAGTTCCATAAATACCCTGAGCAGTAAGCCTGACGCTGCCACCACTACCGCTGAAAGCATCGGCTGAAATGTCGCTGTTCTCATTTTGTACGGCAATCAGAAAACCTTTGGGTACATTAATTGTGATTATGCCGCCATCGCCACCAGTATCAGCTAAGCCCGCACTAGCAACAATCTTGCTGCTCTGCCGCAGTAATATCGATTCACCCACGTTTAATGTAATATTGGCACCATCGCCCGATCGCGAACTAGCGCGAATTAAACCTTGTCGTTTTAACTGTAATTGCGCTGTATTGATTGTTAAATCGGCGGCTTGCCCCTTTCCAGAAGAGCTGGATTTAATAAATGCCCCATCACTAATTTGCAGCTTTCTCGCCGACAGCACAAACTTACCCGCATCACCGATTGAACCGACTTCCACAGAGCTGCCGATACCACTAGGAAAGTCATCGCGACCTCTCCCTTGAATGGTTGCCGTGTCGCGAACGGCGATTGTTAATTCACCTGCATTGCCCTGACCCGAAGTCGCTGTGAGCAATTGCGCCCCATTCGTGACAAACAGCGACCCAGTCGATAAATTAAATTTTCCACCATCACCGATCGCCCCCTCTCCGACAGAACTTCCGGCGGCACTGGGATCGAAATCGGCTCCGTCCCCATCAAAGATGGCCATGTCGCGGACTGCAATTGATAGATTCCCGGCATTTCCCTGCCCAAAGGTTGCGGCATTCAGTTGCGCGCCATTAGTGACAGAAAGTGACCCACTAGAAAGCGAGAGGTTTCCGCCGTCTCCCTTAGCGCCTGACTGTACAGAAGTAGAAACGCCACTATTGGTATTGTTGACGTCTTCTCCATCAAATATTGCGGAATCACGAACGACGATCGTTAAATTTCCCGCATTCCCTTGTCCACTCGTTTCAGTGCTCAGTTGTGCGCCATTGGTAACGGAAAGCGATCCAACCAAGACGTTCAGATTTCCAGCGTTTCCTTGTCCAAATATCCGACTGGCAATCTCTGCACCATCAGTAAGATCAAGTTTGCTGGCCCTAATGTTCACGTTTCCCGCCTGCCCGATCGCCCTCGATACGACACGATTACTGATTGTGCTATTAATAAGTTGCAAATTTCCTGTAGCATTTACAACAATATCGCCAGCCTGATTGTTTAAGGTGTTATCGGCTCCGCGCACAATTCCAGCGCTAATCACAGTACGATCGCTAAGTCGGATATTATTTCCGTCTAACTGGACATTGCCACCGCCATTCTGTCCTCCCACGCCAATTACGGTTCGATTAGTTAACGTAATATCACTCCGAGGCATGACATCAGAAACATTAAACCCCAAGGAATTTCCCTCACTTACAAGTTCCACGATCGCGGCAGAATTGAGGCTAGCGAGTCCGATTCGTCTTCCTTGGGAAATCACGATCGATTGATCGAATCGGAGATCATTGCCAATTAAACTAAAGTCAGTAAAGAAATCGCCTCCAGGGATCATAAGTTGGATGCCTTGAGCTTGGATTTTTCCGGGTGTTTGCCCCATTTGCAGCCCTGTGGGCACACCAATCGTCAGTAAGGGAGCCGGGGCACGGGTACTGAATACTGTGCCATCTTGAAACTGCATGCGCTCTGCCGTAGTAGCCAAAAATGAACCGCCAATGTTCAGTCTTACACTGGAACCAAAGACAATGCCATTCGGATTAAGGAGAAAAAAGTTGGTGGGGTTGGTCGTCTGAATCGTACCGTTGAGGTTGGAAATAAAGCCGTTCCCCTCGCCTGTAACACGCACGATTACATTTTGAATCGTCGGGAGGCTTTGAAATTGAGCGATATCCCCATTGGGGAGAGAAAATTGTTGAAAACTGTGGAAGAGGTTGCTACCCCGAGTCGCACCATTGGTGATACTACAGGTGCCCCCGGCCCCGATGCAGGATCCATTCACCTGTGTTCCCAGGGTGCCATCAGGGGTGATCTGGGCCAAGGCCGAAGGGCTAATCATTAAGCAAGTCGTCAACCCACTCACTAACTCGATTCCGGCCTGAAACCAGCGACTAAAACAGTATTGCACCATTATTTCTGCGCTGCCTGAAGCTAAAAGAGTTGAGCATACCGGATCTAGCTAGGCACGATCGCTAATTGCACCAAACCACAAAATCATCTGGTTAAAGTATAAGCCGATCGTGCCAACCATTGCTAGCAGTTCTCAAGGTAATTGACAGGTACCTGTGGGAATATTAGTGCTTGACCAGATAGAATTGGTCGCTGGAGATACAGCCGCGATCGTATTGGTGCCAAAATTGGTCAGCGTTACTGGCAATTCCACAGCCAATCGCCCACCCAGCAATGAAAGTGGGGGGCGATTGAATTGTTCGCCCAAAAGTGGATTTGCAGTGTCAGCGAGCGTCAGAACGCCAGTTTTATTATTTTCTAGACGCAAACAAACCCGTGCGCCTGGGCCAAAAGACATCCCGACTGTATCGCCAAACCCTACACCAGAAATATTATTGCCAGTAGCGCGATTGTTGGTGACGATCGTTGCAACTTGGGGAGAACCCGTGCCGAGTGAATCTTCTTCGATCCCTCCAGTCACAAAAATGCCTTCTTGAAGATTTTGGGCAACGGTATTGTTCTCAAGGGTTGCCTGGACACGCGTAGTGTCACCAGCTGTGACAAAAATACCCCGACGATTACCTGTCACAGTGTTATTCACAATCGTTGCCTTGGTCTGAGAATTACCATTCGCAAAGACCCGAATACCTTCAGCGTCAGGATTAATGAACCCTGAGACCGCATTGCCTGAGACAGTTCCGGTAGTCACCCCATTATCCCGTGAGCCAACAGCGATGCCAGCTTTAAAACTGCTCGAACTGCCCGTCACTTGATTATTGGTCACGCGGCTGGTAATTTTACCATTTCCCTCAGCATCAGCAAAAATGCCATTTAATCCACTTTGGGCAACGCGGTTTCCATCGATCGTTGCGGTCATATCCGCCGAGCCAGCTACCCCTACAGCAATGCCAGATCCAGACGTGTTAGACACCGTATTACCTGTAATCGCTGCGGTTGTCGAACCAATCGTACCAAATACCAAAATGCCTGGTGACTGTGATGGGAAAGTGGTCTTTGCCGTACCGCTGACTTGGTTATCAGTAATAATGATGCTCCCTGTCATATTGGTTAAGCGGATGCCTTCAGCCCCAGAGTCGTTAATCACATTGCCCGCGATCGCGACATTGCGTATATTGTCACCTTGGACTCCAGTTCCGGGACTATTCGCAATATTGAAACCAAATAAGCGTGTGTTACTTCCCAATCTGACGCTACTACTAATTCGAGGTAGGCTATCTGTTTCACTTTTGGGCAGTATGACCATGCCAAACTGTGTCGGAATAGTGGCTGAAACAGCACTGGAAATTACACTGACGTCATCAGGAATAGTAAATCCTGGAATGCCCGGATTACTTCCTGCTTGGACATAGATAATACTGTCCGGTTTAGCGATGGGTAAGGCCCCGATGATCGTCCCCCTCGGCGCTTCAAAAGTGCCAGTACCAGTACCAACGCCAAGATTCACGAACTGAAATTCCCACGGCTGGCCAGTTGCTGGGTTAATCGCTAACTCCAAATCTTTTTTAATATATCGATCGACGAAAATGCTGGCTTGACGATCGGGGGATGCCCCTAGACGATCGCTGATGTTAATCGCTGACAATCTCGATCGCATCGCGCGATTAGCCGGAAACTGAATACCCACACTAAAAATCAACCTTGTGTCAAAGCGAGAATCACTTTGGAGGGTGAGTCCGGCAGTAATCCGATTCGTAGGCCGAGCGACTAACCGCGATCGTACCCCCACAAAACTCGCATCACCCCCATAGTAGTACCCGCCGAGATAGCCTCGAACTGAACCTTTCCCTAAATTGAAGAGTTTGGTGCCAACTTCAAAATCAACGCCAGGAAGTGCTTCCTGAAAAGCCTGTAACTGCTCGACATTCAACTCGTTCGCGCGGAAACTAAGGGAGCCAGTTTGCCGATCACCAATCGCTTGGCGTTGTGTGCCAAAGGGCAGATAAGCATTGGCTCGAAAGTCCCACGCCTCCCCCAGGATCTCAAATCCGGTGCCCAGCTGGTTAAAAGTCGCATCTCCAGTGTTGCGTCGATCGTAGGCCAGATAGGTGCCTAAAACATGCCTCTGCGAGTTGCTAATGGAACGATAGCCAAACAGAATATTACTGCCCAATGCACCACTATCAGTACTGATTTGCAATCGTCCTTCCAAATAGGTAATCGCTTTTCCGGAAACTTGAGAGAGTGGTATGAATCCTTCAACCCCAACCACAGGGTCAGTACCTGCACCTTGCGTGGTGAAGCGTGCGCCAATCTGCGGCGCAACCGGAATTGGCTGATTAATTGGATTTGCCATTGCTGACGTAGCAGAAAGCAAGATTGCTCCGAGCAATCCAATCGTATATTTAACTTGCATAATTTTTGGGGTGTGTGACTTTGTTGATCTCATTGAGCTAAATCGTGTTAATTCAGCACATCAGATTGACCTTAAAATGCTTTCCCAGCTGCTATTTGCGCTGACCCAATCAGTTGTTGGTGGAACTGGTTTGTTCATGCCAAAATCAGGAATAGTCGGGGTATTAGTCGGCAGCGCAGAAGGTCGATCGCGCACGTAAATGCTGTAGTTAAAAGGTGAAAACAGATCGTCAACTAGGTTGGCGCTTCGAGATTGAAAGGCAATATAGCGGCCATCGTCGGAAATCGTGCCATAATCGGAGCTAGTCGATGGGGCACCTCCAACAGCTTCTTGGCTGCTAGAATTGACTGAGATTCTTTCGGTTGTACCGGCCACAAGATCACGTAAAAATACGTCAACAGCGTTATTATTGTCATTCGGAACTAAATTACTTGCATCGGATTCAAATACGACATAACTGCCATCACTGGAAATCACGCCATTACGACTGTAGAGAAACGCACTATTACCATTAGCAAAGTTGCCATTTATTCCTGTCGAAATCAGAATTGTTTCACCCGTCTTTAAGTCATGTCGGAATGTGTCAATACGATCATTGGTGTCGTTTGCAACAAGGTTCGTCGCTCCGGATTGAAATACGATATAGCCTCCATTAGCGGAGATTACAGGGTTTTGGGAATTGCCATCACCGGACAAAATACCCCCATTCGTTTCTCCTGCGGCGACATTACCCTGGGAATTAGCTGAAACTTGGCGAGTTATTCCTGTCTGACGATCGTGAACAAAAACATCGAAGCTTTTCGATCCTGTATCGCGACTATCAAAATTTATCGCATTCGACTCAAATGCGATAAACCTACCATCACCTGAAATCGAAGGGTTCTGAGAGTCTGCTCTCGCGACGAAATTCCAAGGTTTGGATTGCTCACCATTTGATCCGATCGAGACGCGCGTAGTGGTTCCAGCCTTTATATCACGCACAAAAATATCGCGAGCAAAGTTTGTATCATCCGGCACGAGATTATTGGCCTCAGAATGAAACGCGATAAACTGTCCGTTCGCCGATATCGCCGGTTTGAGCGATGCCTCGAAGATATTGAGCTGTCGTCCATCTGAACCAACTGAAACCAAAGTGGTTTTATCAGTCAGCATATCGCGCACAAACACATCAATATAGCCATTTGAATCGTTAGGAACCAAATTGCTAGCACCGGATGTAAAAGCAACATAGCGTCCATCTGCGGAAATGCTTGGGGAGCCACCGTAATATAAATTTAGGTCAGCATCATTCTTGTCACCGTTGAGTGAGGCAGACACACGCTTAGCTGAGTGCCTGACAAATCTATCGAAAACACTGTGGTATCAGGTCTGACAATCCAGTTGTCGAATGCGAGTAAACCAGATCGTGTCATAAAATGCCTGTTCGGCTTTTTTCGAGGCAAAACAAGGTTCTGGATCGCGGGG
>JANOQX010000057.1:0-11182 GCA_031415035.1 Cyanobacteria bacterium VAR_4_metabat_243
CCCCGCGATCCAGAACCTTGTTTTGCCTCGAAAAAAGCCGAACAGGCATTTTATGACACGATCTGGTTTACTCGCATTCGACAACTGGATTGTCAGACCTGATACCACAGTGTTTTCGATAGATTTGTCAGGCACTCAGGCTCAACAGTCCCGCTGAAGGGCGATCGACCCTGGCTCAAACAGCGGCAAAAAAGTACGATCGTATTCGTCAGCTTTGTCCTGAACTGCAAGATCTTGAAGCGCGGATTTAGACCTGGCTTACCCGATCGTCCTAATCCCCAACGACTGCCCACCCATCTCAAGCATTGAGTTCACACATGGGACTAGTCTGACGCATGGCCCGATCGATTTGTTCCATTTAGCTGAAATCCCTTCCTGGCGGCGATTTTTGCGACTTAAACCATGACTTTAGTCATGCCCAAGCATGACTTCGGTAGGATGTTTGGTCGCGTGGCGCATTTTACTGTGGAGAGGCTGTTCTGGCTCATACATGATGAAAAGCTCCCCCACTGCTGCGTTCCAATTTTTGTTGAGTGCCGGATCGACGATCGCGGCGATTTGGCTCATCGCGCCCCAGGCGATCGCGCAAGTTCCCCCGACCCCAACAGCGCTCCCCACGGCGACCCCAACAGCGCCCCCCGCGCCGATCGAACAAAAGATATTGGTGGGAGAAGTCCAGGTCAGCGGGGTGACAGGCGAATTGGCCGAAGCCGTGTATGGTGCGATCAAAACGCGGGTGGGCGAGCCGACGACCCGATCGCAGTTGCAGGCGGATATTGGCGCGATCGTGAACACAGGCCGCTTTGCCAAGGTGGCGGTGCAGCCGGAGGATACAACCTTGGGGGTGCGTATTACCTTTGTGGTGGAGCCGAATCCGGTGCTGAAAACCGTGGAAATTCCGGGGCGTAAGGTGTTGCCGGAGCGTGTGATTGCCGAGGCGTTTAAGTCCCAGTATGGCCAGATATTGAATCGCCGATCGATTGAATCGGGGGTGCAAACGATCGACAAATGGTACAAGGATCAGGGCTACGTCCTGGCGCAAATTGTCAGCGAACCGACGATCGCGCCCGATGGTGTGGTGACGATCGAAGTGGCAGAAGGTGTGGTCGAAGCGATTAAAATCCAACCGATCAATGAACAGGGTGAAGACAAAGACGCCAATGGGAAAGCAATCAAAGCGCGCACCCGTGAATTCGTAATTACCCGTGAGATGGAAACCAAGCCCGGTGAGGTGTTCAACCGCGACAAGGCCCAGCGCGATTTGGGTCGGATTGCGGGATTGCAGATTTTTAAGGACTTGAAATTGGGCTTTGAACCGGGACAAGATCCGCGCCAGGTGGTAGTGGTGGTGCAGCCCGTGGAGAAGGTGAATATTTCCGCATCACCCGGTGGCACCTGGGGTTCGCGCAATGGGTTTGCGGCGACGGGGAATCTGCAAGCGGGTAACGTCGGCGGCAATAACCAAAAGCTGAATGCTGACGTGGAAGTGGGCAACCGCAATTTGGCGTTTGATTTGAGTTTTACTGATCCCTGGATTGCGGGCGATCCCTACCGCACTTCCTATACGGCGAATCTGTTTCGGCGGAGTAACACGTCGCTGAATTTTGAAGGTGGGGAGCCAGAAGTGCGGCTAACGAATGGCGATCGGCCCCGAATTCTTCGCACTGGCGGTGGAATTAGCTTCGGTCGGCCCTTGAGTAAACAGGTGTTTGAACGATCGCAGTGGTATGCGTCGGCGGGGTTGCAATATCAGCAGATTACGCTTCAGGACGCCGATCGGAATCGATCGGCCAAAGACGCCCTCGGTAATGACCTAACCGCCAGTGGAACGGGGCGCGATAGTTTCCTAACCGTGCCCTTGGCCCTCAGCCAGGATCGCCGCAATAGTGCGCTATCGCCAACGTCAGGTTCAATGCTGCGGCTATCATCGGAGCAATCAATTCCCCTCAGTAGCGGCAGTCCATTTGCGAATACATTACAAGCCAGCTACAGCACCTATTTACCAACCCGGCTGTTGCGGTTGACGCCCGGTTGTCAGACGCCGAAAAAGGGTTTAGCCCCGATTGTGCCCGTTCCAGTAGCGGACTGTCCCCAGGCATTTGCATTTAATCTTAAAGGCGGAACAGTTTTGGGCAAGCTGCCGCCCTATAATGCGTTTTCGCTCGGTGGCTCAAATTCGGTGCGGGGCTATGAGGATGGTGAAGTCGCCAGTGCGCGGAGCTTTTTGCAGGCTTCGGCGGAATATCGGTTCCCCGTATTCTCGATTATTCGCGGGGCGTTGTTTGTCGATGCGGCGACGGATTTGGGCAGTAGTGGCAGTGTGACGGGCGATCCCGGTGGGGCGCGGAATAAGTCGGGCAGTGGGTTTGGCTATGGGGTGGGGACGCGGATTCAATCGCCGATCGGCCCGATTCGGCTCGACTACGGCTGGAACGATCGGGGGGAGTCAAAGCTGCATTTTGGACTGGGGGAGCGGTTTTAGACTTAACTGGCGGTGTTCTACCAGCCTGCATATCATTACGGATATGACATTCTATGAGGATTTTGGGTATCTTAGATCATGAGATGCCTTACCCATTCATTGCATCGTCTGAACCCTGATGACTTCCCAAAATCCTGAGCCGCAGCCACCCCAAATTCGCGCCATTCGCCGCAAGCAAGTGCAGCAGTACTTGGCAATTTCGGCATTCATTGCCACCCAGTTGATTGTGGGTTGTAGTAGTGACATGGCGGATGAAGATGCGCCGGACACCCAGACGGCGGAGCCAACGGTGCCAGCGCTGTTCTACGAAACGACGGAGCAGTGCGCCGCCCACGCCAAAAAGCAGCAGGATCAGTATGCGACCCAGCTGAAGGAATACCAAGAGAAACAGCCGCCCGCGCCGCCCCATCTCACCCCTGCTGCCACGCCCACCCCTGCCGCCACGACCCCGCCGACTGGAATTAAACCCACGCCACCCGTGATGAAAGCCGCCGATTGTGCGGCCCAGATGGCGGCAGCGAAGCAGGAACACGATCGCCATGCACCCGTTTATCAAAGCCTCTCCGAGTGTCAAGCCGATGATGTGCAGTGTGAAGTGACTCCAGCGGGTCACACAAGTTCGGGTTATCGTCCCAGTTTTGGTGGTACCTATTTCTATCCCTATGGCAATGCCTATGGGGCTTCGAGTGGCTTTGCCAATGGTTCCCACAGTTCGTCTTCCCATTTCTATGCGCCGCGCACGGTCTATCGGGGATTTGATGCGGGTTCGGTGGTGACGCCCCAGGGCACGGTGTTGAGCAAAAGTAATCCCGGTGTTGCGGTGGTTCCGCAGCATACCAGTCTGGCCGCGCCCGCCCGCCCCTCCGGCTACACGGCACGTGGCACCATTACGGGCCGCAGCAATAGCACCGGATTTGGCTCAACCTTCAAAAGCACGGGCCGGGGCGGGAAATAATGCAACCGATTAAAGTCATCCGCCGTCCCCGCTGGCAACAGCATATTCAGGACAATGCCTATCAGGCCAATGTCCTGAGTGATCCGGCGCAGAAATATTGGGTGGAAGCATTGCCCGAACCGTTTGCGATTCAGTTTCACACCACCGAGGAAACCGCGATCGCGACGGCGACCGAAAAGCTTTGGGAAATCTGTGTGGCTTTTCTCGATCGGTTCTTCACCGAGGAAGTTGATGGCGCAGTCGATTGGCGGTTAGCCCAACTCAAAATCCCGTCCGACTATTGGGCCGCGATTAAACTCAGTTGGGATCGCACAGAACCCGTGGAGGATTTATCACTCTGTACCCGCTTTGACCTGGCCGTGACGGAGTCGGGGCAAATTAAGCTGCTAGAAATCAATGGTGAAACACCACTGCTGGGAGCCGAAACGATCTACCAGTGGAATTGGTACGTTGATTACAAACGCAATCACCAGAATAGTCAGTATCCCCTGCCCAATGATGCCAATCAGTTTAATGATTTCTGGGATCGGATTGCGGGGCAATGGCGGCGGATTGTGGCGGATTATCATTTGCTGGAAACCGGGATTTCGTTTCTGGTGGATGAGAATCTGGAAGAAGATCTAGAAATGGCAATGCAGCTCATCCAAATCCTGCACGACGACGTTGACCCGAATATCCATGTGCAAATCATTTACCTGCGCGGGCTTCAGGATGATGATGGAACAGAAGCCCAGCGGGGATTGGGTTTGGATGCCGACGGTTACTTTGTTGATCATGTAAATCAGCGGATTCCGGTGCTGTGGAAAATGTACGATTGGTCGGACATCCAAAACGATATGGCGAATAATGGTTCGACAGCGGCCCTCGCGCGTCAACTTGAATCAGGTGTCGCCAAAGTGCTAGAACCCCTCTGGAAGCAGGTGTTGTCAAATAAAGGCGCGATGGTGATGATGTGGGAACAGTTTAAGGATTCGCCCGATCGGGAATACCTTTTAGCCACTTATTTTGAACAAGATATTTCGATCGAGGCGACGCAGTTATCCCTCGGTATGCACGTCAGGAAACCCATGTTAGGTTTGGAAGGTGTGGGAACGGCGATCGAGACGGGGGTTGGGGCGTTGGAATCACGGGATAGCCTGGGTTATGGCAGTGAAGGCTCGATTCTTCAGGAATATATCGAATTGCCTCAGGCGTTTGGGTATCACTATACGATCGGCAGTTGGGTGATTGATGGTGAAGCCGCTGGCGTGATTATTCGGGGGGATACTTCGCGGATTACGGGTCGGCATTGTCTGATTATTCCGCATATTGTTTCCGATGCTGGGCTGGTTATTGCCTAAAATTGTTTGCCCCCTAAAACTGTTTACCCCCTAAAACGATGCCATCCAAATATTCGCGGATTAAACAGAATCAGTGGGATTTAGACCAAGTGCTGCCGTTGGGATATGCGATCGCGCCCCAATATTTTCTGCAAGCCCCCGCAGGTGTCCTCGAAAACTTCCGTAACCTACTCAGCCGCGATGTTTTCTCCGAAGCCGATTCGCAGGTGTTGTACGAATATTTGATGGCTCGCCAGACGGAATTAACCCCTGATTTTCTAGCGATGCTGGAATTGTGGCTGGCGGATGAAATCAAGCATTATGAGGCATTGCGGCGGGTTTATCACGGGATTTCGGGGGTGAGTTTCGATGAAATGGATCGGTTGTTTGGCGATCGGGTGCATGAGACGGAGCCGATCGAGCTGGTTTTAGCCGATGAATTTACGATTCTCGTCACGATGATGTTTGATGAAATCGGTTCGGTGTATTCCTATCGGCGGGATTTGGTGGAATATTATTGTCACTTTGGGCCAGCGGTGCAGAAGATTGGGCATCACTTGGTGAAGGATGAAGGGATGCATTTTAGTAATGCGGCGGAGTTGTTGTTGGCGCATCATGCCGATCGGTTGGATGAAGTCGCCCCGCTATTGCAGCAAATTTCAGCGCTGGAAAACCGCCTAGGAAAATACTACAAAACCTTCTTCCTCGACCACGCCCAAGAGCAATTCCGGTTTCCGCCGCATTTTAATGCAGTAATTATTCGCGTGATTCTGGCGCGATTAGGATTGGGATCGCAACCAGCGCAAGCAGAATTGAAAGAACTCTGGCAGTGGGTACCGCAGGGCTGTCAATTGGTGCCGATTTTGAGTAGGGTGGGCACTGCCCACCTGACATCAGGAGAACGCCCGATCGATTAATCCTCATCATCCACAGCCCCACGCAGGCGTTTAATCGCCGATCGATGCTTCTTATGCGCCAGCCGCTTACGTTCGATCGACTTCGGCACGGGCACAGCAATCCGGGGTGGCGGGACAAAGATCGCCGATCGGATCAAAGTTTGCAGCCGCTCCAATGCCTCGGCCCGATTGCGTTCCTGGCTGCGATGTTCCTGGGATTTCAGCACGATCACGCCTTCTTTGGTGATGCGTCGATCGGACAGGGCGAGGAGTTTTGCTTTATGGCGATCGGGCAACGATGAAGCCGCAATGTCGAACCGCAAATGAATTGCGGTGGCGACTTTATTCACGTTTTGCCCGCCTGCACCTTGGGAGCGAATGGCAGACAATTCGATTTCGCTGAGTGGGATTGCGATGCTTTTGGTAATTGGCAGCATTGGAGAAACAATTGGAATTTGTCAGAACCTGCATGGATTCACCCCAATATTAAATGATAACCTGAATCCTCTGCAACTCCGGATCGGCACACCCACTAATGAATCCGCCCGATCGCATGACCGTCTGCAAATACGCGATCGCGCCCACCGTAATCCGTTCCCCTGGCAACAACACCGGAATCCCCGGTGGATAGGGACAAATCAATTCGGCACTGATTTGGTTGATCGCTTGGTCGATCGGCACGGTTTGCGCTGCCGCGAAAAAGGCATCACGCGGCGCGATGACGGTTTCGCCAGGAGCCGGATGTGAACCGATCGGGATTGCTTCGGGTGTGTGCGATTGTTGGGTTAGTTGGCCGATCGCGCTGACTAACCGATCGGCGTCTGGCGGCGTCGTACCAATGCTGAAAATAAAGGTTAAATGTCGCAAGGTCGGCAATTCGCAAATCACGCCAAATTGTTCGGTGAGGATGGCATCAGCCGTAAATCCAGTGATGCCCAGGCCGGAAACATTGACCGTGAGCCGCGTCCGATCGAAGGCGGCAAATCCTGGCTGCGAGTGGAATTGCAAAATGCTAATGCCGGGGAATTGTACTAATTGCTCAATCACTTGATCGACGAGCATTAACGTTTGCGTGAGCAATTGGTTACCGATCGTGGCCATTTGGTGGCGGGCGGCATCGAGGGAAGCGAGGAGTAAATAGTTGGGGCTGGTGGATTGGACGAGGGCGATCGCCCGACTGATCCGATCGGCATTCACACGCGTCCCTTGAATATGCAACATTGCCGCTTGGGTTAGGGCGGAGAGGGTTTTGTGCGTTGATTGAATCGCCACATCAGCGCCTGCGGCCAAGGCGGAAGGCGGCAACTCGGGATGAAACGCAAAATGCGCGCCGTGGGCTTCGTCAACGATTAATGGAATATTATGGCGATTAGTCAGGGCAGCGATTTTTTGAATGTCCGAACAAACGCCGTGATACGTGGGCGACACGATTAAAACCGCTTTAGCTTCGGGGTATTGGTCAAGGGTTTGGCCGATCGTCGCTGCTGTCACCCCATGGGCCAAATCCCCCTCAACATCATATTCCGGCAGCACAAACACCGGATTCGCTCCCGCCATGATCACCCCCGAAATCACCGATTGGTGGATATTGCGGGGCAGCACGATCGTGTCACCGGGACGGCAAATCGCCAAAATCGCCGCAATCACCCCACTGGTCGATCCATTGGCGAGAAACCAAGTCCGGTCGGCCCCAAATGCGGCAGCGGCGAGTTCCTGCGCCTGTTGAATCACGCCTTGCGGCGCGAAGAGATTATCGAGTTCCGGCAGTTCCGGTAAATCGGCGCGGAGGGCATTGTCGCCAATGAGGGCGCGCAATCCGGGTGCCGCACCGTGGCCCCGTTGATGTCCGGGGGTATGGAATGCGGCATCATCCCGATCGGCCCCAGTTTGCAAAGCGGTTAATAATGGCGTGGTGGTTTGGTCGTAGGGGCGATGCATTCGGCAAAGAAACTCTGGAACATTAGCCAAAATTATCGCCCGAATGCATCGCCCCGACCGGGATATCACCAAAAATCATCGCCCAATTACGCCACCCGTCGCAATTCGATTTCGGCAAACCCATGCATCATCGGCGGCGATGCCGTTTGGGCCGTCACCTGCATCAACAACGGAATCCGGGCACTATTATAGACGCGAAACTCCCGATCGATCGTCGCCGCATCCCGCACCGCTTGGTTCAGCACGATCGACCCATTCGCGTCGGACACCGATCGGTGAAACGTCCCCGGCGGAATCCGCAAAATATCGCCATCCGAGGCCAACCGCACCATGTGAAATGGGTAATCCCAGGAAAAATTCACCAGATAAAAGGTGCGACCACCGGACAGCGCCAGCAAATTATCCTCCTGGTGCGGATGCAAATAAAACTGCCAAGCCCCATTCGTGGCATTATGCGGACTGATAGCTGGCCCGTCATGCACCACCAAATCCCGGACATTGGAAGCGGCGATCGTGATGTCGAAGAACTTCACACCCGGGGTATTCCGAAATTTCGCGTAAGCCAGGAGTTCGAACGGTTTGGTGCGCGCCGATCGGGCGGACGGTCGCGGCGTTGTGACGGTGTTCATAACGACTGTACCTATGGCAATACGTGTGGTTTATGTCAATCAATGCTATCAGGCTAATCATGCGGCGCGATCGGCGACAACAGCAATTGCGCGGAATCGCCATCCTGCACGGCCCAACAATCTAAACATTAAGGCATTGAAATCCGGGATAAAGCTCAATTCGAACATTCAGGCAATGCTCATCACCACCCAACCCATTTGACGCAGGAAATCTCGGCCATTCTGCGGGTTTTTAAGTAATAGTCGGAGAAAAACAATTTTCTTCGGTGAAAATATTAAGTAGATTCGCGGGGAAATCATGAGGATGTCCAAAAGCTGCGGGATTTATCCGTAGTTATAGGTATTCAGTAAACGTCTTTTACCGCTTTACTACACTAACTGTGGAATTTTCGTGCTTAACATTTCGCCGATGACGCTAACGGTAGTGGCATCTGGTTAACAATTTATTTTCTACGAGGTCTTCTGATGCAACGATGGCAACAGCAATTGGTGAAGACGACTGGCGGTTTGGTCGCACTGGCGCTAGTCGGGACGATTGCGGGCAGTACGACGGCCCAGCCCGTCCCCAAGGTCGTGAACAAAAACCACACACTCGATTACGGCACCTACTTGGGTGGTGTGGGGCATGATGAAGCGCGGGGCGTGGATTTCACCACGGACAACTCGGTGGTCGCCTGCGGCAACTTCAAGAATTTGCAAACGCGCGGGGCCAAAACCGCGACTTTGACCGGAATCGCCACCACCGCGTCGGGTAAAATCCTCAAAATGTCCGCCGATGGGGCCAAGGTGCTGAATGAACTGACCCTGGGCGATCGGATTGACGATTGTCAGATGTTGCGCGATCCGAGTGGCAGCAATAATCCCTACCGCGATCGTTTAGTGGTCGGCGGCACCTTCGGCGTCGCGGTGATTGATCCAGCGAAGATGCGGCTCGAATGGTCGGCGGTGTTGCCGGGGCCAGTGGGCAATGGCAAATCCGAAGGCGGCCAAACGCGGGTGTCGATCAATCGCCAGGGCCTCGTGGCCGCCGTGCGGAATAACACGGTGACCCTGCTCGACAACAAAGGCGTGGTGAAGCAAACCTTACCGATCGATCGCACCTTTGTTACCGACGTGGCGATCGATCCCGTCCGGCCGCAGCTCTACGTCGTCGGCTTCTCCAATCGCAAGAATGTCAACGACAAGAACAATCCCGTGCAAGTGCCCTTCATGTACGCCTTGGATACGGCGAAACTGAACTTCCAGTGGCGCACCTGGGACTACGACGCCAACTTGCTGACGGCACCCGCCACGGATACCACCAAGGCGCGCAATGATATGGCCGATAGTCGGTTGTATCGCGTGGTGGTCGGCGGCGACGGCAAGATCGCCGTGCTGGGCGAAAACGCCGGGGGCAATACCGTCTTCCGCTGGAATGGGAAGGATTTTGTGACTCAGACGCAGATCAAATACGACGCTTACAGCGACACCTACAACTCCAAGTCGCCGCACATGTTGTACTTCGCCAAGGTCGATGCGATGACCGGTGTGGTGATCGCGGGCCAGGATGCGGTGCCGCGTTTGCCAGAACCGAAACCGGGCCAAACGGGTTTGGCGAATGCGATCCGAGGCAAGGATGGCTCGATCGCCGTCGATCGTCAAGGGAACTTGCTAATTGGTGGGATTGCGGCCTATGGCACACCGGAACGGGATGAGAACAAATTCAACGGGGAATCCGTGGCGACCTATCAAGGCGACGACATGGTCTTCCTCCACATCTCGGCTGATCTGAAACAGCGCTTGCGCTGGACGCCCCTGGGCCGTGGCACAGGCGGCGGCGGTGACTTGAATGCGGTGGCCGTGAAGGACGATCGGGTGGCGCTGTTTGGCTCCGCGACCTTTGGCACGTTGATGACCACCGAGAAAACGCCTGCGCCGAATCCGTTTGATCCCTTGAAGACGGACAATGCTCGGGATGCCTATTTGGGCGTGTTGAGCCAGATTAACTAATTGCTGACGTTGATTTGAATCATGACTGATCGGTTGTGTGGTCTGACTGCACAGCCGATTTTTTTATGGGTCGAGGACCGTGCTAGTCTGCTTACTGTAATGAATTAGCAGCTGTTCATGACCTATTGCCTTGGGATTCTGACCCGATCGGGTTTGGTAATGGCGGCGGACTCGCGGACCAATGCCGGGGTGGACTACGTTTCCACCTACCAAAAACTATTTAATTTTTCCCGATCGCCCGATCGGGTGCTCTTTCTCTGTACGGCCGGGAATCTCTCGACGGCGCAGTTTTTGCTGAATGTGCTGCGACAGGATATTAAAACCGAGGCGGCGGTGAGTTTGCATACCTTGCCAACGCTGCATGATGTGGCCTGTTATATCGGGGACAATATGCGGCGCTTACAGGAGCGCGATCGGCCCTGGCTGGAAAAGGACAATATTGATTTTAAGTGCAGCTTCCTGTTGGGCGGGCAGATTCAGGGGGAGGAACCGGGGCTGTATATGATTTATAGCCAAGGCAACTTTATTCGATCGTTGCCGGAAACGCCGTTTTTGCAGATTGGGGAGGCGAAGTATGGCAAGCCGATTCTCGATCGGATTTTGAGTTTTGAGACGCCGATCGCCGTGGCGGCAAAATGCGCGTTGTTGTCGATCGATTCCACGATGAAGTCGAACATTTCCGTCGGGCCACCGATTAATTTGGTGATGTATCAGAATGATACGTTCAAGGTGCAGCATGAGCTACGGCTGGAACGCAGTGCGCCTTATCTGCGGCAGATTCGATCGATGTGGGAAACGTCGCTGAATGAGGCGTTTAACCGGATGCCGGAGGTGAATTGGGGGCATGAGCTAGAAGGGTTGAAGGATTAGGTTTTTGGGGTTTAGGGCAGCGGTGCGATCGGGGGAAATTTGCAGTGGTGGGCAGTGCCCACCCTACGATTGGATGGAAATTGTAGGAAATGGTGGGCAGTGCC
>JANOQX010000058.1:0-13059 GCA_031415035.1 Cyanobacteria bacterium VAR_4_metabat_243
TCACGCCACCCACCCAGATCTCAAAAAACCGCCGCGCCCACAGGCGCGGCGGTTTTTTTCAAAACCCAATCAACCGATCGGGCAAACCTAAACCGTCAAAATATCCTTCTCCTTCTCCGCCAACACCGTCTCCACCCGCGCAATATACTTATCCGTCAGCTTCTGAATCTTGTCCTGCAAATCCCGCGAATCATCCTCGGGGATGGTCTTATCCTTCTCGCCCTTCTTCACGGTATCGATCGCGTCCCGGCGAATATTCCGCACCGCGACTTTGCCATCTTCCGCATACCGCGCGGCCAGTTTCACCAACTCCTTACGCCGATCGCTGGTCAAGGGCGGAATGTTCAACCGAATCGCCGTGCCGTCGTTATTCGGCGTCAACCCGATGTCGGAAAGCGAAATCGCCTTCTCGATCATGTTCATCGTGCTGCGATCGTAGGGCTGAATCTGAATCGTCGTCGCATCCGGCGTACTAATATTCGCCATCTGCTTCACGGGCGTCGGCGTCCCGTAATACTCCACCAAAATCTTATCGAGCAAGCTGCTACTGGCGCGGCCGGTGCGAATCGTATTGAACGATCGTTGCGTTGCATCGATCGACTTCTGCATATGGTCTTCTACATCAGCGAACTTCACATGAACCTCCCACTATCGTGCCGATCGACTCACCCATCACGGCCCGTTTGACATTGCCTTTCACGGACAAATCAAACACCATAATCGGAATATTATTATCCTTGCACAACGCGATCGCCGTACTGTCCATTACCTGTAGATCGTTCTGCAAAACGTGGGCGTAAGTCAAGCTCTCGAACCGTTTCGCGTTTGGATTGGTCTTGGGATCCGCATCGTAGATCCCATCCACCTTCGTTGCCTTAAACAACAAATCCGCCCCAATCTCCGCCGCCCGCAGCGCCGCCGTCGTATCGGTGGTAAAGAACGGATTGCCCGATCCGGCCCCAAAAATCACCACCCGACCTTTGTCCAAATGCCGCATCGCCCGTCGGCGAATGTACGGCTCGGCGATTTCCTGCATTTCGATCGCTGTTTGGACGCGACTTTCGACCTGCTTACGCTCCAGCGCATCCTGCAAGGTAATCGCATTCATCACCGTGGCGATCATCCCGACATAATCGGCAGTGGCCCGCTCCATGCCGGAAGCCGCGCCCTTCACCCCGCGAAAAATATTTCCGCCGCCCACGACGATCGCCACTTGGACGCCCGACGCGATAATTTCGGCAATCTCATCGGCAATACCATCGACGACGGCGGGGTCAATACCGTATGCTAGATCGCCCATCAAGGCTTCACCACTGAGCTTCAGCAAAATTCGACGATACGCTAATCCCATTGCTATTCATTCGATCGCAGGTTTTCTCGAACACCATACCAGCATCAAGGGCATCCGTGGGATAAAACCCCGCAATTTCTCCGAATTACTTGCGCCACTTCACCGAACAGCCGACGGGCGGGGTTTCGGCGGGTTGGACGGGCTTTCCATCGAGGACTTGGTCGATCGCCTGGCGCAAAAATTGCTGCTGCACGGCGCTGGCATCCTGGGCATTGTCATCGATCGCGCCCGAATAGCACAGCCGCCCTTCCCGATTCAGCAAAAACACATGGGGCGTCTTCTCGGCCCCGAAGGTCTGGGCCACATCTTGGGTCATATCCCGCAAATAGGGAAAATTAACGGCTTGGGCTGCCGCAAAGGCCTGCATCTCTTCGTAGCCATCTGCCGGATATTGCTCGGCATCGTTGGGGTTGATCCCAATCAGCGTAAAGCCCCGATCGGCAAATGTCGTTTGCAATTGCTTCAGCCGATCGACATACAGCTGCACATAGGGACAGTGGTTGCAGATAAATACTACGCCGATCGCCTGATATTTTTCCAAGTAGCGGGCAAGGTGATGCACCGCACCATCCGTCCCAGGCAATTCAAAATCGGGGGCATACCCGCCAATGGCTGTACCAAGCGCTTCCATAAAATCCAAAGGATGATTTGTATATCACACACGTGTATCCTAACCCAGGCGGCGACGGCCTGAACAGGGCAATCTGGCTGAACGCCCCCGAATCCCTCCAAAATGCTAAAGTAAGAGTATGTAAACAAATGTAAATAGGTCTTATGGTCGTCGCCGCTCTCCCCCTCACCTACCAAACCTGGACTTGGCGTGGCCACGCGATCGCCTACCAGCAGCAAGGCACCAGCGGCCCTGCCGTCCTCTGCATCCACGGCTTCGGGGCTTCGGCCTACCATTGGCGCAAGAATTTGCCGGACTTGGCGGCGGACTGCCGGGTTTACGCCCTGGATTTGATTGGCTTTGGGCAATCGGCGAAACCGACACCGGGCGAGGCGATCGACTACACCTTCGAAACCTGGGCCGCCCAGATTGGCGACTTCTGCCGCGAAGTGATTGGGCAGCCGACGCATTTGGTGGGCAACTCGATCGGCTGTATTGCCATTCTCCAAGCGGCGGTGGATTTTCCGAGCGACGTTTTGAGTGTGGCGTTGATCAACTGCTCCTTGCGGCTGCTGCACGTCACCAAAACCGCTACTCAGCCGTGGATTAAGCGAATTGGTGCGCCGATTTTGCAAAGTGTTTTGGGGAACAAGGCGATCGGGCAGTGGTTTTTCCGCCAGATCGCGCAACCCAAAACCGTCAAGAATATTCTTTACAAAGCCTATGGTCGCCGCGACGCCGTCACCGATGAACTGGTGGAATACCTGCTCGAACCCGCCCGCCAACCGGGAGCCGCCGATGTGTTTCTTGCCTTTACGGCCTATGACCATGGCCCCTTGGCCGAAGATTTGTTGCCCCAATTGACCTGCCCCGCGATCGTCCTGTGGGGCACGAATGATCCCTGGGAACCGATCGACCTGGGCCGGGAATTTGCCAATTATCCCGCCGTGGCGCGATTTGTGCCGCTGGAAGGCTGTGGGCATTGTCCGCAGGATGAGGCCCCGGAAGTGGTGAACCCGATTTTGCGCGAGTGGATTTTGGGTCTTAACGACCAGACAACTAGCCCCTGATCCCCCTAAATCCCCCTTCAAAAGGGGGACTTTGAACTATTTCAATCAAGGGCGACTTTGAACTATTTTCCAGTTCCCCCTTTTGAAGGGGGCTAGGGGGATCGAGACGTCGGTTCCAACCGGAAATTACTGCCACAAACTCTTATCCGCATTCGGCGGCACCAAGACCCACAACCCCTTCGGCACCACTTCAAAGATCATTGGCGTGGTGCCGAGGTAGTCGCCATCGACTTGGACGGGGATGGGTTTGCGGCTGAGGAATTGAATTTGCTGCGCTTGGTAGTATTTGATTCGATTGTCGCGGTGGTGCGATCGGGCGAAGATCGAGAACAGGCGCAATGGGGCTTTGAGCATACTGCGGCCCTGGATCACGCAGATGTCCAGTAGACCGTCGTTGAGCAGGGCATTGTGGGTGAATTTGATCACGCCGCCGTAGAGTTGGCTGTTGCCGACGACGGCCATCAGGAAGCGGCCCCGCAGTTTTTTGCCGTCGATGCGGAGGGCGACTTGGCTGCCGCGATAGTTCCAGCCGATCTGGATTGCTTGTTTGACGTAGGCGATCGCGCCGAATAATTTCTTTTCCTTGGGATTAATGCCCGCTGTCACGGCGGCGTCAAAGCCGACTCCGGCCATTAAGAGGAAATGTCGATCGAGCAGTATTTCCTTGCTGCGGGCGACGCGTTGGCGCGACAGGCGACGGGTGGGGGGGAACATCGATCGGGCGCGGCCCACGTCGATTTGTCGCCATTCGGCCAGGAGCGTGGCGGCGGCGGCCCGTTGGAGATCCATCGAGAGGCCCATTTCCCTGGCCCAGATGTTCACGGTGCCAGCGGGGAGGACGGCGAGGGCGGTGGCCGTATTGACCAAGCCATTGATCACTTCATTCACGGTGCCGTCGCCGCCGCAGGCGGCGACGATGTGATAGCCCATTTGGCTGGCGGTTTTGGCGATTTCGGTAGCGTGGCCGGGGGCGTTGGTGGGTTGGAGGGTGACTTGCCAGCCGTGTTTTCGCCACAAATCTGCCGCTTGCTCTAGGGCGGCGCGGACGATCGTCGCCTGTCCCGCGTTGGGATTGAACACAATCAGGACGTTGGGTTGTGTGGGAAAGGCGCGATCGCTAACCATGCAAGTTGTGCTGCCGGAATCGGTAAACTTCCATTATGCCGTCTAAAAGATATCGGCGGGATCAGCATCGGCCACTTTGCGCACGGCGATCGCGCCGGATACGGTACACATGATGATGGTGAGAATTAAGACCAGAATCCCCCGCTGCTGGGTCATGCCGATCGGCAGCGCCGTGGCGCTTTTGGTCAGGCTGTACATCCCGGAGCTGAGCAGGTAGCCGGGGATGTAGCCCATGATCGAGAGAATAATCGCCTCTTGGAATACAACTTTTAGCAGGTAGCGATTGTAGTAGCCCATGGCCTTCAGGGTGGCATATTCGGAAATGTGATCCGCGACGTCGGTGTAGAGAATCTGATAGACGATCACAATCCCGACGATAAACCCGATCGCTGCGCCCAATCCGAAGATAAAGCCAATCCCCGTCCCCGTTTCCCAATACTTCCGTTCCGCTTCGATGAACGCCGCCCGCGACAGCACCCGCACATCGCCCAGGGTGAAGTCTTCCTGGGCCTGGGCGGGCTTGAGGTCAGGATTGACCCGATATTGGCCGGGGAGGCTTTTTTTGAGGTTTTCGAGGGTGGCGGTGATATCGGTGCCGGGTTTGAGCTGGATCACGCCCATGTCGATCGAGCCGGATTTGCGGGTGGTGAAGATCCGGCGGAAGTTGCTGATGCTGGTGATCACGTTACCATCGGCTCCGAAGGATGCGCCCAGTTGGAAAATCGCGCCGACCTTGACCCGATGGCCTTCGAGTTCGGCTTCTAGGGTTTGATTCTGGGTTTGCAGTTCGTCAAACTTCGCCGGAATCGGCCCAAACTCCTCCCGTGATTGTTTGTCGAACAGGATGATGTCTTCATTGCGAATCAAGTTGCGGGTTTCGGTTGTGATCCCCGGCAGGGTCATGACTTCATCATTCGGATCGACCCCAATCACCATGATTCCCCGCGTTTGGGGCTTCGGCAGGCCTTCCCAAAACGGATTCTTCCAGATCCCAAAGGCGATCGTCATGGGACTGACCCGTTCGACGCCGGGGACACCTAAGGCCGAGTAGAGTCGCCGATCGTCGAAGCTCTTCATTGAGATTAGCGACGTCGATTGGGAACTGACGATGAAGATATCGCCCTTGAGGTTTTGGTGCAGCGTCACGGCGCTTTCGAACAGCGCATCCTTAAAGCCGAGCTGGAGGAACATCAACATCACGGCGAAGCCAATGCCCGCGAGGGCGACCAGGAGGCGGACTTTTTCGCGTTTGAGTTGGAGCCAGGCGAGGGGGATTGCGAACATGGGGAATGGGGGAGGGGACGATCGGTTGGGGGGATGGGTTTTGGGTCGGTAGTGGGTGGTGTAGGGATCGTCGCGATCGACCGACCCAAAATTCACCCATCACGGCTGAATCGACACGCGGACTTGCAAATTGGTCAAATTCGCCACGGCTTGACTGTTATCCAATTTGATCTTGACCTCCACGACGCGGGTGTCTTGACTGTCCTTCGGGTCGGTGCTGGTGATGCCGCTTTTGCCGATCTTTTGGCCGATCGTCATGACTTTGCCGGTGATCTCGCCTTCGAAGGCGTCGCTGCGAACTGTGGCGGTTTGGCCTTCTTTGAGTCGCCCGACGAGGTTTTCATCGACTTCGGCGACGGCGTACATCTGGCTGGTGCGGCCGATTTCCATCACGCCTTGGGTGCCGACGGTTTCGCCGGGTTTGGTATAGACCTTGAGGACGGTGCCATCGATCGGGGATTTGACGGCGGCATTTTCCAGTTCGATGCTGGCTTTTTGGAAGTTGATTTGGGCCACTTGGAGCTGGGCGGCGGCGCGTTGAATATCCACGGGGCGGGGTTGGCGCAGACTATCGACGCGGAGGTTACTCTCCGCCACGTTCACCTTGGCGCGTTCAATATCCTGCTCCCGCTGATTCAGCCGCAATTGCGCTTGGGTAATGCCCGCGCCCGCTTGCTGAAATAGGGCAATTTGGGTGCGGTAGGTTTCGGCCCGATCGCGCAGGGCGAGTTCCGACACCGCGCCTTTGGTGCAGACCGCATCCTTTTCGGTGGTGGCATCCAGGATTTTGAGGATGACGGCGGCATCCTGTTTCAGACCCGTGCAGAGCTGACCATAGCTTTTCAGTTCCCATTCGGCTTTCTGAAGTTCGGCTCCCAGTTTGTTGGCATTCACCTGGGCCACGCCAAAATCCAAGCGGGCGGCGTCGCGATCTTGCAGGGCCTGTTGGCCTTTGAGTTTTTCTTGGTCAACGGTTGCGCCTTGGGCGGCAATATCGGATGGTTTGGCCCCGGCTTGGGCTTGGGCAAGCTGGGCTTCGGCCTCACTCACCTGGGCCTGGGCCAGAATTTTGGCGGCTTGTAAGGATGGCGCAGCGTCTGTCACGGCGAGGATTTGATTTGCTTTCACTTGACTGCCGACGGCGACGCGCATTTCTAAAATCCGCGAACTCAAACCCACCGCTGGTGGTGCCACCTTATAGACTTCGCCCTCCGGCTCCAAGCGCCCCAATGCGCCAATCCCACCGATCGCGGCTTTGTCCTGGTTCGGCGTCGGTGTGGGCTTGGCGGCTCCCCCCAAGGGATTTTTCAGTAAGAAAAACGTCAGGCCCGTAAAGGCCAAGGCGATCGCGCTCACGATCAAGATCAAACGTGCGCCAGGCGCTTTCGTCAAAGGATTGGTCGTCACGGGAAGCACTCTGGGGTGGGGGACAAATCAGCTCGGGAACTCAAGCAATTTCCCATCATATCGAAGGATTTACCCTTTTGGTGAACGAATGTAACAGCGGGGCCGATGACCGACCGTCGGTCTTTGACCATCGGCGGATTTTCACTTGGGTATGCAACCGTCGCCGCGTTACAATGTGTAATGACGGGTCAAACTGAACTCGATATGGGTTCGGAATAGCGCAATTTCTTAAGCGAGAGACACTTTCCTATGGCATTTGAGCAAGCCCCCCTTCCCTTTGCACCGAACGCACTGGAAGCCTATGGCATGAAAGCGGAAACCTTCGAGTACCACTACGGCAAGCACCATGCTACCTACGTGACCAACCTGAATAACCTGATCGCCGACAAGCCGGAATACGCTGGCAAGTCCTTGGAAGATGTGATCAAAATGTCAGCGGGCAATGACGCCACCGCTGGCATCTTCAACAACGCGGCCCAAGTGTGGAACCACACGTTCTTCTGGAACAGCCTCAAGGCGGGCGGCGGCGGCGCACCCACGGGTGCCTTGGCCGACAAAATCAATGCGGCCTTCGGCAGCTACGACGAATTCAAAAAAGCCTTTACGGCGGCGGCGACGACGCAGTTTGGCAGCGGTTGGGCCTGGCTGGTGGAAGAAAACGGCAGCCTCAAAATCACCAAAACTGGGAATGCCGAAAACCCCCTAACCAAGGGCCAGAAGCCGCTGCTCACCCTGGATGTGTGGGAACACGCCTACTACATCGACTTCCGCAACGCCCGCCCTGGTTATATTGCCAACTACCTTGATAAGTTGGTCAACTGGGACTTCGTCGCGGCGAATCTTGCGGCGTAGGTTGATTGCAATCTGAGTCACAATCAAGGGACGTTGTTGCAGCGTCCCTTTTGTGTTGGGGGATTTATGCATAGCGATGATTTAGCCCGGTATATTGAGCAGAACGACGGCATTAGCAAGCCTTGGCTGCTGCTCCAGTTGCGATTGGCCAAACTCAAGGAACGTCGGCATCGGATCACTGCGACCGAATATGCGGCGGAGCTGGCGGATTTGCAGCAGGACTTGATGAAAATCGGCGAATGGTGGCAAGGCCAAGAAGACCAGGTGTTCCGACAAGGTTTGTAAGCGAGATTGTTATGGTGCGCCGCCGTCCGAACCCCGAATCCCCGCCCGATCCCGATCCAGCGCTGGATTTGCGCGATCCGGCTCACTATTTCAACCGGGAACTGAGCTGGATTGAGTTTAATAATCGGGTGTTGCATGAGGCGTTTGACCCGCGCACGCCGCTGTTGGAGCGGCTGAAGTTTCTGGCGATCTTTAGCTCCAACCTGGACGAATATTTCATGGTGCGGATCGCCGCGCTCAAAGAACAGGTCGAACTCGGGGTCGGCAAACGCAGTATCGATGGCAAAACGGCGGCCGAGCAACTGAAGTTGATCGACGATCGGATGCATCCGATCGTCGCGGCGCAACATCAGCATTTGGCTCAAGTGCTGAAGCCGCAACTGGCGGCGCAGGGCATCTATCTGCTGGATTACATCGATCTCGACCCGGCCCAGCGGGACTACCTGAAGGACTACTTCGACCGCCAAGTGTTTCCGGTGTTGACGCCGTTGGCGATCGATCCGGGACATCCCTTTCCCTATATTTCGAATCTGGCCCTGAGTTTGGCCGTGGTGATCCGCACCGAAGACGGGGAGGAGCGCTTTGCCCGAGTCAAGGTGCCCAAAGTCCTGCCGCGCTTTGTCCAACTGCCGATCGCGCACCAATCGGTGCCCGCCGTCGTGGCGAACGCTTCCGGGGTGGGCCGCATTGCCCCGGATTCGCCGCCCGCCTGGGTGGGGTTGCCGTTGGAACAGGTGATTGCCCACAATTTGAGTGCGTTGTTTCCCGGCATGGACGTGCAGGAATACTATGCCTTCCGCGTCACCCGCAATGCCGATTTGGAGGTGGAAGAGGATGAAGCCGATGACCTGATGGAGGCGATCGAGCAAGAATTGCGCAAACGGCGGGTGGGTGGATCGGTGGTGCGGGTTGAGCTACCCGCCAATATGCCGCTGGCTTTTCGATCGCTGTTGATCGACGAACTCGACATCACCGATCGGGACATTTATGAACTGGATGGGTTGCTTTGCCAGCGGGATCTGATGTATTTCATGGAGCTGCCGCTGCCCGCGCTGAAGGATCCCCCCTGGAAATCCGCCACCCATCCGCAGTTAAAGCGGGCCTGGGAATTTGGCGTGGATGATCCCTTGGCGACCCCGGCCACGGATTTTTTTAGCGTGATTCGGAAGCAGGATTTGTTGCTCCACCATCCCTATCAATCCTTCAGCAGTAGCGTTCAGCAGTTCATCGAAGCCGCCGCCCTGGATCCCGATGTGCTGGCAATCAAGATGACGCTGTACCGGACTTCCGGCGACTCCCCGATCGTCAAATCGCTGATCAAAGCCGCCGAAAACGGCAAGCAAGTGGCCGCCCTAGTCGAACTCAAGGCCCGCTTCGACGAAGCGAACAACATCCTCTGGGCCAAACGCCTGGAAAGCGCCGGAGTCCATGTGGTCTACGGCCTCGTCGGCCTCAAAACCCACACCAAACTGGTGCTCGTCGTCCGCCGCGAGGCGGGCCAGATCCGGCGCTACGTCCACGTCGGCACGGGCAACTACAACCCGAAGACGGCGCGGCTGTACACGGACTTGGGGCTGCTGACTTGCAATCCCGAGATTGGAGCCGATGCCAGTGATTTGTTCAATGCGTTGACTGGGTATTCGCGCCAATCGACCTACCGCCAACTGCTGATCGCGCCCGTGAATCTGCGGCAACGGATGCTGGAACTGATCGATCGAGAAATCACCCAACACCAAGCCCACGGCGATGGTCGGATCGTCGCGAAGATGAATGCCCTGGTGGATGAGACGATTATTATGGCGCTGTATCGGGCCAGCCAGGCCGGAGTGAAGATCGATTTGATTATTCGGGGAATTTGTTGTCTCAAGCCGGGGCTGCCGGGGGTGAGTGAGACGATTCAGGTGATGAGTGTGATTGGCCGGTTTTTGGAACATTCCCGCATCTTCTATTTCCACAACCACGGCCAGGATGACCTTTACATCGGCAGTGCCGACTGGATGACCCGCAACCTCGATCGGCGCGTGGAAGCCGTCACCCCGATCGCGGATCCCCACCTGGCCAAAGATCTTCAGGAGATTCTGGGGATCTTGTTAGCGGACAATCGCCATGCCTGGATACTCCAACCCGACGGGCAATACCTCCAGCGGCAGCCCGAAGGGGCCAATAGCCAATCAGCCCAGGCGATCTTCATGGCGATGGCGCGGCCGGCTGATTATTAGCGGTGGATTTTCGGGCCGAAGTGCCGCAACTTTGACCCAAATTTGGCACAATGGAAGACCTTGTTTGATTTCACGATTTACTGCCGTCCAGTTTGCCCCCGCCCAGCATGACTCAACCCATCATCGCGATCGATCAGGTCAACCACTACTTCGGCAAGGGCCAATTGCGCAAACAGATTTTGTTTGGCGTGACGGCCCAGGTTGATCCCGGCGAAGTGGTGATTATGACGGGGCCATCGGGATCGGGCAAGACGACGCTGTTGACTTTGATTGGGGCACTACGATCGACTCAGGAAGGCAGTATGCGGGTGCTGGGGCAGGAACTGCGCGATGCGCCCGCGAAGCAATTGGTGGAGCTGCGGCGGAATATTGGCTACATTTTCCAGGCCCATAATCTGCTGGAATCCCTGACCACGACCCAAAACGTGATGATGGCGCTGGAAATTCACCCGCATATTACGCCCCGCGAACAGCGTGAGATGGCCGAGGCGATGCTGGTCGCCGTCGGTTTGGAAACCCATATTCACTACTACCCCGACCAGCTTTCGGGGGGCCAAAAGCAGCGGGTAGCGATCGCCCGTGCCCTGGTGTCGAACCCCAAACTGGTGCTGGCCGACGAACCCACCGCCGCCCTGGACAAACAATCGGGCCGCGATGTGGTGGAAATCATGCGGCGACTGGCGAAGGAAAAGGGATCGGCGATTTTGCTCGTGACCCACGACAATCGGATTTTGGATGTGGCCGATCGATTGATCAATATGGAAGATGGTCGCTTGAGCAGCTACGACGATGTGGCCGCATCGCCCCTGGCTCAGACAGCGGGGATCGCCCACTAGCCTCCCTTGTGCGTGATCCCCGCCGGCCCAAAAAACGCCAAAAATTGCCCAGAATCCTGCGCCACAGCCCGATTTGCGATCGCAAAATCACAGTTTTTTTTAACCTAGGGGACTAAATTGCTGGATTAGCATTAGGGTAGACCTTGCTGTGTGCAATGTCGGTTCGCGACCGTTCCCTGATGCATCATGCAGTTGCGCGCATTTGTCATGCAGTTGTGTCACGCAATTTTTCTCATCCATTAATCCTCCCTCTCTCCGTAATGGCAGGTCTTTCGCCATGCAAAAAATTCCTTCGCAAATCCTCCTCGTCATGGGGGGGATTGCCCTGACGCTGTTTAGCCTCTGGGTCGGCCAGAACAATAACTGGCTCCCAGAGCAGGCTTCGATTCAGGCCCCGCTCGTCGATCAATTGTTCAATGTCATGGTGACGATCGGGGTCGCCCTGTTCATTGGCGTGCAAGGCGTCATCGTCTACGCCATGTGGAAGTTTCGCAAACCCGAAGGGGACGAAACCGACGGCAGCGACAACGACGGCAATATTCCCCTGGAGATTCTCTGGACAGCGATTCCCGCTGTGATTGTGATTGGTTTGGGGATCTATAGCGTCGATGTCTATGAACAGATGGGCGGCTTTGAAGCCGGGTCGGCGGGGATGGTGTCCCATGCCCACCATGCTGAACCCCATGACACCAAGATGGCCATGGCCATGCCGTCGATGCCCTCGATGGGTGATGGCAGTGCGATGGCGGCGGCGCTCCCGGCGGACGATCGGTTGGCCATGACCTATGGCTTGGGGAGCACCGATGCCGATGTGATCGTGAATGTCACCGCGATGCAATTTGCTTGGCTGTTCGAGTACCCCGATCAAGGCGTCACCGTTGGCGAACTCCACGTGCCCCTGGGCAAGAAAGTGAAGCTGCAAATGAAGGCCGTCGATGTGCTGCACGCCTTCTGGGTGCCCCAATTCCGGCTGAAGCAAGATGTCATGCCGGGTCTATCCTCGGAGCTGCAATTCACGGCCTCGAAGTTGGGTACCTTCCCCGTTTTCTGCGCTGAGCTTTGCGGTTCGTACCACGGTTCCATGCGGACGCAGGTGATGGTCGAAACGCCGGAAGCCTACAGCGAATGGCTCAAAGCCAGTCAAATCGCCCAAGCCGGTGAGGTCAAAGGCAATATCGCCCAAGCCCCTCGCACCGATCGGGACTTCCTCGCGCCCTATGCCCAGGACATCGGACTGGATGCGACGGCCCTGGCTTCGCTCCAAGCCGGGCCTGCTTTAAATTAACCTCTTCCCCTATCGAGCCTAACCATGACGGTACTTCCAGCCAATCCACCCAGCCACTCCGGGCATCCCGAAGCCTGGAAATGGTACGACTACTTCACCTTTAACGTCGATCACAAAGTCATCGGGATTCAGTATCTCGTGATGGCCTTCATCTTCTACATCGTGGGTGGGGGCATGGCCGTCGTCATGCGCACCGAACTGCGGACGGCGGATCCCGACTTTGTTGATCCAGCGATCTACAATGCCCTGCTGACCAACCACGGGACGATCATGATCTTCCTGTGGGTGATCCCCGCCGCCGTCGGCGGCTTCGGCAATTACTTTCTGCCGTTGATGGTGGGGGCGCGGGATATGGCGTTCCCCAAGTTGAATGCCCTGGCCTTCTGGCTCAATCCATTGGCGATCGTGTTTCTGTTGCTGAGCTTCTTTTGGGGCGGGGCGCAGGCGGGCTGGACGTCCTATCCGCCTTTGAGTGAAATCACCGCGCCCGTGGCCCAGTCGCTCTGGATTCTGGCTTTGATTGCGATCGGTAGCTCCTCGATCATGGGCGGCTTGAACTTCATCGTGACGCTGTACATGCTGAAGGTGCCGTCGATGAAGTGGACGCAGGTGCCGCTGTTCTGTTGGGCGATCATTTCGGCTTCGATCATTGCCTTGGTGGCGACACCACCGCTGACGATCGGGCTGATGATGTTGTTCTTTGACATCAACTTCGGCACGGCCTTCTTCAAACCC
>JANOQX010000059.1:0-38505 GCA_031415035.1 Cyanobacteria bacterium VAR_4_metabat_243
GTTTACGGTTGGGTCCTGCGTCTCTTCCCGGTTTCCCGCATCGGCGGCTCTCTTGAGCTTAGCGAAGATTTTCACCCCCGCTCACATACAAGGTTGGGTAGAACGAAGTGGAACCCAACACCCACAGTCCATTAAGCACCGATCGAATCGAGTCGATCGATGACCCAGTTATATTCGCGCTCGATCGATGTGGCAATATCGAGTTTCATTTCGGGTGGTAAGACCTCCCAGGTATAGGTTTCGATTTCCAGGTGGGCGCAGATTGGATGGGCTTTGAGGTAGTCCAATACGGTGATGATGTCCGATTGGGTCGAACTCATGTGGGGATAGTCGCGGATAAAGAGCGGGACGTGGAAGTGGGTGCGCCATTCGGTGGCCGTGGTTTCCAGCAGTTGGGGCAGGGTGATTTCGAGGTCGCGGAATTGGGCGATCGTGCCGTCGGGATGTTGGGCGATGACTTGGTGCAAATACGTCGATTCGGCGAAGGGTTGGAGGGTGTTGAGCAATTGTTGCCGATCGACCAAATCCGCTGGGATGCCAAAGCGCAGAGCCGCACTCAGTTGGATTTTGCTCAGGCCGATGCCGTGGTGGGTGAGGCGTTCGATCGCGACGATCGGGTCTTCAAATTCCACCGCAAAGTGGCAGGTGTCGTAACAGACTTGAATATGGCGCAGTAGGGTGTGGCGGGCGGATGCGGCTGTGTGGCCTTGGGATTGGAGGATGTCGCCGCCGATCGGTAGCAAGTAATTGTCAAACCAATCCACCACTTCTTCACTGTTTTCGATCAGGCCATCGGGTTCGGGTTCGAGTCCAAGGTGGATCAGTTGGCCCGTGCGGGTTTCGAGTTCGGCAAGTTGGGCGGCGACGATCGTCAAATGTTTCGCGGCAAGTTGGTTGAGCTTGTCCAATTCCACTGAATCCGGCCACCAGGGTTTGTAGGAAATCGGCAGGGTGGAGATGCTGCCTTCGATGCCGGGTGGGAGGAGCGCCGCGAGGATGTCGATCAGGCGTTGGGTGTAGGTGAGGCGATCGACGTTAAACCAGTCGGGTGCGTAGACTTGATCTTTGACGACTTGACGGTGGAAACTGCCGTAGGGAAAGCCGTTCAGGGTGAAGACGTAGAGATTTTCGGCTTGGAGCCAGGTTTGAAATTGGGCCAGGTTGTCGCCTTCGAGGAGTTCGCGGCTGGCGCAGTCGGCCAGTCGGAGTCCAATGCCGAAGGGGGCTTGGGGGGAGAGTTGCGCCTTTAATGGGGGGAGATAGGTTTGGAGGTTTTGCTGGACTTCGGCCCAGGTTTCGCCGGGGTGGATGTTGGTGCAGTAGGTGAGATGGAGGTTGTGGATTTGCATGGGGGATTAGGATTGATGGTTCGCATGACCCACCCGCGCGTCAACGGCGGGCTAGTAAGGAAACCCCGCTAAAGCGGGCTGGGAGATTTGAGGGTTTGTATGGTTGGGCTGTCATTCTGCCAGTCCACTTCAGTGGACTTCCCTTACTAGCCCGCCGTTGACGCGCGGGGCGGGATGGCAGCGTAGTCGGTCAATTCCCCGCCATCCCCGCCAACCGCCCGATCGCCCCCTGATACAACTCAATCTCGACCTGATGCACCTCAAACCCCACGCCAATCCCGCGCAACATCATCAAGGTCAATTCCCCACCCAAATGCTCCCGAAATTCACTCAACCCCCGAAACACGGACTGCGGATGCTCGGGCCGATCGGCAAATTCCACTAATTCCGGCACCGTCAGCGCAAAGCCCAAGGTCTGTAAAAGCTGCACGATCGCCTGCCAGTCGGCTTCGGCCAAGTCACCGTGCAAATAGCTGTAGGTGCTATCGATCGCCATGCCGATCGCCACGGCTTCTCCGTGGCGCAGACGGTAATTGGTCAAATGCTCCAACCGATGGGCCGACCAATGACCGAAGTCCAAGGGCCGCGACGAACCCATTTCAAACGGATCGCCGTAGGTGCCGATGTGGGTCAAATGATGCTGGCACGATCGGTAGATCAACTGCTGCATCACCCCCAAATCCCGCTGCACCAACGCCGTCGCATGCGCCACCAGCCACCAAAAAAACGCCGCATCTTTGATCAACGCCACCTTCACCGCCTCCGCAATCCCCGCAATCCAATCCCGCTGCGGCAAATTCACCAAAAACGCCCCATCATTGATCACCGCATAGGGTGGACTGAACGTACCGAGGAAGTTCTTCTTGCCAAAGGCGTTGACGCCATTTTTCACACCCACGCCGGAGTCGTCTTGGGCCAGCACTGTGGTCGGCACGCGCACCAGTCGCACGCCCCGATGGGCCGTGGCCGCTGCATAGCCGACGAGATCGAGCAACGCCCCGCCGCCGATCGCCACCACGTAGGAATGGCGACAGAGTCCGACATCGTGGATCAGTTGTTGGACGATCGTCACTTGAGTCGGGTCATTTTTGACGGCTTCGCCGCCCGCAATCACCAGGGGCAGGACTTTGAGGTTAATCGTATCGGAGTAGCGATCGGCATACGCCTGAATCTGCGCCACCAAATTCGGCATCGACGCCAGCAGCCCGCCATCGACGACAACAATAAAATTCGTTGGGACGGTATCAGAATTGGGATTTAAGACCGATCGCAGCAAATCATTCGTCGGATTGAACAGGTCAAAGGTGAAATGCACTTGGTAATCGAACGTCACCGTCACCGATTGTTTTAGCGTCGGTAGCAGTGCCGTTTTGGGGGCCGCGATCGCCGGAACCGCCAGTCGTTGGATTAATTGGGACATGATTTCAGGGAACTCCATTTGATTGATCAATAAAACACGTAGGTTGGGTGCAGCAACGCGAAACCCAACACCCCCAGGGCTTTAAGTCACCGCAAACCGCCCCGCCAACCACCGCGACAACGGCAACAGCGCCAACACCGCCACGCCATAGGGCAAGCCACTAAACCCCGCCACCGTCGCCGCATCCAGCGCGATCAGGCTAATCACCCCAATCCGTACCGCCTGCCCAATCAGTTCGGCCGATGACCCAGGGTCGGTCGTAGACCATCGTACCGTCGCCGCCCTGACAAACGCCGGAAGCACCAGCACCAGCCACACCACGCCAAGCGGCACCATACTCAGCAGCACATAATCCGGCATCAACGCCAGCGCCACCAAGCCGATCGCCACCGCACCCAACAACCCCAACGCCACCCAACTCGCGGACCGACTGCCGCCATTCACTTCGCCCCGGCTGATCAGGGTAATCGCCGCAATATAGACGATCGGCACCAGCGCAATAATCCCGTGATGCCCCATCGCCGCAGGCAATGCGCTCATCCCCAATAGCCAATTGCCGCCGCGACACAGCCCCATATTCAGCGGCCCAAACACCGGATGATGCTTGCCGATCGCGTCATAGGTCAGGGCACTCGCCGCGATCTCGCAGGCAATCGACCCACTCAGCACCGACACCTGCATCGCCGCCGCAATCCCCCCAATCAGCAACAACGCCCCCAGCAGAATGCCGCTATTCAGCGTCGCCCGCCCACTGGGAATCGGGCGTTCGGGCCGTTCGATCGCATCCAATTCCGCATCGAATACGTCATTAAATACGATCCCGCCGCCATAGAGACCCGTCGTCGCCAGCAACAGCCACAACAAGGGCAGCCCCGCCCCCAGCGTCGGCAAATGCCAAGCCACCGCCGACGTCTGAATCAACCCCGTCGCCCCATAGCCCACCAAAATATCGGCCCAAGCCGTAATAATGTTGGCCGGACGCACCATCTGCAAATAAGGCAAAACCGAATCAGGAACAATTTTCATAAACCACCAAAAACTAAAACTCATGTCCCCTCTCCCCCTGGGAGAGGGCTAGGGTGAGGGTCTTCTCCGGGACTATTGAATAATCAACGAATCCGCCACCACCGGCATCTGCCCCCGCAGCACCGAATTCCCATCAAACAACTGCCGCTGATCGATCGGCTCCGGATTCAGCCAATCCGACTCCTGCATCTCCCCGCTTTGGCCGTAAGCAATCAGCGCATTCTTGTAGCACACCGCCGCCGCCGCATCAGGATCAATCCCCCGCTCCAACATCAGTTGATACGTCTTCGGCACCGCCAACGGATCGCTAATCCCCCAATCCGCCGCACTATCGACAATGATCCGATCGCTGCCGTATTGCTTCACCAGTTCGACCATGCGCTCATTGCCCATCTTGGTCGAGGGATAGATCGAAAATGCACACCAGAAGCCCCGATCGAGAATATCTTTGACCGTTTCTTCGTTGGCATGGTCGATGATCACGCGGCCCGGATCGATGCCATGTTCGAGGCAGACTTCCATGCTGCGGATCGTGCCTTCCTTCTTGTTGCGATGCGGCGTATGCACCAACGCCAACTTGTCAAATTCCTTCGCCATTTCGAGCTGAATCCGGAAATACTTGTCCTCGGCTTCCGTCATCGAGTCATAGCCGATTTCCCCGATCGCCACCACGCCTTCTTTGCAGAGATACAGCGGCAATAGCTCAATCACTTCATCGGCGATCGCCGGATTGTTCGCTTCCTTGGGGTTGAGTGAAATCGTGCAGTAGTGGCGAATCCCGAACTGCGCCGCCCGGAAGCGTTCCCAGCCCACCAGCATATTGAAATAGTCGCGGAAGCTACCGGAACTAGTGCGCGGCTGCCCCAGCCAAAACGACGGTTCAATAATCGCGACGATGCCATATTGCTGCATCACCAGGTAGTCATAGGTGGTGCGCGCCGTCATATGGATGTGCGGATCGATGCACATCGGCAGTGGCGGCAGTTTAGTGGAGTCAGACATCAGGATGAAAAAATATAGGGCGGTAACTTTAGGATGACCATTGTGGCCGATCGATCATCAGATCAGGGCGATTTGGGTCAGTTTTGGACGATCGCAGCGATCGCTTGACGCTGTTCGGGATCGTCCATCGTCATCCCCCGTTGCAGATCGGGCATGATCGCATCCGTCACAAACGGTGCCACCAAACGCCACAGTTCTGGCGTTACCTTACGTTTGGCCGCCCAGCGCTCATGCACGTAGTCGATCGCCATCCGGGCCAAAGTCGGATTGCGCCGCTGATCCAAGCCGTAAATTGGGGCCAATGGACTCTCGATGAAGATTGCCTTCAGAATCAACTGATTCCAAGCCGCTTCGTCAAAATGCTGGGCGGGATAGGGATTCCGCAGGGCGATCGCCTCGAATACCCCCTTCATATGACTCCGCACCCCCTCATCGGCCCAGAAGCGATACCGATCAGCATGGGGCAACAGCGGCAACGTTTGATGTAACGCAATCAGCTCCTGCAACCCCGAAGTCGTAAACAACTGCTCAAACCGCCGCGCCACCTGGGCCGGATCATCCTGGGGCAAGGCGAGTAGCAGCAGCGATCGGGCGGCTTGATCGACGCTCCAAGTCTGCGGCGACCAACCGGGACACAATGCCTGGGCTGCCGCGATTTGGGCGGTCGTCAAGGCCAAATCCGCTTTGCCCACCTGGCGGGAAATCAAACTGAAGCTCGTAAATACTTGACGGTCACCTTCGGTGGGTCGGAGACCAACGGGCGCGCCAGCGGCGATCGGCTGAATCTGGGCGGTGAGCCATTGCCACTTGTCGGCGGGCAATGCTGCGACTAACCAGTGTGACAGCAGCGCGGACAAGGCAATCGGGACATCCAGCAACCAGTCGTCGCCCAATTGCGGGTACTCTAAAACACGGATCGGAGAATTCACGTCATACCTCGTCGAGTCTGAAACAGCGCGATCGCCACTGAATCGATCGTTAATTCACAGGCCTCATAGCCTGATCCTAACGGGGTAAATTCCGACAAATATCAAGCCAGCACAATAGTTCCAGGCAACTCGGTAAAGTTTGCCTAAACTTTATTGACAAAAAATAAAATCCGCTGATCCCAGTCTACCCAAAGGTAGAGCGGATCGTCAGCAATTGTGCGATTGATCACATCTGCGCCGGATCTCCCACGATCGTGGGATGCTTTGAACTGTCTTGAAGCATTCGCCCAATCGACCGGAACCATGGCCCTTCCCACCCCCGAACCGACCTTTGACAGTATCCACGCCGCGATCGTCCAGCTTTGGGAGGTGATTAATCGACTCAGCCAGATTCCGCCGCCCCAGTGCGATCGCTATCGCGTGAGTATTTTTGGATCGGCCCGGACGCTGCCGCAAGATCCCCTCTACATCGACGTTCGGCATCTCGCTACCGCCCTGACCGCAATGGGCTGTGACATTATCACCGGGGGCGGCCCCGGCCTGATGCAAGCGGCGAATGAAGGCAGCGTGATGGGCGACCCCGACGATCTGACCCAATCGATCGGCATCCGCATCGCACTCGACTTCGAGCAGGACACCAATCCCTTTGTCGAAAAGCTCTACACCCACGAAACCTTCTTCTCACGGCTAAATCAATTTGTCTTCCTCTCCCAAGCCTTCATCGTCGTTCCCGGCGGCATCGGCACGACCTTAGAAATGATGATGATCTGGCAGCTCCTCCAAGTCCGCAAACTCGACGTGCCGTTGATTCTTGTGGGCGACATGTGGGGCGATCTGATCACCTGGGCCAACCGCACCATGGTCGAACAACCCCACACGCCCCTGGCCCATGCCAGTGATATGCAAATCCCGATTTGTGTCCCCGATATTGCCGCCGCGATCGCGATCGTCCGTGAGCAAAAAGCAACCTGGCGGCAACAATGCGATATTTAGCGATCGCTAGATCGGCAATTTGTCGATGTCCTGATTCGCGCCGACCACGACGATCGCGCTGCCTTTCTCTAAGACGGTGGTGGGGTCGGGATTGACAATGAATTTTCCGCCTTTGCTGTGGGCGATCAGGTTGACGCCGTAGCGCGATCGCAATTCCAAATCGCGGATGGTCTTACGATCGAAGCCCTCGGGGACGATCACTTCGACGATGCTGTTTTCGGGATCGAGTTCAAACCGCTCCAGCAGTCCGGGCTTGGTCAAACTGCGGGCGAGGCTGTAACCGCCATCCCGTTCGGGGAAGACAACGTGGTCGGCTCCGACTTTCTTGAGCAATTTGACGTGGGTTTCGGAAGAAGCTTTGGCCACGACGTTGGCGACACCGCCTTCTTTGACGTTGAGCGTGGTGATAATGCTTTCTTGGACGTAGTTCCCGATCGCGATAATCACCGTATCCAGTTCAAAGACGCCCGCTTCGGCCAGGGCGGCGGGGTTGGTGGAATCGACCGATCGCGCATGGCCGACGATCCGATCGTTCAGGGCTTCGGCGACGCGATCGTCATTGGAATCGATCCCAACCACGTCATAACCTTGTTTGTGCAACGCCTCACAGACCGCCCGGCCAAAGCGCCCGAGGCCGATCACGGCATATTGTTTGGTCTTGGTGCTGCTCCGCAGTTGGCTGAAAAAGCCGAGGGAAGATAAGTCCATGAGTTACCTCTGGGAATGGGGGATGGGGAATTGAGAATGGGGAATTGAGAATTGAAATCAGCCGACCAACATATTTTCTTCGGGGTATTTGACAAAGCTGGGTTTGGGATCGCCGAGGAGGGCACCCATCAACAGCAAGACGCCGACCCGACCGATGTACATCGTGGCGATCGTGATGTAGTGGCTAGCGGGGGACAGATTGGCCGAGCCAATCTGGGACAGGCCCACGGTAGCAAAGGCCGAAACAACTTCGTAGAAGATGCCCATGAAGTTTTCCTGGGCCAGTTTGGCATCCACCAAGGTGATCAAGAAGGTGGAAAGGATCACCACGCTGGAAGAACCCAGCACGACGGCCGCCGCTTTCAGGATCAGGCCCCCAGGAATTTGGCGTTTGAAGGCGATCACTTCTTCTTTGCCTTGGAGTACGGCTTGGGTCGTATCGAGTAACACCCGGAAGGTGGTGGTTTTGATGCCGCCGCCCGTACCGCCGGGACTCGCGCCGATGAACATCAAGACGATCGTGTAAAACAACCCCGCTGTGGTCATTTTACCAATGTCGATCGTGTTGAAGCCCGCTGTACGCGGCGTCACGGCCTGAAACCAAGCCGCCAACACCCGCGATCCCCAATTTAAGGGCTGGAGCGTCGCGGGATTGTTCATTTCCAGCAACAGGAAGCCGATCGTCCCCGCCACCAGCAAGCCGATCGTCGTGGTCGTCGCCACTTTGAAGTTGAGCGAGAAGGTAAATCGACCGGGGGTTTTGGCGATTTTCTGCCGCGCCCACAGGTACATTTCCATAATCACCTGGTAGCCAATACCGCCAAACACGATCAGCAGGGAAATCACCATGCTCACGGGCACCGAACTGACGTAGGAGCTAAGGTTATCGCCAAAGAGCGCGAAGCCCGCATTATTAAACGCACTGACGCTATGGAATAGCGCCAACCAAGCGCCTTTGAGTGGGGTGATGCCGCCGGACTGAATGAAGGTCGGCAGTTTGGCCACATCGATCGGCAAATTGGCCGGATTGGCAAAGGTGGGAAACATCAAGATCGCCCCGCCAATCTCGAACAGCAAAGTCGTGGCAATAATCGAGCGAACGATGCCGGAAAGGCCCGACAAGCCCGTGACATCCAACGCCTGCTGAATCGCCACTTTGTCCCGCAAGTTGAGCCGTTTGCGCAGGAGCAGCAGAATCACCGTGGTCGCGGTCATGTAGCCGAGGCCGCCGATCTGGGCCAGCAACATCACAATGAATTGGCCAAACAGATTGAAATACTTGCCCACATCGACGATCGACAGCCCCGTCACGCAGACAGCGGAAGTCGAGGTGTAAAGGCCCACCCGCCAAGCCGTCCAAATATTCGACCCAGCCGCTTGAATCATGGCTTGGGTCGCCGGATCGCTGCTAGTGGGCGCGATCGACAACGGAGAAGCGAGGAGCAGTCCCCCCACCGTAATCACCGCCAAAAATCCCAAACAAATCGTACGAGAAACGGTCATAACCTGACTTCACCCAACATAAACAGTGTGATCCAAATTCACGGTATGAAATTTAGCGCTTCCTAAAAATACCGCAATCGATCGATCTTGAACGGAAAACCACCGACGGGGATCAGTTCCCCCATGTCACTGCACCGCCATCCCCGGAAAATCATGTAACGATATGCTGCAACTTTTGCGACGGGCGCGATCGACCCAAAGGGATTCCGGTGGTATTATCAAAGCTGGAACCCACGATCAGAAGGCGTAGTTTATGGCCCAGATGCCAATCTCACCCGTAGTCCTGATTATCCTCGATGGCTGGGGACACCGCGAGGCCAAGGATGGTAATGCAATTGCCGCCGCCACCCTACCCGTGATGAATAGTCTCACGCAAGTTTATCCCCACACCCTGATCCAGACCTCCGGCCGCGCCGTGGGTCTACCCGCAGGCCAAATGGGCAACTCCGAAGTCGGCCACCTGAATCTGGGCGCAGGCCGGATCGTGCCGCAGGAACTGGTGCGGATCTCCGACGCGGTGGAAGATCATTCGCTCTATCGCAATCCCCGCTTGATGGCAGTCTGTCAGGCGGTGCACGATCGCGGCTCGAAGCTCCATCTCGTCGGCCTTTGCTCCGATGGCGGCGTCCATTCCCACATCGATCATTTGATTGGCTTGATTGATCTCGCCAAGTTGCAGGGCATTGCTGAAGTCTGCTTGCACCTGATTACCGATGGCCGCGACACCTCGCCCCAGGATGGGATCAAGTACATCGATCGGATTGCCGAACATATCAGCCGCGTCGGCATTGGCCGCATCGTCACGGTGAGTGGGCGCTACTACGCGATGGATCGCGATCACCGTTGGGATCGGGTGCAGCTCGCCTATGACGTGATGACCCAAGCCGCCATCACCTCGGACAAATCCGCCGCTGACGTGATCCGCGCCACCTATGCGGCGGGCAAAAGCGATGAGTTTGTGACGCCCGTGCGGTTGGCCGAGGGCGTCGTCGCCCCCGGCGATGGCGTGATCTTCTTCAACTTCCGGCCCGATCGGGCCAGACAGTTAACCCAGGCCTTTGTTGATCCCAAGTCTGCTGGCTTCGATCGGGCCATGATCAAGCCCTTGGACTTTGTCACCTTCACCCAGTACGACGCCTCCTTGTCGGTCAAAGTCGCCTTCGCCCCCCAAAAGCTCGACAACATCCTCGGCGAAGTGATCGCCAAGAAAGGCCTGAAGCAATTCCGCACCGCCGAAACTGAGAAATACGCCCATGTCACGTACTTCTTTAACGGCGGACTCGAAGCCGTCTTCCCCGGCGAGGAGCGCGAATTGATCAGCAGTCCGATGGTCGCCACCTACGACGAAAGTCCGGCCATGTCGGCGGTCGCCGTCACCACAGCGGCGATCGGGGCGATCCGCAAACGCGAGTATTCCCTGATCGTGATGAACTACGCCAACCCCGACATGGTGGGCCATACGGGCAATCTCCCCGCCACCGTCACCGCCCTCGAAGCCGTGGATCAGTCCCTCGGCCGCTTGCTGGAAGCGATTTCCCAAGTCGGTGGCACGGCGATCATCACCGCCGACCACGGCAACGCCGAGCAGATGTGGGACGATCGGGGCAATCCCTGGACAGCCCATACCACCAACGAAGTCCCACTAATTCTGGTGGAAGGCGAAGGTGCGAAGATTCCGGGCCATGGCACAGAAGTCCAACTGCGCGACGATGGCTGCCTCGCCGACATCGCCCCCACGATCTTAGAAATCCTCCGCATTCCCCAACCCGCAGAAATGACCGGCCAATCGCTGATCGTCAATGCAGAGTACAATGTGCGAACCAATCGCGTCCCTGTGAAGATTGCGCGATAGGATAGAACGAATCGATCTTGCGATTGTAAACGCCACCGTTTGAGGATTTTTGCCACGATGAGTGCCCTGATTTTAGTCAAATCGCTTTGGACGTTTTCCTGCGTGTCGTTGATTGTGCTGGTGTTGCTGCACAGTCCGAAGGGCGACGGGTTGGGCGGGTTGGGCGGCCAGGCCCAACTGTTCACCAGCAGCAAAAGCGCCGAAAAAACCCTGAACCAAACCACCTGGGTCTTGGTCACGATGTTTATGGCGCTGACCACTGTGATGAGTGCGGGTTGGCTGAAGTAAGCCCCCGATCGTCCAGGCAAAATCACCGATCGGCGCGATCGGTGATTTTGTTGTGTCTGGGGTGGCTGTTGGTCTGGGGTTTAGCCCGATCGACGACGGCGCAGCCGTTGCCCCCATTGCAGACTTATCCATTGCCCGCTGCGTTGGTAACGATCGCGCCCGGTGATGATTACTTCGAGCGGTTGGACACCAACCCGGTTGGAGCGTTGGTTTGGACAAAATTCCCGGTGACGATCGGGATCGATTTGGCAGGTTCAAAATCGCCCCGCGAGGCGGTTTGGCTTCAGGCAGTGCGACAGGCGATCGGCGATTGGCAGCAATACCTCCCGATCGTCGAAACCACCGATTTAACCACCGCAAATATCATCATCCGCCGTGCCAGCGTACCGATTCGACGAGGCAAAGACGGCAAGCTCCAGCGGATTCGGCTGGCCGAAACGCGATTTGCGTTTCTCACCGATCCCGATCGGCGGTTGCAGCAAAAAATGACGATCGTCCTCAGTCCCAATCAAGCCGATGCCGCATTACGATCGGGCGCGACCCATGAATTAGGCCATGCGTTGGGGCTTTGGGGACACAGCGATCGGCAAACCGATGTGATGTATTGGTCGCAGGTGAGCCAGCCCGTTGGCATCAGCGATCGAGATGTGCGGACGTTGCAGCGGGTCTATGCACAACCAACGCGGCTAGGTGGAACGGTGGAAGCGCTCCGTGAGAGTATTTGAGAGTCGCAAATTAAGCCTGATGGGGCGTTGATCGGAGGCAGCAGACAGCCCTACAAATCCTCCTCCTCCGTCTCTTCCGGCTCGATCAACTCAGGCAGGCTAATGCCATCATAAATCTGCCCGATCGGGCAACTAAATTCCAAACTGGCCAGCGTGACCACATCCTCCGCTCCATAGCTTTCGTAGAACCACGATCGGCCCTCACCCCGCCGATACACTTCCACCACTGCCTGGTCGCTGTTGATTAAGACGTATTCCTGAAGCGTTGCCAAACTCTGATATTCCCGCAACTTCTGGCCCCGATCGACCGCTTCCGTACTCGGCGAGAGGACTTCGACAATCACCTTCGGATACTGGAACAGCTTGACCGCATCTTTGTCCCGATCGTCGCAGGTCACGACTAGATCGGGATACCGAAACCGCCGCCGGATTTTGACTTTGACATCTGACACATTGATTCGACAACCGCGCGATCGGACGTGGGGCGCAAGCCGCAACAACAGATTGACGGCCAAATCGTTGTGGGCCACTGTCCCGCCTGCCATCGCCAACACCACACCATTCACATACTCATGGCGGAGTTCCTGCGTCGTTTCCCATTCGAGGAAAGCGGCAGGGGACATCGGTTGAAATTCGGGTTCACGGAGCGCAACCATAGGAACGGCCATTTTTCAGAACTTGCTGTTTTGATTATAGCGATCCCGATCGACGCAATATATTTGACTTTATGCGGATGCGACAGATTCCGGTGGCGGTCTAAAATAGTCAGTAAGACTCAGCATATTCCATCGGTTGCATCACCCAAAATCCCATCAATCAGACCGATCCATAAACATTAACTTATTCAAAATGCGCCAGCTAGCCAGTATTTCCTTAGATTTAGACAATCAGTGGTCCTACATGCGCGCCCAGGGCGTACCGGGCTGGGAGTCATTCCCGACCTATATCCCCGTGGTGATTCCGGATATTCTGCGGATTGCCGATCAGTTGCGGATGCGGCTGACGATCTTCGTGGTGGGCCAAGATGCCGCCATTCCGGCCAACACCGCCGCCCTGAACCAAATCCTCACAGCGGGCCACGACATCGGCAATCACAGCTTCATGCACGAACCCTGGATGCATGAAACCCCGATCGCCGACATCACCGCCGAGTTGACTAAGACCCAGGACGCGATCGAGCGGGCCACGGGCTACCGCACGACTTCCTTCCGGGGTCCCGGGTTTGCGGTGTCGAAGGATTTGCTTGGGGTGTTGCAGGGCATGGGTTATGTCTATGATGCTTCGGTGTTTCCGACGTTTTTGGGTTCGTTTTTGCGGCAGGCGGCGTTGAAGGGGGTGAATGTCCCGGCGGCGCAGAAGACGGATGTGGAATTTGGTCAGTGGACGGATGGGTTTCGGACGTTGAAGCCGCATTTGTGGCAGCTCGATCGGGGTGAGATTTTAGAAATTCCCGTAACGACAATGCCCCTGTTACGGATTCCAATTCACTTGACCTACCTGCATTTCCTGGCCGAGAAGTCGGAATGGTTGGCGAAGTTTTATTTGGGGTTGGCCTTGACGCTCTGTCAGATTTTTCGGGTGGAGCCGTCGATTTTGCTGCATTCGCTGGATTTTATCGCGTCCGATCGGGCACCGGAACTGCGCAACTTTCCGGGGATGGGCCACGATACCGAGGCAAAATCAGCCAGGACGATCGGCTATTTGCAGCAGATCCAAAAGCGGTTTACGTTGGTGCAATTGACCGAATATGCGGCGTTGGTCAAGACCCGACAGCTCAAGTCACAGCGGCTAAGGTAAGCGGCGAAGTCCTGGTAGGAGTTCTTCGCGGGATCGCCCGATCCGCTCATGAAGCACCGTAACGTTGATGGATTTTTTGGCGGCGGCCCGCGATCCTGGCTTTCACCCCGATCGCGGGCCGCCGCACCGATGAGGCAATTGCCAATTATTTGTTGGATCTAGAAATTACAGCGGAATTTAATGACCCACAGGGTTTGGGCATTTCTCTACGCAATCTGGCCAAGTTCTACCAAGTCCCCCAGTTCCTCACCCAAGTCGCCCAATGTCTCAACCGCAGTGAAGCCGAGGTCTTGCAGTTGCTGGAGCAGAGGGGGTAATCGGCGATCGTGCAAGGCGATCGGAGTGGTCGTCGATCGCGCAAACCACCCGGAACTAGGAAGTTCCGGGTTCATAGCACAAACCCATACGGGTTGGGGAAACGATAATCCGTGAGGATTTCTGCTATGAGACCGGAACTTACAGTTCCGGGCGGAGGATGGCGATCGCCGCTCCGCTCGATCGCCCCCGATATCGCCCCACCATCCCCATCGATCGTCCCCACGCCCATCGGGGCACCCTAACGCTGGTAGATGCAAACAAACAAATCATGCACGTATTCTGGCAAACCCACTATCACCTCGTCTGGGTGACAAAAAATCGATCGCCCCTGATCACACCCCAAGATGAAACGTTCCTCTATCCCTACATCAAAGGCAAAGCCGACACCATCGGCTGTATCATCCACGCGATCGGCGGCATTCACGATCACATTCACCTCATCATTTCCATACCACCCGCCCTAGCCGTCGCCGATGTCGTCAAACGACTCAAAGGCAGCAGTTCCCATGCCCTCAACCATCATCCCGATCGAGAACCAAACCGGTTTAGCTGGCAACACCATCAAGCCCAAACCCTCATCCCCATCCTCGAACCCACCAGCCCCACCACCACCAACCCGTAAGGGTTTAAGCTATGAACCCGGAACTTCCTAGTTCCGGGTGGGGCAACGCGATCAACGACGATTCCAGCCAAGCGATCGGCAGCAGTGAAGCGGCGGTCTTACAATTGCTGGAGGGAGAACAGAGGTTTATTACCTTAGGACTCCTTCAAGGGCGCTTCGTTGCGGTCATCCATGCTGAGATCAATGGCGAAACCCGGATTATTTCAATGCGAAAAGGAGCAAAACATGAACAACGCATCTTCTCCGAAAACATCTGAAACCGATTGGGCCAGAATTGACGCAATGGCCGATGAAGACATTGATTTTTCCGATATTCCCGAAATTACCGAGGCCCAGATTGCACGGGCAACGCTACGGTTCGGTGGCGTCGAAGTTGAACCCGGAAAACGCCCCTTGCAAGTCCTACTCGATGACAGCATCATTGATTATTTTACCGCCCAATCCAGCGATCGCACCTACCATCAACTGATTAATACCGCCCTCTCGGAATATATTCATCAACATCCACCTCAGCGCCAATCAGCCTGACATCAACCCCAACGCCTGAAGCCCCCTACTCCGCTTCCTTCACCTTCGGCTTATAAGTCGAAGCCACCTGAAGCTCCTGCAACTGCTTCGCATCCACCGTATTCGGCGCATTCGTCAACAAACAACGAGCCTGCTGCGTCTTCGGAAAGGCGATCGCGTCCCGAATCGATTCCTCACCCGCCAACAACATCACCAACCGATCGACCCCATAGGCAATCCCCCCATGCGGCGGCGTCCCATACTCAAACGCCTCTAGCAAAAAGCCAAACTTACTCTGCGCCTCTTCGTCACTCATGCCGATCGTCTTCAGCACCTCGGCCTGCAACTCCGGCTGATAAATCCGCAAACTCCCACCCCCCACTTCAAAGCCATTGAACACAATGTCGTAGGCCATGGCGCGCGCCGTCTTCAGATCATGGGCATCTTCGGGGAACGGGGCAGTAAACGGATGGTGCAAAGCTTCCAGGCGTTTCTCGTCGGCGTTCCACTCGAACATCGGGAAGTCCGTGACCCAGAGGAGGTTAATTTTTTCGGGGTCGATCAGGTTCATTTCCTTCGCGACGACCTGACGGAGCCGATCGAGGGTTTTGTTCACCGTGACTTCGGCATCGGCGGCGAAAAGGAGCAGGTGTCCCGGCTGTGCCCCGGTGCGTTTGAGAATTTCGGCTTTTTGGGCTTCGGTGAGGTTGTCTTTGATTGCGCCGATCGTGTCGATTTCGCCGTTTTCGCGCACCCGAATATAGGCCAAACCCTTCGCGCCTGCTTCCGCTGCCTCCCGGAACAAGTCGCCACCGGGCTTAATCCGCACATTGGAAATGCCGTCGTTGCCGTTGGGGATGGGGAGGATTTTGATCACGCCACCGCGTTTGATCGCGTCGGTGAAGACTTTGAATCCGCTTTCGGCCAGGACATCGGAGGCGTCCACCAGCTCCAACCCGTAGCGGGTATCCGGCTTGTCGCAGCCATAGCGGGACATGGCCTCGGCATAGGTGAGGCGCGGGAAGGGCAGAGGCAGGTCAATCCCCTTCACGGCTTTGAAAATATGCGCGACTAGCCGCTCGTTCAAACCGAGGATTTCCTCCTGGTTCATGAAGCTCATTTCCAAGTCGAGTTGGGTAAATTCCGGCTGCCGATCGGCCCGCAAGTCCTCATCCCGAAAACACCGCGCCACTTGGTAATAGCGATCGAACCCTGACACCATCAGGATTTGCTTAAATAGCTGCGGCGACTGGGGCAGGGCGTACCATTCCGAGGGATTGACGCGAGAGGGGAGGATATAGTCGCGGGCACCTTCGGGGGTCGATCGGGTGAGGATCGGCGTTTCGACTTCGATGAAGTTTTCGGCGTCTTCCAGGAAGCGGCGCATGGACTTGATCACTTGGTGGCGCAGTTGGAGGTTCTTCGCCATCCGTTCGCGGCGCAGGTCGAGGTAGCGATATTTCAGGCGCAGTTCTTCCTTCACCGTCTCCGTATCCGAAATCGACACCTGGAACGGCAATTGCTTCCGGACTTCGCTTAGGACTTCGATTTCGTCGGCGTAGATTTCAACTTGGCCTGTGGGGAGTTTTTCGTTCAATGACTCCGGCGGGCGTTGGCTGACTCGACCCACGACTTTGATCACATATTCATTGCGGAGTCCTTCGGCGATCGGGTGCGAAGCGGGCGTCCGATCGGGGTCGCTGACGATCTGCACCGTGCCAGAGCGATCGCGTAGATCGAGGAAAATCACAAAGCCATGATCACGACGGCGATCGACCCAACCGTAGAGCGTGACGGTTTCACCAATATGGTTCGATCGGACATCGCCGCAATAATAGCTACGCATGGCTGGCTTAGGGGGGTTGAGAAAATTTTGAAAACCCATCCATTATGCCAGGATATGGAGTCGATCACCGACCAACGTAAGGGCGCACGGCCGTGCGCCCCGACAACGCCTGCATCCCAACCGACAAATTTGTAACAAAACATCAATAAGCCTAACGAAGTATTTGGCCTGAGCCTTGAGGCTTGATACACTAGATGACGAGCGATTTGTCGTAATCGCCGCAGCCATTATCTAGAAGCGCGACTTAATACCCATGGTAGATTCCCTTAAGAAACCCCAATTTGAAGAGATTCGTCCCGGTGTGAAGAAGCCGTCGGAAGATACCCTTCTGACCCCGCGCTTCTACACCACCGACTTCGAAGAAATGGCCCAAATGAACATGGCCATCAACGAAGACGAATTCCGCGCCCTGGTCGAAGAACTGCGCGTGGACTACAACCGCCACCACTTCGTGCGCGGCACCGCCTTCGACCAGTCCATGGACAACATCGATCCCGAAACCCGCCGCCTGTTCGTCGAATTCCTGGAGCGCTCCTGCACCGCCGAATTCTCCGGCTTCCTGCTGTATAAAGAGATGTCCCGCCGCCTCAAGACCAGCAATCCCTTGCTCGCCGAAGGTTTCGCACTGATGTCCCGCGACGAAGCCCGCCACGCCGGATTCTTGAACAAGGCCTTGTCCGACTTCAACTTGTCCCTCGACTTGGGCTTCCTGACGTCGAGCAAGAAGTACACCTTCTTCAAACCGAAGTTCATCCTGTACGCCACCTACCTATCCGAGAAGATCGGCTACTGGCGCTACATCACGATCTACCGCCACCTGGAGCAAAACCCCGAGCGACACAACATCTATCCGATCTTCCGGTTCTTCGAGAACTGGTGCCAGGATGAGAACCGCCACGGCGACTTCTTCGACGCAATCATGCGCGCCCAGCCCCAGCACCTCACCGGAATTCGCGCCCGTCTGTGGTGCCGCTTCTTCCTGCTGTCGGTGTTGGGCACGATGTACCTGAACGACATTCAGCGCACGGGCTTCTACGAGGCATTGGGTCTAGTGACTCGCGACTTCGAGCGCGAAGTGGTGAACAAAACCAACCGATCGGCAGCCAAAGTCTTCCCGGTGGTGCTGAATGTCGAGCATCCCGACTTCTACCCCCGCTTGGAAACCTGCGTCGCCAACAACGCCAAACTCAGTGAAATCGCCGTCTCGAACGGCTCCAAGGTCGGCAAGTTGGTCAAGAAAGTGCCTTTGCTGCTCTCGAACGTGGTGCAATTTGCGGCCTTGTTCTTGATCAAACCGATCGACGTGGAAAAGACCCACGGCCAAGTGATGTAGTTCGGGACAAATTTTCCCCTTGATTAATCGGAGTGGCTCTACAATTGCAGAGCCACTTTTTTATTGGCAAGGATTATTTAGGGGTGGGGTATGCGGATTTTTGGAGCGATCGGGTTGGGGATGATCGGGGTTTGTGGAATTTGCAACAGCGTTTGGGCCGAACCGAACGCCTCGCCCTCCACCGCCGCCAAGGATCTCAACCTTCCAGCGACGATCGTCAGCCCCACATTAGAAAAATGGCGGCATGCCATCCCCAACATCAAAACCGACATCGCCAACGATCCCGCCTTCCGCACCCGCCTCCGTTTGGGCTACGAAAGCTTCGGCGATCGTTCCACCCATCCCACGGGCTGGCAACTCGGACTCGAAGATCTCCGCATCGGCCAGACCAACGCCACCTTCAACACCCATTACCGCAGCAATTCCACCGGACGCGATCGGGATTTAGGTGCGGATATAAATTACTCGCTCATGCCCTTGGGGAAGAAATTCCAACTGGCCCCGACGATCGGGTATCGCCACCTCACCGTGGAGAACAACGCCACCACCGGAATTAACCTCGGTTGGCGGACGCGGCTAATCCTGTCGCGGCGGAGTGGGGCAGATATTACGTTTGACCAGAGTTGGGTGGCACCGGGGAGCGATCGAGAAACTGGGCTTTCCCGGCTTTCTTTTGGCTACGCAATTACCAAGAATGTGCGGATTGCGACGGATTGGCAACGGCAGCGATCGAGCCTGAGGAAGGACGATCGGTTTGGGTTAGCCGTGGAATGGATGCCCTAGCCGATCGCGACAACCACCCTCGACTGAAAGTCGGGGCTAACAGCACAAGTGCATTGAAATGCACTACGAAATGCCGTAATGCTACAAATCTGCCAGTCCACTTCCAGTGGACTTACGCTCTCAGCCCCGATTTACAGTCGAGGGGCGACCCAGAACTTCACCAATTCCTACCGCTTCCCGTTCGGTTTCACCGTCATCCAATTCGTCTTCGCCATCGCCAACTGCTCCGGAGCCAACTTCGCCCCCGTCAAATTCGCCCCGCAAAGATTCGTCCCACGCAAATTCGCATTAATTAAATAGGCCCCGCGCAAATCCGCCCCGCGCAAGTCCGCTTCCTGCAAATCGGCATTGCTCAAGTAGGCCCGCGACATCATCGCATCGCGCAAATTCGCCCGCACCAAGCTCGTCCGACCAAAATCCACACCGTCCAGAATCGCCCCGGTCATATTCACCTTGGTCAAATTCGCGCCGTGGAACATCGCCCCAGTCAAGTCCATCCGCTTCAACCGCAAATTACTCAAATCCTGCGACATAAAATCCCGATCGCCTTTCAAATAGGCCATCCGTAGCTCGTCGGCACTGATCTTATGCGGCGTCAAACCCACTTCACTGGAGAATGGTCGCCCGATCGAGCGTTCGCCTCCATGATCCATCGCCCGGTCAATCCGCCGTCCCGTCAGTTCACCATCGGTCTTGATGCCGCTCGCCGTCGCGGGGCGCACGGTCAGCACATCCCGCCGATAGTCCTCGCGGCGATAGCTCGTCCCGGCGGAGACATCGGGAGCCGTGGGCGCTTCGGGGCGCACCTGACGCGATCGGATCGATTGCGCCGCCCGCTGCATCGGCGTCAAACTGTCGAGGCGTTCCGCTGTGGTTGGCTCGGATTTGGTGGGCGCGGTACGCCCGGTGTTCATACTATTCGCCAAACTTTCGAGGTAAGGCTCCATGTCCAGCGCTTCCAACACCTCCGAAGCATCGGAGTAGCGATGGCGCACCGACACTTCCAACATCTTCTCCAAGACACCCGCGAAGTGGTCGCTGACATGAACATTCCGCCGCCACATCAGCTCGCCGGTCGAAGTGTCGTAGGACAAATCCTTCGGTGACTTGCCCGCCAGCAGGTACACACAGGTCACGCCAAGCGCGTAAATGTCACTGGAAAACACGGGTCGCATCGCCATCTGCTCCGGCGGCGCAAATCCCGGTGTCCCGATCGCGTAGGCCGTAAATGCCGTTTGCTCCGAAGCCGTCTCCACCAGTGAGGCCACGTGGTTCTTCACCGCGCCGAAGTCGATCAGCACCAGCTTCCGATCGTGGGCGCGGCGAATCAGGTTGGCGGGCTTGATATCCCGGTGAATTACATTGCTTTTGTGAACATAGTCCAATACGGGCAGGATTTCGCTGAGGAATTGCTTGACGCCCGCTTCGCTGAACGGGCCATGCTTCTTAACTTCCTGCTGCAAGGTCGCCCCACTGACGTACTCCTGCACCAAGAAAAATTCTTCATTCGCCTCGAAATAGTCGAGCAAGCGGGGAATCTGGGAATGGCTGCCGATCCGACCCAAGGTTTGGGCCTCGCGTTGGAATAGATCGCGTGCCATTTGGATCACATGGATCGCATTCGTACTCGGACGTAACTGCTTCAGCACGCAATTGGGCTGACCCGGCAGTTGTTCATCACGGGCCAAATAAGTGGCCCCAAAGCCCCCTTGACCCAGTCCCTGAAGCACCCGATAACGACCATTCATTAACAGTTGATGCCCGCAAGACTGACAAACTTGGGCATCGATCGGATTTTCGGGACTTGTGCAAGACGGATACAAGCAGTAGCTCATGCAGTTGACCTGACGATCAGGTGACAGGGATTGATTGTCGGTATACCTAACATTATGACCGAGGAATTGCAGTTCTCACGGAACGATCCCAAGATTCCCTCTCCAGAGAGTTATTAAAGCTACTCATTTTGTGATCAAAGTTACGCAAAACACCGAATCCATTCCCCTAGAACGGCTTCAATGCCTTGACCATCGTGATCACAGCTGAATTGACTTCGATGCTTGAGCCGATTTCCCCGGAGCATCACGATCGCCTGATCCAGCCGCCAGTTACACTGGTTTCTGACCCGACGTCATCAAACTCTGCAACCCGCACCATCAAAGGGCAAGGCACTCTGATAGTATTCACCGGAAACCGTCAGAAGTAACAGCCCCCAGTCGCAATATCTTGGCTCTACATGGTGCGGATACGGCACCCCCGCCCAATCGGATGAAACGCCATGGGTGGATCGAGGTCGGTATATTTCAATACATAATCTGGGAGCGGATCACGAACGATCGCGCGGTGGCGATCGGTAGCACCTGAGATCATTCAATTTAGCGGTATTCGATCGGACTTTGCAGTGATCTCGATCGCACTGGCGACCATAAAAGCCCCGCTCAATCCCAAAAGGGCGCAAAGACAACGGTAGAATGGTAGCCGTTCACTCGCGACACCGTTACTTCTCCATGCGTATTTCCCTAAATTGGCTGCGGGAACTGGTTGAGACGACTCTCTCCCCCACCGATCTGGCCGAAACCCTCACCCTGGCCGGATTCGAAGAAGAAGATATTGAGGATCGCCAAACCTGGGCCGAGGGCGTCGTGATCGGTCGGGTGGTGCAACGCGAGAAACACCCCGACGCCGACAAACTCAGCCTCTGCCAAATCGACATCGGCACCGGAACGCTCCAGCAAATCGTCTGCGGTGCGGCGAATATTCGGGCCGACATTTTCGTGCCGATCGCCACCGTTGGCGCATTCCTGCCCAAAGCAGGCGACGGCGGCCTGCGGATCAAACCCGCCAAACTGCGCGGCGTGGACTCGAATGGCATGGTTTGCTCCCTGTCGGAATTGGGCCTGACCAAGGATGCCGACGGCATTCACATCTTCGATGAAGTCGCCCATCCCGACCTCAAACCCGGAGCCGATGCGCGGCCCTACCTGGGTTTGAACGATGTGGTACTGGATATTAGCTCCACCGCCAACCGGGCCGACGCCCTGAGCCTGGTGGGCATTGCCCGCGAAGTCGCGGCCCTGACGGGCGCGCCGCTGAAGCTGCCAGCCGCTAGCCCGATCGTCGATCCGGGAGCCACGGGTTTGACCCTCAACATCAGCAACACCCAGGCCTGCCCGACTTACATCGCCACCCAAATCAGCGGCATCACGATCGCCCCTTCGCCTCTGTGGCTCCAAGCCCGCCTGCAATCCTCCGGCGTCCGCCCGATCAATAACGTGGTGGATGTGACGAACTACATCATGCTGGAATGGGGCCAGCCGCTCCATGCCTTTGATGCCGATCGGTTGCAAACCCTAACCGGAAGCCCCGACCTCAAGCTCGGCGTCCGCTTCGCCGAAAAAGGCGAAAAACTCACGACCCTGGACAGCCAGGAACGCACCGCCACAGAGCAAACCCTATTCATCACCGCAGCGGACAAACCCGTGGCCTTAGCAGGTTTGATGGGCGGCGAAGCGACGGAAGTCCACGCGGGCACCCAGAATCTTCTGCTCGAAGCGGCGATCTTCGATGCCGCCGCGATTCGCAAATCCGCCCGTTCCCAGGGACTCCGCACCGAGGCCTCCCTGCGCTACGAACGCGGGGTGAATCTGGCGGAGCTGGAAGTGGCGACGAACCGCGCGATCGCCCTGATCACCGAACTGGCAGGCGGCACCGTCACGGCCCGCACGATCACCGACAAACGACCGGAAACGCTGACCCGCACGATTACCTTGCGGTTCGATCGGGTCACCGAAATCCTGGGCCAAGTCCGGCGCGGCGAAGACAGCGTCGATCTCGAACCCCACGAAGTCGAACGCACCCTCACCCAGCTCAACTGCCAACTCGCTCCCACCGACCAACCCAACGTCTGGGCTGTCACCGTGCCGCCCTACCGCTACCGGGATTTGGAGCGCGAAATTGACCTGATCGAAGAAGTCGCCCGAATCTACGGCTACAACCAATTCGACGACACCCTGCCGCCCGTCCAGAGCGACGTCGGCTACCTCTCGCCCGAACAAGCGATCGCCCGATCGGTGCGCGAAGCCTTCCGGGGCATCGGCCTGAACGAACTCGTCCACTACTCCCTCGGTAAAGCCGAAAACCCCCGCCAAATCGTCCTCAGCAATCCACTCCTGGCCGAATACTCGGCCCTCCGCATCGACCTGCTGGACGGCCTGATCGCCGCCTACCAATACAATATCGAGCAAGGCAATGGCCCGCTCAACGGCTTCGAAATCGGCCATGTCTTCCAAACCAGCCCCGAAGGCTTCGAGGAATCCGAATCCCTGGCCGGAATCCTCGGCGGCGATCCGACGATCGAGAAATGGCAGCGCGGCGGCAAAGAGCAGCCCCTCACCTGGTTTGAAGCGAAGGGATTGCTCAATACCGTATTCGATCGCCTGGGCCTGACGATCGAGTACCAGCCCGACACCCAGGGCGAGCGTCTGCATCCCGGTCGCACCGCCTCCCTGTGGCTCGCAGGCGAACGCCTCGGCCACTTCGGCCAACTGCACCCCCAACTGCGCCAAACCCAGAGCCTGCCGGATGAGGTCTACGCCTTCGAATTGGATTTCAACGTCCTGCTCCAGGCCCTCGCCGCCAAGGGTGCCCCGATCTTCCAGCCCTACTCCACCTTCCCCGCCGCCGATCGGGACATCGCCTTCTACGTCAACACCCGATTCACCGTGGCCGAACTGCAACGCGCCATGCAAGTCGCCGCTGGCAAACAGCTTGAATCGATCACCTTGTTTGACCAATACCAAGGCGATCGGGTGCCCGAGGGCCAACGCAGTCTGGCGTTTCGGTTAGTTTATCGGACGCTCGATCGCACGCTCAAGGATGAAGACATCGAACCCGCGATGACCCAAGTCCGCGACGCCCTCGTCGAAAAATTCCAAGTTGATCTGCGGAGCTGACACCATGCCCAAATACGTTCTCACTGGCACCTACTGTGCCAACGTTCTGGACGCCCGCGAACCGCACCGGGCGGCCCATCTCGCCGGACTGAAACAACAACAGGCCGACGGGATTCTGATCACCCTCGGCCCGACGGCCGATCTAACGGCGGTGTTTGGCATCTATGATGCGCCGGACGCAACGATCGTCCGGCAACTGATCGAAGCCGATCCCTACTGGCAACACCAGATCTGGACAAGCTATGAAGTCAAGGAATGGATTCAAGCGATCGGTTAACTTGGCTAGCGCAGATGCGCGTCATCCCAAGCCGTTGGCGCACCGCCCATGTATCCGGCCTTCGCGCCGAGCTTGGCGCGGACGCGCTTCCAGGGCTTATCCTCCTCGCTGGCGATCGGGGTTCCCGCTGTGGGAATGCCCACCATACCGATCGTCTCGTCTTCGCCAAAGTCTTCGGTGAAACCCACTGCTGGACGTCGGGCCACGGCCACAGACGGTGGCGCAATTGCGGCTAGACCGGAATTCACCGCCGCAATTTGCTCGCCGCGTGGCGTGTGGCGTACCAGGGCTTCGAGGATTTCGGGGAGGGTTTCCCAGTCGATTTGTTCGTTGTGGAGGAGGGAGCGAATCCGCTTCAGCACGTCGCGCATTCCCGCCGAGGCTTGGAGCCGCAGGGGTTCGTAGTTCAGAATGGGGTCGCGCAGTACCGCCGACAGCGACTGCTGCACCGCCTGTTGGATCTTGGCGGCATGTTGGGTGCGGCCCAGTTGCAGTTGATAGGTCAGGCCTTTTTCGCCCGTGGCATAGAGCGCGGGCAACTGGTTCAACGCATAGGCGATGATTTCCATCCGGTTGAGATAGGCGCGATGCGCCTCCGGCAATTGCGCGATCCGCCGTTCGACCTCTTCTTCCACCAGGATTTCCATGGCGTTGAGGTAGGTCTTGGCTAAATTCAGTCGGAAGGTAGTGCTATCCATCGATCGGCAGCGGTCTCCAGTGGTAGTAAAAGCAGTAACCTGATGGCTCAGGAAATTTGGATATTCCTGCTTGTTCTATAGTTAGCCCACAAATATTCACGAATCAATAAAGCCAGACGGCAAATTCATAAATTCTTGCGGCAGCGCTGAATCAAGCCGCCGTAAAGTCACGATTTCCCAACGATGAAGTGACCGTTAAAACCACCGAGTTTTCGGCTGAAACCGCTCTCTCAAAAGGGTTTAAGTGAATTTTCAAACCATACGTAAGTAGTCCGCAAGCCTACGGACAGCCCGAAGCCCGATCGACCAAAATAATTCCGCCCCAGAGTGGATTAGGGCCGATCGGGTGATCGCCGTCACAAGCCACACGTTACGCAAATGTTATCTGCCACATTTGAAACAAATCCCGATTTGCCCGCTTCGTAACTTTGCCGCCCGCCGCCGCCACACAGTCCTGCCAAGCCGATAACGGCTCCAAACTCACCTCCGCCCCCAGATAAGTCTCCAAAATCGCCCAATTCTCCGCCAAATCCGTATCGGGATCAAGCACATCCATCACAAAGCTGCCCCCCGGCTTCAGCACCCGCTTCACCTCGGCCAACACCAGCGACCAATATTCCAACGAGTAATAGCAGCTAAACCCCGTGGCGATCGCCAGGTCAAACTGGTCGGCCTCATACTTCAGATGATGGGCCGCGCCGATTTGCATATCCTTAAACAGCTTCGAATTCAACTGCGGCCCGCGTGACTTAATCGCCGCCGCCGCCACCAGACTCACCTCCTGGCCATAGAAATTCGCCTCCCACTCGCGCCAGGGATAGATCAAAAAGCTAAACCCACAGCCAATATCCAAGCAATTTTGCTTCTTCTGCGGCTTGACCAACTCCCAGAATGGCGAATTGGTCTTGGTTTGCAGCGTCCCCGCCACCCAATCCTGGAAAATCGGCATCGCCTGCACCTCATCGGGCAGATCAAATTCCTGCCGCTCAAACTCCCGATTAAACCGATCGATAATCGGCTGAATCATCGGTTGCCATTCATCTGGGGTCAGTTGGGACATAATTCAACCACTAAAAAACCAATGCTCAATTCGCCATTCTCAATTCGCCATTCCCGCCCCCGCCAGCGGCAACGAGCATTCAAGATGCGTCTTCCCATCTTGCTCGATCAAGGCCAAATTGCCACCCATTGCCATCAACAGATCCTTCGCCAGCACCAACCGAAAATTGGGCGATAGCGTGGGCACCTGACTCAAGTCATCGATGTTTTTGGTCAGGGGAGCCGTCAGGATCGGCAACGGCACCGCCGGAAACACCTCGCGCCAAGCCGTCACGGGCCGATCGTCAACGATCGTCAGCTGCGCCCAGTCATCCACCACCCGCACCGCCACCGCAATTACCCCCTCATCCATCAAGCTAATCGCCCCATCGATCAGCATCACCAGCGCCTGCCGCAGGCAGGCCATATCGGCCCAGACTTCGACTTCCGCCTCCAGCAGCGGAATATGCAGCTTGAGATTGCGATTCTCGGCCTGCATCCGCACCACCATCGCCACCTCTTGCAGCACCAGATCCAGATCCACCGCCATCATTTTCAGTGGGTAGCTGCCCTGATCCACCTTCGAAACCGTAATCACCTGATCGAGGATCTCCACCAACTTCAGCGCCGAATCATGGGCAATCCGCACATAATCGCGCTCTTCCTCGGGATCATCGCAAAGATCGGACAAAATCAATTGCAAACTACTAATCAAGCCACTCAGGGGCGATCGTAGCTCATGGGACGTGCGGGACAAAAAACCCGCCTTGAATTGGCTCAATTCCAGCGCACTCAAATACGCCAAATGCATCTGTTTCAGGGCCTCAGGCGACCGATCGGCGGCCATCGACTCAAGCGCGGTTTTTGCCTTCACCATCGCACCAACCTTAAATCAACGTCCCGGACAATACTGTTCTTAGGATGCCCCCAAGCCTGCATTTGGCAACGGCAAATGCGATCGGCTTCCCCAATATTACCCTGAATCAATGTCGGGGTTGGCGCGAATCCTCGCCAGAGAATAAAATAAATGCGGTCGGTTGGGTAGAGCAACGCGGAACCCAACGCCGGATTAATGTTGGGTTCCGCGTTGCTGCACCCAACCGACGATCGGTGTTTGTAAAGAGGAAAGCCAATGAATTCATTACTTGAGACCAACGCCCCATCCTGGGATTTGGGCGATTTGTATAGCGGATTGGCTGATCCCACCCAGGCAACTGACTTGGCGGCGTTGCAACAGGCCGCTGCCCAGTTCCGCACCCGCTATCGGGGGCAAATCCCGCATCTGTCCGCTGCCCAAATCCTCGAATGCTTGCGAACCCTGGAATCGATCGCGACACGATCGGGCTACCTCTACGCCTACCCGTCGCTGATCTTCGCCGCGAACACCCAGGATCAAGCCGCCAAACAAGCCGTCGATCGGGTCATGGCCGCGACGACGGATCTGAATAATCAACTGCTATTTTTCGACTTGGAGTTGCAGGATTTGGATGCAGCGGAATTTGCGGCATTACAAGCCGCGCCAGAATTACAGGCGTACCAACATTATTTGGCCACGATCGCCCAATACCGATCGCACAAGCTCTCCGAAGCCGTGGAGCAAACCCGCAACCAGGCGATGCTCACAGGCCGCGAGGCGTTTATCCAACTGCGATCGATTCACCTCGGCGAACAAAAGTATCCGGCAGTCACGACCCCCGATGGGACGATCGCCGCCGTTGATGCCGAACTGAGTGCGTTGCTGTATCATCCCGATCGGGACACGCGCACCCAGGCCTACCAGTCCGTCCGCCAGGTGATGCAGCAGCACAACTCGCTCTACGGCTACATCCTCAACACCGTCGCCCAAGACCACAAAATCGAAAACCAACTGCGGGGTTACGATTCCACGTTGCAGAAGCAATTGCTGGCCGATGAGGTGGCGGAACCCGTGTTCCAGGCGATTATGCAGGGAACGCGCGATCGGTTCGACCTCTTCCAAAGTTATTACCAGCTCAAAGGCGAAGCCCTCGGTCAGTCAATGCGCACGGCGGATTTGTATGCGCCTTGGACGGATGTGGTGGTGCCCCCGATCGATTACAAAGTAGGCGTCGAAACCTTGATGCAGGCGATCGCGGCATTTGATCCGACCTATGCCGATCGGGCGGCGGAATTCTTTGCCAAAAATTGGGTCGATGCAAAGGTGCAACCCGGCAAGCGCGGCGGGGCGTTCTGTTGGTACGTCCACGGCAAGCATAGCTACCTATTGCAGTCCTACACGAATGACTACAGTTCACTGTTCACTCTGGCCCACGAAATGGGACATGGCTTACATTTCGCCTGGATCGGCGATCGGCAAACCTATTTCAATAGCAATCCGCCAATGGTTTCGGCAGAAATCGCTTCAACGTTTAATGAATTGTTGTTATTAGACTATCTACTCAAACAAGCCGAAGGCGACAAAGCCCTAACGCAGTCGTTACTCACGCGGCAATTGGAAGATCAGTTGAACCTGCTGTTCCGCCAAAGTACGATTAGTCGGTTGGAATTGGCCATCCACGATCGGGCCAAGCAAGGCAGCTTCGACGCGGCATTTGTGAATCAGCAGTGGATGGATTTGTACCGCGAACTGTGTGGTGATGCCGTCGAAGTGATGCCGGAACATCAGTATGACTGGGCGCGAATTGGGCATATCTTCTTCAAGCCGTTTTACTGCTATCAATACACGGCTTCGAATATCGTCAGTTTGGCTTGTTATCAGAAGTATCGGGAAGTGGGGAAGGATTTTATTCCGGGATATTTTGAGTTGTTGTCGGTGGGGGGCAGTATGGATCAGGTGGAGGCGTTGAAGCGTTATGTGGGGGTGGATTTGACCGATCCTGGGACGATTCGGGGGGCGTTGGATTATGTGGCGGGGTTGTTGGCGCAGCTACGATCGGTCTTGTGATTTTGGGGCTGTGGGTTGATGTGAAATTGGTTGGTTGGTGGCAATGGTGGTGATCCCCCTAGCCCCCTTAAAAAGGGGGGACAAGATTCAAAGTCCCCCTTTTTAAGGGGGATTTAGGGGGATCGTGATTTACGCAACAGACCCGAAATCGACGCGATCGCCATCCCCACATCAAACCACGATCGGGGCAACCTACGCCTGCAAGACCTGTACAGCGACATTCAAGCTGGCGGCACTTCGAGCCAATCCAACATCGGCTGTAACCAACGGAATGGCAAGCTCGGAAGCGATCGCGAGATGTAGCGCATCGAGTGTGCGTAATGGCGTGTCAAACTGCTGCATCCATTGCTTCGCCATGATGTAATGACGCGGTGTCACTGTGACCAGTTGATAAAACGCTGCATCCAAATCGGCTTGGAATCGGGCAGAAATTGCAACTGCATCACCCCGATCGATTTCACCCATGCGGACTCGGCGTGAAAGCGCTGAAATCAACTCAACTTCTGACAATTCACTGATGATGAGCGGTTCATATTGTTGAAAAAGCTGTTCTACCTCGTCACTACTGGTTTCCGTCCAATAAAACGGGGCAAGCACACTGGTATCGAGATAAATCAATAGCGCTCTCCGTTCCGCGACTCAATGATCGTCTGACTCAAAGCTGGCCCACTCGTCACGATCGACTGGCGCGATTCCCGCCTCTGCTGAATCCATTGATCGCGTTGGTCAGCGCCCGATCCACTGTCATCGGGCTGTGTCGATCGCGCTATAGGATCAAGCGCTGGGGCCGAAACGGCTAATACTTGAATGGTGTAGGTTTCCAGTGAAACACCACTCGCCACCGCCCCTTGAGTCAGGCGATCAAGGATTTCTGGCGATAAATCAAGGGTGAGTGTCATAGAGAATTGGGAATGACTGGTTTCATTATAAATCGCAATCTACACGATCGCCATCTCCGCATCGAACCACGATCGGTCGAATGAGCTTGTCAGTCGGGAGCATTTGAAGATTCACGGTTACTTAATCGCTTGGTCATAGTGATCTGTTCATCCTCAAAACCGAATTTCCGATAGAGCTTCATTGCTGACGTATTATTTACATAGACCCGTAAAGTGATTTGCTCGAAGCCTTCTTCCTTGGCCCATTCCTCAGCATAATTTGCTAATGCTGTACCAATTCCTTGGTTTCGATAACTTGGCATAACGTACAAAAACTGAATTAGCATCTTCACGTCACCTGTCTCTACCTCAATATCTTGAGCCAGCCAGAGACAAGCGATCGGCTGCGTAACTGGCGTATATAGATTGACTTGCTCAGGCTCAGGATAGGCATCCGCTGCTTCTACCCATAATAGAGGCGTAATCTGGGGCTGGAAATACGTCTCAACGACATGCGCCGAATGAGCAGGATTATGAGACATCTCACGATTATCAGGAAATACTTCTTGGTTATAGTTTCGGATAAATTGGGCTAAAAGTTGTCGATCATTGAAACACTTCGTTCGCAAGACGTAGCCGGGAATCCAGGTTTGAATATCTGGGATGGTGCGTTTCCACTCACTCACGATTGATTACCTCCAAGGATTCAGGCATGAAACTGAATTAATTATGCAGTCTCGGTGGTTGAGCGGAGCCGAAACCACCAAAGTTCGATCTACCCGATCGCCACTTCGGCATCAAACCACGATCAAGCGATGCGTTTTGTCATTCCTCCCCAGGGTAAATAGGCAATCTCTACTCAAAGCAGTACGATCGTCTTGTCGATGTTGCAGCTTTGCTCGCGCCGAAAGATGACCCAAACGCCCCATGACCAACTCGCCAAACAATACTTGGAAGAGTTTCTCGCACCCTTTGGCCGGATCGAACGGCAATACGAAGTGCCCGGAGAAGCCAAATACGTTGATGTTTGGTTTATTCCCGAAGATGCTGTGGTGGAAGCCCGATCGGACGACCTGGGCCTACTGGGTCGGATGACCGAAGGCATGTGCCTCCTGGAACCCTATCGCAATGCCCCCAGCCGCACCGAAGTCCGCATCTCGATCATGAAATTGCTCTGGGTGCAGGACGACGAACATCGCAAAGCCAAGCAAGCGGGAAATACCCTCCCCGAAGCCAATTTGCCAAGACTCTGGATTCTCGCTTCCACGCTCTCGGAGCCGTTAGTCGAGGACGCCAGCGGCATCATTAAAGCCGACTGGGGGGCGGGCATCTACTTCATGGCGGACTTGTTGAAAGTGGGCATCATCGCGATGGTCTACGACCGACCGGAGGTCATCGATGAGCTGCCCGAAACCGAGGATACCCTCTGGCTTAGGATTCTCGGTCGCGGTAAAACCCAAGAACGGGCAATCCGGGAAGTGCTGGCGCTGCCAGCGAGACAGGACAGACGGGAACGAATTCTTGGCCTACTGGCTTCCTGGAAAGTTAGAATGGACATGAGTGAGTTGATCGAATATTTTTCTCAGGAGGAAACTATGGCCTTAACCGATGTACTCATTGAGCGGGACAAGCAAATCAAGCTCGAAGCGCGTACCACGATCGCGCGAACGATGTTGCAAAAGCAAATGTCTGTAGCCGATATTGCCGAAATCACCGGACTCTCGATCGAGCAAGTCCAACAACTCCAAACCCAGAATCAAGTGGTTTGATTTACACGATCGCCATCTCGGCATCGAACCACGATCGGTCGAACTTACAACCCAGATGTTCCTGAATCTTCAGCAAATCCTGCTCCGCTGTACCCAAACAATTGGTCGCACCGGGTGAAGGCGTGATGTTGAATCGGAGTCCATTGCCAGGGTCGATCGACGCCTGACCCAAGATCATTTTCTTCTGGATTTTGTCAATCAACTGGGGCCGCACGCCGCCATAGCCATGGGCGAAGGACAAATCCGCCAGCTCCAACGAGGGCACAATCTTCCGCACATCCTTCAGGAACAGTCGGCGATTGATAATCGGAATGTCAAAGGCAACGTTCTTGAAAATATAATTGCGAATGTCGGCGACTTTCATTAGATCCCACAGCACTTCGACGACGGCAGCATCGGGTTTTAGGACTTCGAGATAATCGACGATCGTCTTCGGGTTATACCGTTCCAAGACTGGCAATGGCAAGGCAGTCGGGCCAAAGCGCGTTTTCCCAGGGACTAATACATCGGGATCGCCGTGGACTGCCGCAAACGGTAATTTGTCGTTTTGGATTGTGTACACCTTGCCATTCAAAACCTGCGGTGTGAAGTAGAAACTTCCCGCCATTGGCAAACAGGAATATTCCAAACCGATGCCCATGCGGTGGGCGAAGAGCAGGCTGTGACCACCGGCAGAGACGACGACGAATTTCGCGGTGAGGGTTTCGTCGGCGGTTTTGAGTTGGTAGTGGCCATCGACGGGTGTAATCGATCGGACGATCGTCCCCATGCGTAAATCGATCGTCTTATCCTCGATCGCCAAGGCCTGATTCACAAAGGATTGCGATAAGGCTCCGTAATCGACCGCCGTATATTCATCCAAGATCCCGATCGCGGCGACTTCTTCGGGGCGATCCTGACCATTGGCGAGTTTCACAACTTTCGGCTCGATCGCCGCTACCTGAGCTTTTTCGAGTAACTGCATTCCCGGAAAATGCGGGCCGAACACCTCAAATCGATCGCGCAGAAATTGGCATTCTGTCGCGCCGACGCCCATGACCATTTTGGGATATTTGAACACCACGCGATCGCGTTCGTTGGGCGCGAGTTCAGCGCCGTAACGGGCCACCATTGCGGCATTGCGCTTGACTTTGATCGCTTTTTCGAGTGTGTAATTTGTCTCGATGTCGCCGCAGTGGATCGTTTGGCTATTGTTCGTGGCTTTGGAATTTACCGCCGCGATTTTGTCGTACTTTTCGATTAAGCCGATGCGTTTGAGATCGGTGAATTTCGCCAACGCATAGAGCAACGCCGTTCCGGTGACGCCGCCGCCGATGATCAGCACGTCGTATGTTTGATTTGCCGCTTGATTGACCATGGTGCCGTACCTCCTAGGATTTGACGATCGCGCTAAAGTCGGCCAGGACGCGGGCGTGATTCCGCAGGATGCCGAGTAAATTCAATCGATTTTGTTTGATGTTGGGATCCGGGTCCATGACCAGCACGCTATCCTCGCCATCGAAGAACTCGGTCAACAACGGCGCGATCGCCCCCAAGGCCGCCACCAATTGATCCAAATCGCCATCACTTTTCAACGGCTGCACCGCGTCAAATAACGCCTGCTCCGATTTTTTCTGGAACAAGTCGGGTTTGACCACGGCGGCGAGATCGCGGGTTTGGGTATCGAGTGCGCCTTGCTTCGCGAGTTTCGACGCCCGATTCACCACGGCGTAGATTGGAGCCAGTCGCCCATCGTCGCGGATGGTTTGCAAAAATACCGCCCGATCGCGCACAGCTAATAAATCCCTCAACGCCCGATCGGCGTATTCCCGATCGTTTTCGCCCAGGACAGCATTGACCAAGTCGTAGTCGATGCCCATGTCTTCCCGCAGGCTGTTTTGCAATCGGGCCAGGAAAAATTCTTGCAGTTGGGGTAGCAATTCAGCAGCCTTCAGCTTCATCACGCCGCCATGCTGGGCCGCGAAGCTGGTCACCACGGATTCCAGCAACTTGAGCAAGTCCAGTTTGAGGCCCGCCGCCCAAATAATACTGACGATCGCGTTCGCGGCCCGCCGCAACGCAAAGGGATCGGAGGAACCCGTGGGAATCATGCCTAATCCAAAAATGCTGACCAGCGTATCAAACCGATCGGCCAGCCCCACCACCTGCCCCGTCAAACTCTGGGGCAACTCATCCCCCGCCCCCTTGGGCAAATAATGCTCCGTAATGGCGATCGCCACGGCTTCCGGTTCGCCGCTATGACGGGCATATTTCTCACCCATGACGCCTTGCAAATCGGGGAATTCGCCCACCATTTGGGTGACGAGATCGGCTTTGCAGAGCTGCGCGGCCCGATCGATGAACTGTCGGGATTCGCCTTTGAGGCCCAGTTGGTCGCTGATTTGGGTCGCGATCGTCACCAATCGGCCCACCTTCAGCGCCATCGATCCCAAATCGGCTTGGAACATCACGGTTTCGAGCTTGGGCAAGAAGCTGTCCAACTTGCCTTGACGATCGGCGTCGAAGAAAAATTTCCCGTCCGACAGCCGCGCCCGGATCACCCGCTGATTCCCCGCTGCGATGATGTCGGCTTTCTTCGGATCCCCGTTGGAAGTCGTGATGAAGTAGGGCAGCAACTCCGTTGAACCGACTTTAGGCCGCACGGGGAAATAGCGCTGGTGGCTTTCCATCTCGGTGACCACCACTTCAGCGGGCAATTCCAAAAACTCCGCATCAAACTGACCCACCACCGCCGACGGGTATTCCACCAAGTTCACCACTTCCTGGAGCAAACTGGGGTCGATCGTCGCCACACCGCCCACGGATTTCGCCGCTGCTTCCGCTTGGGTGACGATCGCCTTCCGCCGCACCTCCGGATCAACCTCGACAAACGCCTTTCGCAGAGTCGCAACATAATCATCGGCTTTGGCAATACTCACCGCCGCCGGATGCAGCACCCGATGTCCCGCCGAAATCCGATCGCTCTGACAGACCGACTCCGCCCCATTACTAAAGGTGATCGGCAAAATCTGCGCATCCAACAGCGCCACCAACCACCGCACGGGCCGCGAAAACCGCACGTCGCCATGGCCCCAGCGCATCAGCCGCTTGCCTTCCAGCCCCGTAATCCAGCCCGGAATCAGCTCCGTCAGCAAATCCCCCACAGGCCGCCCTTTCACCTGCTTCTGAATGAAAATAAACTCGCCCTTATCCGTGGGCCGAATCTCGAAATCTTCCACCGTCACGCCTTGCTTCTGGGCGAATCCCGTTGCCGCAGGCGTCGGCACGCCATCCTTGAACGCCGCCTTCACCGGCGGGCCTTTAATTTCTTCCGTCACATCCGCCTGCTGGGTTGGCAAACCTTGGATCAGCAAAGCCAAACGACGGGGCGTGGCGTAGAACGCAATATCCGTCGTCGCCAAATTCAACTCCGCCAACACCTGAGGAATCCGCGATCGCCACTGCGCGATCGCCGCATCCACAAACTTTGCGGGCAATTCTTCTGTACCAACTTCGAGCAAAAACGATGCCATGACAGCTCCAACGGCGCGACTGATCAATAACGGTTTCCCGATAGATCAGTGTAGCGCGACTGGGGGTGAAAAACTGTAGGTTGGGTGGAACGAAGTGTAACCCAACACCCTGCACCGTTGGGTTTCGCGTTGCTGCACCCAACCTACACAAATTCCCTACTCAATAATCGTGTTCTCCCGCAACAACGCACTCAACAACTTCGCATGGACATCCGCATGGAGCGGCTCTAGATTCTCGTAATGCTCACTGATAAAGAAGAAAAATTCTGTATTGCCGATCCGCACGAAGTCACCGTCCTTCAACCGCTGTTGATCAACCCGCACGCCATTCACGTAGGAGCCGTTCAAGCTATTCAAGTCCAGCAGATAGAAGGCCCGATCGTCCCGCAAATACATAATCGACGCATGCCGCCGGGACAACATCCGATCCTTCACCGGAATCCCCGCTTCACGATTCCGCCCCAAGGTCCACACCATCTGCGGCTGGAGCAACATCAACGAACCCGTCTCCAACAAATTCGTGGTCAGATAGGCCTGCTGACCGCGCACCACGCCATGCATGTAGCGCGGGGCCGTCTGGGGCGACAGCTCCAAATCCAAATCGTCACCTTCCGCTGCGGCATCACCCACAAAGGTGCCCGCCCGCGCAATCAAGTCATCAATTTCGGCTTCCACGGAGGCGGGAATCGAATCGGCCAACACATCGTCCATCACGGGACGCAGTGTATGGGGCGGTGGGACGATAGTCTCCGACCGACCGTCGGTCATCGCGGGCGGGTGAATCGGTGGGTGGGTAGGCTGCATAGGACAATATTGGTAGAGATTATCGGTAGACCCGCACACACATTGGCTGAGTCCATGTTTGCTAGCGTTCCCGATCGACCGACGCGACTAACAAACCCCGCCATAAATCCCGTCACAACGGCCAGGACAAATGTTATGGTGTGAAACCAGCCACCTCATCCCAATGCTACCGATGGCGCAGTCCCGTGGTTTTTCTCTCAACTGGTTCAAATCGCTTTCCCAGCCCCTCGATCGGGTGGCGATCGCGCTACTTTTGAGTCTGCTGCTGGCGATCGTCGTCCTGCTCTCCAGTGGCAACCACAGCGCCCCGCAGGTGCGCGACTTTAGCTGGCAGGGCAAGGCGATCGCCGCCCGTGATACGGCATTGACCATCACCTTTAGCCGCCCGATGGATCACCTCTCGGTCGAACAGGGCCTCAAAATCGACCCGCCCCTTCCCGGCAAATTCAGCTGGGCCGGACGGCGGATGGCCTACACCCTCGATTTACCCGCCGAATACGGCCAAAAATTTCAATTCAGCCTCCAGGGCGGCAAAGAACGGTTCAACCGGGGGCGCGAACTCCAACCCTTCAACACCGAATTTCGCAGCCGCGATCGGATGTTTGCTTACATTGGCGCGGTGGGTGAGGAAACGCAGCGATTGGTGCTGCTCAACATGACCCAGGAAGTCAAAGCGCCGATCATCCTGACCCCGCCCAATCTTGAGGTGTTTGACTTCTATCCCTACCCCGATCGGGAACGGATCGTTTTCTCAGCGGTCGATCAAACCGCTAGCAACAATCCCAGCCCCACGGAACAGCAGATCTACACCGTCACCACCGGACTCGGCAGCGCCCCAGCGGGCCAAGTCGAACTGCTGCTCGACAACAAAACCTATCAAAACCTCAAATTCGCCCTAGCCGATGACGGCCAACTGATCGTTGTGCAGCGGGTGAACCGAGCCAATACCAACGAATTTGACCCCTGGGTGCTGCGCCCCAACCAACCGCCAGCGGTGCTCAAAACCAAGCAACCCGGTGGCGAATTCGTGATCACCCCCGACGCCAGTGCGATCGCCGTGGCCCAGGGGCAGGGCTTGGCCATCCTGCCCCTCGAATCCGGAGCCGATCCCCTGAACTTCTTGCCCAACTTTGGCACGGTCTTGAGTTTTTCCCGCGATGGCAACCAAGCGGCGATGCTGAAGTTCAACGAGGATTTCACCCGATCGCTCTACATCGTCAACAACCAAGGCCTGCAAAAGGAAATTCTCAAAATCACCGGATCCGTCCGCACCGCGATCTTTGACCCCTCCCAGCGATTACTGTTTTGCCTCCTCACCGAACTGCAACCGGGCGAAACCTTCAAAGAGCAGCCCTATCTGGCCGTGATTGACCTCCAAACCGCCCTCACCCAAGACCCCAAATTCAGCCTCAAGCCCTTGCTCCGCCTGCCCCAGCAGCGGGAGATCCAGCTCAGCCTCGCCCCCGACGGCACCGCCCTGATCTTCGACCAAACCGAAAACGATCCCAACCTGGTCAAATCCAACGCCAGCATCGCCAATAGTCAGCTCTGGATTTTGCCCACCGAAACCCTGCTGGCAGGCGATTGGCAGACGGCGATTAATCCCGTCAAATTGGTGCCGGGTTTCCATCCCCGCTGGATGCCGTAGGGGCATTTCCCGATCGAGCGGCTACAATGGAGCTAACGATCGGTCAGTAATGGCCCGATCGCCCCTTGCTCAAATGCCAATAAACCGCATGAAACCGTTTCCTGTTTCCGTCCAGCTTCGATGTCGCCACCGCAAATACGGTACAATCGAACTAGAAAATTCCAATACTTCGGGGGATACATTGCGTCATATCACGCTGCTCTACCACGATTTTTCATAAATTCGTCACGCGAGGGACATTAGGAGATGGACTCCGGGCACTATAATGGTGCATTCCCTCAGCAATCGATCGCGTCCCCATGTTTTGTCCGCTCAGGCGCTGACCTCCCATCGGCCCTTGGATGGACTGCCCTTGCTTAAGTGTTCTTGGCTCAGGAGAAGCAATTCATGCTACACCGCAAGCTATACCAGCTTCACTGCGATGGTCACGAAGTTAATCTGTTCCTCAGAGATCAACAGCGCTGGATCGAACGCGCCAAGATTCTGGATATTGAAGGAAATTTGGTCACCGTCCGTTACGAGATTGAAGACGAAGACGAAAGTTCTTCCTGGGAAGAAATTCTCCTACTGGAGAGCATCGGCGCAGTTTCCCGCCAGCTTTCCTTCGTGCCGCGCCTCGGCGATATGGAGCTATTAGTTTCCGACGACTGCCCCGAGGCCGAGCAGCTCTCTAGCCCTACTGCCACGATCGTCGAGCCGGAGCCGCTTTCCAACAACTCCGCCCCCACCGCCCCCGACAACAATAACGGTGGGAATAACGGCGACCAAAGAACGGCGGGTTAGCCCCGATTACACCGACAAATTAAAAGCGCTGGAAACAATGCCAGCGCTTTTTTGATGGCTCGGGTAGAAAGGGTGGGCAGTGCCCACCCTACACAATTTCCATCCAATCGTAGCGACTGTGTTGAAAGTCAAGTGAGAAAGTGAGATTTTCCTTGACGGTACATGGTCGCCACGAAATGACCGTCTGCGGATGCGCCGCAGGCGGTATCCAGGCATGATTGGCGC
>JANOQX010000060.1:0-35640 GCA_031415035.1 Cyanobacteria bacterium VAR_4_metabat_243
GCTGTCAACCCTTGGCCTAACTCATCAATAAAATCTTCAATGAACGGCAAGGGTTGGCTCAACCACATCGCATCACACCTATACGTCAATACAGTATTACTGTACCATTTGGCGGATTATGAAAAACTTGAACATCGAGTAATACGGAATTCACTTTTGGCGATGCACTTACTTATGCCAATAATACATTTGACTATATACCTGAGCGATTGAACGATTTGAACTATAGCGGTTACATTCCCCCAGCATATGCAACAACGGATGGCATTCTAGGAAATCACTCCTTAACAGTACAGCCGAGTGGCATGACGCTTTTAGGAATTAATCCAATAGCTGGTAGTGGGGCGGAATTCTTTTCGGCAGTAACCACTTCTGGCTCTGGGGGAATCTCAGGCAGCGCAATTTCAAGTCCCTTAACTGCTTTCCCAACTGTTAGCCAATCCGTGATTGCGAATCAGATCACTTCCCCCGTCACATCCGTAACAGTTCAACCCTCCCGAAACCCAACAGCAGACTTTGCGACGACCCGAAGCGTCCCCCGCAACACCGTCCCCGAACAGTTGAATCAGGGCGTCATCGATTCACCGCTATCAAGTAGCCGCATCTTTCCTGGAATGCGCTAATTGAATCAGTTGTGTGAATGCTAGGCCCGATCGACCCTTCAATGTGCAGGCGCGATCGGGCTTTTTTATTGGGCACGATCGGCTTTGGGGCGCGATCGGGATATTCGATCGAGGATAAAGTGATGGAACGATCGGCCTCATGCTACTGATGTACAACGATCGTATCGCGGCTAAGTTCGACATATGAATGCTTAACCAATAGTTCAATAATCACGTCTAGACTATTGGCAAATAGCGTTTCCAATTCCGAGTTCCTGATGTTGCCTGTGGTAATCAGTAGAAGTTTGTGTGGCTGCTGAATTGTCAAGAAAGAATCAACAAAATCATCATCCTTAGTAATCACAATTCTTTCTTGCTGAATCGAGAGCGTATTGATACTCGAATCAGGTGTTGCATTTTGCTGTGGCAAATCGCTGGTATGAATCGTATCGTAGCCTGCATCTTGCAAAAATCGGGCAAGGCGCTTCGGCAATTGGGCATCGACAATAAACTTCATGAGGCGATTTTGTGAATGCTCTTGACCTGACTCAGACGCGCCGCAAAACTCAGCACCGCCGCAATATCTTCTGCCTCTAAGTCATCATAGTCAGCCAAAATTTCCTCGGTCGTCATCCCTGAACTGAGCAGTTCCAAGATAAATTCGATCGGATAGCGCAATCCACGAATACATGGCTTGCCGTGACAGATATCCGGATGATGCGTAATGCGCTGAAGGAGTTGGGCTGTCATATAGGGGACGAAGTACAGGTTAAAGAACCAAGATCCTCCCCTCAGTATACCATTGGATCGCTTTGGGGGCGCGATCGGCCTTTGGGGGCGATCGTAGATATGTGATCAGAATTACTGACCCACGCTCAGAATTTGCTCAGCGGTCAGGTTCAGCTTCGGAAAGGCCGAAGAAACAACATGTTCAGCCAGTCAGCCTGAGCTAAAGATGAAGTCAATGTCAAGAAATTAGCGAAAATTCCCGATCGGGCTTGCATGAATTTGAGAATGTGGGTATCGTAGCAGTAGAACTAAGAGATAGTAACTGAAAAAATATCACTTTTTAGGGTATTCTAGGTTTGTCAGTGCATCGTGATTTGAGACACCGTATCAAATGAGGTTTGCCGAGTTATGTGGAATTTACGTTCTTTGAAAATGTCGGTCATGTTGGTGACGAGTGGTGTGGCGCTGGTTGCGGCGTTGCCGGTGAAAGCGCAGCAGGTGATTTTGACGCCCGGTGGAACAATGTTTCAGCCAATGGTGATACCAGGGCCTGAGATTGGCAGTGGGCAGCCAGCGCCTGCACCGATCGTCGCGATTGATCCTTCCCTACCCAGTTACGACATTCTGACCCCAGAACAACTCAAACCAGGAAAAATTATCTTCCGGGGTAATCTGATCGAAATCCTTGCGCCGGACGATCCTCGCATTTCAGAACAGCGCCGATTGGGACAGCCGCCGGATACGGTTGGGATATTTTGGGAGGCAACAATGATGGGTGCCTCCTATCAGCCCCGCCACTTCTTCTTAGCGCCACCAGCGACAAACATTAAACCGATCTGGGATGGCAACCTTCGAATGGGTACTAGAATTCCGGGTTTTTGGGGTGGTGAAGATGTGATTGTGGCCAATGACGACCCACGCATTCCAGAAAATCTGCGGGCGATGGATTTAGGTGACTTGTATTATTGGGCGATCGACTCACGCTCACTGAATCCAGCATTACCACCAGATCTGTTTAGCCCGCTTCTGTATACGCGCAATCATGCGTTCATGATTCCTGGAAAAGCTGCTGCTGATGTTCGTCCGGAAGAGGTTCGTGCCGGAATTGAGCAATATCAGCGAGAGCTAGCTTGGCGCAACCCGCCGCCGGGCGATTCATCTGATGGCATTATTATTATTGTTCCGCCTGTGGATCGGCGGGATGAGATACCGTGGATGCCAGAACTTCGGGATGATAGTGTGTCAAGTAATCCCATCAGTACTCTTACTCCTGAAGAGGTAGCAGAAGCAGTACGTCGAGGAGAAATGGCTTATTTATTTGGTTCCTCTGCGGCGAATCAAGTGACGGATACTAATCTATCGTCGCAATCTGGGCCTACAGTTGCACCAGGCGTGATCACGGGGGCGGCATCTTTTTCGGCAGCAACAGCTTCTGGCTCTGGGGGAATCTCAGGCAGCGCAATTTCAAGTCCCTTAACCGTTGTCCCGACTGTTAGCCAACCCGTGATTGCAAATCAGGTCGCTTCGCCCGTTATATCAGTCAGAGTCCAAGCCTCCCAGAACCCAACGGCTGACTTTGCGACGACCCGCAGTGCCCCCCGCAACCCCGTCCCCGAACAGTTGAATCAGGGCATCATCGATTCACCGCTGTCGAATAGCCGCATCTTCCCTGGAATGCGCTAATTGAATCAGTTGTGTGAATGCTAGGCCCGATCGAACCGCAATTTGCAGGCGCGATCGGGCTTTTTTGTGGGGCGCGATCGAGTTTGGGGGACGATCGGCCACATGAAAATAATGATCGTCGTGGCTAATCAAAACCCCATAGTCCAAGGGCCTTCCGCTCTCAGCCCGGACTTCCAGTCCAGGGCGCTAAGCCTCCACCGTCAACGCCTCCACCGGATAGGCCACACAGGCCAACACCTCCCCCCCCGCCTCATCGATCGTGCCCAGCGCAGCGGGCGATCCGGCATAACGCACCTTCGCCCCACAGGTTTGGATCTTGCAAGCGCCGCAGGAACCCATGCGGCAGGCACTACGGAGATTGACTCCGGTGGATTCGGCCAGTTCGAGGATGGTCATTTGGCCATTGCTTTGGATCGTTTGACCGGAGGCTTTGAAGGTGATGGGGCGATCGATCATGATGGTCGTGGGTTCGGCGATGGCGACGGCGGTGCCGCCAGTATTCGGCCCGATCGGGGTACCGATTCCGCCCCGTGGCATCGCCACGCTGGAATTACTCCCCAGTTTGGCTTTGGGGGCAACGGGTGCGCCGCCAAAACTTTCGGCTTGATATTGTGACATGGGGAAGCCGATCGATTCTAAGGTGTCCTGGACGTGCTGCATGAAAGCATTCGGGCCGCAGACATAGACCGATCGTTCCATTAGATCCGGTGCGACGATCGCCAGCATGGGAGCCGAAATCCTCCCGCTCAGGCCCATCCAGGCACTTTGCTGGGCCTGGGTCAAGGTGACGGCGAGGCGGAAATTTGGCATTTGGGCGGCCATGGTTTCGAGTTCCGATCGGCAGACGATATCCTCGGGTTGCCGCGCACTGTGGAGAAAGACCAGATCACTTTGGGCGATCGTATCTTGAACCCAACGCGACATCGACAGCATGGGCGTAATCCCACTTCCCGCCGAAATTAATAGCATTTTTGCGGGCAAATTCGGGAGGCAGGTAAAACTCCCCATCGGGCCGCCGACGAGTTTCAGCCGATCGCCCACTTGGAAATAGTTATGCAGCCAATTTGACACCAAACCGACGGGCTGATCGGGCGCACTGCTGGGAACGCGCTTAATCGTTACGGTGAGGTGATGGGGCCGACTGGGTGAGGCCGAAATCGAGTAGGGCCGCCGCACCGGTTGGCCGTCGATTTCGACTTCTAGTGTGACAAATTGGCCGGGGAGATAATGCCAGGCCGTGGGGGACTCGGCCACGAGGCAGAAGGTTTTGACATCGGCGGTTTCTTGGATAATCCGATCGCAGCGACACCAGACAGCTTGATTTGTCCAGGGGATTTGGCCGACGATCGGGAGGTTGCTCAGTTGGGGTGTGACGATCGCTTCAACGGCTTCGATGTAGATGAAGGTTTCGCCGAGTTGTAATAAATCCCCGATGTTGAGCGGATAGGGCGAGGCGGCGGTGAGAAATTCCCCATTCAAGATTGAGCCGGAGGTACTGCTCATATCGAGGTAGTGATAGGCCCGATCGGTATAGAGGATGCGGCCATGGTTGCGGCTGATTTCGGGACTGTCGAGCACGACATCACAGTCGGGACTGCGGCCAATCAGCCATTCGGCTTTTTGATCGTGACTGGGTTGGAGATCGTGTTTTTGGAATTGTTGGTTGCCGAAGTTGACGGATTTGAGGCGCAGCATAGTGGGGATTGGGGGGGGTAAAGATTTAGGAGAATTCTTGGGGACTGATGGTGGGTGGGGCGATCGATTCGAGACCATTGGGGACGGGGCGCGGTTGATCGATTGCGGTGGGTGGACTGGGCGGCGGACTGGGCTGGGGCGATCGGGCAATCGGGCGAATGCGTTTAAGGATGGTATGGGCGATCGTCTTCGACTGGCTAGAGGCCAACGTTGTGGGTGTGATCGAGGTCGTTGTGGGGGTCGATTCGGCCTCGGTGAATTGGGCGTGGTTGCTGATGATTTCGGCCAGCATGTCGAAATGTAGGGCATCGTCGATTTGCAATTCCCGCCGCAGGGCTTCGCAAAAGGCAAAACTGGTGCGGAGATTGACGGTTTGCTGTTCGAGACAGTCGAGCAGGACGCCTTTGTAGGTCTGGTGCCGCAGTTGTTCGGAGAAGCCGGGGAGGACTTTGACGAGCATGTGCAATTCGTCGGGGTTGAGATCTTCGATCGTCCGCCCTTCAAGGATTGTGCTGTCCACGATGTCCAGCCGCTTCACCTGTTTGCGTAAACTTGTGGTCATGGCCTCCCGATCGTAGTCCTGCTGTTGGCGCTTGACGGTGCGGAATAGCCAGATCGAGCCGACGATCACGATTAGGGCATTGAAACTCAGGAGAATTGGCGTGGGTAGCCGATTCAGCAAGGGCCGCCCCCCGTAGGAGAAGAATGTCCAAAATGCGGCGATCGTATAGACCGTAAAGACGATATGCCGCGCCTGTTTGGCGGAAATGCTACGGCGCTTGATTACGACATATTTGCGACAGAGTTTTTCGAGCAGAATCCCGATCGTGTAGGTAATCGCAATTAAGACAGCGAATGTGATGAATACCGCGAATAGTTTGGGAATGGGAATGGCATGACCCGCGATATAAAATCCGGCCGCCATCATTTCTTCCCAGGGCTGATCGCTAATCCCATCTTCGTGGGTCCAAGCGCCGCTGAAGAAGTAGTTCCAGTTGCCCGCGTAGAGGTAGTAGTAGAGATAGAAGGCGACCACCATGCCGAAGTAGCCGTATTGGACAAATTGCCGTCCGGGTTTTTCGACATCTTGCCAATAGTGTTTTTCGGCGTCGATGTCGAAGCAGGTGGCTTTGCAACCGACGCAGGCGCTGGTTTCTGCGCCCGTTTTGGGATCGGTGATACGACACATCGATTGGCTGATCCCCGCGCTTTCGCTCAAATAGGCGGGACTACCCAGAAGCGATCGTGGCCCGGTATAGACCAGTTGCACCGGAGCCATCGGGCAGAAATATTGGCACCAACTTTTGCCCGCGTAGAGATAGCCGACGGTAATGGCGCTGCCGATCGTAAATAACAGAAAACAACCCAAGGCAACCCGATTGCCGTTAATTAATAAAATCCGCAATCCCAAGCCGAAAATAAATAAGCCAAACTGCACGTATAAATGATTTTGGCCGAGCCAGGAATTTGCGCCGATTTTGACCAGATCGAAGCGGGCGATGCCTGTGGCGGGATTGACGGTGCGGCGTTTGCGCTGAATGCCTAAGGCACGGGGAATCTGCGACAAAAACGACAATGGACAAATCCGCCGCCAAAATTCATGACCGAATACGAGCAAAATAAAGATCGAACTCGGCACGACGATCGACCACCAAATCACTGTGCCGATCGCGTAGGGTGATTGCTCGATGCAGGTTTCACGGATCTTGACACAGCGCTTAGGATCGACGATCGCGTTGGCATTCAGGTGGATCGGACTCCAGAGACTTTGCGGATCGGTTAAAACGCTGCTAATCGGATCATAAAACAGCGAGCCGATCAGAATGAACCAGCCGATCGTCAAGCCCCAGCGGACTCGGTGCATGGTTTTTTCGGCGGTTTGGTGCAGCATTGGGGGAATGTTCCTTTAAGTAATTGCGTCAGTTGTGACTAATCGGTAGGGCCGTGTGGGTGCGTTGGGGACGCTGGGTGCATGGTGCTGGATACTCTTGGAGAGGGTGGGGGCGGTGGGGTCATGTTGACGGCTGTTTTGGGTGGGTGGTTGGAGCCGAAACAGGGGTAAGCGGGAACTGGCGGATTGGGGATTGAGATTTTGGATCGCATTCAGGGCGGCGGTGGCGGTGTGATACCGATCGCGATAATCGAGCCGCACCATCCGATCGAGAATCGGAATAAGTTCCAGATTGAGTAAGGATTTGCGAATATGTGCGTGCCAGTTCCACTCGCGGGTGGTGGGATAGCGATCGAGGTTTTGGGGGGCGATACCGGTGAGGATTTGGATCGCCATCATGCCCAGGGCGTAGAGATCGCTGTTGAATTGTGGCAGGCCAGCGGCTTGCTCGGGGGGCATATAGCCGGGCGTCCCGAGGGCAAATTCGGGGTGATTGTGGGGGTTTGCCTCGGTGGTGCTGGCCCGAATGGTGCTCTGCCCACTGAAACTACAAGCGCCAAAGTCAATCAGAATGAGTTGGCGATCGGGCATACGCCGAATCAGATTACTCGGTTTGAGATCGCAGTGGATAATCCCTTGGCGGTGGATTTGTTCCAGGGCGATCAAACTACTTTGGAGAATTTCGATCACGTCCTTTAGACGCGGTTGGGTGGCCGACGCCATCCAGGTATCGAGCCGTTCGCCTTCGATCAATTCCTGTACCAGATAGACCTGGGTTTGCGCGCGACCGTAGCCCAGGAGGAGCGGGGTCGATCGGCCACTTGGATCGATCGATGCCTGTGCGCCCAAACAGCCGAGTGCATAGGCTTCGGCCTCGAATAACTGCGACAGCTGGGCAAAATCCACGCCCGTATTACTCTGGGCGTCCATGAATTTAATTACACAGGCGCGATTATCCGGTGCGGCGGTATCAATCGCCAGATAGGTTTGGCTGAAGCCACCGGATTCTAGGGGTTCGAGAATCAGATAGCGTTGCATCAGGACTTGGCCGATCAGCGAAGTTGAAGGGTGCGTCATGGGCATGGTGGTAGTCAGCGTTGGAAAGTAATTGATTCAGAGCATAGGCAAATAAACGATCGTGCGCCAAGATTTGGTTGGCGAATTGCTGGACTGCGACTGCGATCGCCCCTCGACTGTAAGTCGGGGCTACAGGCGAAAGTCCTGACCGGACTGGTGAATTCAGTCCCCCTTGGGACTTGCGCACGTTAGCCCCGACTTACAGTCGAGGGCGATGGAAGTGCGAAGTCGAGTTAATTGTTGATTTCGTCGCAAACAGATGAGTATGCCGCTGGCTTGAGCCACGGCGTTACGGATTGAAGCTGGAAAGGGTCGGGTCGAAAAGGGTAGTGCCGAAATAAACTTGCAACCTGAACGTGATTCGAATCCCCAATGGATCGTGGTAGACACGTTTCGCTGCAACTAGCATAGTCCGTGGGTTTGGCGAATGTCTTGCCTAGATTAACGGAGAGTTTGCGACTTGCAACGATCGACGGGGTGAGTGATTTCACTCAGGCTTCACTTTTACCCGTTGGCGGCTTGGCGTCAGGTCAGTGGCTGGGCCAGAAACAGAATTGGCACAGGCCTTTCCTGATTTTCTGTGATCCTTATGGCACAAGGGTTTGAATGCAGTGATGGGGCGATTTTTGGGGCGATTAATTATTTTCTAATTGACTAAAAACTGTAGGGATTGACGGGTTGGGTGATCGGTCGGATGTCGGTGGCGTCGATCACGACTTGGCGATTGCCTTCGGTCAGAGTCTCGGAAATCACCGATCCAGTGACTTCAAACCATTGGTCGATCGGATAGTTTTGGCGATCGCCCTGGCGTAACTTAATCGGCAAGCTGATCGGATAGGCATCCGCCGCACAGCAAGTCATCGTAAATTGGGTCAATCGAAAGTATTGATTCGGTAACCCCGGCGGATGCACCGCAAATCCCTGAATCTTCACGGGTTGTCCGGCATAGGCGTCGGGTTCGGGGTAGACCTGAAGGGTGCGCACCCAGTCCAGCAAACTGCGCGTTTCGGGCCGCACGGTGCCTTTGAAGGCCTGGGGCTTCACCTGGGTAATCATCACACTGTCCGTCACGCCTCGCTGCAACGCCGTTTGACTGGCAAAGGCGCGGGGCGTCACCAGAAACCCGGCGATCGCCACCCCAATCAAAATTCCACTGCTCCAGCCCGATGGCAGCAGCGGCGAATGGGCGACTTCTGGCTGAGGGCGGACGGAATTGCGCCGTTGCCACACCGTCCAGCCCTGCCAGCCCGCCAGCCCCAGCAGCCCCGCTGCCGCTGCCAAGGTCAGCAAATGATAATTGGGGTGAATCAGCAAATTCAGCTTCCCACTTTGCCAGTAATGCAGCAGCAATAGGCCCACCAGGCCGATCGCGGCGACATCGCACCAGGGCCACAGTTGCTTGAGTCGTTGGGTGAATTGGGGGGGGATCATGGATTAATTGCGGGCGAAACTAGCCAATTACATCGGAAAGATAGTCCGCCGTGGCTTCCACCAGGGCGATCGTCGATTCATATTCCATCCGGGTCGGCCCGAGGACGCCAACGCTGCCGACGACTTGGGAGCCACGGGTGTAGGTGGCCGAGACCAGACTGCACGATCGCATCGGTTCAAGCGGATTTTCGGTGCCGATGAGGACGTTGACGCGGCGGCCTAAGTCCTGGCCCAATTGTTCGCCGAAGATCGGTAGGAGTTGATCCTGTTGGCTTTCGAGTAGGGAGAGCAGGTTTTGGAGCTGGCTGAGTTCGTTGAATTCGGGCTGGCGGAGGACTTCGGCGACGCCGCTGATCATCAGTTGGGAGGGCATATTCATCGGCGCAAACCGCCGCGCCAAGCCCTGGAGCATCGTGCTCATCGAATGGCTATAGCGATCGAATTCCTGGCCTAATGCCGACCAGTCGAGATTCACCACGGCCCCCAAGCTCTGGCCGCGTAGGGCAGCATTCAGGAAGTTGGATAGGACTTGCAGCTCCCGATCGAGCTGTTCGGGGTCGTTGGCTTCGGGATCGGCGGCGGGCAACTGGACTAAGACCGACTGGGTTTCGTAGGTGTCGGTGACGACGATTAGCATGACTTGCTGGGCATCGACTTGCACCAGTTGGACATGGCGGACTTCGGCGGGTTGTTTGATCGGCAGGGTGACGAGGGTGATGTAGCCGCTGAGGGTGGCGAGGATTTGGGCCGCACCGTGGAGAATCGCTTCGAGGTTCCAGTTGCCGAGGCCCAGCCGATCGGTGAGGGTTTGGGTGGCGATCTGCTGGGGCGTGGGCTGCATCAGATGATCGACATAGAGGCGATACCCGGAATCCGACGGGACGCGGCCAGCGGAGGTGTGTGGCTGGTACAGCAGGCCTTCGCGCTCCAGCATACTCATGGCATTGCGAATTGTGGCGGAGCTGACGCTCATGTTGTATTCCCGCACCAGGACATTCGAGCCAACGGGTTCGGCTGTGGCGATGTAATGTCGCACTGTGGCCTGGAGCACTTGTTGCTGACGATGATTCAGGGCAATCTTAAGCGGCATTGGTCAAACCAATATTTTCCCTACGATAGCAGAAACAATCGGTTGAGAAGAAGGTGGGCAGTGCCCACCCTACAATTTCCATCCAATCGTAGGGTGGGCACTGCCCACCATTGCTAACCCGGCGGCTCAATAGCGGGGAATGCTGCGATCGACCAGGGCCGAATAGGCATCGATGCCGCCCGTAATATTCTTCACGTCCGCAAATCCCTGTTGCAGCAGCCATCCGGTCATTTGGGCCGATCGCATGCCGTGGTGGCAGAGGACGAGGGTGGCTTTGGTTGGATCCAAGTGGGTTTGGATCTGGGTTGACCAAACCTCGGATTGGCTCAGGGGAAGGTTGATGTAGCCGGGTAGCTGGGCGATGTCCAGTTCGTGGGGTTCGCGGACATCGACCAGTTGGAGGTCGTCGCGTGCGGCCACTGGTTGGGCCATGAGTTGGGCCAGTTCGGTGACGCTGATGGCGGGGAGTTCGGGCATGACGCGGGGCCGGGATTTAAAGTTGGGGACGGGTCTAGCCTAAGCGGAATCGCTCGACTCCGCAATTCACCCGCCCCGCGCGTGAACGGCAGGGCTAGTCAGGAAAGACCCCTGAAGGGGCCTCCAACCACGGAGCCGGGTTTAGCCGGGTTGCCTTACTAGCCCGCCGTTGACGCGCGGGGCGGGTGAAGTACGCAGTCCAGCAATTCGCCAACAGAATTATCGAGTGGGGGCGAAGTTCTACGACTGCTCCGGTGGATCGGGCCGATCGGGGTCGGACTTTTCGCCCGCCTCCCGTCGTCGATCGACAAATTCCTGCATGGCAGTGCGGCGATTCACCATGAACTGACTCCAGAAGCCGGGGACGATCGAATCCATGCTTTTGGCGAGCGACCAGACTTCCATGGCCATGATGTTATAGAAAGCCCGATCGGAGCGGCGCAGCTTGTTCAGCCATTCTTCGATCGACATCACCGAGGGGGTGGGTTCCGAGTCTTGAAATTCCGTGACGGGGTCTTGGGAGGCAGTATGCTCATCGTTCTCGGCCATAGGAATGGCCGCCGCGCCATGCTGGAGCCGCGTCGGGTCGTCTTGGGAACGGGTAATGTCGGCCTCATCGTCCGGGGACGATCGCGGTGGCTGGGGTTCAGACATAGAATCGGCGATCGGGGTAGGATTTGTGGGCAGTTCTGGTCATTGCTGGCCGTCCTCCGATAGACTGACTGTAGCAGGTCTTCCCCGAGTCCTGTGGTTTATTTGCTGTGTTTAAGAAAGTTAGTTTCATGAAGCGTCGATCGTTCTTCACAGTTTTAGCGGCAGTGGCGGCAGTCCTTTTGCTGTCGGGTCTGGTGGGTTTTGCCTGGCTGTTTGCCCAAAGTCCGTTGGGTCTGCTGCGTGGCAGCGCCAATCCCAATCCCCAGGCGATGATCTTCATCCCGCAGCAAGCGCCGGTGATGGGTGCGCTGATGGTCAATGCCGATCGGCTGGAGGGCTTGCAATTGGCCCTGGTGCCACCGGATCAGCGCAAAGCCCAACGGGCCGAGTTTGAGGCGGTGCGGGATGGCTTGCTGGGCGGTGGCTTGCGCTATGGCCGGGATGTGCAGCCGTGGCTCGGGGACGAGGTCACCCTGGCGGTGACGACGCTGGATATCGATCGGGACAGTGCCAATGGCAATCAGCCGGGATATTTACTGTCGCTGCTGACGAAAGATACGACCCGATCGCGGGAATTTTTGCAGTTGTTTTGGCAACAGCGGGCGGTGGTGCCGGAGGATTTGGTGTTCGAGCAGTATCAGGGCACCCAAATTATCTATGGTCAGGTGCAGGCTGGTCAGGTGCAGGCAGCTGATGCGGCTGCGCCCGCGTTGACCTTGGCCAGTGCGCTGGTGGGCGATCGGTTTGTGCTGTTTGCCAATAGTCCGAAGGTGCTGCGCGATGCGATCAATAACGTGCAAGCCGTGGAACTGAATCTGGGCAACGATCCAGATTACCAACGGGCGATCGCGGCGTTGCCCGCGAATCGGGTCGGGTTGAGCTATGTGAATTTGCCACAGTTGGCGGCGTTGTCCGGTGACACGAAGGCCTTGGATTCGCTGACCAATGGGGCCTATGCTCATTTGGCGATCGGGCTGGGTCTCGATCGGCAGGGGTTGGTGGCGAATACGGCGGTGGTCGGCGGGGTGGCCCAGGCGGCCCAGTTGGCCAAACCCGTGGCGGCGTTGCGGTATTTGCCCAAGTTGACGCCTGTGGTGCTGTCGGGGGTGAATCTGGCGCAGACTTGGACGGATTTGGGCCAGGGATTGCAGGATTATCAGTTGGCGCAGCAGTTGGTGCAGCAGCCGATCGCGGCTTGGGGCCAGCAGTTGCAGTTGGATTTGGCCCAGGATTTGTTTGTTTGGGTGAAGGGGAGCTATGCCTTCGGGCTGCTGCCGGATGCGGCCAAGGCGGATTGGATTTTTGTGGTGGATAAGGCGACGAACCCGGACTATGCGGCGGGTGTGGCGAAACTCAATGCGATCGCCAAGGATCACCAACTCACGGTGGCTCCGGTGCAGCTAGGCGGGCAAACGGTGTCGGCTTGGACGCAGTTGGCGGCAACGGCCAAATCAACGGACAAACCTAACCTCGATGCAACGGCGATCGGGGCTTGGGTGGAACTGGATCAGGCGGTGATCTTTGCAAGTTCGATCGAGGCGATGCAGCAGTCGTTGGCGCTGCCGCAGTCGGTGCGCAAGTCGCTCGATCGGTCGTTGAGTCAGTCGATCGCGCCGATCGACGATCGGAATAATGGCTACCTCTACGTCGATTGGCGGACGATCAAGCCGCTGCTGGTGGAGAAAGCGCCGATCGTCCGGATCTTTGATCTCGTGGCGCAGCCGTTGGCGCAGAATCTCCAGTCAGTAACCTTGAGTGGCTACGGCGGCGAGGGCGATGTGCATCGCGGGGTGGTGTTCTTGCGGTTGCGCTAATGGGGTGACTGGGTGGGTCGGGGACGCATCTTCATATACCATGGGGCAATCCCCCGGTCATAGGAAATAATTCAGCATGGTGTCATCCCCGATCGTCCGTCAGCCCGAAGCGCACCAGTATATTGATACCGCCGCGCAGCTCGACCAATTTGTCCAGGACAATGCGGGCATCACTTGGCTGGGCTTTGATACGGAATTCATCAATGAGCGGCGGTTTTATCCGATGCTCTGTTTGATTCAGGTGATCACGGAACATGGGATTTACATTATTGATCCGTTGCGGTTGAAGTCGATCGATCCGTTTTTGGCGATGATCGAGAACGCGCAGATTCTCAAAATCACCCATGCCGGGGATAACGACTACCGGATTCTGAATTCGCTCTACGGCACCTATCCGAAAAATCTGTTTGACACCCAGATCGCGATGGGATTTCTCACCCATACCTATCCGATTTCGTTCCAGAATTTGGTGGAGCGCGAGTTTCAGATTACGTTAAATAAATCATTTTCGGTGACGGATTGGGAAGCGCGGCCGATGACGTCGCAGCAGATTACCTATGCGCTAAATGATGTGCTGTATCTGCCGGAGCTATGGCACCGACTGACGACCCAACTGAAGGCGATCGATCGGTTGCATTGGTGTGAGGAAGAGGTGGCGAAGTTCACGACGCTGGAATACTATGCAGGGGATTCGTTGAAGGATACGTTCCGCAGTACGACGCATACGCAGTTGTTGCCGCAGGAGCGGGTGTTTTTTGTGCGGTTGTTGGTGTGGCGATTGGCCGAGGCGAAGGAGCGGAATGTGCCGCAGGATATGGTGTTGCCGAAGAAGGTGACGATGCCGATCGTCAAGGGCATGGCCCAAGGTATTCCCTTTCTGCGCCAGAATCGAATGATTTCGGATAAGTTGATTCAGTCCTACGGCAATCTCTGGACGCGGTTATTCAATGCGCCGATTACGGATGAGGAGCAGGCGTTGCTCGAAGATCTGCCGAAGTGGCAGGAGGAAACGCCAGAGCAGGTGATCACGTCAGAATTCTTATATTTGCTGGTGCGCGATCGGTGTTTTAAGACGGTGATTGCACCGTCGATCGTGTTGTCGAAGTCGGCGTTTCGCAGTCATGATCAGTCGTTGAATTCCGGTTGGCGGCGGGAGCTGTTGGGCGATAGTTTGATTGAGTGGATTCAGTCCCAGAAGCTGGTGGCGTTTGATGTTCAGGCCGATCGGTGTGTGGTGCAGTTGGTGGATTAGGGTGGGATCAACGAATTATCCTATAATGCTGGGTGGTCAACGGCTAGGGGGTATCAGGACGGCGATCGCTCCCATAATTATTGATGCGTGAAGGGAAAATGTTCGAGCAAACTTTCAAAAATATTGATGACGTACTCTGGAAGGAGGCGGGCTGTACGACGGAGCTGGATTATACGGAGCAAACGTCGTGGCTGTTGTTTTTGAAGTATCTGGATGATTTGGAGCAGGAGAAGGCGATCGAGGCCGAGCTAGTCGGGAAGCCTTACGAATTTATTATTGATGAGGCGCATCGGTGGGCGGTGTGGGCGGCTCCGAAGTTGGCGAATGGGGAACTCGATCGGAACAATGCGTTGACTGGGGATGATTTGATCGATTATGTGAATCGTCAGCTGTTTCCATATCTTCAGGGGTTTAAGCAGCGGGCGACGAGTCCGGATACGATCGAGTACAAGATCGGTGAGATTTTTGGCGAGATTAAGAATCGGTTTCAGAGTGGGTATAGCTTGCGGGATGCGCTGGAATATATTGATGAGCTGAAGTTCCGATCGCAGCAGGAGAAGCATGAGCTGTCGCATCTGTATGAGGCGAAGATCAAGAATATGGGGAATGCGGGGCGCAATGGGGGTGAATATTACACACCGCGTCCGTTGATTCGGGCGATGATCGCCGTGGTGCAGCCGCAGATTGGCGATCGAATCTATGACGGTGCCTGTGGGAGCGCGGGATTTTTGTGTGAGAGCTATGATTATTTGCGGCGGGGGAAGCTGACGACGAAGCAGTTGCAGCAGTTGCAGACGGGGACTTTTTTTGGGAAGGAGAAGAAGAGTCTGGCCTATGTGATGGCGATTATGAATCTGATTTTGCATGGGATTGATGCGCCGAATATTATTCATACGAATACGCTCTCCGAGAGTTTGGATGATATCCAGGAGAAGCATCGGTTTGAAGTGATTTTGGCGAATCCACCGTTTGGCGGGAAGGAGCGGAAGGAGGTGCAGCAGAATTTCCCGATTAAGACGGGGGAAACGGCGTTTCTGTTTTTGCAGCATTTTATTAAGATTTTGAAGGCGGGTGGGACGGCGGCAGTGGTGATTAAGAATACGTTTTTGTCGAATTCGGATAATGCTTCGCGGGCGTTGCGACAGGAGCTGTTGGAGCATTGCAATCTGCACACCGTTTTGGATTGTCCGAGTGGGACGTTTATTGGGGCGGGGGTGAAGACGGTGGTGCTGTTTTTTGGGAAGCCTGCCCTGAGCGAAGTCGAAGGGGGGATGGCGACGCGGAAGATTTGGTATTATCAGCTTGATCCGGGGCGGAATATGGGGAAGACAAATTCGCTGAATGATGAGGATTTGCGGGAGTTTGTGGAATTGCAGGCGACGTTCGCGGCTTCGGAGAAGTCTTGGCTGGTGGATGCGGCGGATGTCGATCGGGACAGCTTTGATTTGTCGGTGAAGAATCCGAATAAGGCGGAGGAAGCGCCGTTGCGATCGCCGATCGAGATTATGAATACGATCGCGCTGTTGGATGCGGAGAGTGCGGAAATTTTGGCGGGGATTGGGGGACTGTTATGAGTGGGGGCCTTTGAGCTTGAGGTACAACCGATCGACGTCAAATCTTGCAAAAACCCAAGCGACAGGATAAGATCGAGGTTGAGGAGTCAATATGCCAACGATCGTTAAACAAGATGGATTCAGAATCGTTATTTGGCCGAACGATCACCTGCCGCCCCATGTGCATGTTTTCAAGAATGATGCAGAAGTGAAGATCGCGTTACTCGAACCGATCGTGTTTAGTGTTGAAGGGAAAATTAGCAACAAGGATCTAGCCAAGGCGTTGAATCTCGTCATCGAGCATCAAATCGAGCTTTTAGAAAAATGGAAAGAAATTCATGAGTGATCTTAGTCCTGAATTGATTGCCCAGTTTGACCAAGCGCGAGTGGCGGGTCGGGCACTCGCCGAAACAGAGCCAAGAGCGGTTAGAGCTTGGTATGCCGCTGATAGTGAGCGTGTATTTATGGAATTGACCAATGGCGTGATCATGGGGTTTCCTTATCAACTGTTGCAGGGCTTAGAACATGGCACGCCAGAACAGCTGGCTGAGGTGGAGATCATGCCAACTGGATCGGCTTTGCACTGGGAAAATTTGGATGCCGATCTGGGCGTGTCACAATTGGTATCAGGGTTATTTGGTTCTAAGGCTTGGATGACGGAGCTAGGTCGGCAAGGGGGGAAATTGAAATCAGTCGCTAAGGCCCAAGCATCAAGAGATAATGGCAAACGAGGGGGGAGACCGCGTAAAACGATCGCGAATGCTGCCAATGAATGATGGCGATGATTTTGGGCCGATCGGGGACCGATTGTGGAGAACTTGGAAAGTATTGAAGAGCTGTTATGACTGAGATCGATCGACAAGATTACGCCAATTTTCTTCATGAAATTAAGCAGCAGATTCGCGATCGGCAGCTTCAGGCGATGCGGAGCGTGAATCGCGAATTGGTGGGGCTGTATTGGGATATAGGTGAGATGATTCACCAGAAACAGACCGCGCTCGGCTGGGGCAAGTCGGTTGTGGAGACATTGGCTCGGGATTTGCAGGCAGAGTTTCCAGGGCGCAATGGGTTTTCGGCGAATAATCTCTGGCTGATGCGCCAGTTTCACCGTGAATATGTGGATAAACCAAATCTCCAATCGTTGATTGGAGAAATCAGTTGGACAAAAAATCTCGTGATTTTTGGGCGCTGCAAGGATGATTTGGAGCGAGAATTTTACCTCAGGGCGACAGCACGGTTTGGCTGGACAGCCTCTGTACTGAAGCATCAGGTGGATAACAAGAGCTATGAAAGGTATCTGCTGAATCAGACGAATTTTGATGCGACGGTTTCTGAGGAAATCAGAAATCAAGCTCTACTTGCCGTTAAAGATCATTACACGTTTGATTTCTTGGATCTAGCCGATGAACATTCAGAGCACGATTTAGAGCAGGCATTGGTCAAGAACGTTCGATCGTTCCTCACTGAAATGGGTGGGGCGTATGCTTTTATCGGCAATCAATATCGGCTGGAAGTTGGGGGACAGGAATATTTCATCGATTTGTTGTTGTTTCATCGGCGGTTGCGGTGTTTGGTGGCGATCGAACTCAAAATCGGCGATTTCAAGCCGGAACACAAGGGCAAGATGGAGTTTTATCTGGAGGCGTTAGATTGCCAAGAGAAGGTCGAGGGCGAGAATCCACCGATCGGTATCATCATCTGTCGATCAAAGAATAAAACAGTGGTGGAATATGCCCTGCGATGGTCTACGACCGGCCAAGGGCCAACGGCGGTTCGACCGATCGGGGTGGCGACTTATACGATCGTGCCGCAGTTGCCGGAGGCTTATCGGGATGAGTTGCCGAGTCCTGAGGCGATCGCGGAGCGGTTGCAGCTTTGGGCCGATCGGGAGGTTGATGATGAGTAGATTGAATGGGCTTTTGGGTGCGGAAAGTGCACAGATTTTGGCGGGAATTGGGGAGCTGTTATGAGAGAAAATTGGATAGAGAAGAAATTCGGCGATCCTGACCTTATGCAAATCATTGATGGTGATAGAGGTAAAAATTACCCTCAACAATCTGATTTCATATCTGAAGGCTACTGCGTTTTCTTGAACACGAAAAATGTTAGACCAGGTGGGTTTAACTTTGATGCATTAATGTTCATTAATAAGGAGAAAGATGAAAATCTTCGCAAAGGAAAGCTGAATCGACGAGATGTTATTCTTACAACAAGAGGGACAATTGGAAATATTGCTATCTACGATGATAGTGTCGAATTCGATCATGTTCGGATTAATTCTGGAATGCTAATTTTGCGGCCTAATGAAGGTGTAATTATTTCAGAGTTCTTGTTTAAGATGCTTCTATCGCCGATCATTAAATTGCAGACTGCTAGACATACATCAGGGGCGGCCCAACCTCAATTGCCGATTAAAACCTTAGTTAATTTCGTGATTCCAGTTCCCCCGATCGATGAGCAAAAGCGGATCGTAGCGATCGTAGACCAGGCGTTTGAGGCGATCGATGTCGCGATCGAAAACACCAAACAGAACCTCGCCAACGCCCGCGAACTCTTTGAAAGCTATCTGAATGATATTTTGACTCAGAACGATAATGGATGGCAAGAGACAGCATTAGGTGCGGAAATAGATTTGATGACTGGATTTCCGTTTAAGAGTATTCGTTATACAGATTCAGCCCAGAGTATTCGATTACTTCGAGGGGACAATATCATTCAATGTGCGCTTCGTTGGGACGATGTAAAAAAATGGCCGGAATCTGAAATAGATGAATTTCTCACTTATCAACTGAAAGAAGGTGATGTTGTTCTTGCAATGGATCGTCCTTGGGTGAAAGCTGGATTGAAGCACGCAATGATTTCTTCAGATGACTTGCCCTGTTTGCTCGTTCAGCGGACAGCTTGCCTACGTGCGTCTAAAGACATTAACAATCGATTTCTCATGTATTTGATAGGAAGTCATGCTTTTACACGGCATATTCTGAGTAATCAAACTGGCATCGGAGTTCCGCATATCAGCGGGAAGCAAATTCAAGGTTTCGCATTTCTAAAACCACCCGTCTCCAAACAGAAAATTATTAGTGATAATCTCGATGAGCTAAGGTTGAATATCCAACGCCTCGAATCCATCTACCGCCAAAAACTCGCCGCCCTCACCGAACTCAAACAATCCATCCTCCAAAAAGCCTTCACCGGAGAACTCACCGCCGACCAGGAGGCCCCATGAACGACCTCACCCCGCTCAATAACCTGCTCCAAGAAATTCGCGAACTCATCGACAGCGCCAAACAACGTGCTGCCGTAGCCATCAGCGCCGAAATCGCCCAGATCTATCAGCAAGCACAACCTACTAGCCCTAATATCGATTTTCACGACCCAGCCATTCTCGACTTCCTCGGCCTCACCAACATCTACCCCGAACACGACCTCGAATCCGCCATCCTCGCCGATCTCCAACGCTTCATCACCGAACTCGGCAGCGACTTCGCCTTCCTCTCCCGCCAAAAACGCATCACCATCGACCAACGCGACTACTACATCGACCTGCTCTTCTACCACCGCCGCCTCAAATGCCTCGTCGCGATCGACCTCAAAATCGGTGAATTTGACGCCGCCTTCAAAGGCCAAATGGAACTCTACCTCCGCTACCTCGAACGGTATGAAAAAGTCGAAGGCGAAGAAACCCCGATCGGCCTCATCCTCTGCACCGGCAAAAACGCTGAACACGTCGAACTCCTCCAACTCGACAAAAGCAACATCCGCGTCGCCGACTACCTCACCGCCCTCCCCCCCCGCGAACTCCTCGAAGCTAAGTTACACGAATCGATCGCCGCCGCTCGCCGCCGCCTAAATTCTCTAGAGAACGAGTCATCATAATCGCTAGAAAGTGCTTTAACGCAAAACCATATAGCTCACCCTAAAAATCTGAAACCCTTATAGAACAGGCAAAAAAGTGCTTTAACGCAAAACCGAGCATAGATAAAAATCAGTTAATACCATAGATGAATAGAATATCAGGCTGAGCTTTCTCCTGCGGAAATAGGTCGCAAACCAGTGTAGACAATTACAATAGACACATCTAGATCGCCCCATATACTGACTCGTCCGCCCCATGAACGAAGCCGAAACCCGCGCCGAACTCATCGACCCCGCCCTCAAGGCATCTGGCTGGGGCACGATCGAGCATAGCCGGATTCGCCGCGAAGTCATCGCCCCCGGTCGCCTCCTCGGCCACGGCAAACGCGCCCCCGCTGAATACGCCGACTACGTTCTCGTCTACAAAGGCGAAAAACTCGCCGTCATCGAAGCCAAAAAACGTGAACTCCCCGACACCGAAGGCGTCGCCCAAGCCAAAAACTACGCCGAAAAACTCGAAACCCGCTTCGCCTACGCCACCAACGGTCGCCGCATCTACCAAATCGACATGCACACCGGGGCCGAAGCCTACATCCCCCAATACCCTACCCCCGACGAACTCTGGCACCTCACATTCGGTCAGGAAAATCTCTGGCGCGATCGTTTTGCTGCCATCCCCTTTGAAGACCGCAGCGGCACCTGGGAAGCCCGCTACTACCAACACAACGCCATCAAACACGTCCTCGAAGCGATTGCCCAAGGCACCGATCGAATCCTTCTCACCATGGCCACGGGCACCGGCAAAACCTTCATCGCCTTCCAACTCGCCTGGAAACTCTTCCAAAGTCGCTGGAACCTCAGCCAACAGCCAACGCGTCGTCCTCGGATTTTGTTCTTAGCCGATCGCAACATCCTCGCCAACCAAGCCTACAACGCCTTCTCCGCCTTCCCCGAAGACGCCCTCGTCCGCATTGACCCTGATGAAATCCGCAAGAAAGGCCGCGTCCCCAAAAACGGCAGCATCTTCTTCACCATTTTCCAAACCTTCATGACTGGTCACGACGAAGCAGGCAAACCCACCCCCAAGTTCAACGACTATTCTCCCGACTTCTTCGACTTCATCATCATCGACGAATGCCATCGCGGCGGCGCTACCGACGAAAGCACCTGGCGCAGCATCCTTGAATACTTCGCCCCCGCCGTCCAACTCGGCCTCACCGCCACCCCCAAACGCAAGCATAACGCCGATACCTACGCCTACTTCGGCGATCCCGTCTACACCTACGCCCTCAAATCCGGCATCAACGACGGTTACCTCACCCCCTTCAAAGTCCGCCAAATCGCCACCACCCTCGACGAATACACCTACAGCCCCGACGACGACCTCCTCGAAGGCGAAATCGACGAAGCCAAAACCTACACCGAAGCCGACTTCAACCGCATCATCGAAATCGCCGATCGGGAACGCTATCGAGTTCAGCTTCTTATGGAAGCGATCGACCAGAACCAAAAGACGATCGTCTTCTGCGCCAACCAAGAACACGCCCTCGCCGTCCGCAACCTGATCAACCAAATCAAGATCAGCACCCATCCCAACTACTGCGTCCGCGTCACCGCCAACGATGGCAAAATTGGCGAACAATTCCTCAAAACCTTCCAAGACAACGAGAAAACCATTCCCACCATTCTCACCACCTCCCAAAAACTCTCCACGGGTGTTGATGCCCGCAACGTTCGCAATATCGTTCTGATGCGCCCAATCAACTCCATGATCGAGTTCAAACAAATCATCGGACGGGGCACAAGACTGTTTGACGGCAAAGACTACTTCACCATCTACGATTTCGTCAAAGCCTACGAACACTTCCAAGACCCCGAATGGGACGGTGAACCCCAAGAGCCCGTAGCCGTCACCCCCAGAGGGCCACGAGAACTAGAAGGTGACTACGATCCACCGCCCAGCGATCCGGATCGGGATGACGAGACACCCCGCATCCTCAAAATCCGCATTAAACTCGCCGACGGCAAACATCGCACCCTGCAAAATCAGAGCAGCACGAGCTTCTGGAGTCCCGATGGCAAACCACTTACCGCTGCTGAATTTGTCGAGCGACTATTTGGTGAAGTGCCCGAACTATTCAAAAATGAAGCTGAGCTACGCACTTTATGGAGCCGTCCTGACACCCGCAAAGCCTTACTCGAAGGACTGGAAGCACGCGGCTATGGCGACGTGCAGCTCACCGAAATTAGCCGCCTGATTGATGCCGAAAAAAGTGATCTCTATGATGTCTTAGCCTATATCGCCTATGCGGCAGAACCCATCAGCCGCTACACTCGCGCCACAATGCGCAAGCCGTTTATTCTGTCCCAATATCACGCCAAACAGCAGGAATTCCTCGATTTTGTCCTAGAGCAATACATCAAAGAAGGCGTAGGCGAACTCGATCAATCAAAACTACCACAACTACTAAAGCTAAAGTATCATGCCACGCACGACGCTGTTGCCGAGTTAGGTAGCATCACGACGATTAGCGAAGTATTCATCGGATTTCAGCAGTATTTGTATGCTCAAGACAACGCTGCTTAATTGTGTCCGCAGTGCGGTCGCAATTAGTCTATGCGTAGCATTTGCTCATTAACCCCCGATCGAGGAAGCCGTTGCCAAGACTAAAGCTCCGGCTTGCATTTGTTCAATGTCCGCCGCCGACCACGATCGTGTCCCTTGACAGTGATGCGCCACCAACAAACCCCAAAGCCCTTGGCCGGTCAAAATTGGTACGACGAGATTGGCTTTCACCTGCATATTCAGCAGAAAATCCCGGTGACAATCGGCGATCGGTTCGCTCGTCAGATCGGCGATCGCCCGCACCCGTCCCGCCAAATACAATTCTGCATATTCATCGTTAAAACAGGCATCTGGCCCGGTTGAACCAAAGATCGAATAGCGGCTGTCACTCAGGGATTCGAAGGTGACTTGGCCTTCCCACTGTTTGTAAAAATGGTACAGCACCACCCGATCGACCTGAAGAAACCGCCGCAGTTCATCGGTTGTATCCTGCACCTGCTGATCGAGCCGCATTTTCTGGTTCAGGCGTTGCAAGAGTTGATTGATCCGAGCCACTTCCGATTGGCCTTCCGGAAAGCGGTGATCACCGATCGACGGTTGATCGGCGATGGGATCAGATGGCATTGACATAAGCTAGCTAAATTCGGGAATGCGGAGTTTGTGAATCGTATCGTTCTATTCCAATCTACCCGAAAAATTAGTCGTCCTCACCGCCAAACTACTGGAAGAAATCATTAAGTTCCCCGCCCGATCGGTGGGATGGCCGATGTCACCGATCGGGCGGGGTGGGATCGTGGCGTGCTTGGGTGGGTGGGAGTTGGGTACAATTAGTTTATTCTCGACTAAAATTAGGGGTATCACGATTTAGGGGTTGTCCGATCGCGGCAATCCGCAGGGTGGTTAATTTTCGTCACACTTTAAACCCCATTGATCCAGATGAATTATTCCCATTTTCGGCTGGCCTGTGTGCTGCTGTTGTCCGGTTTGATTGTGAATCTTGCACCGAAGGCCCAAGCGGCGACTGAGTCGCAGGTGGCGCAGGTTGTCCAGGGCTGCAAGTATGACGGCTTTCCCAAATACTATTCCCGAATTCGTACGAACAACAGTGATCCCCTCCGGGTGCGGGCGGCGGCCAATGGCAAGGTAATTGGGTCGATTCCCCATGGGTGGGCGGTGGTGGTGTTGGAATGGAGTCGCAACGGGGTTTGGGCTAAGGTGACGAGCCATCATGGTGCGACTGGTGAGCGTGGATTTGGCAGTGCGCCGGATTTTCGCGAAGGTTGGGTAGCGGCGGCTTATTTGGAAGATTTGGGTCGGTTTTGCGAAAAGCCGGAAAGTGTGGCCCAATTGGCGGCACCCAATCTGTTTGGGGCGACGCCCGTAGAAGTGCAATCAGATTGGCTGGCGATGGGTGATGCCCTCGCGGCCACCACGCGCGACAAGTAAGGTTGGATATGATGCGATCGCCGTTACCCGAAACATTAGCCAGTGTGCTGGCCGCAGCGGCGATCGCGCCTGGAAATCGGTCGCGCTTTCTCGCCGCTGGATTGATCGATCAATCCGGCGGTCTGGTGGCGGATTGGGAGCAGGCGTTTGTGCGATTGGCTCCATTGTCCAAGGCGGAAGTGCGATCGCAGCCGGGGGAGTTTTTGGCGCGGGCCGATGATGTGGTGTATCGCGGCCAAACCAGTGGGACGGAGTCCACAGCGCTGACGTATTTTGCGGGCGATCGGTGGAATCAGTTGCGTATTGCGGCCCGATCGCGCAGTTTTGCTGGGTGGGGCATTGATCCCATGACGCCGATGTTGAATCTCGCCAGTCGATTATCCCCGGTGCGATCGATTGATTCCAGTTTGGTGGGGCCGATCGATGCGGATTTTTTGGCGCGGTTATATTTTTTGGTGGGGCCAGAACCGATCGTCTTGCGGGGTTATCCGAGTCGGTTATGTCAGGTGGCAGAGGCGTTGCAGCGAGTGGGGATGGTGCTGCAAACTTCGGCGATCGTGGCGGTGGTCGCGACGGGGGAATGCCTGTTTGAATCGCAGCGATCGGTTTTGAGTGAAGTGTTTCGATCGCCCGTGATCAATGAATATGGCTGTCAGGAAACGGGGATTTCGGGGATGAGTTGCCCGGCGGCGGGGCGGCTGCATTTGGACGACGATCGGGCGTTGTATGAATTGATTGACGGTGAATTGGTTACTACCGATTTGGCGAATACGACGATGCCGATGGTGCGCTACAGTTGCGGCGATCGGGTGGAGTTTTATGCGGATGCTTGTCCTTGTGGACGATCGGGTTTGACGGCGAAGATTCTGGGCCGAGCTGCCCCCCGGCCCCCAATTCTGGGGGAGCAAGAGAGTAATGTAAATCGCGCGATCGTGCGTTCGATCGACAGTCAAACTTGGGTGCAGCAATTGTCTGAGCAACCGTGGTCGTTGTGGTTGTCGCAGCCGTTGCCGACGGGAGAGGCGCAGTCAATTGCAGAGTTGTTGACACAATTGATGGCCCCGCGTCAAATTATCTTATCGGGATTGCCAGCGGCAACGGTGCAGCAAATCGAGATTTTGGCGGCGAGTGCGGCTGCGGTAGATGACACGATCGAAGCCTTGAAAATTCGCGTATTGCTCTGGGCGGTGGCACGACTCATGGCGGATAAGATTACGTCGCTTGACTCTCAGCGGTTGTATCAAGCGATCGTGACCCGTTGGGAGGCTTGGGCTGGGCGATCGGATTTGGTAAATAATTCGAGTGCGATTGGCTTTGATTTACTCGCACCATTGTTGACGATGGATCGGGCAATGGCGCTAATGCTCTGGGATCCTGTGCACGATCGGATTGAATATTACTGGCCCCAAGGATTGAAACCCGATGCTTTGACGATGCATCATTACCTCAGTTGTTTGGAGCAGGTGGGGCAATCGGCGCAGTTGCGGCGGCATCCTTGGATGCCCGCGCTCAGGCCGCTGTCGGCGGTTTTGTTGGGTGACTTTTTGCGGTTGGCATCCACGTTGGATTTGCCGATCGTGACGGCTTGGGCGGAGATGATTCACGCTTGTCCGGGGGAATTGTCGGCAGTGTCAACTAGCGATCGGTTTCGGGATATTTGGCTAATGTTGCGGCAGGCGTTGTTATGGGGCAATCAGGCGGCGCTCGATGACCAACTTGCCAAATTATTTGCCTGTGCGGTATCGCCAGCGGAAACGGCGCAATGCTGGCTGGAAAAGGGTTATGTCATGTTGCTGCGGGGTGAATTGCTTGATCCGATCGTCTGGGTGGATGTGCTCAAACAGCAGATCGGTTTGTTCGGGCAAACGGGTAATGCCGTGACGAATCCCATGGCTTGGATGCCGATCTTGAATGCCCTCGCACCGCAATTGGCGGCCAGTGGTCAACTGACTTTGGCTTATGCTTGCTTGTTTGCTGCCGCGCCGCCGAATCGTTATTTGTCCAACTTCGATCGGCAAACTAAAGGCGTGAATAGCAAGCAATTTGTCGATGATGCGGCGATCGACCCATGAATGTGACGTTGACGCCATTGCCACCATTATTGCCGTTGCCTAGGGTGACAGCGGCGGTGTTGGCCGAGAATTGTGATTGGTCAGTAACAGGCATTCCATCGACAAATCCGTTGCAACAAGCGATCGATCTAGAAGCCCAAGGCATCGCGATTCAATGGCAAAGTGCAACGGCGATTGCTGAAACTTTACCGATCGCTGAATCCCCTGCGTACCAATGGCCCCAAAATCCCACAATCCTCGCATTGATTCCCCACTTACGCTGTGAAACTTGGCTCCGTCGTTGCCTCAATTCGCTGTGCCAGCAAACCCAACCGCCCACACATATTGTCGTAATTGATGATGCTTCGACAACGCCACCGTTGTCGATCGTGCAGGATTTCCCCACTGTTACGTTACTGACAACCGCTCAACAAGTCGGCCCTTATCGACTGATTCAATCGGCGATCGAGGCCACGGACTATGACGCTTATTTATTCCAAGATGCGGATGATTGGTCTACGGTCGATCGGCTCGAAATTCTGCTCAGAACCGCTCGCCACCATGGAGCAGAGCTGGTTGGCAGTCAGGAAATTCGGATCTTGGAACCGGAATTAGTGGCCCAGGCTGTGGGCTATCCGTTGGATGTAAATCAGGCGTTAAAACAGTCGCCCGGTCATCCGTTATTGCATCCGACGAGTTTGGTGACGCGGGATTTGGTGCAGCGTTTGGGGGGATTTGCGACGGGGCTAAAATTTGGCGGCGATACGGAATTTCTACTGCGGGCGCATTGGGTGGCGCGGATTGTGAATACGTTACGCTACTGCTATTTTCGGCGTAAACGACCGGATTCGCTGACGACGGCGATCGCGACTGGACTCGATTCTCCCGATCGCAAGGCACTGCTCCAAACGCTCAAACAACGGGCGATCGGGCATTATGCCACGCCGCCGGATATTGCCGATTTACAGCCTTTGCAAACAGCTGACCCGATCGTGCTCACGCATATTTGTGGGCCATCGCTACGATGGAGTGGGTCATGAAATTGATTGATGTGATTATCCCAATTAAAGATCGAACAACATTATATGATTGCGTTTTAGAATTACTTAATGCAATCAGTGGTGCAGTTGGTATTGAATTGGGTCGAATTTGGATTTGTGACGGTGGTTCTCAAGATCCCAATTGCCAACAGCAGCTTCAACAGGTCGCACAAATGCCCTGCGCCACCGTGCTCGATCGGCCCCACCCTGACTTCAATAAAGGCTGGCTACTGAACCAAGGTATCGCCGCTGCCACCGCGCCAATTCTGCTGATTTCCGATGTGGATATTTTGTGGAATGATTTAGCGATAACGGCTTTAGTTAATGCTGCGACCCAATCGTTGGAACAACTTTACTGCATCCAATCCGTCCAAGAATCCACGCCCACAAATGTCGCGATCGACCGTCCGCGCTACACCTATCGCATCGACCGATCGAACACCACCGTCGAAGTCTATCCCGCGCCACCACCGGGGCGACAGCGTCCTGGCTATGGCTTACTCTGCGGGTGTCGATCGCTCTTGCAATCGATCGGGGGCTACCGTCATGATTTTCGGGGTTGGGGTTGGGAAGATCAGGATTTGTTGATCCGGGCACAGTTACTCGGGTATGGTGTAAGCGAAATCGGTGAAGTGATCCACCAATCCCATGGGGATGCCGATCGTAATTCCTTTGACGCCGCTTGCACGCCACAACACAGCCGCGATCGGAATATTCGCATCTGTTTAGCGGGACTGGCCGCTGGTCGTTTGATGGGTGATTTGATCTCTGTAACGATTCCGGGGCAGCCGATTCAAGTTCTCTATCCACCAGAATTATGCGACTGAGTTTGATTACACCTTACGCCGATCGATTGTCCCATCTGCTGACCCAACTGGATTGGTGGCAATCGATCGAGGATCAATCCTGGCTCGATTGGATCATCGTCGAAGTCACACCAAAACCCTCGATCGAATTGGCGCAATTACTCAAATCCCACCAAGTAAAATATGCTCATCTGCCCTGCACCGGGGCATTTCACAAAACCAAAGCGCTGAATCTGGGGTTGCAACAGGCCCAAGGTGATTGGATTGCCGCGTTTGATGTGGATTTGATCCCGATCGGGCAAACCCTCGATCGACATTGCCAATTTGCCGCGACTTCGCCACAGCTTTTGGTCGCGGGTTATCGGTTAATGGCGACAACGACAACCGTGGATGTGAATGATTTGGATGCCGCGATCGCGGATGCGACGATCGGCCCCGAAGACCAACCCACCGCACTCCGTAAGCAATTACTCAAGGGTGAACGGTTTGGGGTGATGCCATTGTTTGAACGCATCAGGTTGCAATCGATCGGGGGTTGGGACGAGACGTTTGTCGGGTGGGGCGCGGAGGATCAAGACGCGATCGAGCGGTATTTAACCCCGGCGCAATCCATCTGTCGTGTGCCGGAACTCGTTTATCTACATTTGCAACATGATGCGGCACCGAATTGGAATGATGCCGCATTAGCCGATCAGAATCGCCAATATTACTATCAAAAGCAATCCGATCGCACTGATAATTATCAGCATCACCGCCTTGCCTGCGCCTCAGGACTGGCCGCAATCTCCCGCTGCACATCCGCTAAACTATTGCCCCGCCGCATGTAGTTTGTCCAGGTTTCCAACCCACTCGGATCAATTTCTCGCCCCAGTAACTGCTGATAGAGGCGATTCAGCGCCTTATTGATCTCGGGCTGCGCTTCCTGGCTGACCGCAATCTCCCGCTGCACATCGGCCAAACTGTTGCCCCGCGACATATAGTTTGTCCAGGCTTGCAAGCCGCTCGCATCAATTTGCCGTCCTAATACTTGCTGATAGACGCGATTGAGCGCGGTACTGACTTCGGCACCCTGGACAATTTCCCGCCGCACATCGGCCAGATTTCGCCCTCGCACCATATAGCCCGTCCAAGTCTGCGATCCACCCGCATCGATCTCCCGCCCCAACAGTTGCTGGTAAAGACCGTTGAGCGCCGCACGGGCTTCGGGACTCTGGGCAATATCCTGCCGTAAATCACTGATCGATCGGCCATTGGCCAAATCCCACATATACCGTCGCAATTCCTGGCGGCTGATGCTTTGGTTCGTCAACTCACCATAGATGCGGCGAATTTCCGCTTCGTAAGTTTGATAGCGCTGGTCAATGTTGTTGGACGGGTCGGGTTGATTGGAGTAAATGGGTTGATTCGGGTAATTGGAATAATTGGGTTGATTATTCGAGCCAGAGTTCGGCCACTGATAACGATTTCTCCGACCCCAGCTTTGCCGATCGCCAGTTTGACCCTGGCGATCGCGGCCCCAATTTTGGCGATGGTCTCCGGTGGGATTTTGACTGCTGCGATCGAGGGTTGTGCCACGGAAATTGGTATTGGTGACGATCGTCCGGTTGAGTTTGGCATTTTGCAAATTTGCATTTTCCAGATTGGCGTTGGACAGATCGGCATCGCTTAAATCGGTGCTGCTCAGATTCGCACCGCGCAAGTTTGTACCTGCCAAGTCGGCATTCCGCAAATCTTCGCGACTCAGATTGGCTTGGCTCAGATCACAGTTGCGACAGCGGCCAGTCTCTAGCAGTTGGCGCAGGTGGCGTGGATTTTCGGCCTGGGCGGCGGTGGCGGTGCCGAGCAGCAGCAAGAGTGTCGTGGCAGCAGCAAACGTTTGTGGTTTCATCATGAGCGTTCTGGATAAGCGAGGTGAACTGAGGCCAATCACCTCGGTTGCCTTTTAGCAACACCGATGATGCTTGGATCTATTCTCCATAGTCGTGGCAAAACGGGTTTTGTTCCCGGTCTGATGCAAGAAAATTAACCTGACTCAATTCACCAAACAGCCGTCTTCCATATTCACAATCCGATCGGCGATATCCAAAATCCGATTGTCATGAGTCACCAACAAAATCGCACAGTTTTTTTCCTTGGCCAGTCGCTGCATAATCTCCACCACATCCCGCCCCGATTGCTTATCCAGTGCGGCAGTCGGCTCATCGGCCAGGATTAAACGCGGTTGACTGACCAAGGCACGGGCGATCGCCACCCGTTGCTTTTGGCCACCGGAGAGATTTTCGGGATAATAGTTCACTCGATCGGCCAATCCCACCGATTCCAGCATCGCGATCGAACGTTCGCGTCGCACCGACGAACTAAGCTGTTTATGCAGCTTCAGCGACATATTTACATTTTCCCAAGCAGTCAGGCATTTGAGCAAATTGTGGGCTTGGAAGATGAAGCCGATTTGACTGCGCACCGCGATTTGGCGGCGTTTGGAGGCTTTGAGTAATTCATTGTCGAGGATCTTCAAGCTGCCTTCTTGCATCGATCGGAGCGCGCCGACTAAGCTCAGTAACGTGGTTTTGCCACTGCCGGAGGGGCCAGTGAGCAGCACGATTTCACCGGGTTTGACTTCCAGATTAATGTTACTTAGGACGGGCTTTTTGAGTGCGCCTTTGCCGTAAGCGTGATTCAGATTTTGGATTTGGATAATGGGCGACATGAGGGAATTGCGAATGCAGAATTGTGAATTTAGAAAACGTCGGCGGGGTCAGCCGATCGGAGTTTGCCAGAGGCGATCGCGGCGGAAAGTAGACACATGACTAACGTCAGGATGAAGACGGTGATGGCTAATTCGGGGGTCATGAGCAGATCCAGTCGAGTCAGTCCGCCGAGCACTTTGTACATCCAAATTGAGGCCCCGAATCCTGGAACAAAACCCAGGACGGCGAGAATCACTGATTCCTGGAAGATGACGCCCAGCAGATTCATGTCCGAATAGCCCATCGCTTTTAATGTCGCATATTCGGCCAAGTGATCGCTGACATCGGCGTAGAGCACCTGATACACAATCACCACGCCGACGATAATGCCCATCATCGCCCCAAATCCAAAAATTGGGCCAACGGCGGTGGTCTCCTGGAAGGCTAATTCCTTGGCGATCAGTTCTTGTGCGGTATAGACTTTGACGCCGGGAACAACGGCGGTGATGCCTGCTTTAATCGCCGTGCGATCGGCTCCGGGTTCGACGGTGAGAATGCCGACGCTGACGCTTTGCAACGTCTGATCACCGAAGTAATAAGCGTAGCTTTCTTCGCTCATCAACATATTACCGGCACCGATGAAGAATGAATTCCCCATGCGAAATAGGCCCCGGATCTCGGCCCGTTTATTATTCAGTAATGTGCTCGAAAATCCTTTGGTCTCAATGTCTTTCAGCACTGGCCCAAAGGATGGCTTGGTGAGCTGATCGAACATCAGCGTGCGGGGATTATTGAGGATTGTTTGCTGTTGTTGGATGGCGGGAATCTTGAATACGGTCGTTTGGGGATTGAAGCCATAAAATCGGCCCTCAAAGGAGCTGAATTCCTTGGAATAGCCCCAGGATCCCGCCCCAATGTACAGTGGCACCGCTGTCTTGACGCCTTTGACGGAAGCGGCTTGAGCCAGTCGAATTCGATCGAAGCCATTCGCGCCAATAAATTCCGTTGTGGGATTGAGCAAGAACAAATCGCCATGCAGGCTTTCGGGCAAACTGGTCGCCCCACTTTCAAACAGCGTCTTGAAGCCGAGCTGCATAAAAATCAGCACATTCGCAAAGGCGATGCCGCCCAAAGCCACAGTCAATCGCACTTTCTGGTGGGAGAGCTGCGACCAAGCGAGGGGTGTTTCGGGGATCAGGCGGGAGAGCAGAGAACGCATAAATTTTCGGCTGAGTGATGCTGTCATCATACCAAACCCGATCGCCTGGTCGAAACCCGCTAGAGTCATCGATCGGCGTGACTTTTGGCATGGCAAGGCGGCCCCGAAATTGGTTATGCTAAACAGACACTCCCCGTCCTGATAAATTATGCAACCGCGTCTGGCCCACTTCTTCCAAATCCTCCGATCGCCGGATATTCGCTACGTGTTTCGGCTCGTGGAGTGGTTGAGTATTGGGATTGCTGTGGTGTCGTTGCTGTTGGATCAGTCGTGGCAGGCATGGGAAGCGCGGCTGCTATTGCCGAAGGTGACGGCTTATTTGCTGTTGGCGGGGTTGTTTGGCTTAAGCTGGATCTTTCCGCTGAAGCGCCCCCTGTGGCAACGGCGGTTATATGTGACGATCGCGGCGGGCTTGATTATTTGTGCGAATTTTGCGGGATACAATCTGGATATTTTGCTCTATTTGCTGATTGGCAAGAGCGTTTTTTTGCTGAGTCGGCGGGATTTGGTGAAGCTGTTGTTGGTGGCGGGTGTCCTCTGGAATCTCTCGACGATGTGGCTGTGCTACCACGCGATCGCCATGATCAACCAACGCCCACCCGAATTTGATCGTCAGCAATTATTTGTTTCGGCGAGTTTAGTTAACTTTGGCATTTATATTACGGCTTCGTTATTTGTGTTGCTGTTGAGTCTGACGATCATCCGCGAACAACGTAGTCGTGCCCGCGCCGAACAACTCGCCCAAGAAATTGAAACCCTTGCTGCGACGGTAGAACGATCGCGCATCGCCCGTGAAATTCACGATTCGCTCGGTCACAGCTTAACGGCGCTGAATGTGCAAATCGAATTGGCCCAGAAGTTACAGCAGCGCGACCCCGATCGGGCCAGCCAATCGATCGACATTGCCCAACAGCTCGGCCTCCAATGCCTCCAGGATGTGCGCCATGCCGTGCATTCGATGCAGGATCGGACGATCGACCTGAATACCGCAATCCAAACCCTGGTGCAACCGCTCCAAAACCACGGCGATGTGCAATTCGATGTGTCGCTGAAATTCCCCGCATTGCCACCGACGTTTAGCCATCAGATTTATTGCATTATTCAGGAAGGATTGACGAATATTCAGCGCCATGCGGATGCGACCCACGTGCAGCTTCAAGGTGAACGATCGGGCGATGAAATTGTGGTCAGCTTGCAGGATAATGGCATTGGCTTTCATGTTGACCAAGCGGCGACGGGATTTGGGTTGCGGAGCATGAACGAACGCGCTCAGAGCATCGATGGCCACTTGCAAGTTGAGAGCACCCCTGACCAAGGCACCCGTTTACGGCTGGCTGCACCCGCTCCTTTATCCCACTAATTTCAAGCCCAATGATTCGGATTTTACTTGTTGATGATCAGGATTTGTTTCGCCAGGGATTGGCGGCGTTGTTGGAATTGGAAGAGGATTTGACGATCGTCGCGCAGGCGAGTAACGGCAATGCCGCGATCGCCCAAGCCGCCGCGACCCAGCCCGACGTGATTTTGATGGATATTCGGATGCCCATCTGTGACGGCGTGACGGCCACGACGGCGATCCACCAGCAATTTCCCTGGATGCGAATTTTGGTCTTGACCACCTTTGACGAGGATGAATATATTTGGCAATCCTTGCAAGCCGGAGCTTCCGGCTACTTACTCAAAAGCACACCCTCCGGGCAATTGGCGACGGCCATTCGGACATTGCATCAAGGTCACAGCCAGCTCGGGCCAACGATCGCGTCGAAGGTGTTTGCCCAAATTCATCAACCCGCCACTGCTGCGATCGAAACAGATTATCGGTTTAGCGATCGGGAAAGCGAAATTCTGGGATTGCTGGGCAAAGGTTTAAATAATCGCGAAATCGCCCAGCAGCTTTATCTCACCGAGGGCACCGTGAAGAATCATATTTCCCGGATTTTGGCGGAGATGGGGATGCGCGATCGGACTCAGGTGGCGTTGTGGGCGCAGAAAAATTTGGGGTTGTAGGATGCCGAATCCCTGCCGAACCGCCCCCCGGCCCCCAATTCTGGGGGAGCATGAGTGGATTTGATATTTTCATGTTCCCCCAGAATTGATGCTGCTGGCGAACGTTACAAATTGCCATGTTGAGCCAGTATGATCGGAGCCGGATGGGAGGATAAGGATGAAGACACCGACGCTAGAGGAAGGCTGCGATGAGTATACATCCCTGCGCTATCGAGCCAATTCCGGTACAAACCGCGAGTATTTGTCGTTCGGCCTTTCCGAAAGGGAATTTGGTGATGCAACTGCGGGATGCGGTCGGCGGCTTGTATGAGGACGAACAATTTCGGGACTGCTTCAGTACGCAGGGGCAACCGGGCTGGTCACCCTGGCGCTTAGCCTTAATCACGGTGATGCAATATCTGGAAGATCTGACGGATCGACAAGCCGCGAACGCGGTCTGCGGGCGGCTGGATTGGAAATATGCGTTAAGTTTGGCTTTAGACGACCCCGGCGTGGATGCCTCGGTGTTGAGTGAGTTTCGCCGTCGTTTAGTCCAAAGCGATGCGGAAGGGTTACTTTTGGAGCGGTTATTAGTGGTGTGTGAAGCGCGGGGCTGGCTGAGCGCGGGCGGGCATCAGCGGACGGATTCGACCCATGTGGCAGGTGCACTGCGGCGGCTACATCGGCTGGAAGTGATTGGCGAGACCTTACGGGCGGCCTTGAATAGTCTGGCCGTGGCGGTACCGGATTGGCTGGGGCTAGTGGTGAGTGAGGATTGGTATGAACGTTATAGTGTGCGGGTAGAAGATTATCAGTTTCCCAAAGCGGCCGACGCCCAACAGGCATTGGCTTTACTGATGGGAAGCGATGGTCATCACCTATTGGCTCAAATCGAGTTGGACCCGGCGGCGCGTTGGTTGCGCCAAATCCCGTCGGTGGAAGCCCTCCGACAAGTTTGGGTGCAACAGTTTCAGTTGGATGCCAGCGGTGGCTTAACCTTACGCCCTCGGGCGGATTCGCCGCCATCCGGCAGTCTGATTCATTCCCCCTATGATGTGGAAGCCCGTTTTTCCCGCAAGCGCCAAACCGACTGGGTCGGCTATAAAGTCCATCTGACGGAAACCTGTGAACCCCATTTGCCCCATCTGATTGTCCAGGTCGCGACCACCACCGCGACCACCCCAGATGGCGTCATGACCCAACCGATTCATCAGGCTTTAACCCAACAGGGACGCGCCCCCGCTGTGCATCTGGTCGATGCCGCCTACGTCGATACGGATTTGTTAATCCGCAGTGCCGAGGACTATGGCATTGAATTACTCGGCCCGGTTTTACCCGACAGTAGCTGGCAAGCCTTAGACCCCAATGGTCTCGATGCTACCCACTTTCAGATTGACTGGCCACAGCAACAAATGACTTGTCCCGCCGGCAAACTCGCCCAATCCTGGAAACCTTTTCAGGACCAAGATCAACCGATGATTGCCGTGCAATTTGCTTATGCCGATTGCCGCGATTGTGGCTTAAAACCCCGCTGTACCCGTGCCCAAAAGCATGGCCGGGTCGTCACCCTGAAACCACAGAAACAATATGAAGCCCTCGTCAACGCTCGACAAACCCAACAATCACGACCGTTTAAGCAGCGCTATGCCGCGCGGGCCGGGATTGAAGGTACCATTGCCCAAGCCGTGGCCTTTGGTTTGCGCCAATGTCGCTATCGCGGCTTACCCAAGTCACACTTACAACATATCATCACCGCCGTTGCGATTAATGTTGTCCGCATCATCAACTGGCTCAACCATAAACCCTTTGCCAAAACCCGTATTTCACATTTCGCGCGGCTTCCCCGCTCCACTCAACCCCCCATTCCTTGTTAAGCAATATTTCGCCAGCAGCATCAGAATTGGGGGCCGGGGGGCCTCCGGTCGATTGATTGTGAGGAATCGCCTAATTCACCAATCGTTGCATGGCCTTGGCGATCGTGTTGCCCGCCGATCGGCCCAGGCGTTGGATCGCCCGTTGCTGCATATCCGCAAATT
>JANOQX010000061.1:0-43625 GCA_031415035.1 Cyanobacteria bacterium VAR_4_metabat_243
CCCCGCGATCCAGAACCTTGTTTTGCCTCGAAAAAAGCCGAACAGGCATTTTATGACACGATCTGGTTTACTCGCATTCGACAACTGGATTGTCAGACCTGATACCACAGTGTTTTCGATAGATTTGTCAGGCACTCAGCCTGCACCCCATTAGCATCACGGATACCCAATATCATGCCGTTCACGACACGTCTTGCGATCGCGCATGTATAGCCAGCGTCGGCGCATAGCTTTAATGCCGCTTTATCAGCGGCCTTTTTGCTGGTAAAGTTGGTAGCAGCCCAAAATCCATGTTCGCCGTCTGTGCGCCATGCGACGCTGCCATAAGAATCGACCCATTTCGGCCCTGTGGGTTTTTGATAGGACTGATCCTGATAATTATTGGATTTTGCCTGCTGTGCTTCATAGGCTTGCCGTTGCTGATCATATAACTGTTGCTGCTGCTCGGCATATTGCTGATCTTTTTGTTGGCGCACATTGGGGTCTTCGTTCGGACTGCCTTGTGCCCAAACAGCACTGGGCAGAATCAATGTGAGCAGTAGAGCAAATATAGAATTACGTGTCATATTTCATGATCCTTATTTGAAGTGGATTTGAGACAGGCAGGCCTGTGACATTGGAAATGAGGATTATTAGTTTCTATTCAATTGGTTTCCCTAGCGAATAGGGAGATTGGTATGGTCCAGTCACTAACCTCGATAAACATGGGTTTCCATTCAATTGGTCTCCCTAGCGAGTAAGGAGGACGCAGAAAACTCGTATTGGTACGAAGCTGATTTTAGCAAAGTTTCCATTCAATTGGTTCCCCTAGCGAGTAGGGAGAGTCAGCCAAAATTTCGCCTTTCCCTAAACCGTCTCCTGCCGCACCCGATCGCGCACCGCCTTAATCAACACATTCTGATTCGACGATCGTCGCCCCTGTTCCACCCACTCACTCAACATTACCCCCGACAGCCACGGGAAAATCCTACTGTTTTCGGCGGTCTGGTATCCTGCCGCATCCCACCGCAAAATCGTCAGCCTTTCACGCTTGTAACACCAGATTTCCGGCACACCCATCGGCTTGATCAATCGTCAACCCCGATCGGGACGAACTGGGGGCCAATTCCGCGATCGGCACAATCCCCAGGCGATCGGATGTTGCACCCACTAACGTGATATTGCACGATCATTAACTAACCAGGGAGTTGCCAATGCGTGGACTTGAAGGCTGGGGATTTATGTCACTGATGGGCTGCACGTTGTTAATTGTACTGTCAGCCTCACTGTTGACCGGGGGATGGGCAATTGCGGGTTATGGCCTTGCGGCTTTGCTGGGAGTATTGTCTGGCGGGCTGTATGGGGCATCCGCTCAGCCGCGTCGATAGGGTGGAGTCGGCCCAACGATCGAAAATATGTATCAGGGTAGATGAGGCATTTCGCCCGATCAGCGAAAATTGCCCCATGAAAACTGATACGCTTTTCCACGAAATCTTTCAGACCCAACCCGAACTGCTCTTGGAGCTACTGGGACAGGATGTCGCCGCGATCGTCGATTATGACTTCCGATCGGTGGAAGTTAAGCAAACTGCCTTTCGGATTGATGGTTTATTAATTCCCAAACGGCGGCGGGCCACATCGCCTGTCTATTTCAGTGAAGTTCAGTTCCAGCGCGACGAACAACTCTATCATCGGTTTTTTGCCGAGATTTTTGTCTATCTCAAGCAGTACCCCCAAACCCCCGATTGGCAAGGCGTCCTGATCTATCCCCGCCGGAGCTTGGCCCCGAAGCCGCCCCAGCGACATCTGTATCGATCGCTATTAGACAGTGGGCAGGTGACGAGCATCTACCTGGAGGATTTGCAGGATCAGCCAAATCTACCTTTAGGATTAGAGCTGATCCAACTTACGGTAGAGCCAAAGCGACGGGCCAAGGCATTCGCGCAGCAACTCGTCCAGCGGGTGTATCAGGAGACTGGTCGCCCACTGGCAACGGCTCGACTCTTAGATTTGATCGAGACTATACTGGTATACAAGTTCGGCAGCCTGACAACGAAGGAGCTAGAAGCAATGTTTGGACTCAGTGAACTGAAGAAGACGCGGGTTTATCAAGAAGGTGTGGAAGAAGGCGAAGAAATAGGCCACGAGAAAGGCCGTCAGGAAGGCCGGGAAGAGGGCCGGGGAGAAGGTCGCGAAGAAAACCGTCAGGAGACGATCGAAAACCTCCTGAAAATCCGCTTTTCCAAGCTCGATCGGCAGCTCAAAGCGACGATTCCCGGTTTGATGCAGTTGCCGAGCCAAGATGGTTTGACGATCGTGGTGAATGCTTCACGGGAAGAAATTATCGATCGCTTCAGCCCGAAGTCCTGAACGATCACGATCGCGCTTGATAAACCCCGAGCCAATGTTGCAGGGTTTGTTGTTGGAGCCGATCGCCGATCGCGCGGGGCATTCGTCGCTGAAGGTTTTCGGGCAAATGTTGGCGCACCGATCGGAGGAGCCAGCGGCTAGCGGCCTTGAGGTTTTGGGTGGTGGTTTTGAGGCTGGGGCGTTGTTGTTCGAGCAGAGTGGCTTTGATCAGCCAGGGTTTGCGTTCGCCCACGTAGTGGATGACTTTAATTGCCTTGCGATCGCCCTTGAGTTGGTAGCCGTGGCGTTGTTGGTAGCGATCCACATGTTCGTGGAAGATGTTGTAGGCGTGGTCGAGGTGCTTTTCGGGTTGGTTGGGCCAGTCGGGATAGTAGGCATTGAGAAAATCCTGGTCGCCGCCTGCGGGCAAGTACAGGTCGGGGAGCTTTGCCAACATATCGGTATAAAGCGCCTGCGATGGCTCGATCACCATTAGTCCCGAGTTGAACTCCGTCCAACTGGCGTATTCCGGCAGCATTCCCCCGGCATTTACCGCTGCCATGTGGGGCTGGCGAAACAGGTCATCCAGGTTTTGGTAGACCAGCATATCGGCATCGAGATACACCAGCTTGTCGAATTGAATCTGGTTGAAGATTTGCAGTTTCGAGTAGGTGGCTTGCCAGCGGGCTTGGTGCGTCGGGAGGGCAGTGTTGAGTTCGATCGGAGGAATTGGCTGATAGGCAATGCCGGATTGTTGGAGTTGTTGGTAGGTTGAGTCGGCGAGGTTGGGTGTGGTCAGCACCAAAAAGGGGTATTGTGCTCCCGATCGAACCAGCGATCGGTGCAGCACGATGACCCCTTCGACGTAGCTATCGGTGGATAGTACGGTGATGTAGGAAAATTTTTGGCCTTCCATGCGATAACTCCGGGTTCAACTGGGTGGGGTTGGGGAGTAGATGGCGATGGTCTCCGACCGACCGTCGGTCATCGGCTGACAATGGTTTAGGGCACAGTTACACTGGCATTTGGGACTGCGGACTGACCCCACCTTGGGTTCAAACCCAAGGCTAACAGCACAAGTCCGTTGAAACGGACTCAAGATGAAGCGCGATTGCAACCCGTTTTAACGGGTTTACGCTATGAGCCTTGGGTTTGAACCCAAGGTGGACATTGCCGGAGCAAACCACTAATCAAAATCGCTGTAATGTTCGCTCATCAGCGGCCCGGTCAATTCCCGCAGCCAATCCTCAAGCTGATGCTGCAAATGCTGCGACGAACCGATTTCCACAAAGGAATCCCGATCGTTCAAAATCGCCAAGGCCCGATGATATTCGGCGATCGCGCAGTTCCAGTCGCCTGCGAGGTGGTAGGCATGGCCCCGCTCGGCGAAGATGTGGCCTTCGAGCATTTTTTGGGTGGCGGGATCGCCGCTGTGCGCGTTGATGTCGAGGGCGTAGAAGAAGTTTTCGATCGCTTGATCGTACAGTTCCATTTCGCGGAAGGTGATGCCTTGGTTGATCCAGGCGCGTACGTTCATGGGGTCGATGCGGATCGCTTGGTCGTAGTCTTCGATCGCCAGGGTGAGTTCGCCCAAGGCCGCGTAGTAGTTGGCGCGGTTGTTGTAGACGTTGGCGAGATTCGGTTCGAGTGCGATCGCGTAGTTGTAGTCGGCGAGGGCGAGGGCGAGCTGGCCGGACTGGAAGTAGACGAGGCCGCGATTGTTATAGTCCGCCGCATTGTCGGGATTGCGGTTGATCAGATGATTAAAGCCTTTGAGTGCAAACGCACAGTCACCGTTCTGGGCGGCATACAAGGCGCGCTGCCGGAGTAGTCGATCGGCGTCTTCCGGCAACAAATAGGGATGACGGGTGGCGACCGATCGCGCGGGCCGCTGCGATCGTGGACGGATTACGAGCCAGGCCCCCGATTTGGAAAACCAGTTCAAGCGGTGACGCTTGGTGGTTTGACGCTTGTGGAATTTGACTGCCATACCAATCTCTGAAAGTGCGTTGACAAAAGACATAAAAATCATCGGGGGCGTCTATTAAGAGTGCCCCCCGATCGCGGCAGTCCAACATCAAAATCCTGGGGATTATGTGAGAAACATCACAGCCACCTGTGGAGAAAATGCCCCACCCAAAATCCGGATATCGCCCATCTCGTCGGAAATACGGATCATTCACCCAAACGTGAATTTTCCGAGTAGACAGATCAGAATCCGTACGGTGAGGTGCATAAGTTTGCCGTCCTAAAAGCTAGGTTGGAGTCAGCCAATCCGGTGTTCCTGATGTTAATTTCTGTCCCCAAAGTTGTTTTCTGTTATTTCGCGATTTGTGCGGCGATCGGTACCACGGCGTTTACGCTCATGACCGATGCCAATCGTGCCCCGGTGGTATTGGCGGCGGACTCGGCCCAGGGGCCGATCGCGGCAATTCGATCGACGGCCCAAGCCGCCGTTGTGGTGGATCACGATCAGCCCCAGCCCCTAACGCCGATGCAGCAAGCTGCCGCCGCGTTCCAATCCGGGGAGACGGCCCGTGACGCCAATCAGGCCAGTGCGGCCTTGACCCATTACGGCGTGGCCCTCGAAATCAGCCAGGCGGCGGGCAATCGGCAGTATGAAGCGATGATTTGGCAGCGGATTGCCAAGACCTATGGCGCGGCTCAGGATTACCAACGGGCCGAAACCTATTACAAAACCGCGATCGCCATTGGCCAGGAAACCCAGGCGACGATCGTCTTGGGCGAGGCCCAGACCGAATTGGCGCAGCTCTACGAACACCAGGGCGATCGGGCGCGGGCCTTGCCGCTGTATCGTCAGGCTTTAGCGAATTTACGCAGCGTGGGCGATCACCAAACCGCCGCGATCGTCGCTCAGCAAACCACCAAAATTGCCGCTAGCCTTGCTCCCCCGGCCAAACCGCAGGCCGCCAAACTCGCCAAAGTGCCCGCCGCCAAAGTTGCCAAACTCGCCAAAACCCCCACTAAACCAGCCCCAAAATCCCCCAAGCCCAAAGCCGTCAAGCCCCATCCGGTGATCAACGTCGCGATCGAACCGGAATCGATCGCTCTGCCACCCGAATCGATCGACTTAGGGCGCGATGATTTGACCCAGGATCCAGAGCCACCCGCATTGGCTGGGGCGATGTAGATCAAAAAAGGGCGGTGCTGTCAGCACCGCCCTTTTGCGTGGTTGATTGGTTAGGAGTTTGTGGCCTAGTTTTGGTTTGGCTTTTGACCCGTGGGCATCAGGCGGGGCAGGGTGATCACATAGCGATAACCCGGCACGCCACTGCCTTGGATTTGAATTTCGCCGCCGTGGAGTTCGACCACTTGGCGACCGAGCAGCAGGCCCAGATTTTTCTGGAAGCCTTCGGTCTTGGCCAGGGTGGTGGCTTTGGGGGGAGCGAGGACGGCGACGCCGCCGGACATCTGATACCGATCGTCACCGCCGCCGTAGTCGGCATCGAGGTAGCCATCGCTGCCGAAGGGCATCCCCTCACCCAAATGCGGATGGGAAGTCCAAACGGTGAGCCGCAGGCCGCTGCCTTTGTTCGACACATGCAACCGCACGATGCTGCCCGCTGCGGCGCTGTAGACCACGCTGAAGATCAGGTGGTAAAGCATTTGGCGGATTTTGGCTTTGTCGAGGTACCAGATCCGATTGCCGGGTTCGACGGTGAGCCGGATTTGCTGATCGCGGCGGCTGGCGGCTTGCTCCAGGGTGCCGATCGCTTGCTGACAGAGCATCTCGATGTCGAGGGAGGTCAGATTCAGGGTTTGTTGGCTAATGTCGAGACTGGACAGTTCCAGCACCTCTTGCACCAGGGACAGCAGGTATTCGCCGCTGTGGTGGATGATGTCGAGATATTCTTTCTGCTTGCTGGTGAGTGGGCCGTAGACTTCGCGGGTCAAGACGCTGGCCATGCCCATGACTGAGGTCAGGGGGGTGCGCAGTTCTTGGGTCAGTTGGGCCAGTAGCTCAAACTTCAGTGGGTTGACCGTGGCCGGGTTGACGGGTGCAAAGCCGTTCGACAAGTGGTTGATTTCCCGGCTGAGGGCGAGGGGATGGGCGGCCGCTGCGGTCTTGGCCTGCGTCAGTTGCTCCCGTTCGTACTCGCTCATCGCCAACCGCGCATTCAGCACCAGGAACTCAATGTCCGATTGGCTAAATTCGTAGGGTTCGGTCGAAAGCACCGCGAGGACGCCGACGCAGTCGCCCGCCGCACTGATCAAGGGGGCACCGAGATAGGCCCGAATGCCGTATTGCTGCACCATCACACTGTGGGCGAAGGCCGGGTGATCCAATGCATCGCGCACCACTAAGACCTGTTGGCTATCGACCACATGCACGCCCCAGGAGTCGGCGATCGGCCATTGGCGTTCCCGCGCCACGGCATTGACGACGCCCAGGCGCGAGAGTCCTGTGGCGGATTTGATCACTTCACGTTCTGGTTCGACGATGCTCAACACACCGATCGGCAGTTCAATCAACTGCACCGCTGTTTGCACAGCGGATTCGAATACGGCCGAACTCGCCGTTTCGAGTAGCCCTAATGCCGTCAGCCGATCGCGCCTGAGCTGCGATCGTTCCTGCGCCGTCGCACCATCTAAACGACAAAATAGCCGATTCTCAGGGATTACCATTCCAGTCCTAACCCAAATACAACTGATGCAATCAATCCGATTGCCTTGGACTTCCCCAGCGTTCCCCAGGGAGAATCGCGGACAACGGCGGTTTGGCTAGCGACTTTACGGAACTTTAAGGCGGGGACGACGGAACTCTCTGCGGGATTACGGAAGTCACGCGGTGGGGTTGGGGCCGGGATGGGCAGCGGGTTGGGGCGCGGGATCGGCGATCCAAGCGGGGTGATTCATGATCGCTTTCATCACCTGAATGCCCCGCAGTTGATTCGATAGGGGCAGATGACCCAACGGTGCGGCGAGGCTCCAGTCGAAGCCACCGGGATAGCGCGTCCAGCTATTGCCGTCCTTCCAATGGATCTTCGGCCAGAATTTCTCCCACTTTTGGCCCAGGCTGAGCCAGACTTCGCGCTGCACCGAATAGCCGAACCGCCCCTGGGAATGGGCCATCCACAGGGCATTCAACGTCCGCAAATCGGCGATCGATACCAGATTCACTTCCGTAAAGTAAATCCATTTGCGGGCGAGGGCATCGGTCCCAGCGGCTTCGCAGAATTTCAGATTGTGCAGCTTGTCGGCTTCGAGCCAGTCTTGGGCCGCGAGTAATTGCTGGAGCGGCTGGTAATCCACGCCGTTGGTGGACTGAAGCGGGACGATGCCCTGGGGAAACAGGGCTTTTAGGGCGTCGGTGACCAATCCAGTTTGGCAAAGCTGTTGGTAGGCTTTCGCGACAACGGGCGGCACCAGGCCGATCGGGCTGAGCGGCTGACCGGCGGCATGATAGGTCTGCAAATGTTCCAGCAACACGGTGTGGCCCGCATCGCCGCTGCCCGACAGGCGGTCAACCAGGAGTAATTGCTGCTTTTCGGTGGCCGATCGAAACTCTGCGCCCAGGTCAATTCCTGGCGCATCGCCGCCATCCCGATTATTGACGCGAAGGTCACTATCAACGTTTGTCATGCCTACTGTCGCATTCCCTAAAATCCTCAATCTGAGCGCAGTCCCCGTCGATCGGGGGCGGGCGCTCAGGTGCTTCGGATCTATTCTACGAGAGAGTGCGATCCTCGACGCGGATTCGCGGGATTCATCGGCAGGGATTAGACCGGGGCCGCGACTTCCAAGGGGACGGTATAGCCATGCTCAAAGGCATAGCGTACCAACTGCGATCGGTTTTCCAGTTGGAGTTTGTTGAGGATGTTGCTGAGGTGGGTTTGCACCGTGCGGGGACTGACGAACAGGAATTCGCCGATCTGTTTGTTGGTGTGACCTTGGATCACCTGCCAGAAGACTTTTTCTTCGGCGGGGGTGAGGGGCAAGGGCAGCGGTGCCGCGACGGGGGCGGCGATCGGGCCGCTTTGCTGCATCAACCGGACGATTTCCGCATGGGTGCGGCGCGATCGTTCGAGTTGGGATTCGATTTTGGCTAGCAGTTCGCGGGGTTCAAAGGGTTTGATGATGTAGTCATCGGCCCCGATCGAATGGCCATGGACGCGGTCTTCGACTTCGGATTTGCTCGACAGGAAGAGAAAGGGCACCAACTGGCCCAGGCGACTGGTGCGCAGGCGGCGACAGAATTCAAACCCATCCATTTCCGGCATCAGAATATCGGAGACGATCAGATCCGCCGGATCGCGCTCGAATAGCGCCAGTGCTTCAATCCCGGAAGCCGCATCCAATACGGCATAGCCGCGCTTGCCGAGATAGCGCACCAAGGCGGTGCGCAAGGTCATATCGTCATCAACAATTAAAATTCGCTTCATTTGGCCAAGACAACCTAAGGACTGTAGATACACGGGACGGGTGGCAGGTCGCGCGTTGAGGATCGCACCGGCATCGGTTGCCGGATTGGAGGCGTAGGATCAGAGTGCCCCCGGTGCTGGGTCAAATCATCTCCATAGATTCACTCAAATTCGCCGCATCCAAATTGCCCAAAAAAAAGGTGAGCCATTGGCTCACCTTTCGGGGGTTAACGGTCATTGATCCGGTTGGACTACTTCCAATTCCGGGCTACCACTTCGGCCAAGTCAACAACGCGCTGGCTATAGCCCCACTCGTTGTCGTACCAGGCCATGATTTTGACCAAGTCGCCGCCCATGACCATGGTCAGCGAGGCATCAACGATCGCTGATTCGTTGGTGCCGACGTGATCCGAGGAAACCAAGGGTTCGTCGCTGTACTTGATGATGCCTTTCATCGAAGTCTCCGATGCCAGCTTGAACACCTTGTTCAATTCCTCGGCGATCGTGCTCTTCTCCACTTGGGCCACCAAGTCCACCATGGAGACGTTGGGGGTCGGGACGCGCATGGCGACGCCGTTCAGCTTGCCTGCCATCTCGGGCAGCACCAAAGCCACGGCCTTGGCCGCTCCGGTGGAAGTCGGGACGATGTTCACCGCAGCGGCCCGCGCGCGGCGCAGGTCACGGTGGGTCGAATCCAAGATCCGCTGGTCACCCGTGTAGCTGTGGGTGGTGGTCATGGTGCCTTTGATAATTTTGAAGTTATCGTTCAGCACTTTGACGATCGGGGCGAGGCAGTTGGTGGTGCAACTGGCGTTGTTGATGATGTTGCAGCGATCATGGTCATAGTCGCCTTCGTTGACGCCCACCACAAAGGTGCCATCGTCGCCCTTACCCGGCGCGGTAATCAAGACTTTCTTGGCTCCGGCATTGATGTGCCGCATTGCGCCTTCACGAGTGGTGAATACGCCCGTGGACTCGATCACCAAGTCGATGTCCCATTCCTTCCAAGGCAGATTGTCAGGATTCCGATCGGAGCAGCACTTGATGACGTGGCCATTCACCGTCATGGTATTTTCGTCGGCGGACAGTGGGCCTTTGTAGGTACCCATCACCGAGTCATACTTAAACAAATGCGCACTTGTTTTCGGGTCCGAAGTCGCGTTGATCGCAACCACTTGAAAGTCGCTGTTTTCCCGCCCGGCCCAGCAGCGCAAGAAAATCCGTCCAATCCGTCCGAAGCCGTTGATTGCGACTCTAACCACGTCTCGCCCTCTGCACTAATTTAAATACTGATTGACAGGCCAATCATATCGTAAAAGGGTTGCCCCCCCGAATCCGAATCACAAGAATCCGCCAACTGGCTGGCTGGTAGTGGCTGACCCATTACTTTTTCTAATTTGTCGGGGATGATTTGATGAGACTTATGGAACAGTGCGAGGGGTGCGGGATCGGAGCGGGATTGCGGCTGGTGGGGGCGGGGTGACGGTTGGGTGCCCCGCTGGCCAGAAAATTAGTTGGCCGATCAATTTCCGCAATTTGGAATAAACCCCTATGATTCTAGTGAAACCACCGATTTTTATGGGTTTAGCCCGAATGGGTGGGGTGATCGGCGGCGTTCGTCGGACAAAGGGTGTTCTAAGTCACCGTTGACTTTGTCAGGACTCGGTAATCTAAAAAGCGCTGATTAATGGGTGCAGGCAGGCGCATCGACGCGGGGAATCATGTTGCGGAAAAAGCAATCCCTGATATGATGCGCGTGTTATTTGGTGTGTTGGTGTTTGGTGTGTTGAGGAGTTGTGATGCTGGGTTCGCCAGATTTTAGTGGAAGACCATTTCACTTTATTGGAGTGGGTGGAATTGGGATGTCGGCGATCGCCCATGTGCTGGCTGATCGGGGGTTGCCCGTGTCGGGTTCGGACATTCGGTTGACCGATATTACGGAACGGTTGACGGCTCTGGGGGTCGAGGTTTTCCTCCAGCAAGAAGCGGCCAATATTGAGTATTTTTTGTCCCGGCAGTTGGTGGCTAGCGGGGGGGCTGGTGGGGTTGCGAGTGAAGCGTCGCCGTTGCCCCAGGTGGTCTGTTCGACGGCGATCGACCCGACCAATCCCGAATATCGGCGGGCGCAGGCGTTGGGTTGCCCGATTTTCCATCGATCGGACATCTTGGCGGGCCTGATCGCCCAGCACCAGAGCATTTCCGTTGCGGGCACCCACGGCAAAACGACCACGAGTAGCCTGATTGCCCATATGTTGGTGGCGACGGGTGTGGATCCAACGGTGGTGGTGGGCGGCGAGGTCCCCAGCCTCGGCGGCAATGCCCGCTCCGGTAAAAGCCAATATCTTGTGGCGGAGGCGGATGAATCCGATGGGTCGCTGGTGAAGTTTCAGTCGTTTATCGGCGTGCTGACCAACATTGAACTCGATCATCCCGATCACTACCGTGATCTCGATCAGGTGATTGACACCTTTAAGCAATTTGCCGATCGCTGTGAGCAAATCGTTGGCTCGATCGATTGTCCGGTGGTGCGCGATCGATTTAAGCCAGGGACGAGCTACAGCTTGGATCCGGCGACGAATGCCGACTACGCGGCGCAAAATATCGTCTATGGCGGCCATGCCACGACGGCGGAAATTTTGGAGCGGGGGGTGCCCTTGGGCCAACTGCAACTGAAGTTATTGGGTTCGCATAACTTGAGCAATGCCCTGGCGGCGATCGCCGTGGGGCGGTTGTTGGGGTTGGAATTTGGCCCGATCGCGGCGGCCTTGAGTACGGCAGAAGGCGCGAAGCGGCGGTTTGAGCTGAAGGGGGAGGCGAACAACATTCGCTTTATTGATGACTACGCCCATCACCCGAGCGAGCTTCAAGTCACTCTGGCGGCGGCGAAACTGCAAGCCCAATCCGAGGGTCGGCGACTGGTGGCGATTTTTCAGCCCCATCGATTTAGTCGGACGCTGACGTTTTTGCCGGAATTTGCCCGATCGTTTGTGGATGCAGATGTAGTGGTCATTAGTGAAATCTACAGTGCGGGCGAAGCCAACCCCGGCACCATCAGTGGCCAGCAACTCGCGGATCAAATCGCCCAGCATCAGCCGCTGGTGCATTTTCAGCCGACGCTGGAGGCAATGCAGGCGTTTTTGACCCAAACCTTGCAGCCCGGCGACCTCGCGATTTTCCTTGGGGCGGGGAACCTTAATCAGGTGATCCCCAAACTGATTGCGGCCCAACCGACCTAAGCCTGTGGTCGGGGCCACCCATCACTTGAATCGATTTATTCCAGGATCGATTTATTCAGTTATCATCCATCGTTGCGATGTGCAATGAGTTGTACGAAATCCGGGACTACCATGACGCTCAGTAATTCGACGCTACTCCTCTCAAATCCGACCCGATCGGCTGCGGCCTCGGGATTATCATTCCCCCATTCACCCGCTGCACCCAAGTCTGATATGCCGTTGACCGCCCCCACCGTGATTCGTTCTGGCACCCTACCGGATGCCGTCGTCCTTGACCAAAACTGCGTGATCAAGCCGCAGATGTCCTTGGCCCGACTGACGAGTTTTCAAGTGGGCGGGGCGGCGGAATGGTTTACCGCACCCCATAGCCTGGAGCAGCTCCAGATGAGTTTGCAGTGGGCGGCGTCCGAAGGAATCCCGGTGATGATGCTGGGACGCGGCTCGAATTTGTTGGTCAGCGACCAGGGCTTGCCCGGTTTGGTGGTTTCGACCAAGTACTTGAAGCAAGTGCAGTTTGACTACGAGCAGGGCTTGGTGACGGTCGATGCCGGGGTCTATCTCCCCCCCTTGGCGCGGCAAATCGCTCAGTTGGGTTGGCAGGGCTTCGAGTGGGCCGTGGGCGTGCCGGGCAGCATCGGCGGCGCGGTGGTGATGAATGCGGGTGCCCATGGCGGCAGCGTGTCCGATACCCTGATTTCGGCCAAGGTGCTGTTGCCCGATGGCACGATGCAGATTTTGACGCCGGAGGATTTGGCGTTCCGCTATCGCACTTCCAACCTGCAAACGGGGGGCAAGTTTGTCACCCAGGCGACGTTCAAGCTGGAAATGGGGGCTGACCCGATCGCCGTGGAAAGCCAGATGAATCACTGGTACGACCAGCGCAAGAGTTCGCAGCCCTACGACAAACCGAGCTGCGGCAGTGTGTTCCGCAATCCCGAACCCCAGAAGGCGGCGTGGCTAATCGAGCAGGCTGGACTCAAGGGCTATCAAATCGGCGGGGCGAAGGTGGCCCTGCGCCATGCCAACTTCATCCTGAATTGCGGTGGGGCGCAGGCCAATGATATTTTCCACCTGATCCACCATGTGCAGTCCCAGGTCAAGTCCCAGTGGGATTTGCATTTGGAGCCAGAAGTGCGGATGCTGGGTCACTTCGAGGCCGCCTAGGCCAGTTGATCCGATTCGCCCCGTCACATTCTGGTTTCGGTGGCATAATAGGACTGCGAAATTCCGACTAAAAATCTTCAAGCTTTAGCGTAAGCGGCGAAACAATATGGCACAGGGACAAGGGTTTGGCTTCGGCCTCGGCAAAATGAAGGAACTGACTGAGGCAATTAAGAAGGCCCAGCAAGTCCAGGAAGGCGCAAAGCAGCTCCAGGAAGAGCTGGAGCAAATGCGGATCAGCGGTGAATCCGGTGGCGGCAAAGTCAAAGTCACGATGAGCGGCAACCAAGAACCGATCGACGTGAGTATTTCGGAAGATGCTTTGGGCGAAGGCGCAGAAGTGCTGTCGGATCTCGTCTTGGCTGCCGTGAAGGACGCCTATGGCAAATCCACTGCGACGATGAAAGAGAAGATGGAAGAGCTGACGGGTGGTTTGAATCTGCCAGGGTTCTAGATCGGCGGGAATTTGACGGTAGTCTAGCGGAGAGACGTTCGAAAGCGAGCGTCTTTTCGCATTTATGGGAAAAACGGGAAACGATGGCGTACAAATTGCTCTTTGTCTGTTTGGGAAATATCTGCCGATCGCCCTCGGCGGAAAACATCATGAATCACCTGTTGCGCGAACGCGGGCTGAGCGATCAGGTGGAATGTGATTCGGCGGGGACTTCTGGCTATCATGTCGGGGCGGCTCCCGATCGGCGGATGAGTGCGGCGGCCCAGCAGCGCATGGGATTCCCGTTAGTCGGTGCGGCGCGGCAATTTGAGGCGGAAGATTTGGCGGCGTTTGATTTGATTCTGGCGATGGATAAGGATAACTTTGCCCAGATTGTGAGTCTCGATCGCGCGGGTGAATTCCGCGATCGGGTGAAATTGATGTGTGATTTTTGCCATGAGCACACGTTGAAATCGGTGCCCGATCCGTATTACGGCGGTGCCGATGGGTTTACGTTTGTGATTGATCTGTTAGTGGATGCCTGTAATGGCCTGATTGATCATTTGGTGGAAACTGGGGCAATTCGGGGTTAGGCGATGATGTTCGATCAACCCTTGCCGCGCGATCCACGTACTGCTTTACCGATTCCGGATTCGCCTTATCCCCATACCCAACTCGGCAATCGCTATAGTCGAAGGCGTGATGAAACCTATCGCCAAGCCCGAGAAGTTGGTCATGATGGTCAACTCATGCGTGATATTGATTTCACCAGTCATGGCCGCCGCGATCACACTAATCCCCATCAGCACTGTTATGATTTGACTACAGGCCGTCGCCTGCCAGCTGCACCACTGTCGTAAGGAGCTGCGCGCATGAATATGGGTATTGAAATTCGGGCTGGGGAACTTGAGCTGGCGGATATTCTCGATCGGCTTGATGCGCCCGCATCGACCTGGATCTGGGTAATCAGTGAGATCCAGGCCATTGGTGACGTATCGAATATTTGGCCCGCAGGCATCGTCGATCTAGAACAGCAGGTGCTCAATCATCCACAGGGCATTCAATTGACTTGGCCCCAACTGCAAGTCCTTGCCCGTCAGGTGAGCGATGTATGGGATTTGTCGCTAGCGGCCTACCAGAGTGAGGCCCTAATCCCGGAATACGATCGACTCAAACAGTCTGATTACCAACTTTTAGTCGAATTATTGGATAGCTCATCCTGGCATATCTATGCCCAGGACAAGACAATTCTCCACCGACTACTGGATATCCAAAAGCCTTTGGTGGCAGCCTAATCGGGTAATCCTGGTCGATGAGCTGATCGAGGCTATTGCACCAGATTGTGCTCGATCGCGTAACGGACTAATTCCGATCGATTATGCACGTCGGTTTTGCGGAAGAGACTGCTGACGTGTTTTTCGATCGTGCGGGGGCTGAGGTGGAGTTCTTTGCCGATTTGGCTATTGGAGCCGCCGGTACTGAGGAGACTTAAGACTTCGAGTTCGCGTTGGCTCAGTTCGGGGGTGTCGAGGGTAGGGACTTTGGGCGTGGCTTTGGGGGCTGGGGAGTCGTAGGGGGTGCGGGAGAATTGCATCTCCAGGGCGACGTTCTGTGCCCGATCGAGCAGATTGCGAATCACGGCCAAGAGTTCGGGCAATTCAAAGGGTTTGGCTAAATAGGCGTCGCAGCCGAGCTGGTAGCCGATGATCCGATCGGCGGTTTCGTCGCGGGCGGTGAGGAAGACCACGGGCAGTAGGCGCAGGGCAGGCTGACTGCGGATTTGGCGAATAAAGGTGTGGCCGTCCATCTGGGGCATGGCAATGTCGGTGACGATCAGATGCGGACGATGGGTTTCGACCATGGCCAGGGCTTCCCGCCCATTTTCGACGGCGATCGCGGCAAAGCCGTGGAGTTCGAGATAATCGGCGATCGAAAGTCTGGTTCCAAGATCATCGTCCGCGACCAGGATTGTGAGGGGCATGGCGCATGACTCGTGTATTGGCTTCCCTAGGATAAACCTTTGTGCGATCCGCCGGGCGGGAACCGGACGATCGGCTCCCATACGATCGCCCGGTGGCTTGGGATAGCCGGGGGATTATGCGGCCATGGCGTTGCCGGATTGCGCTTGGGCCAACGCCTGACGGGCTTGGTGGAGGTCGTAGGGGCGCTGGGTGCGGAGGGGCACGTAGTCTTTGGCGTGGGGCGCGCCGTGGCGGATGACGGCGTTGATCACACCGCAGGCTTCGGGGTTGGGGTTGATCGCACCGTGGGGGACGCCGGGGGGAATCTGGACGATCGTGGGCCGATCGGCGGTGAGGGCGATGTATCGGTATTCCCGGTTTTGCAGGACAACTAAGACGAGACTGCCCCGAACGACGAGGATTTGGTCGGTTTGGTAATGGTGGACGAAAAGGTCATCCTGCGCCCCAGCGGGAATCTGCACCAACATCGTTTCGTGGCTGATCTGGGGGGTGAAGAATTCCGCCATGCCGCCCTTAAACGAATCCAACGATCGCACTTCAATTCGTTTGACTAAGGCCATAACGATTGCCTCCATGAGTTGCTGGGATTTGATTCCCACTGTAACAAGGGATTTTGTAAACGATTGTGTCGAGGCTTACCGCACTGCGTGTTTCAGCGGGGTTTACGCAATTTGGCGGAGTGCGTGACTCGTAATCGTACGGATGCTCCACGAAAAAAAATCCTCCGATCGCGTGACAAATTGATTTTCTACCTGCTATAGTACGATTGAACTAATACAGTCGTACTAAACCCAGTTTCAATCCCCGCAAATCGTCATGGCAAGTCAGTGTCCCCCCTTGGAGGTTGGTATTTATTATGGTTAGAGAAGCAAAGCCCTTAACGCGGGTTGTCCCATTGGAATCGGCGGCCCGCCCGCGTCGCGGCCGCGTCGTACTCGAAGTCCAAGATCCAGAGAGCGGTGCGCCGATCGGTGAACAGCTCAGTTTGGTGCCGCCGGATGCCGCTAGTACGAAGTCCAGTCGCAAACGCACGACGCCGTCCGCCACGGTGAGTCAGGCCACAGTCAGTAAAGCGAAACAGACATCACCGATCGATGAAGTGTCGCTGACGGTGCCCCATCGGGCCGCCGCCGCATCCGCCGACCCGATGCTGGAACGGGTACAACAATTGAGTCAGACGATCGAGCAGTTGCAATCCCAGTTGGCGCAATTGCATCGTCCGGGGGCTGCCGCCCCATCGCCGCCGATCCAAGCCGCCGCCACCCGTGGGACGGCCCCGTTGCATTTGCCCGACTGGAGCGATCCGGAACTGCGATCGCACTACACCCTGGAAGAATCGGCTCGGGCCTATGCCGCGCTGGAGGTGTTGCACAGTCATCGGAAGTTGCAGTCCCCCGCTGCGCCCGCGATTGATCAAGCCTATGCCGTGGCCGATCAGTTGCGTCATCCTCCGGCCCCGGCGCGCCAACGGCGTGGGGTGCGTCGATCGGCGGCGCAGCTGCCTGGAGCGGCGGCGGGCCAGCGGCCGAAACCGCGTTCCCGCTGGCAGTGGAATCGCCAAATCCTGTGGCGCAATTTGCAGCAGTTTGCTCAGTCGATCGTCCCTGTCCCCGTCACACCAGGCGCAAAGGTGGTGGATGTGGTGGTCTGGGTCGTGGTCTCGATCGGCCTGCGACTGGCGATCAAAGCGCTGATTTATCTGATTCCGGTGTTGGCGTTGCCGTTGAATGTGCTGATGGCGATTCCGGCGATCGTGGCGGCGTACCTGGCCTTCTGCGTGCCGAATTCGCGATCGGATGTGATTTATCGGTTGTTGTTGGTGACGTTGGGCTTGTTTTTGGGCAGCCGAATTTAGGAATTGCGCATTGTTGATGTTGTGTATTGAGGATTGTTTTACCTATGCATGGGGAATTTGAGCGGACGACGCAACGATCGCCGCAGCGGCGGCGGTTTTCGCTGAGGCATTATTTGGTGGGGGGGATTTGTTTGGTGTCGGTGGGGCTGGTGTTGGAGCAGTCGGATGTGCGGTTGCCGTCGGGGGTGATGGCGATCGCCGGGCAGTTGTCGCCCCCGGAGCGCTGTACCAAAGTGGTGCAGGGGCAGGCAACGCTGTCGCGGGACAATTTGGCGAAGTTGTTGACGGTGTCGGAGGGGACTTCGCGGACGCAAATTCAGGCGATCGTCCAGCAGCCTTACTGCAAGTTGCCGAATATGACGGTGCGGGTGGGGGAGACGACGGAACGGGAAGCCTATCCCCTGGCGTTTAAGCCGGATACCTGGTTGGTGGTGATTTATGAGGGCGATCGCTATGCGGGATTTGACTTCTTGGTGCGTTAGGTCGGGTTGGCTCGTCCTCTGTGTTCCTTTATTCACCGCTTGTACCCCGCCGCCGCCGCTAATTAAGGTGCAGGTGTTTCAAGATTGGCAGCTCAAACCGGGCGATCGGTTGGCGGGTTATACCGTAACGGGGGGCTTGGGCGATATCTCGATCGCGGTTCAAGGTCAGGCGATCTACGCGCCGTTCAAAGGCGAAACCCAAAGGGACGCCCGAGGGTGTCTGTTCTATAGCAGTCCCGAGGTGCCGTCCTATTTATTTCGGCTCTGTGGATTGACGGGTCGCACTTGGTTCGATCTGGATATTCCGCCGCTGAATCGACTGCGCCTTGGCTCCGTCAAGGCGGGTGACGCCCTGGGCCATGCCACGACGCTGCAATTTGCCACGCTCCGCAAGCAAACCAACGGCAAATGGGCGATCGTCGAACCCGACAAATCCTTAATCGAAATGCTCCTCAAACCCCCGCAGCGGTGATTATGAATTCTCCTAACCCCACGTTTCTCGATACATGTTTCACGGCCAGTCCGGCGGCGACGGAGCCGACGACCGCGAACCCGACGACAACGAACCCCATGGCTGACCGGGTCAGGGTACTGAGTATCTTGGCGATCTGCGCGATCGGGTCGAGTTTGACGCCGCTGCCGGAGGGCTTTGTCACAACTGCGGCGACTCGGGATTTGCCGCAGTTGGCGGCGGCTGGTGTGTCCGCCGTTCAATCCACCCACCGCCCGTCCATGCTGAGCTTCACCGTCCAGGGCTTCCGGCAGACGATCGTCCAAACGGCGGATAATGTCTCCCAAACCGTGCAGACCACCTTCTGGCCCGAAGCCCCGACGGATAAAGCCTGGACGCCATTGCCCGTGAAAGCGGGTTGGGATGATGCGGCGCTGTTCCAAGCGCAGTCCGATTCCCTGGTGGCGAAGGCCGTCGGCAGTGCCGAAGGCACCCGCCGCCCCGATGGCGGCCAAAACCCGGCCTATCAAGGTCACGTCGATCCGGGCAATGCGGTGTGGAATGTTGGCACGTTCTCCTACCAACATTGTGGCAATTGCGCCCCCGCCGAAGCCGATCGCCGCCAACTGACCCGTCTCGCCCGCCAATTCACCCAAATCCAAACCCAGGCGCGCGATCGCTACGGCGTCAAACTCAGCCTCGAAGAACAACTCAACGCGATCGATCTGGCGAATCAAGCGCCCCTCGCGGCCTTAGCGCAAGGGGGATTCGTCGATCGGCTGCACGAGGCGAAACAGCAGGGCCTCACGGGTTCCGATGCGATTCTCCAAGCCCGCGTCTATGCCTACAAAAACCCGCAGACTGGTCGTTGGGAAGCCCCCGGTTTGGGCAATACCAAGCCCCGGATCACCCAGGATCAGGCCCGTCGTCAAGCGGCGATCGCGGCGGCGATCCAGCAACAAGTCGCGGCGGCGATCTAGCAACAAGTCGCGGCGGCGATCCAGCAACACTCGTGAACCAAAAACCATCGCCGTGTTAATGTGAATGCGCCATAATTTCTCGCCAAAACCTGGAACATAATCGGGATTTCCTGGCGTCTGAGGGAATTGGTATCGCTTAAATTCGGATGGGATGGCGTGGTGGTGATGAGACTTGAGTTTTCGCAGTGGATCGGCCAGTGGTCTACAACCGGCCTTGGGCCAATGGGCCGGATGTTGGCTAGCGCGATCGTGGTGGCGGGTTTGACGGCCCCGACTTTGCTGCCACTGGCGGCCCAGGCGCAGTTTGCGCCTTATTGTCAACAGACGTTGGAGGCGATTACCGAAAAGGAAAATCTGCGCCAAGCGATCCAAAAGGGCAGTCGCAAATCCGAAAAGCGCTACCAGGAATTGGTCGTTGATCACGGGCGGCAGATCCAAGCATGCCGCAAACAAAATAATGTCCGCACCCAGGGCATTTGGCTGCGGTTGTACGAATGCGACACTCGTCCGGGCCGCTTGGAAGAAGTGCTCGATCGGATCGTCGAACGCGGCTACAACGAAATCTTTGTCGAAACCTTCTTCAATGGCGAGGTGCTGTTGCCGAAGGGCGATAACCCGACCCAGTGGCAATCGGTGCTGAACAGCGCGGGTCAAGAACAGCGCGACTTGCTGGCGGAGATTATTCAGAAGGGGCACGATCGGGGGCTGAAGGTTCACGCCTGGATGTTCGCGATGAATTTTGGCTATAATTACGCGATCCGGCCCGAAAAGCAGCCGCTCCTGATTCGCAATGGACGCGGCCAAACCAGCATCCAGACGGAGAATTCCCCCGGCCTCAGTACGGAACTCGGTTCGATTAATCCGAATGAGGCGTTCATCGATCCCTACAACCCGATCGCCCGCCGCGACTATCTGCAAATGGTGCAGGAAGTGATGAAGCGCAAACCCGATGGGATGTATTTTGACTACATTCGCTATCCGCGTTTGGTGGGTAAGCGATCGGTGATGCGGGAGATTGACGATCTCTGGGTCTACAGCGAGGCCTCGAAGAACGCCATGCTCTCGCGGGCGCAAAACAACAAGGGCCGCGATCTGATTCAGCGCTATTTGGATAACAAACGCATCACCGTCCAGGATCTAGCCGACATCGACCAACGCTATCCCCAGGAAGCGAATCAAGCCCCCCTCTGGCAAGGCCGCAATCCCGCGATCGGCGAGCATCAACTGCCCGCTGCGACTCGTCAAACCCAATTGGCGGACGAACTCTGGCGGTTTGCCGTGGCCCATACCTACCAAGGCGTCGTGGACTTTTTGACGATGGCGGCGGCTCCGGCGCAGCAGCAGGGGATCCGGACGGGGGTGGCGTTCTTCTCCGACGCCAACCAAGTGGTGGGCAACGGCTACGACTCCCGGCTCCAACCCTGGGATCGGTTTCCTAAGAACATGGAATTTCATCCGATGGCCTACGCCAACTGCAATCGGGTCAATTGCATCACCGACCAAATCCAACGGGTGATCAAGCTGGCTCCCAGTGGGGCGAAGATCTCGCCCGTCTTGGCGGGCATTTGGCAACAATCGGTGAGCAATCGACCGCCGTTGGAAGTGCAGATGCAGGGGCTGCAACAGATTGCGCCGCAGATTGATGGGCTGAGTCATTTTGCCTTTTCGTGGCAGGAGCCGCTGTCCGATCGCGATCGCAAGTTCTGTCGTGCGCCCTTGCCGATCAAGCGGCGGTAGGATTTGGATTGACACCCTCAGGCGGCAGTCCTTCAAGACCCTCAAATCGACCCACTCGCATCCTCGATCGATTCGCGCCCTGGCACATCCCCCTGCCGATCGAACAAACCGCCGATATAAATTTGGCCGCTGTCCACGCCGAACCAAATCCCCGGCTTTTTTTCCTGGCCGTTAAGTAATGTTACCCCTACATGATATGATTACCAGTGGCTTGAGTTGATTGCTGCAAAGCCTTCACTCAGTCGTTTCGGGAGGTTCGCAATCCTTGGATAAGCTCAACGGCATCGAGGAGATCATCGCTGATCCAGTCGCCCCATCCCCATCGGCATCGATGACGGACTTTTATCAACTGCGTCGGGAGTTGGTATGGATAACGCTCGGATTGACGACGATCGCTTTTCCCTGTGTGTGGGCTATCTATACCCTGAATATTGCGCTGAACTATTTGCTCGGCGGCTTGACGGGGGCGGTCTATCTAAGGCTTTTGGCGAAAAATGTTGAGCAGCTTGGGAGTGAATCGGCGGCCGTTGGCAAATCGCATATTGCCGTTTTTGTGGGCGTGATGATTTTCGCCACCCAACTTAAACAGCTGCATGTGCTGCCAGTGTTTCTCGGATTCCTCACGTTTAAAGCAACGCTTCTTATTTACACCTTGCGAATATTAATGGCTACTGACTCATCGAGTTAACAGAGATGCTTAATTTCTTCGATGCACCGAAATCATTGACGCTGGCCAGCTTAGAAGTGGGTCAACATTTCTACTGGCATCTGGGCGGTCTGAAGGTGCATGGACAGGTGTTCATGACAACTTGGTTTGTCATGGCGATCTTGTTGATTGCGGGGTTTCTCGCCAGCCGCAACCCCCAACGCATTCCCAAAGGGATTCAAAACCTGATGGAATATGCGCTGGAGTTTGTTCGCGAACTAGCGCGCAACCAACTGGGTGAAAAGGACTATCGGCCTTGGGTACCGTTCATTGGTACGCTATTCCTGTTCATCTTCGTTTGTAATTGGTCCGGTGCCTTGATTCCCTGGAAGCTGATCAGGCTGCCAGAGGGTGAACTCGCCGCGCCGACCAACGACATCAACACAACGGTGGCACTGTCGCTGTTGGTTTCCATCGCGTATTTTTATGCGGGATTCAAGAAGCGCGGCCTTGGTTACTTTGCGAAGTATATCGAGCCGACACCGATCCTCCTGCCGATCGCAATTCTAGAAGACTTTACCAAGCCCCTTTCCCTCAGTTTCCGACTTTTTGGCAACATTTTGGCGGATGAATTGGTGGTGGGTGTGTTGGTGCTTCTGGTGCCGTTGATTGTGCCACTGCCCGTGATGTTGCTGGGATTATTTACCAGTGCGATTCAGGCTTTGGTGTTTGCAACGTTGGCGGGTGCCTATATTCATGAAGCCATTGCGGGTCATGGTGACGATCACGAAGAACACGCTTAGGCGGGGTTTGACGGGATTGCTGCGGTGATTTGGGAATGGTCGCCCGATCGATTGACTGCCGAGTCAGGTGCGATCGGCGATGCATGGGTTTGACTGCTGAGTTTGATTCGTTTTTTTCGTCCACGTAAAAGGTAAGGTTTCACAATGGATGTTCAATCCGCTTCTGTTTTAGCTGCTGCTTTGGCGATTGGTCTGGCTGCAATTGGCCCTGGTATTGGTCAAGGTAATGCGTCTGGTAGCGCCGTTGAAGGGATCGCCCGTCAGCCTGAAGCTGAAGGCAAGATTCGCGGTACGTTGCTGTTGACCCTCGCGTTCATGGAATCCTTGACCATCTATGGTCTGGTGATCGCGTTGGTGTTGCTGTTCGCCAACCCCTTCGTCAAATAAGCGTCAGTTTTGGGTTGGGCCATGGTTATGCCATGGCCTGATCATTGGATTTTTAACAATATTATCTATCCCCTGACGAATCATGTTTGACTTCGATGCGACCCTGCCGCTGATGGCGGCTCAATTTATGCTTTTGGTCGTATTGCTGAATGCGGTATTCTTTAAGCCGTTGACCAAAGTGTTGGAAGATCGCGCGGATGTGATCCGGACTTCCCAAGTGGGAGCGAAGGATGGCCTGGCGCAGATCAATGCCATCACGGCGCAATACGAGAAAGAGTTAGGCGATAGCCGCCGCCAGTATCAAGCGGTGCTTGATCAGGCCAAGGCCGAAGCCCAAAAGATTGCGGACGAGGAAGTTGCCGCCGCTCAAGCTGAGGCCGTGGCCCAGCGCGAACAGGCCCAGCAAGAACTCGATCAGCAGAAATCTGCCGCCATGGCGACGCTGGAAACCCAGGTCGGCGCTTTGAGCCGTGAGATTTTAAATAAAATATTGGTCGGTGTTTAGGGCCAGTCCCCAATCACATTAACCAATCCAAATTTCGATGCCCATATTTCAGTAAGACGGCGCAGTTGTTGGTTGAGTGTCATGGATATTGTTTTTCAACTCGCCACGGGAGCCACGGTTCTTAGAGCAGCTCTTGGGGCGGCGATGGTAGAAGAAGGGAAGGGGTTTGGTCTGAACTTGAATTTGTTCGAGACCAACATCATTAACCTGGCGATCGTGATCGGCGTAGTGGTTTATTTCCTCAAAGGGGCTTTGACCAAGACGTTGTCCGAACGCGCAACGGCGATCACAACCGCTTTGTCGGAAGCCGAACGCAAACAAGCGGAAACCGCGAAAGCGCTTGCCGCCGAGCAAGCCAAACTGAAGTCTGCCCAGGCGGAAGCCGCTGGGATTGTGCAGAAAGCACAAGCCGATGCGGTGAAGGCGCGGGAAACGATTTTGGCCAAGGGCAAAGCGGATGTGGCAAACATGAAAGCGGCAGCGGCGGCGGACATGGGTGCGGAGGAAGCGAAGGTGATGGCGCAACTGCGTCAGCGCATTGCGGAATTGGCCATGCAGCAGGCGGGCAGCGAATTACCCGGACGCTTGAATGCCGATGCCCAGCAGCGATTGATCGATCGTAGTATCTCGATGCTGGGAGGCAATTAAGATGAAAGGTAATACTGGTCTGGGCATGAAGATCCTTGACCCCTACGCCCAAGCATTGCTCACCTTGGGGCAGTCGAACAACCTCGTGGAAGCGTTTGGTGACGATGTGGGGTTGATTTGGGAGACGCTGAATTCGTCCGACGATTTGCAGCAGTTTCTCGAAAGCCCCATGGCGAGCCACGATGCGAAGAAGTCGGTGCTCAAGCAGGTCTTCGGCGGCAAAGTGCAGCCGTTCATGGAGAACTTCTTGATGTTGCTGGTCGATCGGGGCCGGATTATGTTCCTCGGCGGCGTTTGTCAGCAATACCGTGTCTTGATGCGGAAGCTCAAAGGCATCGTGCTGGCGGAAGTCACCTCCGCCGTTGAACTGAATGACGCCCAGCGCGATCAGATCAAGCAGCGTGTGCAAGCCGTTACGGGTGCCGCTGAGGTCGAGATCGAATCGACGCTGAACCCCGACTTGATTGGCGGTGTGGTGATTAAGGCCGGATCGCAGGTGATTGACGCCAGCTTGAAGGGCCAACTGCGCCAGATTGCCCTTCGGTTAGCCGGGTTGAGCTAACGCCCCGATGCCTGCCCCCGGTTTCCCACCCCAAATTTCTCAACCAGTTTTCGACCGCACAATATCCATCGATTAGAGCGAGACACTCATGGTAGCAATTCGACCAGACGAAATTAGTAGCATCATTCGACAGCAGATCGAAGGCTACAACCAAGACGCCAAGGTTGCCAACGTTGGTAGCGTGCTGCAAGTCGGTGACGGCATTTCCCGGATTTACGGACTCGACAAATGCATGGCTGGTGAGCTGTTGCAGTTTGAAGACGGCTCCGTGGGGATTGCCTTCAACTTGGAAGAAGATAATGTCGGTGCGGTGTTGATGAGCGATGGCCGCAGCATCTCTGAAGGTTCCACCGTGACCGCCACGGGCAAAATCGCGCAGATTCCCGTCGGCGACGCGATGATTGGCCGGGTGGTCGATTCGTTGGCTCGCCCGATCGATGGTAAAGGCGATATCGCTTGCACCGAAACCCGCTTGATCGAATCCATGGCTCCTGGCATCATCGCCCGGAAGTCCGTGTGCGAGCCGATGCAGACCGGGATTACCGCCATTGACTCAATGATTCCGATCGGTCGGGGTCAGCGCGAATTGATCATTGGTGACCGTCAGACGGGTAAGACCGCCGTGGCGATCGACACGATTTTGAACCAGAAGGGCGAAGACGTGGTTTGCGTCTACGTCGCCGTGGGCCAGAAGGCTTCCACCGTGGCCAACGTGGTGCAGGCGCTGCAAGATCGCGGCGCAATGGAATACACGATCGTTGTGGCCGCTAACGCCAACGACCCTGCTTCCTTGCAATTCCTCGCGCCTTACACGGGTGCCGCCTTGGCGGAGTACTTCATGTACAAAGGCAAAGCGACCTTGGTGATCTACGATGACTTGTCCAAGCAAGCCCAGGCTTACCGTCAAATGTCGCTCTTGCTGCGTCGTCCGCCCGGTCGGGAAGCCTATCCTGGCGACGTGTTCTATCTCCACAGCCGTTTGCTCGAACGTGCGGCCAAACTCAGCGATGCGCTGGGTGGCGGTAGTATGACTGCCCTGCCGATCGTCGAAACCCAAGCGGGTGACGTTTCGGCCTACATTCCGACCAACGTGATTTCGATTACCGATGGTCAGATATTCCTGTCCACCGACCTGTTCAACTCCGGCTTGCGTCCGGCAGTGAACGCGGGGATCTCCGTCTCCCGTGTGGGTTCGGCGGCTCAGACCAAGGCGATGAAGAAGGTCGCGGGTAAGGTGAAGCTGGAATTGGCCCAGTTTGCGGAATTGGAAGCATTCGCGCAGTTTGCCTCCGACTTGGATGCGACGACGCAGAACCAGTTGGCGCGGGGTCAGCGTTTGCGCGAGATCTTGAAGCAAGCCCAGTTCAGCCCATTACTCTTGAATGAGCAAGTCGCGGTGATCTACGCCGGAATTAACGGCTACCTCGACGACATCCCCGTGGAGAAAGTCGTAGCGTTCTTGATTGGTCTGCGTGAGTACCTGAAGAACAGCAAGCCTGCCTACGTTTCGACGGTGCAGGAGAAGAAGTTGCTGGATGATGCGGCGGAAGCGGCATTGAAGGAAGGCATCGTGGAATTCAAGAAGACGTTTACCGCGTAAATCGTGATTTTGGACTGCGGCAATGTTGGTGGCGGGCGCGGAATGCGTGCCCCTACCGAGTTGTCGGGTTTGGGATCCAAAATTGGAGAACCTTATGCCTAACTTAAAAGCAATTCGCGATCGGATTCAGTCGGTCAAAAATACCAAGAAAATTACCGAAGCCATGCGCCTCGTGGCAGCGGCGAAGGTGCGGCGAGCACAGGCGCAAGTGACGGCGGCGCGGCCCTTTGCCGATCGTTTAGTGCAGGTGCTGCATGGTTTGCAGGCCCGCCTCAAGTTTGAAGAGGCGAATCTGCCGTTGCTGCGTCAGCGCGATGTGAAGACCGTGGGCTTGCTGATCATCTCCGGCGATCGGGGTTTGTGCGGTGGCTACAATGCCAGCGTGATCAAGCGGGCGGAACTGCGGATCAAAGAGCTGAAGGCCGAAGGCAAGCAAGTGCGCCTCACGGTTGTGGGTCGCAAAGCCGTGCAGTATTTCCAACGGCGGAACTACGAGCTGGACGCGTCTTACATCGGTTTGGAGCAGGTGCCGACGGCGGCGGAAGCGGGCAAGGTGAGCGACAAACTGTTGGCCTTGTTTCTGTCGGATACTGTCGATCGAGTGGAATTGATTTACACGAAATTTGTGTCATTGATTAGCTCGAAGCCTGTGACGCAGACGTTGCTGCCCTTGGATCCCCAAGGACTCGAAGCCACGGATGACGAAATCTTCCGGCTGATCGTGCGCGGCGGCGACTTCCAAGTGGAGCGCGAAAAAGTCGCATCCACGGTGAGCGCCATGCCCCAGGACATGATCTTCGAGCAAGATCCGCTGCAAATCCTTGATGCGCTGTTGCCCTTGTACTTGACCAACCAAGTCCTGCGGGCCTTGCAGGAATCGGCGGCGAGTGAATTGGCAGCGCGGATGACGGCGATGAACAATGCCAGCGATAACGCCACTTCGTTGATCAAAACCTTGTCCCTGAGCTACAACAATGCCCGTCAGGCGTCGATCACCCAGGAATTGCTGGAAGTGGTCGCGGGTGCCAGTGCCTTGAACTAATCCGCGCGAAGTGCGGATTGGATGACACCGGATTGATTTGTGGAGGGACAGCCATTGGCTGTCCCTTTTTTGCGATCGCTCCCATTTCCCGTAAAATATTAGCCAGTGATCAACGAGCAATTGCAATTTTAAGGTCGAGTCAACATGGCGCAGGTCTACACCGTCGAAATCCTCCATCGCGGCACTACCCACACGATCCAGGTGCCGGACGATCGTTCCATTCTCGCTGTGGCGAATGAGCAGGGATTTGACCTTCCGGCATCCTGTACGGCGGGGGTCTGCACCACCTGTGCGGCCAAGGTGCTCGAGGGCGATGTCTCCCAGGAAGATGGCGTCGGTCTCAGTCCCGAACTGAAACAGCAAGGCTACAGCTTGCTGTGCGTTTCCTATCCCCGCAGCAACTGTAAAGTCGAAACCGATCAAGAAGATGCCGTTTACGAATTGCAGTTTGGTCAGTATCAAAAGTAGCCGCGTTGCGGCGACCCCCGGCATCATATTTCCCTATGTCAACTCAATTTGTGACGACGACGATTCCGGTACCAACTTCGGTGAATCATACGCAGGCGGCGGTGATTGCCGCCCTCCAAGCGCAAGGCGAACCGCTGCGTTGGTCGATTACCAAAGTGGCAGCGGGCTTGCTCTATATCGAGGCGATCGTCACCTGTGACGAAGTGGCTTAACCCGTGGAAATGACGACACCCTATACCGTTGGTGTGATTGTGCCGACGGGGGTTGGGGCCGCGATCGGCGGTTTTGCCGGGGATGCCTTGCCTGTGGTGCGGGCGATCGCCCAAGTCGCCGATCGGGTGATTACCCATCCCAATGTGATGAATGGCGCGGCGCTGTATTGGAATCTGCCGAATGTGCTGTACGTCGAAGGCTTCGGGATTGATCAATTTGCGGCGGGGACTTGGGGCTTGCAGCCCGTGCGGCGCAATCGGATTGGGCTACTGCTCGATCGGGGGATTGAGCCGGAGCTGCGACAGCGGCATTTGCAGGTGGCGGATGCGGCGCGGGCCACCCTGGGGCTGGACTTGACCGACTACGTCATGACGGATGAGGCTTTGCAGGTGGAGCTGCGGACGGCGGACTCCGGGGCGACCTGGGGGACGATCGGTAATCCGGCGAGTTTGCTGCGGGCGGCGGCCCGCTTGATTCAAGCCGGGGCCGAAGCGATCGCCGTGGTGGTGCGGTTCCCCGAAACCACCGATGTAGCGGCCCTCCAAGCCTATCGCCACGGCCAGGGCGTTGATCCCTTGGCGGGAGCCGAAGCGGTGATCAGCCATCTGATCGTGCGGCAGTTTCGGATTCCCTGTGCCCATGCGCCCGCCCTGTCGCCCTTGCCGATCGACCCCGAAATTTCGCCCCGATCGGCGGCGGAAGAACTGGGCTATACTTTCTTGCCCTGTGTGCTGGCCGGACTCAGCCGCGCCCCCCAATTCACCCTGGCACCGACCGAGGGGATTTGGGCCAATGCACTGGATGCCTTGGTGATTCCGGCGAGCTGTTGTGGTGGCAGTGCGGTGTTGAGCCTGAGCCAAACCCGCACCCAAATCATCACCGTCGCGGATAATTCGACCCGGATGCAGGTGTATCCGCACGATTTGGGGCTACAAACCGTATCGGTGCAATCCTACCTCGAAGCGATCGGGGCTTTGGTTGCCGATCGCGCGGGCCTGCCGATCGTCGCCCTGCAAGCGGACATCCGCCCCATCCAACCCCTGGCCAACTAACGCCCTTCCAACTCTCCGAAAATCATCACCATGACTGCGAATCCCCCCGAACTGCCTGACCTCCCGGAAATGAGCCGGGGCCAAATTCTGATCGTGATGGCCGTCACGGCGATCGTCTTGCTGATCGTCACTCGCGTTTGGATGTTTTTTGGCCCGATCGTCCTGTTTCCCTGCCGTCTGGAGTGGGGGGCGATCGGCTGGGGCCTGGTGTTTGCCCTGGTGATTGCCAGTGCCAGTGCCCTGGTCTACCAACTGTGGCCCCAATACCGGGTCAGCGCTGACTACTACGTGCAAATGGTGGTCAAACCCCTGTTCCTGCCGGATTTGATTTGGCTGGGGTTGTTGCCGGGGTTGAGTGAAGAACTGCTATTTCGGGGGGTGATGCTGCCCGCCTTTGGCCGTGACTGGGAAGGCATCGCGATTTCCAGCCTCTGCTTCGGTGCCCTGCACCTGAGCGGCTGGAAACAATGGCCCTACTTGGTGTGGGCCACGGCGATCGGCGGTGTATTGGCTTGGAGTGCCGTCTGGAGCGGGAATCTACTCGTGCCGATCGTCGCCCATAGCCTGACCAACATCCTGTCCGGTCTGGTCTGGAAATACCGCGACGCCCAGCGATCAGCGGATTAACGGCTGCTGATCGAACGACTGGCCTGACAGGTCTTGCCCAACGCGAACTGGATATTCAGCGGCAGGGAGAACTCGGCGCATTGGCCGTTCTGGAGCTGCGATCCGACAAATAGCGTGAACAGCGACGAAGCCGTGATCGTGCCAATAATCAACATCGGTGCAATGCGTTGCATAGTTTCCGCCCGTAGGATAAATAATGGGTGATTCAATTGCGGGGGCATCGATCGGTCGGGGGTGTGACTCATATCACTCTACAGTGACTGAAAAAAAATCGCCATTGGGGAAATTGCAAGAAAATTTCATCGATCGGGTCAGCAATTTCCCCCAACTCTGCCGAAAGGCATATCTCCCTACGAGATAATACTGAGTCTGGTAATATAAGCTACCGAGATAAATTCGCGCCAATCACGACCGAATATATCGTGATGACCGTAATATCCCCATTTTCTCTCTAGCGAATTTAAAGGAATGACGAATTGCCCAGCGGCTGAAAATCCGGCTTAGACGACTCAAGTACTGCAATGTCAGCCTTCTGAGCGCTGGTTCAGAAAAATGCTCTATTGACTTTGGATAAAGTACTTTTTTATACAACCGAGAGAATTCTAAACTGTGCAATTATTGGTTTGCGGTGATCAACATTACCCATCGCACCTGGTTCGATATCTGCACAAATATAGACAGTTAGTGATCCCGACTATGGAAAATCGTGAGGAATACGTTCAATCTAGCCTCTTTGACTCCTGGCTGGAAGCCGCGCCGTTTCGGGAGTATCGCGGTTGGTATCTGCGGGCCTTTAAGGACGAGGTGGGCTGGACCTGGGATATTATCGAGCCGAAGTCCCGTGGGGGCAGTTGGTTCGAATCCGCTAAGGTCTATCCGAATCGTTCGAAGGCGATGTTGGAGGCACGGCGATTGATCATCCACAGCACGGTGTGCTGGGAGATGACCCAACTGTTGCAGGATCTCTACTCGACTCAGTCGATCAATCTGAACGAGTACCGATCGTTGACGACGAATTTGCAAGGAGCCGAAGCGATGACGCTCCAAGCCGATCCGCGTTAAGCATCACCCCGCCATTCAAACTGTTATCGCCCCCGTCAGGGTGGAGTCCGGTCGTCCCGCCGCTTCACTGCCGATAAGACTCTATTCTTAGCCTCTGTATTTAGCTGTTTTATTTGGAATTTGGTTGATATCGCGCCTGTCCTCGGCTTGAGGGTGGGGGCGATTGGGCTGTGGTTAGTTGAAGGCGGTTTTGTGGGATTACCGCTCGTCCAATTGTTGCCGATAGAGAAATTGCATAAAATTCTCCAGGGTTTCCTCGGGGCAATCTTCCAGGAGCCACTCGCAGGCTTCCCAGAGCTTCGCGGCACTCTCGCCCATGAGCGGACTTAAGCCCCAAACATCCTGCACCCAATCCTCCGGGGCCGTCTCCTCAAAAATCACCCGCACAAATAAATCGCGCAGTTCTGCCTTATCCAATGCCATCGCCGTTGCCCCAAATGGTCGCACCTGCCGATCATAAACCAAATTACGACGCCTTGACGATCGCGGGTGGGGCGGCACAGACCTGCTGCACAAAGCGATGCAATTGCTGCCGTGCGACTTGATCGCGGGGTGGCCCGATCGGACTGGGTTTGTCCTCGGCTTGATACAGCAACGCCATCAACGGCATTACCTCCACATCCAAGGCCTCGCGCCACCAGCGCTCCGGCAATAGCAAATCCGATCCTTCGCGCAGGTCATGCCATTCCCAGCCTGCGCCGCCGATTGTTTCCAGGCGGGCCAGTGGGTCAACGGCGATCGCCAATACTAATGGCCTCACCCAACATTGCTGGCGAGCCGTCACATGTTGCACCATTTCGCCAAATAGCCAGCTCCGGCCTGACTCAATGCAGACAATCTGGTTCGGGACAAACAATGTGGCAGGAACAGCGTTCATTAATCACTCTGACTTTTGAGAATTAAACCCATTGTAAGAAGCCCCACCGGCCGATCGCATCCGTATTCGATCGGCCCAGGCCCAGGCTTCGGCGATCCAGTGGTATAACAGAGGTTGGTCAGCCGTGATGGACTGACAAGTTTAGCCGTATGGGAGAAGTGTGATCGTGGCAGTCGAAACGATTGAAAAACAATCAGTGGTGGTGCGGCGGCCCGCACCGATGTACAAGGTATTGCTGCACAATGATCCCGTCAATACGATGGAGTATGTGATGCAATCCCTGATTCAGGTGTTGCCGAGTCTGAGTGAGCCGCAAGCCATGAGTATTATGATGGAAGCGCACAATAATGGGACGGGGCTAGTGACGGTTTGTGCCCTGGAACCAGCGGAGTTTTATTGCGAGTCGTTACTGTCGAAGGGCTTGACGAGTACAATCGAACCTGATGAATAGATCATAGGCCGTTTGTTGTGAAAACCTCTGCAATTAAGCTGTTCCAACGGCTGACCCAATTGCCCGTGCCCCTGCGTATCCTCAGTTTTGGGTTGATGGTGGCGTTGCCCTGGGCGGCGATCGCCATCCCCGTGGGAACGCGAATCAAAGACCCTAGCCAGCTTTCCCTGACGACGATGCCTGTACTGTATCTGATCTTCCTGGGGATGCTGTATCTCTGGGGGCGGTTCGGCTATGGCGAGAATTTGCTCCGGCGGTATGGGATGCGTCGATCGACGGCTTGGATTTACGAATGGCTGGGCGGTTTGGGCATTGGCTATGGGGTTGTGTTGCTGCTGTTTGAATTGCAGGGGGCCGTGGGTTGGATTCGCTGGTTCAATCCGGTGCGACCGATTCCGGGATTGTTGGTCGAAGGTTTTCTGATTGCGGTGTTGGTGGGCTTGGCGGAGGAGATTTTGTTTCGGGGTTGGCTGCTGGATGAGCTGACGCGGCGGTATCAACCGAATGTGGCCTTGGCGGTGACGAGTATGATCTATGCCCTGTTGCATTGCCTGCGGCTGGTGCCGGGGTCGATTCAGTGGGTGTCATTGGCGCTGCTGGGTTGGGCGTTGGGGATGGCGAAGCGGGTGACGGGCGATCGACTGGGGATGGCGGCGGGTCTCCATGCGGGCTTGGTCTGGTGCTATTGGGTGTTGACTGTGGGGCAGTTGTTTACCTATACGGGCAGGGTGCCCGTGTGGATTACGGGCTGGGAGCGCAATCCGTTGGCTGGGCCAGTGGGGATTGTGGTGATGGCGGCGTTGGCGATCAGCTTTACCCAGGCTTGGACTTGGCAGAAATCGCGATCGCGTTTATCATCGTCGGAGAATTAACCCAATTTGACCCGCACTCAATCCATGACTCAAACTGACCAAATTTCGGCCCAAATCACGGATTTGGTAACGGCGACGGCGACGCTGAAGACTCTGCTGGCGGACGATCGGGAACCCGCGATGTTTGATTCAGTTTGCGAACAGATTGCCGTGACGGCGGCGGCGATCACCGCGATCGGCCCGGTGGCAACGCAACCGCCGGGATTGTATGCCGCTTGGTCGGAGTTGGTGTTGGTGTTGGTGGCGGCGCAGAAAGAGGGGTTTAATGGGGTGACGCTGACGGCGTTGGATGGGGCGATCGGGGCGGTGAGAATGATGCGCCGGACGTTTGGGTTGGCTCCGGGTGGAGCTTGAGGGTAAGGCGCGATTGATGTATTGTCCGAAGTGCGGCAAGCCGCTATCAGAAGTTGGGGGCAACCTTTGGTGCTTGGAAGGTCAAATGGAGCTTTCGGTATCGGTAGCGGGAATTTTACGATCGCGATACGGTGAGAACCCTCCGCCCCAAACGGTTGAACCACCGTGCGATCCACAAATTCGTGGCGCTCTGCGCTACTGCCCTGGCTGTAGCCAATGCCTCGATCATTGCGCTAGCTGCGAAAATTGCCAAAAGCATCTCCGAGATGTGATTTTCCAGCTAATTGAGTTGCATCCGCATGGGTCAGTAGAAAGTCAACTCATCACATCCTGACAAAACCGGCTGGGAGGACGGCTGGAACGGCAGAATGCCGGAAGTCGTTGATGTTGCGTGTCACGATCAACTCAATACCGATCGCTTTTGCGGCTTCGCTGGCGACTGCATCTTCAAAGTCAGTCATGGGATTGCTCAAGGCTGCGTCAATCACTGCGCCCGTAACGCTGGCCACTTCCAGTTGTTGGAGGAGTTGGGCAATGAGCGATCGTGCAGCGGTGCTGCCAACCCGTTGGCGCAGAATGTAGAAAATATTAGTAACGGCATGACCCGCAACGAATCCCTGAATATCGGCGGCGGTCGCCCGATCTAGCGCCGCGCTCGAATCTGCCACAAAAGGCTGACGTTGGGCAAGAACATCCAACAAGACATCGCTATCGAAGAGCACAGATTTCAACGGTACTTCTCCTCAAGATAGTCAATGTAAGTTTCTGTTTCATCCTTGCCATCGTCTTTGATCACACCGATGAGACTTTGGGTCCAAGGGTGCAGTGGTCGCTCGATCGGGACGGCTGAAGCGGTTCGGTGGCCGACTTGGGTTTCCTGCTGGATTGATGCTAAAAGCGATTCGACGAGGTGTCGTCGATCGGCAATTGGCAGTTCCATCACCTGCTGTTCCAGGTCTTGTAGCGTCATTGGTGGATTCCTCAAACGGTCTATTGTGATTATAAGCGAATGGAAAATCACCGATGCGAAAACGCCTGTATCGATTTGGCCCAGCGGCACCGGAGGAGTTGATCGTCTTTGGCTCTTCCGGGCCGGGTGCCCAGCCACAGGATTGGCTGAGGTTTATGCAGGCGCAAGGCATTCAACGCGTCTGTTGTTTGGTGCCGCGATCGTCCAGTGAAATGTATGGTCAAACCTTTGGGTCAGATCGGTTTTGTGTCGCCCCGATCGACGATTTTCGGGTGGTCGATCGGGCGTTGTTGCAAAATGTGATTCTGCCGTTTCTCCAAGCCGCTGACCAAGCCCAAGAACCAGTCGTGGTGCATTGCGGCGGTGGCATTGGGCGGACGGGGCAGGTGTTGGTGGCTTGGTTGATTGTGGGTCGGGGGTATGCGGTGAGTGACGCGATCGCCACCGTCAAACAACAAGGTCGTAATCCCTATGAAGCCGTTCTAGCCGCGCCGGTTTTCGGGCGGAATCCTTGGGCCGTGCGGGCTGAACTCGATGCATTGTGGCAAACCCTGACATACGGTTGAATATTCCCTCACCGTCTTGATAAAATTCCTAGGCGGATTACCGATCCGTCCCACACCCGATCGTCAAGATACTTTCCCCAGAATCTTGGTGTGCGCGATCGTGCGTGGGCGAGAACTAATATCAAGGAGTCTGAATCTATGCGTCTGAAGAAGCTCGCCATCCGTGGATTGATTGCCACGGTGCTGGTCATCGGGTTGAGTCTAATGGCCATCACCAACACCTATGCTACGCCCAAACGCCATGCCAGCAAGCCACCCACTACCGAGCAAGTGGCCTTTGCCAAACGCACCTACGACCTGATGTTCCAAACGGTATTAGCCGCGTTGCTCCAGGAATTTAAGGAAACGACGCCGCAGAACGTGCATGAAGGCAACCAATCGATCTCGCTGATTTTCAATGATGCTAACCGTGATATGCGGCTAATCGGCAACATCGATCGGATTCGCGCCACCGACAAACCCAGCGATCCCTTTGAAGTCAAGGCGAACGCTGAGGCGCTGACTACGGCCAAGGGGATCGATTCGGTCGAAAAGGTCGATGGTCAGTGGTACTACCGCAAGTCCACACCGCTGAATAACGGCATGAGTCCCGCTTGTGTGCTGTGTCATGTGGGTTACAAGCCTGATCAGAAGGTGGGTGCCCTCGTGCTGCGGATCCCGATCGAGACCACTTACAAAAAGTAGCTCACTTACCGCGCCCCGACGGGTTGACGCCCTTCCAAGGGTGCGGTGAGGGCTTCGGCGAGCGGCGCTTTGCCTAAGCGCTGCTCCAGAATCCGCATCACTTCGCGGCCAAAGTCCGTGGGATTTTGTCGGAACGCCTGCAAACACACCTCGCCAAAGAACGCCCCAAACGGTTCCGGGTTCCACAGCAATTTGCGGCCATTCAGTGGTGTTTGGATCAGGGGGTTGTAGCCTTTGCTGACAATGTTGTGGTCAAAGGCGTAGGCTTCCAGGAGGGTGTGGGGTTGGAGGCCGATGAAGAAGATCGCGGGTTCGACTTTGTCTGCCCCAAAGATCGCTTCGAGTTCGCGGTGGTAGGCGATCGTCTGGCGAATGGTGGCTTCGGTTTCGTCGATCACGTTGAAGGAGTAATTCACCGATACATGGGCGTTGAATCCGGCGGCCCGCAAGTCGCGGCAGTTTTGCAACACGGTTTTCAGGTTGTAGCCCATGCGCATTTTGCGGACGAGTTCTTGGGAGCCGCTGGTGATGCCGATTTCGAAGTAGTTCATCCCCGTCTGCACCATCAGATCGGCCAGTTCTTCGTCCATGTTGTCGGCCCGGATGTAGGCGGCCCAATGGATGTCGGTCATGCCGTTGGCAATGATTTTGCGCAGGAGTTCTTTGGCGTCTTCGATGTAGCGGCGAGCCGGGATGAACTGGGCGTCGGTGAACCAGAAATTGCGGATGCCCCGATCGTAGAGTTGGCGCATTTCGGCGACGACTTCATCGGCGGGGTTGATCCGGACTTGTTTGCCTTCGATCACCGTATAGACGCAGTAGCAGCAGTTGTGGGGACAGCCGCGTTTGGTCTGGGTGCCGATGTAGAAGTCATCGGACTCGAAGTAGTAGGCGAAGTCCGGCCAGATCGCATCGATGTAGTCGTAGTTGCAGGCGGATTTTTCCACGGGGGCGGGGGCTTCATGCACCAGCCGATCGCGCGGTTTTTCGCCCGCAATGTAGCACCGTTCGGCCTCAAGGGATTCGCCTCGGATCACCTTTTCGAGCAGGATTTCGCCTTCGCCGATCGAGACGATCGTGCCCTTGGGCAGGGTCTTCTGGAGCTGTTCGTAGAACACGCTGACTGCGCCACCGCCGACGACGATTTTGACAGCGGGGGCGTAGCGGCGGGCACGGGCGAGGCCGCGTTTGATCAGGCTCTCATTGCGCCAGAGTTCTTTGTAATAGCTCGCCAGCATTCTGGCTCCGCCCAGTGCGCCCCGGAGTTTCAGCAGCGGATTTTTGGCGTAGAAAAACTCGAAGGAATATTGCAGCGGATTGCCGCCCCGATCGCCGACGGGGGCGTAGATCTGGATGTCGCGCCAGGAATAGACCAGCAGCGTTGGCTTAAATTCATCGATCGCCCGATCCAAGGCCGCTTTGTAGTCGAGCGGTGGAATCGTGCCCAAATCGAGAATCTGCTGGGCCACATCCGGAAACTGCTTGTGGACATGGTCAGACAGGTAGACCACCCCGATCGGGAAGATCGGATTGCAAGGGAGGCGAACGTAGAGGATGCGATCCATGGGGTGCTTCAGCTGATTTTCATATATCTTTACGATAGCATTTTCGCTGGGGTGGTGTGGGCGCTGGGACGAGTCAATGTAACGAAACGTAAAGAAAAATGAATGAATTTCTTAGACGGTATTTGGAGCTACAACCACTGTGATTTTCCAGTGTTAGCGTAGAAACCTCGTCCTTCTCGCTCCGGGGTTTGCCCGTCCATCACATATGTCACAAATCATTGATCCGATTCGCGCCGACCAGGGTGATCGAGTCCACTGCTGCTACGTGAACGCGACTAGTTCGATTCAGATCGTGCGGATCACTGATGTCCCGAATTGGTATTTTGAGCGGGTGGCCTTTCCGGGTCAACGCCTGATTTTTGAAGCGATTCCAGCGGCGCATCTAGAGATTCACACGGGGATGATGGCGAGTTCCATCCTGTCGGATAAGATCCCCTGTATCAAGTTAGCCATGACGGTGGCGGCCCTGCCCCCGTTGGCATCGCCGGGGTTGCCGCATGAGAGTGAGGTGCCCGCTTTGAGTGCGATCGAGTAGTCGCACAGCGGCCCATCATGTTTGGTTTGAGCGTTCGATATAGGACTGACGACCTGCTGCGAGGCAGGTTTTTTTGTGTTGGGGGTTTGGTTTGATGGGTGGGCGGGTGATGCGTTGCCCGGCGGGACAACCGATCCTACGGGCGATCGACTGCGCCCTTTGACCATTGATCGCCGGTGATTACGGTGTGAAATTGCCATGCTGCTAGGGTGGCTGGGTAGTCCGATCGGTAGTGGCCGCCGCGACTTTCGGTGCGGAACGCGGCGCTCTTGAGCAACAACTCGGCCACGGTGAGCAGGTTGTACAGCTCCGACCAGGCGCGCACATTGTGGAATGCCGATTCGCCCTGGAACTTCGCCCGTGTTGTGGGGCGAAAGTCCATCAGCAACTTTGAGGCGGGCAGTTGGCGGAATTCGGCTTGCCAGGTGGCGATTTGGGCGATCGCGGCGTCGAGGTTGGCCTGTTCTCGCACGATGCCAGCGCTTTGCCAGACCAGTTTGCGGAGGGATTTGCGGCATTCTTCGATCCAGGTGACGGTGGGGGCGTCGATCGTCAGTTCCTGCCAGTGATCCGTTGGGGCGATCGGCCGATCGCCCCGACTGACGGATAAATCGATCGACCGAAACTGCGCCCCGAAGACCAGACATTCCAACAGCGAATTACTGGCCAACCGATTCGCCCCATGGACGCCCGTACTGGCCGTTTCACCGACCGTGTAGAGTCCCGCGATCGCCGTGCGATTGTCCACCGCCGTCTCGACGCCGCCCATCCAATAGTGGGCCGCCGGAGCCACGGGAATCGGTTGGGTAAACACGTCAATCCCCCAGTTTTGACAGACGCGAATGATGTTGGGAAAGCGGTACTGGATCTTGTCCGGGTCGATCGGGCGTAAGTCTAACCAAACATTCGCTGTCGCCGGATCGGCTTCGGTTTTCTGCAAATGGCTGAAGATGGCGCGACTGACCACATCGCGGGGAGCCAATTCGCCCGCTGGGTCGTAGTCGAAGGCAAACCGATGGCCCGCCCGATCGACTAGATGTGCCCCTTCGCCCCGCACGGCTTCGCTGATCAGGAAACGTGGTGCCCCCGGATGGGTCAAGGCGGTGGGGTGGAATTGGACAAATTCCAGATCGCGCAGGATCGCTCCGGCCCGATGGGCGATCGCGACGCCATCCCCCGTGCTGATCACCGGATTGGTGGTTTGCGCAAAAACTTGTCCGCCGCCGCCCGTGGCGAGAATCACGGCCTTCGCGGGTTGCCAGAAGATTTGGTTTTCGTAGGCGAGGCAGACGCCGTGGCATTGTTGGTTTTCCGTCCAGAGGTCTAAAACCAAAGCGGGGGCGAGGACTTGAATATTTTTCCGCGCCAATACTTGTTCAACGAGCGTCGTCACCACGGCCCGTCCGGTGGTGTCGGCGGCGTGCAGTACGCGGCGGCGGGAATGGGCCGCTTCCAGGGTCATGGCGAGATCGCCTTTGTGCCGATCGAAGGCCACGCCCATGTCCACGAGATTGGCGATGCAGTCGGCGGCGTTTTCGATCAGGAATTTGACTGCGCCGTAGTCACATAGATCGGCTCCGGCTTGGAGCGTATCGGCGATGTGCAATTCGGTAGAATCCGCTGGGTCAACCACCGCCGCAATTCCGCCTTGCGCCCAATCACTGGCGGAGAGGGAGAGGGTATTTTTGGTGATCAGGGCGACGCGCAGGTGCGACGGCAGACAGAGCGCGGTGTAGAGTCCGGCGGCTCCCGCCCCGACGACGATTACGTCAAATGCATCCGTTGGCATTTCGCTTGGCATCAAAGTTCACTGCGCCTCAATTGGACGTAACATCTGTGAGTGTTGGGTTACACGCTGTTCCACCCAACCTACACCCTGGGGCTGGTTTGTTGCAAACGTCATGATCCCCCTAAATCCCCCTTAAAAAGGGGGACTTTGAATCCGGTTCCCCCCTTTTGAAGGGGGGCTAGGGGGGATCGACACCTTCGCCGCATACCGACTGGCAAAATGTGATCCGACCCATTAAACAAAAATGCTCTCCACACCAATCCGGAGTAGAGAGCAAGCTCTAAAATAACCAACCCATGTCCGGTGGTTAAAACTGAACGATCGCCCGGGATCTAGCGATAAACCCCGTTGTTAATCCGATCGTTGCCTTCGACCAAAGCTTCTTCGACTTCGGTGACGGTGAACTTATCGAGATTGATACGGAGGGTTTCAAGTTGCTTTTCATTTAATCCGGCGATATTCAGCACGTCATCGACCGAATCGTAGGGTGCGTTCTTGATGATCAAGGTCGCCAGGGTCGGGTACATCCCTTGAATATCCCGAAACGAGTTCATGTTCGTGTTGTTCAAGTCCAACTTCTTGCCGTAGGACGTGGACATCTTATCGGAGACTTTGTTACGCAAATCTCCTTTGACCGCATTGGCCAACACCATTGGGGCATGGATCACATTAGTCAATTGCAGGCCGGGAGCGGCCATTGCCGTGGGGGTACCAAACCAACCCCAACAACCAATCATTAAGCTCAGGGCGGATAGCCAGCGAAACAAGCGCTTCATAGATGTATTCCTCCCACTCCGATCGAGCGGACTCTTATTAACACAGCGGTTATTAGAGACTAGCATTTCCCGCTACGGATTTCGCGGTTTTGGGCGAGGAGATTGTGGTTGCCTTGGCTAGGCCCGGAAGAGTCCACCGAATGCCGCTGCCAACAACATTGTCCCAAAGGCCAGCCGATACCAAACAAACACCCAGTTACTTTGCCTTTGGAGGAATTTCAGCAACCAAGCGATCGACAAGTACGAAAAGATAAAGGTGGAAATCATCCCCACGAGCAATGGCAACGCCATTCCCTGCAACTTCAGCACATCTTTCGCCTGAACCAGAGTGGCGATCGCCAAGGTCGGCAGCCCTAGTAGAAAGGAGAACCGCGCCGCCGTCTCCCGCGTTAATCCCAGGAATAATCCCATTGTGAGGGTCGAACCCGATCGGGAAGCCCCCGGTATCAGCGCAATCATCTGGCCCAACCCCACCAAAATTCCATCCTTGACCTCCACCTGCTCAAAGCCCCGTTCGCGCTGACCATACGTTTCCGCCAAACCGAGCAGGATCGCCATCACCAGTGACATGACGCCGATGATCACGGGACTTTCGAGTTCGAGCTTCAGCACTTTTTTGAGCACTAAACCTCCGGCTAAGGCAGGCAAGCAGCCGATCGTGATGCCGAGGAAAATCTTCCATTCTTCCCGCTGCCAGTCTTTGGCTTGCCAAGCCGCGATCGTGCCGCTGAAAATCTTCTGCAAGTCCTGCCAGAAGTACATCACCACCGCCACCACACTGCCAAACTGAATTCCATCGATCGCTTCTTTGCTCCAGGTGGCTTTCCAACCGAGCACGTCGCGGAAGATAATCAAATGCGCCGTGCTGCTAATCGGTAAAAATTCGGTCACGCCCTGGACGATTCCCAGGATCAGTCCCTGGAACATCGCGACGATCGTATTCGGTTCGGTGGTGGTGGCCGCTTGCGCTAAGGGGAAGGCCGTCAGGCTGATCATCGAGGGTAATGACATAACGGTCGATTTTGATTGAGATAGATAGGCGTCGTCAGAATCATGCCAGAGGATGTACGGCCCGATACGGTTGATTGCCCAAAACTAATGTGTTATTCTGTTAAGTAACATTTCTTTTACTCATATACCGTTACCTACCGTTGCTGTCCCAGTCACCCACTCCCACTAATCTGTATGCGGTTCCAGACGCCCTGACCGGAACGCCGCTGACTGGTACGTTGTCGCCGAGCAACCTTACCCTGACGGTGGTGCCATCGCCGCGACTGCGCCTGTCGATCGTGCCCGATGTGGCCCGTCCGAGTTTGGCCATGGTGTTTGCGGCGGGGGCGTTCTTGGTGGCGGTGCCCGTGTTCTTTGAAGCGCCGTTGGTGCGCTACTGGCCTTGGGTGAGCTTGCTGCTGTCGCTGGTCTGGGCCGGGCTGAGTGTGGCGCTGTGTCGGCGTCGATCGACCCAGGTTTGGGGCGATTTGTTGGTGGGCTTTACCTGGACGTGGTTTTGTGGGTCGATTTTTTGGGGTTGGCTGCGGTGGCAGCCGGAATGGCATTTGGTGATCGAGTCGCTGCTGTTGCCGATCGCCTTGGTGGGACTGCGGCGCGGCTGGGCCAAGGTGGGGAATTGGTTTTATCTCGGATCCTTGCTAGGCACGGCGATCACGGACATCTATTTTTACATTGTCGATTTGATTCCCGCCTGGAAGCAGCTGATGCTGGCTCCGCCCAGCGCCGCTGGGCCGATTTTTGACCTCGCCTTAGCCAAGATGTATATGCCCTGGGGCATGGCTTGGACGGCGATTTTGCTGACCTCGCTGCTGTTCTTTGGGCTGTGGGGGCTGACGCGCCGATCGTTGCCGTCGATGGCCTTTAGCGGGGCGGTGCTGAGTACGATTTTGGTCGATGGGCTGTTTTGGGTGGCGGCGACGTTCTCATAATCGGTGGCTCGGATGGGGGCCGTGAGTTTGTGAGGGCGGGGCGAATCGAGTATCAAGTTTTAGGACTTTCCCGATTTGGGTCATCCGCGTTCGTAAAATAGACCTATCCCCCCGAATACTTTCGTTGATTGGTATATTTTTGTGGTTGTGTCGCAATCCGCTCCCCACCTCTTGCTCCAAACCCCTAGCGGTAGTCGTCGCTGGCCGCTTGACCATGGCAATTGCTGGATGGTGGGCCGCAGTGAAGATAGTGATTTTGTGATCACCGATCGGTGGATTTCGCGCAATCATGCGATGCTCCAGTTGATGGATAACGGTGAGATGTATCTGATTGACCTGGGTAGCCGCAATGGATCCTTCCTCAATGGTCGCCGTGTCGGCATTCCGGTGATCATCAAAAGCGGCGATCGGTTGACCTTTGGCCAAACCGAGCTGGTGTATCATTCGCCCCGCTTACCGATCGTTGACCCGGCGGGGCGGCAGGCCCGTGAGCTGACGGCCACGGCGGCGCTGCATGTGCGGCGGTTGATCTCGGTGCTGGTGGTGGACATTCGCGACTACACGGTACTGACCCGCCAACTGGATGAAGAGATTTTGTCGGAGATGATTGGCAGTTGGTTTCGGGAGGCGGGGGAGATTATTCGCCAGAACGGTAGCTGGGTCGATAAATATATCGGCGATGCAGTGATGGCGGTGTGGATTCATGGCACCCCGGAAGCGACGGCCACGGCCCAGATGCAGCCCGCCTTCCAGGCGATCCAAAGTCTGCACCAAATGACCCAAGCCCTCTCCGATCGCTATCCGGTGCCCTTCCCGTTGCGGATCGGGGCGGGGCTGAATACGGGCTTCGCCATGGTGGGCAATACCGGGAGCGGCGATCGGCCCGACTATACGGCCCTCGGCGATACGGTGAACGCCGCCTTCCGACTGGAATCGGCCACCAAAGCCGCCAAGCTCGATGTGATGGTGGGATCCCTGACCCACGAATGCCTCAATGGCGACAGGGAATTGAGTCGGTTTTTTCAGCCGCAGTCGCTGCAACTGAAGGGCTACGAAGAACCCTTTAGCGCCTATGGCTGTACCTTTGGTGAACTGGAAAATTGTCTGAAAATGCTGGCCCTGGACAAACCCAAATCTACCGCTGTGCGGGATTGAATCGGGGAATTAACGGTGCGATCGCGCATTCCAAATTTAATGCTGTTGCCGTCGAGAATTAGACCGACTACGGCCCTGCCCGCCCCGCGCGTGAAGGTTGGGCTAGAAAGGAAAGACCCCTAAAGGGGCCTCAAACCAAATCTGAGCCGGGTTTAGCCGGGTTCCCTTACTAGCCCTGCCGTTGACGCGCGGGGTGGGTGAACGGCGGAGTCAATCGATCGGAATTTGGAATTACTGCCCGGTTGAATCAGCAATTCCAAATTCAACAATTCCGCCGCTGCAAATTCGGTATTGATCGTTTTTCCCGGACCCCGCCATGAAATAAATTTCAAGGCTCATAGCGCAAACCCGTTAAAACGGGTTGAAGCATCCAGCCTTTTGAGTTCAGTCCGTTTCAACGGACTTGCGCTATGAGCCTCGGATTTGAATCCGGGGCGGCTGGCAGGCG